>CP065012.1:2395000-3045945 GCA_016699815.1 Chitinophagaceae bacterium | reverse complement strand
TTCAATATCCACTACCGATGCTTTGAGATAAGCCAGTTGAAGGTCTTTAAATTCTTCCCAGTTAATTACATAAGTATATAAATCAAAGCCAAGTTTGCTTACTATATTTTCAATATTGGCAACCGCAAGTTCACTGTTCCAGCCATTATCAAAATGCACACATAATGCCCTAAGGCCGGCTTTATGTGCAAGGTAAGCCACATAGCTGCTGTCCACACCGCCGCTTATTCCTATAAGGCAATCGTAGTTTTTGTTTTTGGCGTAATCCTTAATTTTAGCAATTGTGTTATTCAATAAATCTTCACCTTCTTTGCCGGTTTTTATTTGCAACTTTACTTCATCAAGGTACAAATGGCAATAGTTACAAATTCCTTTTTCGTCCAGCACAAGATTGGGATCCTCTTTACTGGTGAGGATGCATTGATTGCAGGAAACTATTTGCTTATCCTCCATTACTGGTTTTGAATTATTTGCCAATCCAGTTTTGGATGTATCACACCCATTGGCCTGCTCATGGTAATTCCGATTTGGCATTCCATCAATTCAGTAATATTAAAACCCAAAAGAATTGAGCCAAACAGTTCTTTTTCGCCAGGTTTATCAACCGTTACTTCAATTATATATTTACCCACATTTAAAAAGTGAGCAGGTATTTTTAAAATACTGGAAAAACAACCTTGCTGTCTTACTCCTCTGCCAGCAGCCAATACATCAGCGGTTTCAAAAATATTAAACCCTTCTATTGTTTTTAATGCAATAATGATACGCAGGTTATTTACCGTAGATGATAGTTGATAATTCAATTCAACAAGCACAGCACTATCCGACAGGAAATTATTGGACAGCTTATTATCTTGGCCCTTTATTTGCAAAAAGTTGAGACTTATTTCAGGGTTTGTATACTTACTGCAATCAAGGTACGGCGAGTCTTCGCCTGTTGTTGCCTGCATGGCGGAATAATTTGAAATAGCATCCTGCATGGAGCCGTTATAAACCACGGTGCCGTTTTGCATAATGATGCCATGCTTGCAAAGCGAAATAAGAGTGCCCATATTATGGCTCACAAATAAAACGGTACGGCCTTCACTTTCGCTCACTTCGCTCATTTTGCCAATACATTTTTTTTGAAATTCCATATCGCCTACGGCCAGTACTTCATCTACAATTAAAATTTCACTTTCCAAATATGCGGCTACGGCAAATGCAAGCCGCACGTACATTCCGCTACTGTAACGCTTTACTGGCGTATCTATATAGCGTTCCACGCCGGCAAAATCTACAATGGCATCAAACTTGCGTTTTATTTCATTCTTCGTCATGCCCAGTATGGCTCCGTTTAAAAAAATATTGTCTCTGCCGCTCAGCTCGGGGTGAAAACCTGTGCCTACTTCCAGCAAAGAGGCAATGCGGCCTTTGGCTTTAAAATATCCAGTGGTAGGAGAAGTAACCCTCGATAATATTTTTAATAAAGTAGATTTGCCGGCGCCGTTTTTACCAATAATGCCCAGCACTTCACCTTTGCATACTTCAAAACTTATATCTTTTAGCGCCCACACAAATTCACTTCCTTTTTGATCTCTTATATTCTCCTGGCCAAGTTTTAAAAATGGGTCTTCTTTTCCCCTTGCCATTTGCCACCACCGGTGCAGGTCGTTTCGTAAAGTACCGCTGCCTACCTGGCCAAGCCTGTAGAGTTTTGAAAGCTTGTGTATTTCTATTACTGTTTCTGCCATATTATACGGTATCCATAAATGTTTTTTCTACCTTATTAAAAATTAATGTACCTATTAATAAAATAATAATGGTTACGAGTGCGCTATAGCCCAGGTACATCCAGTTAAATTCACCCTTGCCCAAAAATGCGTAACGAAAAGTTTCTATAATAGCGGTAAACGGGTTTGCTACCAGCAGCCATTTGTATTTTTCCGATGCAAGGCTAAGCGGGTACACAACAGGTGTGGCAAACATCATGAGTTGAATGCCAAAACCCAGCAGAAATCTGAGGTCACGGTACTTTGTGGTGAGTGACGAAAATATAATACCCAAGCCCAGCGAAAGGCATGCCATAAGCAAAATTAAAATGGGCAAAAGCAGCATTGCATCCCAATGCGGATGTATAGCGTTTGTGGCCAGTAAATAATACACCCAAAATACCAGAAAGAGCATAAACTGAATGCCCAGGCGCATGAGGTTGGAAACCACAATAGAAATAGGAATTACCAGCCTGGGAAAATATACTTTGCCAAAAATGGCTGCGTTGGCTATAAAAGTATCGGAGGTTTTGGTTAATGACTCTGAAAAATAATTCCATACGGTTACGCCTGCAAGGTAAAACAACATTGGCGGCACATCATCTGTAGATAATTTGGCCACTTTAAAAAAAATGAGAAAATACATTGCCGTGGTAAGCAGGGGTTGCAGGAAAAACCAGATAGGCCCGAGGATGGTTTGCTTGTAATAAGCTACAAAGTCACGCCGCACCATCAGCAACAGTAAATCCTTATAGCGCCATACTTCCTTAAAGTTAAGGCTAAAAAGAGATGATTTGGGTTCTACTACCAGGTCCCATTCATCTTTAGGTATGGTTGCTTCGGGAGGCATTCTTTTTTATGGGGTTTAAGAAGTTTAAGTTGTGAAGGGGTTAGCGCAATGCGTTACGTATATTGAATTGGGTAGTGAAATCGCATTTTATTTATTTATCTAAATAAAATAAAGTACAAAGTAATATTCTTTCCTTTTCAATTTTTAAGTTATCAAATATGCATCAGTCTTTTCAAATTTTCCTTATACACATCAAAACCAAATTTTTCCATCAGCTTTTCTTTTGCAGGTATATATGCTGTTTTAGTATGGATGATTTTTGCAATTGCCGATTCAATTTCTGCTACACTATCCGGGTTAACCATTATGCCTAATTTACCATTATCCAGTGCATCTGCAGAGCCATCGGCATTGCCGCCAATTACCGGCAGGCCGTAATACATGGCCTCAATAAACGTAATACCAAAGCCTTCTTTTTTGCTAGGCATAATATACATATCGGCAAGGGCAAAATAAGCTGGCAATTCTTTATCGTCAATAAATCCGGTGAGTATCACCGTAACCCCATTTGTTTCGGCCAGCTTAAAAATAAAATTTTTCTCCTCCCCGGTATATTTTCCGGCAATGAGGTATTTTATTGTAGCAGCTGATTTTTTTTGAAGTGATGCAATGGCTGCTATCACTTTATCGTAACCTTTGTTTCTTTCTGTAATGGCAAGCCGGGTAAGCGTCATTATAATAATATCGGTTTGCTCCAGGTTGTATTTTGCAAGCAAATCAACTGGTTTTTGTAAATGGGTTTTGCTCTCCAAAAAAGGATCGAGGCAATTATTGAGTACAAAACATTTGGCGGGGCATGCACCCTGCACATCAATTAATTTTTGCCGGGTAAAATTGCTCACTGAAAAAACCATATCGCAGCAATGCAGCATTTTTCTTTTGCGGTTGTTCAAGGGTTGCCACACTTCAATGCCATGCGTAAATAAAACCAGTTTTGCTTTTGGGTTTAGCTTTTTTATTACCCAGCCTACCGGCAGTAAATTGATATGGCTAAGAACGATGACCTCTTTTTTACGGCCTGCTATAATTGCCGAAAAGGATGCTTTTACTTTATTGCCTTCAAAAGACCTTTGAATTTTTTCAGGAAAATATTTATTACCTGATGCATCGCCGGTTTTATCATGCATACAAAAGATCTGCAGGTTGCCGTTAAAAATTTCAAAAAGTGCTTTACTGGCTACCCTGCAAACTTTTTCGATACCGCCGGTGGCAGAAAATATTTTTAAGGTAAAAAATAAAACAGAATTTTGTTTGCCTTGCATGAATTATGGAAACCACACTATAAGTTGTTCATAACCGGTCAACCTTGATGAGTTTTTTCTTTTCGAAAATTGCGCTTAAAGTTATGCCAATGCTTTGGATAAGCACTTTGGCCTTATTGCCCGATACTTCCAGCACAATTCCTTTATAATCCATCATAATGCCGTCTGTAACTACAACGGTATCATTTACAGCCAGCCGTGTTTCGGTTACTTCTACATTTTCAAATTCCTGCAGAAATTTTTTAATGGTAATAATTTCTTCATCCCTTACTCTTGCCGGTTTACCTTGCCAGTACACATAATTTACAATACCGTCAATAAGTTTAATATCCCATTTTTTGCGCTCTTCAACCTGTACAAACACATAGCCTTTAAATAAAGGTTCGGTTACTATTTTCATCCTGTCGCTCCATTGCCGGTGCACTTTATTCATGGGGCAATAGTGCGTAATGCCTTTATCTTGCAGCAGTGCAGCAATTTTTTTTTCCCAACGGGGACGGGTATAAACAACGTACCAATGTAAATTTTCGTTCATACTGGCCAAAGCTTCGCTGTTCCTCAGTTACAGTAAAACCGCAACGGTGAGGAGTACATAATATTTCAAATAACCAAACTGGTACTATCAAACAAGGTTACAATCTTTCGATTGCGAACTATTAAAATCACTTTAAATACCGCATTTTTAAAATGCCTAATACCTTCGGCCAAACATCCGCTTAAATATTTTTTTTATATCTTTTCCTACGCCCCATAAATTTTTAAAGCCAGGATGTTTTTCATCAGTAGTGTAATAGCCTGCGCCATCTTTTCCGTAACCATAGCCATAACCATAGCCGTAGCCGTAACCATAGCCATACCCGTTGCCATATCCTCCAAAGCCGTAGCCAAAAAAGTTTACGCCCCTTGGTTTTATGCCGTTAAAAACAATACAAATGCCAGGGAATTTTCTTTCCCGGTAAAGTGTATCAATCATGCTTACAAAATTAAACGGCGTTTTATCGTGCCTTACCACATACAAAGTAGTATTTACATGCTGTGCCAGTAATTGTGCATCGGTTACTGGCCCAATGGGCGCTGTATCAATAATTACGTAATCAAATTTTTCTTTAAGTTCCTGCATCATGGTACCAAAAGCAGGCAGTTGTATCAACTCTGTAGGATTGGGCGGAATAGGCCCTGCAGAAACAACAAATAAATTACTAAAGGATGTAGGTTTACATATTTCATCAATAGTAGCTTTGCCTACCAGGTAATTGCTGATGCCTGGCGACCTTTCTACCTGCAGTTGTTTGCTGAGCTTGGGTTTGCGCAAATCCATTTCCACTAAAGCTACTTTACGCCCGGTGAGTGTAATACCAATGGCAAGGTTGATGGCAATAAAACTTTTTCCTTCGCCGGAAATGCTCGAGGTTACCAGCAGTGTATTATTGCTTTCGCTAAAACCCATATAGGCAAGGTTGGTACGCAGTGTTCGGAATTGTTCAGCAATAACAGTACGCTGGCCGTCTTTAATTGCTATACTTTTCTTGGTAGGGTCCTGAACAATTTCTGCAATTACAGGCACCTTGGTTTTATCTTCAAGGTCTTTGCGAAAAAGTATTTTATTGTTGAACTGCTCCTGTATTTGCACATAAAGAATAAATATCAGTAACCCGCAAAGCAACCCCATCATATAATAATTTTTGGGAATTGGCCTTACCGGTCCATAGGAGCTGGCCGTTTCCAAAACCCTAAGGTCTGATGTACTGGAAGCTGATGAAAGCGCTGTTTCCTCTCGTTTTTGAAGCAGGAATGTGTAAATATTATCTTTTATTGACTGCTGGCGGCTGATGTCGAGCAGCGCAAGTTCCTTGGTGGGAACATCTTTAAGTAAAGAGTTATTGAGGTTAATGCTATTGTTGATGCTTCTTTTTTCTGCTTCAAAAGAATTGCGGATGTTGCGTATATTTTCATTGATATCTTTTTTGATATCGGATACTTTTTCTTCCCCTAAAATTACCGCCGTACTTTTTTCACCACCCGCTGCACTTGCTGCGTCGAGTTCAAACTCTGCGGTATATAAATTGTTGAGCAGTGTGGTAAGTTGCGGATCGGTAACCAACTGTTGTGCAGGCACTGTTCCCCTTGCCCTGGCTTTACTGTTCACATAGCCTTGTAAATCACTTAATACATCCATCCTTAACTCTACCTCGCTTTTCATTTTGTCAAGCTCGTTTACTTTATTAAAATAAAGCGATGCCTGGGCGCCAAGGTCGGTAATTCCATACCGGGCTTTATAGTCTTTTATTTTATTTTCAACACTGTCCAATTGGCGGATAACGGTGGCCAAACGGTCTTCAATAAAGTTGATGGTATTTACCGCCATTTGGTTTTTTTCCCGGATACCGGCAGCATTGTACACTTCAAATAATTTGTCCAGTATGGCTACACCCTTTGCTTTTACAGGTGTTTCAATGTTAACATCTATAACCGTTGACTGGTAAGCCACAGCTGCAGCTTTTATGGCCGAGCCCAAAAACCTAGCAGAAGTTTCAGGAGGGTAAAATACAGCAAAATAATTTTTACCGCTAAGCCCCCTGCGATACTTTACATTGGGCACAACTTTATATGTAGTACCACCTAATTCAAAATCACCGTTAAAGGAAACTGCTTTGCCGGCAATTTGAATTTCCTGTTTATCCCAATCTACATCAAACTCCTGGCTGCCACCGTAACGGATACTATCTTTATTGGTTGCAACAAACCATACGGGTGAATTGGGCTTAAATAATTCTTCCGTTTGCACATTGCCCTTGTTGAAAATTGATACATAAAGGTCCAGGTCTTTTACTACTTCTCTTAAAATAGAAGAGCTACGCATTACCACAATTTCATTATCTACAACTTTTTTCTCACTAAAAATATTGAGGGCTTCCAATAGTTTGGCTTCACTACCCGATTTACTAGGGTCCTTTAACAGTACTTTGGCCGTAGCCACATAAATTTTTGTTTGGGAACGCAGGTAGAAGTAAGAGATAAACAGCGATACAGCGGTAAAAAAAATAAACACTGGCCAAAAAGGAAGAAAACGGTTTACGAACTGTCGGAGGATGTTTACTTGTGGCCGTTCATTAAAAAATTGCTCTTCGTTACTCATGAAATGAAAATTACCTGGTGAAAATATTTACTAAGGCAACCAAAAGTGATACACTGCTGGCAACAAGGGTGATAGTCATTTGGGTATTCCTGCGTTTTTCCTCAGCAATTTTTTCTTCATTGATGCCTGCAGTTACATATACAATATCGTTGGGCTGTACATAATACCAGGGTGATGAAAAAATGGAATGATCTTCCAGGTTAAGGTGTTTAATTTCTTTGGTATTGCCTTTTTCCCTAATAATCATTATATCTTTTCTATTGGCCTCTTCCGTTAAATCGCCGCATAAAACCAGGGCATCCAGCAAAGGCATTTGCTCGGCCTGCAGGGCCACAACCGATGGCGCTTTTACACTCCCCAAAACTGTTATCTTCCTATTAAGGAACCCCACATTTACAATGGGGTCTTTCATAAAAGGCAGCATTGCGGTTTCAAGTGCTTTTGCTAATTCTTTACGGGTAAGGCCTTCGGCTTTTACCTGGCCAATTTTATGTACAGAAATATTTCCTGTACTATCTACCAAAAAACCGCTACCCAATGTATTGACAGAACTATTTCCTCCGGCTCCGGAAAAATTAAAAATGGCATCCTCTGTTGCACTCAGGCTGCTGATGGTAATGCTCAGTATATCACCTTTTGCAATTTTAGATTGAAAATCGTTGGTAACAAATCCGCTTAGCGTGGTATCCCTGGGAAGTGTTTTAAAATTTGTGGGTGGCTTGTTAACGGTATAGCAGGAAGTTAATGTAAGGGTAAAAAAACCCAAACCTAAAAAAAACTTTCCTGTAAAAAATTTATACCCGCTCCATTCTTGTAAAACTGTCATTGTATAATAAAGCATGTTGCAGGAAATTTATTTTTGCCCTGCTGCACTGTTTAATCGTTCAAAATTCGTGAAAAAAAATGATACGGTAAAATTAAAAGCATCATCCTATTTATAAGAAGTAATTTAAAAAAATAAAGGCAATTATTGCTAATTGCCTTTACAAAATATGGTACACCCAAAAATTATTTTTCTGAAGTGCTTTCTGCAGCTTTTTTCTTTTCATCATAAACTCTTTTTGCACCAATACCAATGCCTGCTGCAATGAGCAATGAAATGCCTCCATCAATAGGGCACAAAGGATCATCCGGATCGCAGCCCGGATCAATTTGAGCCATTGCCAGGGTTGGTACCAGTGATAGTGCGGATACAATTACCAGGTTAACAATTTTCTTTCTAATACGGTTCATCTCTTAAAATAATTCAATTATTGCAATTCACAAAAATAAGGATTGACATAATAATAATGGAATAATTTTCAATTAAATTTTAATATTTTTTATAACAAATATTGTTATTATACAATTTATACGGAGCAATATAACAGTAAATATTGATAAAATTGCAGTATGTGGATAGTTTGTACCTAATCAGACCTTTTCCTTCAATTTAACTTTAAAGCCTGTATTTTATGTAAAACGGCAATAAATCTGGCCTTTTGGGTATAGTTTTTGAACAAGTATAAGCCTTAATTGTTTCTCTTATGAAATTTCCCGGTTTGCTATTTGTGCTCCTTTTGTCAAAGTTTATTTATGCTCAGGACCTAAAGGTTGAAGTGAATGGCGGTTTGGCCAATTACCAGGGCGACCTGCAAGGCAAACGCTTTACGCTTAGCAATTCTAAAGCTGCTTTTGGCGCCGGGTTAAGTTATAGCCTCAACAATCATTTCAGCATCAGGGGTATTGCAGGCTATATGCATATTGCTGCCGATGATAAAAACAATACCAAAGCTACAGGTATTGCCTACCGCAACCTCAATTTTACCAGCCGTGTATTGGAGGCTCAACTGGCGCTGGAGTATTATTTATACAACATGCAGGAACGAAATTTTTCACCTTATATTTTTGCCGGAATTGCTGCGTTTCATTTTAATCCCTATAGCTTTGACTCACTGGGAAACAAAGTATTTTTAAGGCCGTTAAGCACCGAAGGGCAGGGTTTAACTGCCTATCCCGAAAGGAAGCCTTATAATACCAAACAGGTTGCTATTCCATTTGGCGCAGGCCTTAAACTATCCTTAAGCCCCGATATTGCGGTGGCTGTAGAATTGAATATACGCAAAACTTTTACCGATTACCTTGACGATGTAAGTATGAATTATGTGGACTCGGCACAACTAATGGCTGTAAAGGGCCCTAAGGCAGTAGCTTTTGCCTACCGTGGCAACGAAATACATGGCGCCCCGCCCTACCCCGCTGAAGGCGCACAAAGGGGAAACCCCAAAATAAAAGACTGGTATTACACAACTTTATTGCGCCTTCAATTTCGCATACTGGGCAATAGTAGTGGTATTTTTAGCAGGCAAAAGAACAAATTAGGTTGCCCCGGTAAGGTTTACTAATGGTTTTACTACCCATTTTTTTGATTACGAAAAATATTAAATCTAAAATTAGATAAAAAATAATAACGTATTTTACCGGTTTATGTGGCCTAATGCTTCAACAAAACAAACCGGCGCTTCCAGGATAAGGTATATAGATGCATACAGAGGTGTTGCAGCGTTGGGTGTTGCCTGGTTTCATATTTATACCTGCCTTGCAGGAGGCTTTGCACAGCAAACCCATTTAATTATTTCTTTTGAAACTTTAGATGCTGCACTAAATTATTTTGCTTTGTGGGGAAGATGGGGTGTTCGTTTATTTTTTGTAATCTCCGGCTTTGTTTTGGCGCATTCTCTTCAAAAAAATTCCCGGGTTTCGGGCATTGCTGCAGTAGGAAAATATTTTATTAAGCGCAGTATAAGGCTGGACCCCACCTATTTTGCCGCCATTGGCATTACCCTTATATGCGTTGCTTTTTTTGGCAGCGCCGAAATTTTAAAAATGCATACCAGCCCTTATCTTTCCATGCCGCATCTTTTAACCAATTTGTTTTACCTCAATTGGATAATGGATTATCCGGCAATTTTATCGGTATCGTGGACGCTGGCCCTGGAAATTCAATTGTATATTTTCTTTGCCATAATATTATACATTGGCGAAAAATATGCACAAATATTTCGCAGAGAAAGAAGTGATGCTGCTTTTATAGTTATCGTCATCTTCTCGGCACTTTCGCTGCTTTGGCCTTTTCATATTTACCCCGAAGGCACAAACTATTTTCCCCGTTTCCTGTTTATCTTTTTATCGGGTGTGCTGCTGTATAATTCTTTTTTGGAGAAAAGGTATTTATTTGTTTTTATTGTTTTTGATATTATTTTAATTGTATTTGGCTTTGTATATCATGATACCTCTGTATTGGCAATTATTATTTCTCATATACTCATTGCTTTTGCACATTATTTTTTAAGCTATAGAAAATATATCGAATCTTCTTTTTTGCTTTATTGCGGCAAACTCAGCTATTGTATATATTTACTACATATACCAATTGGTATTTCGGCATGCAGCCTTATGATTAATTTTATTGCGCCTTATGGCCCTATTAATAAATTGCTCATTATTCCATGTGCCATTATTGCTATATTAGTTACCCTCATGGCTTCTCATATTGTTTACCAGCTGGTTGAAAAAAAGTCAATAGCCTACAGCTCCAAAATCAGGTTAAATTAAGTGCTTCCGGTAATTTTTTATGTATGCTTAAATGCCCGTTTCGCTCTCATAAACGGTTAGTTGAAAAACATTATCTTTAAGGCTTTCGTTTATGGAACAATATGATTTTCTTATTGTAGGTTCGGGGCTCTTTGGGGCCGTGTTTGCATACAAAGCTAAGCAGCAGGGCAAGCGATGCCTTATTATTGAAAAACGCAACCATAAGGGTGGTAATATTTATTGCAGCAATGTAGAAGGCATAAATGTTCATGCTTACGGTCCGCATATTTTTCATACCAACGACCGGGAAATTTGGGAATTCGTAAACAGCTTTGTTGAATTTAACCGCTTTACTTATATGCCGGTTGCCTATTATAAAGGTAAAATGTTCAACCTGCCTTTTAACATGAACACTTTTTACCAAATGTGGCAAATCACAAGCCCGGTGGAAGCACAACGAAAAATTGAAGAGCAGGTAAAAAACCTCAATATCAAAAATGCGCAAAACCTGGAAGAGCAGGCTTTAATGCTTGTAGGGCCCGATATTTACCATGCCTTAATTAAAGGCTATACGGAAAAACAATGGGGAAGAAAAGCTACTGCCCTGCCTGCTTCAATTATTAAACGCATACCGGTACGTTTTACATTTGACAATAATTATTTTAACGATAACTACCAGGGCATACCTATTGGCGGCTACAACAAATTAATTGATGGCCTCCTGGAAGGTATAGAAGTAAAATTAAATACTGATTATTTTGAAGACTTTGATTATTTTAACCGGCTTGCAAAAAATATAATTTACACCGGCCCTATTGACCGCTTTTATACCTATCGGTTTGGTGCATTGGCCTACAGAAGTTTAAATTTTCAACAGGAAATATTAAACATGCCCAATTACCAGGGCAATGCAGCCGTAAATTACACCGATAGCGAAGTGCCTTATACTAGAATAATAGAACACAAGCATTTTGAATTTGGCAACCAGCCTGCAACCGTTATTACCAAAGAATTTCCGGTAGAATGGCAAAAAGGTGCAGAGCCTTTTTACCCGGTAAATGATGCCAAAAATAACAAACAATACCGGGACTATGCCTCATTGGCCAAAGCTGAAGAAAAAATAATTTTTGGCGGAAGGCTTGCAGAATATAAATATTACGATATGCACCAGGTAATTGCATCTGCACTTAAAAAGGCAGATATTGTACTCAACAATAAAAAATTTTCCTGAATTTATTAAATGCAGGTTCTCATTAAATTTACCATGCCCTAGTAACGGCGCCGTTCATGAACTTCATGAAATACAATTTCTTATTTTCAAAATAATCGGGGTGCATGGAAGATGCGTTGAGAAATACCGGCTTTATTGTAAAATCCGTAAACACTTTATCGTTATTATCTTCAATATGGCTCATAAAATCTTCAGGGTGTTTTACCAGTAAATTGATAAAAGTAAATGCCATTTCATAGCCTTTAAAAACAAAGTCGGATGGTATACCCTGGAATTTGGAAAGGTAGTAATTCAAAATCCATTTGCTTTTTTCATCCTGCCTTTCGTTTAAATAAGGAGTAGTAATATAAACCGGGTAACTATTGGTAGTAGTAGGTTTTTTAATAATAGAAAAACGCTCCCAGTTGGGCATTCCAAAAAGCATGGAAGGATACTTAGCATTATAAGTTGCTGCTGCTTGTAATACTTTAGCAGCAAAGGCTTCGTTGAGGCTTCCGCACAATAAAATAGTACGCTTTCCACTGTCCAGGTAGTTTTTAAGTTGTGCTGCACTGTCTAAAAAAAGTGTTTTTATCTTTATCAGGTCTTTTCCATCCTGCCGGTTGATGGATTTAATATATTGTGCCACCCTGTCTTCCTGCACACCACTTTTACGCACCAATACTACATTGCTGCTGCCATGGTTTTGTAAAATATAGCTGTAAATGGCTTCGCAATGTGCTTTTAAGGTTGGGTTAAGAATTGTTACAAAAGGGTTGGCAGTTACACCAGCATCATTAGGATAGGTTGCAGAAATAAACGGGATATTTTTTTCTTTGGCAAAATTTGCCAGTTGCAGGTATTCGGCATCTTTTACATTGCCAATAATGAGGTTTACACTGTCTAATATTTTTTGGCTGATAAGCGCCGGAATTGGCGCTGTGTAGGATTTTGAGTCAAAAATTTCGGAAGTAATATTACCGCCAAAGAATTTCATACTATCCAACGCCAGTTGAACACCTTGTATAAATTCAAAACCCTGCAGGGTAAAGCGGGGAAAAGACTTATTATACCTGTAGCTGTCACCCAAAAATGCAGAATCGAGATAAAGCGGTGAAAAAATGGCAACTTTAAATGATGGGAATACAGGCTTTGGAGAATCAGCCTTTAAGATAAAGCTGTCTGCCATATTGGTCTGTACCTGCGCCTGTACATCAAAAAAAACAATGCTCAACACAATCAATAAAAGTAACGGAAGCTTCATTTTCATATTGTTCAAATTTATTATTCCCATTCTATTGTTGCAGGCGGTTTACTGCTTATATCCAGCACCACCCTGTTGATACCTTTTACGTTATTAATAATTTCGTTGCTCACCGTTGCCAGGAAATCATAAGGCAAATGCGCCCAATCTGCCGTCATCCCATCTACCGAGGTTACGGCACGTAATGCAACCGTAAATTCATAGGTACGCTCATCCCCCATTACGCCTACGCTTTTTACCGGTAATAATATGACGCCAGCCTGCCACACCTGGTTGTATAAACCGGCATTTTTTAACGAATTTATAAATACCTCATCTGCATCCTGCAATAACTGTACCTTTTCTTTAGTTACTTCTCCTAAAATTCTAATGGCCAGGCCTGGCCCCGGAAAAGGGTGCCTGCCCAGCATATCTGCCGGAATACCCAGTTCGGCACCAATTTTTCTTACTTCATCTTTAAAGAGCAGACGTAAAGGCTCCACCAGTTGCAGCTTCATGGTTTGGGGCAAGCCGCCTACATTGTGGTGCGATTTTATAGTAACCGATGGCCCATGCACCGAAACAGATTCTATTACATCGGGATAAATTGTACCCTGTCCTAAAAAATCAATGTCTTTTAATTTATGGGATTCTTCATCAAATATTTCTATAAAAGCACCACCAATAGCTTTGCGCTTGTCTTCGGGATTTGTTTTTCCTTTGAGTTTATTATAAAAAAATTCCTGTGCATTTACGCCGGTTACATTAAGGCCAATTTGGTTATAGGCTTTTAACACCTGTTCAAATTCATTTTTCCTCAAAAGCCCGTTGTCTACAAAAATGCCAAAGAGGTTTTTGCCGATGGCTTTATGTATTAAGGTAGCAGCTACAGTACTGTCCACACCGCCGCTTAAAGCCATTACTACTTTTTTATTTCCCAGTTGCTTTTTTAGTGCATCCACCGTATCGGTAATATAGTGTGCAGGCGTCCAATCCTGGCTACAAGCGCAAATATTTTTTAAAAAATTACGCAGGATGGTTTTTCCATCTGTGGAATGATATACTTCGGGATGAAATTGCAACCCATAAACAACTTGGGCTGAACTCTTGTTACTTTTAAATGCCGCAACAGGTATGCTTTCTGTATGGCCCAAAATTTCAAATCCTTCGGGCAGGTTTTTGATAGAATCGCTATGGCTCATCCATACCTGCGATGAAGCCGCAACGCCTTTCATCAGTTCATCGGTTTCATTAATTTGCATGGTTGCCCTTCCATATTCTCTTTTATTACTTTTTGCCACCACACCTCCATATTGCTTTGCCATAAGCTGTGCACCATAGCAAATACCCAACACAGGTACTTTTGTGGTAAGCATTTTTATATCTGCCATTGGCGCATCTGCTTCATTTACCGAGCAGGGCGAACCAGAAAGAATGATGCCTTTAAGCGACGCATCAAATTCAATGGATTTATTAAATGGGATGATTTCGCAATACACATTGGCTTCTCTAATGCTACGGGCAATGAGTTGAGTATATTGGGAGCCAAAGTCGAGGATAATGATTTTTTCCGCCATAGAGGCAGCAAAGATAACCCGTTTCGTTTATTGGAATTAAGGATTTGCCATTATGCCTTTCAAATTTAAAAAAAACGCCCCTTAAAAAAGGAGCGTTATGAATAACCCTAAACAAAATTAAAAAACGAGAGCATTTGCCCAATAGCAGCCCTACTCCACCATCACTTTCTTCACCACAATTTTTCCATCTGGTGCTGTGAGCCTTATGGTATAAGTTCCACCGGCAATTACCCTTGCAGGTGTAATAGTTTTTATGAAATTATTTCCCGTAACCATTACCGCAAAGCTGTAAACCACCTGCCCGTTTGCTGCCAGCAAATCCAGCACATAACGACCTTCGGGCTGGTTCACAAATTCAATATTAAAGCGGTTTTCTTTAACAGGATTAGGGAACACAGTAATAGAAGACGGCGCTTTTACCTGGCTAAGTTTCACAATTGCACTGTATTCGATCCTTCCGTTTTGCAAAGTGGCTTTTATCCTGTAATAGTTATCGGCTACCAATGGATTGGCATCTATACGGTTGTACATTTCACTACCGCCATTGTTATTGGTTGCAGCAATATTACTTTGCAATGCTGTAAAGTTGCTACCATTATGGCTGCGTTGCAACTCATAATGAGCAACGCCGGTTTCATTTTCCACCCTCCATTTTACGGTATTGCTGCCATTGTTGTTTCGTTCTGCGGCAATGCTTACAATTTTAACGGGCACCACGGTTGCATTTTTAAATACAATCATAAACCGGTCTGGCACGGCAGATGGATTGGTGCTGATGTCGAAATTATAGATTAAGCCCGTGAGCAAATCAATGGGTGTAGATGTTTCGGTAAATTTATCTACAAGCCATGCCATTAAACCGGGCTTCGCCATATTTTCCGGTTGTATATTCAGGCGGTAAGGCCTGGCCTTCATACCCGAAATTTTCAGGAACAAAGTATCATCTGCCACAATGCTTGGGTGGCTTTCTATCATCAGTAAATTATTATCTCCTTTGTTGATAGAAATATTTTCTCCGGGGTTGGCAAATTTCTTCAGGTCGTTAGCATCTATTTCATTAGTATAGCTATCATCAAACATTGCCATTAAACCATCCATTACTTCCGGCGTTTCTCCAACGGGGTTGCTTTCTAATATTACGCTGAGTTTTTCTTCCAGGCCATTAATGCGGAATACTTCCCTGCTTCCATCCACTTTTGTAGCCTCGGCAAAGCTTACTGTACCTGCACCAATGCCGGAGGATTGTACAAAGAAGGCTGCGCCACTTTCAATTATATTATCCACAGTTCCATTTGCACCATAACTACCGCCACCCGGTGTAACCCTATAGTTGGTTCCATCCCAGGCAAATGCCTGGAATGCGCCTAAGCCATAAGCGCCACCAAGGCGTGGATCCCAAATGAGGAACTGCTGTACCCTTGCTCCCGGACCGGATACAAAACCGGATTTAGAAATTTGCCGCATATCTACCGATGATGGATAAGGGTTACCCACACTAAAGTATTGGTTGGCTGCTGTAGCCGTAAAGGTTACCGACTGAGCATTGCGTTTAATTTTACCTCTTGTACGTAGTAAACTTATACCGGTTCCAGCAGTAACGGTTCTGTCTCCACGTACAAACTTCATCCATCCTGTATTGGTTGCAATTAAAGTATCTGTTTTACCAATAGTATTATAACGCTGGCTGGCATCGTTACTCCACCATTTCATATCATGGCCGCCTGCAGTGTACATATCAAACCATTGACGGGCAGGCGTGTTCCAGTTGCTATAGTAGCTGCCAATAAGGGTTCCGTAACCTGGCACAGGGTTTTGAGAAATATTAGTTGCGCCTTCCTGCCATGCCTGGTTAATGGTTTGTACTGTTGTATCGGGAATGCTGTAAAACCTCCATTTACGGGCATTGTAGTTATACCTTTCTACCACAAACCTTCCCCGGTTATGATCGGTTCCGGCATTATCGTAATTTATAAATACAGTTGAAGGAATAGCAGCCACCCATGCGGTTGTATCTGCCCTGCTTCTTAAATGCACATTGCCAGAATCAAGCACAAATACAGTATTTGGCGTGCTGTTATCAAATAGCATTTTTTGGTTTACTGCAATACTGTTTTTAAGCGTAACCGAACCGTTATTTTTTAAAGTAAGGCTATTTAGTTCAATAATTTGTTTTACAAATGCCGTATCAGTATAGGTTTGAGCCGTTGTACTATTTAACTCAACAGTACCATCGTTGTGCATAAATATTGCAGATGGCCTTCCGCCCTTGGTTAAATTACCCGCAACAACTATGGTTGCTCCGGCTGCAGGAGTTTTATTTCCATCTCCACTTAATATTAAGTGTTGATATGGTAAAGTAGTGGTTACCACCTGGTTGCCATTAGCAAGGCCAAGGTAAAAATTGCTTCTGTTATAATCAATGCTGCTTCCCGTTGCCAGGTTAATCGTTTCAATATCCGATTTTACTGTAGGAGCATTGAAGCCAATTAACGGGCCGTTAAAACCAAGGGTATTTGCTGTAAACAATTTTGAATTTGCTTCCATAATAAAACTTTGTGTTCCAGTGCCTGATGAGTCAACAATAGACACATCGTTCATGTGCAATACAGCATTTGATTTAATGGTAAATGTACCACCGTTCCTGATATTGATATTGCCCGATGACTGACCAACATTGGTGCCGGTAACTTCCACATTGTAATAGGCATTGGTTTGCGTACCTCGTATCGTTTGGCGAGAAACATTGCTTCCTGCAAATTCTACAACGCCTCCTGTGAGTTTATAAACGCCATCCATCAGTGGGCCAGGTGTGGTAACTGTTCCTAATCTTAAGCGGCCGCCATCCATAATAAAGGTTTCACCAACAGAAGAACCCAGGTTAAAACTCATGGCATCTACAACAGCTGTACCGGTAATAATTACACTATCGTGAACATTGGCTAGGTTGGTTAATAGTTTTGTACCACTGCCTGAGAACTTAATAGCATGATAAGTGCTACCGCCCAGCACACCCGAGCCTGTTACATTTTGGTTACCTGCAGCATAATATTCCACTAAGCTTCCGTGGTTTACAGTAACGGTTCCTGCACTTACCGTTGCAGTTCCGCCTCCTCTTAATCCATCTATAGCAGCGGTTCTTAAAGTACCATTAATGGTTACAGCGCCGGCGGTATTGCTCATATTGGTTGTGGTCATATCTGCCAAACCGCTTACTATAAAGTTGGCTGTGCCGGCTTTACTAATGGCAGTTGGTGAAACTGTACTTGATATCGTAACCGAAGAATCTTTGGGAACTACCACAGTTGCAGTTGTTGCAATATTGAGTGTTTTGGCCAAATTAAGGTTAAGCATAGTACTACCTCCCAAAATAGCTGTTGCTCCTGGAGCAGATATTGCAAATTGTGGTATTGGCGTTGTTCCAGTTATATTTTGCGAGCCGCTGCCGCCAGCAGGTATAGTAAGCGTACTGTTGCCTGTAATTCCGTTCTTAAATGTTCTGGCACCTGTTGCTGTGCTAAAGGTTACATTAGTTCTAATATCAAATATTCCATTAATCACCAAAGCCGTACCTCCAGTAGTAGCCGTAGTAGATAAAACGCTAAATACGGGTACATAAGCAGGCGTAGCCACATTGGGGAAATAAGTTGCATTTCCGCTAAAGGCAAGGCCGTTATTCCAGATAAACCAGGCGTCATGCCTCCAAACATTATCGGTACTTGTGGCAAAACCTTCGTAGCCTGTGCCGGTTGCGGCACCAGTGCCTATTTGTATCACACCCAATGTATCAACAATAATATCGGGATTTGAGGTAAAGCTCATTGCAGTTGCATAGTTTGCCGTAGTGGTTACCAAAAATTTACCATTTTCGTCAACATGCATATCTGTTCCGCCGCTATTATTCAGTTCCATTATTCCACCTGTTTGCAACACCAGGGTACCCTGTACTAATACATGATCCATAGATTCTCCTGCCAATCTTATATTCATTACATGACCTGCTTGTACTAAAATTCCGCTGTTTACATTTTTGGCAGGTTTTAATACTGCTGGGTAGTTCCAGGTACCACCTCCATCTGTTGATTCTTCCCAATCGGTATTGGTATCCCAGTTGCCCGTTGCAAAATGCGAACGGTACATGGGCCATGGAGAAAGCATCATAGCATCGGCACCTAAGTCCACAGGCGATGATGATGCCCTGTTGTCTCCATCAATATCGTCAGTAATACCGGCTATTGCGGTACCGGTTCCTTCCAGTAAAAAGTTGGCTGCATTATTTTGTATATGCAAATCAGCAGTGCTTACAAAAAGCGGGTTAATGTTTTGAGAAGCAGCATCGCCGCCGGTAGCTGTTTGCACCTGCGCAATCGTTTGGCCGGTTGCATACCAGTTGTTATTATTGGAGTTGGCAACTGCGCCAGTAAATGCCATCACATTGGCCGGAGTAACAGCTGTACCCAGGTTTACAAAAATATTGTTCTTCATTTCAAAAGCTGCAGCACTATTATTATAAACAGCCGTTGAGCTAAATGCAGCACCACTACCGGTACCAGCAAGCCTAACGGTATTAAAAAATAGTTTTTGGCCTGCATTGTTACCCAATATGCCTACCTGCGACCTTATTCCCGTAAGCACTGCATTTGCAGCAGGAACAGGCGCTGATGTTAAATCAATATTTACAAAATTATTATATACGGTTGCCAGTGTGTTTAATCCAAGTAAAATACCACGTACGGCAGAAGCGCCGGCACCCTGGCCGGGATAAAGTTCACTTACTTTATTTTGATAAATATTAGAAACGGTTGCGCTTACATTATTGATATTAATACCTCGAATATCGGCAGAGACTGTTGCACTGGTATACAGCTTTGCAATACTGTCTTTATATGCAGTAATATAACCTGTGCCAGCCGCAATATTTACGCCAGTAATTGTTGCTGTAGCTCCTGCTGCATTAGAGGCAAAATATAAATTACTTATTTTGTTTTCATATACCGCCGATCCATCTCCCGGAGCCTGCATTAAAAGGCCATGAATGGTAGCGCTGGTTCCGGTATTTGCGGCAAAATACATATTGCTGATGGTATTGCCATACATAGATGTGGCACCCGTTGCTGCGTTATTAATACCGGTTATTGTGGCCCCTGTACCGGCAGTAGTAAATACACTGTCAATTGTATTGTTATAAATACTGATAGGGTTAGTAAATGCAGGCAGGTTTACTCCGGTAATGGTGCTTGCACCTGCACTATTGCTGTAAATCCTGCGTATAGTATTTTGAAATAAATTAAATGGCGCATTGCTGCCTCCTGCATTAATACCCAACACCGTATTAGCAGTACCGGTAAGTGCAGCCAGTTTTTTAATGATATTGCCAGAGTAAGTTCTTGCTACAGGCGCAGCATCGTTATTATATATATTTAAACCCCTTATATGCTGTGCGGCAGTTGAAGTACCTTTTATATACAGGCTGTCAATAGTATTATTGGTAATGGTTTCTGTATTATAGGTTGTACCTGCGGAAACATTATTGGCAACAGCGTTTAAGGTAATTGAAACTGCGTTATTATTGTTTGCTGTAATACCATTATCAATAAACTGGTTACCAGAAATATTCAAAACATCACCTGCGCCAGTATAAAACAGCATACTTATTGTTCGGGCTGTTGAAAATGCACCGGTAAAAGTATTATTCCTGATAGTGTTTGTTGTAATGTCAACAATAGGTGTATTAGTCGCACTGGTAAAACTGATTACTGATGTGATGGCCAAACTTGCACAACTATTATTGGAAATGGTATTACCGGAAATAGTATTATTCGTATTAGTTCCTAATGTAGAAATTATAAAATTTGCGGTTCCCGTACCATTAATGGTATTATTACTTACCACATTGTTATTGATATTTAATACAGCATTACTGCTTCCAATGTTATAAATAGCTGACCAGGTTCCCGTACCTACATTGCTTACATTTTGAATACGGTTACCATTTATATTCATGGTAGGCGCATTTACATTTTGGTTCCTTATACCTTCCCATATTCCACTGGTAGCTGTAGTATAAGATCCTGTAATTATATTGCTGGTAATATTAACTGCCTGGCCCAATGCGGCGCCAATCCCTATTGCATTATCAATTGCAGAACAGGCAGCAGTAGTGCTTCCGCTTTTTACATCAATAGTATTGTTAGATATGGTAATATTGGCGCTTGCTCCATCGGCTGTTAATATTCCCTTAAGTACACCGGAATGAAATTCGCCGCTTCCATTGTTATTATTGATATTGTTAAACGAAATATTATTACTCCACTGGTAGCGCACCCTTATGGCCGCAGCAATATTTGCCACGGCAACGGAATTAGAACCATAGTTGGTAATCGTATTACCATTGGTATTTACCGCACCGCCAATATCGTTATTTAAATCACCATAGAAAGTTGCAGGGCTTGGTGAAGGGCCTACGCCTGCAGAAGCCGCAAACCCGTAAAGTACAATACCATTATGAACATTACTGATGGTGTTGTTATAAAAACGATTATTGGAATTGCTGCCGCTTGCAGCTGTTACCGTTAATGCAGTTGTAGGTGCCGTGCTTGTACTATTCACCATCCAAATACCTTTATTGCCTTCGTAAGAAGTACCCGCTCCTGTAACATTATTCACCTTGTTTAAAGTAATTACACAATTAATTACAGAGTCGTTTTGGCAACCATCGGTACCGCTTACTTTAAAAAAGCCATATCCATATTCCATGGTGGCGTTATTAAGTGTATTCTCATCCAGGAGGTCAATACCATCAATGGTTAAATTATCTACGCCGCTAATGCTCCAAATACCGTCTTGCGCTGTAACGGTAGCAGGAGTAGCCGAGCCGCCAGCAAAAGCTTTTAATAAAGGATGTGCTCCCAGGCCGTCGTTGGTAAAACGAATCCTTCTTGTGCCGGTATTGCCGGCAACCGGGCCAAGTTTTAAACCACCTACAGGTACGGTTTCCACAATACCTGAAACAGCTTGTATAGTTACATCGCCGCTTATTCCTCTTCTGTTTAAGGCAGAAACAGCGCTGTCGAAACTGGCAAAATTGCTGCAGGTTTGTCCACCCGGGCCAATGGTATAAGAGCCGTTGAGCGGGCTCATATCTATGGCAACGGCATGGCCTGTGGGGTTATGAGCCGTACATCCATAGCTATCGGTTACCTGCACCCAATAGGTTTGGTTAGCTACAAGGATATTATAACTAGGATTGGTTTCAATTACTACAGGAGTTGCCGGCCATGTGGGGCCAGTATACCATTGATAGCCGGTAATAGCTCCCGAGCCTGCAACCGGAATTGAGGAAAGTGAAGTAGAGGTAGAACCTTCACAAACCAGGTTGGGCCCACCAATAGTAACCGAAGGATTAGCAGCAGCAACTATAGTAAAGCTGCTGGTATCTTTACAACCGCCTGGGGTGCCGGTAGCTACCACGCTATAAGTACCACTGGCGTTAAAATTATGCGTAGGCATAGTAGCGCCTCCAATAGGCGTTACAGCTACACCATTGTACCATTGGTATGCTACTGCACCCGGGAAAACAGCGTTTGCCGTAATAGTAGTATTGGAGCTTGGGCAATAACCAAAAATACCCGTAGTACCTACCGATGGTTTACCATAGATCCTTAAAATCAATGTATCACTCGATGCCAGGTTACATGGAGATGGCGGCACATTGCTTAAAAGCACAATTTTTACAATACCGGCAGTAATATCTGCGGCTGAAGGGGTATAAGTAGTTGCTGTACCCCATGCTGTACTTGGGCTAAAAGTTCCCGAACCCCAGCCGGGAGCCGTACTCCATGTAGCTGTTGCTGCATTTACAACAGATGCGGATGCATCCGACAAGCTAAATACATTACCTGCACAAATATTTACGGTATCCACCATGCTTACTGAGGCCGGTGTATCACATCCAGCTAAACCAAACACTACATGAATGGTATGGTTTACATTAACATTTAAGAAAGTATAAACATACGGAGACGCCTGTGGCCCAAGGCTTACAGCATCAACTATTACATCCAAAATGGTAAAGCCCACATTGGCTACAGCAGTAAATGAGGTATCGGCATTACAATTTACTGGTACGGCTCCAATAGGCGTTAGCATTCCATTTGCCGTTGCAGTTGCAGTAATTGTATAGGTATTTGATGCAGTAATTACATGAGTTGCCGTATCAAAGCAGGCATTGCCGTTTATTACAGCAACACTATAATTACCGGGGCCGGGAGCGCCATAAACCTGAGCTGTTGCTCCTCCAATTGGCGTGCCGTTCAGCATCCACTGGTAAGTAATATCTACACTTGAAGGGTTAGCTGTAAGGTTAATATTGGGCGGTGCAACACAACCTGCGACTGCACCTGAAATAGTAGGCGAAGTATTGCTGTACCTGTAAACGGTAACTTGTGCAAATACTGAATCACCTGCAGGATAGGAGGTACAAGGGTCTGAGGGCTTTTTACGCATGGATACTTTAATATAGGATACTGCAGTTGCAGGAGTATAAGTATAGGTAAAATCCGGTGGCGTATTTGGACCTACCAGTAGTACAAATCCACCAGCACCCGGGCCATCCGCATCAAGCCACCACAAATAGTTGGCATTGGCGCCCATTTGGCCTGATGGTAAAGCAGAAAAAGTTATACTATCCCCTGCACAAACTTTATTATCTCCATCCGAAGAACTCAAACCAATTGAGGCTACTCCACCAGCGCTGGTAACCGTTACAATAGAGGTATCTGTTTTTGTGCATGCTCCAGAACCTGCATGAGCCACTACTGTATATGTATTTATGGTACCTGTTTCAAACCATACCTGAGTTGCATTTGTACCACCTACATAAGCTGCACCTCCAGAACCTGCATTTGTTGCCCAAAGCGGATTTGGCCCCGGGCTATAGGTCCAGGTTATTGGAGCAGTATTTGTACCGGTAATCTTTATGTTATCAATTGCCCAATAATAACCCCAGATACTTTCATAATGGAATCTTATTTGTACATTGGGTACACGGGGCACAGCTGTAAGTAATAGATTGGCATTAACAAAATTTGTGGCAGTACCCTGGCTGCTCCCGGTATAATCCTGTATATTATTCCATGCACCTGCACCTACCCTGTATTGCACCGCTACTTCTATATCATTAAACCAAGCTAAATAAGCATGCCAGAAATTAATTGCGCCATCTGCGCCAAGTCCTGTAAAGTCCATCACAGGAGAAACTATTTCAGTATTTGTTGTATTTCCAGGTCCGCCTGCATCGGCATCGGAGTAAAAGAAAGTACTGTTGTCGTTACTTATGGTATTAAAATAGCCCATGTAAGGGCTTGCCCTTCTCGTAAATTGAGTTACTGCAGGGCCGGAAATAAGGTTAGAAATCCAATCTGTTGGTACTATGAGGTCATCAGCCTGAAATAAACTTGGGCCGGTATTTACATTAGTATGCACAATGGTTTGGTTTGGAACAACGCCTCCCGTAACAAACAGATTCAATATATTATTCGGGCAAATTGAAGCTGTAGCTGGTGCAAGGTTAATATTTGCCGGCGTGGGGTTTACGGTAATTAAAATGGAATCTTTATTTACACAAACTGGTGTAGTTGTAATATCTGTAGCCGTTACTATATAATAGCCTGTACCGGATGGTGTAACCGAAATAGAAGCTCCGGCAATATTGCCCGGTTGCCATAAATAAGTATAATTGGGGTTTGCACTTGTTGCGGTAATCGTTACACTGCTTCCGCTGCATATTGTTGTTGATGGGCTTGCAGATAAAGTCATAGCCGGAGGAGTGTTTACTGTTGCTAAAACAGCAACCCTTGTTCCTTCGCAACCTTCTACTATTACAAAATCAAAAAACGAATTATAATATGCTGTAGAGGTTGAAGTTGTAGAAAAAATGGCTGAACCTACAATGGAAAAATTACCACCCGGGCTATTGAATGGGTATGAACAACTCATTGAAGGTATCCTGCCTACCCCACCACTAATATTTGTCAATTGGTAGTTTCCAGCTGTATTAATAACAAAGTTTAAAGGCAGGGTTGCAATACCTGCTGAAATTTCAGCAGGCGTATAAGTATGGTTGAATGTAGCAATATTTACATTACTCAGTGATGCACGCAGGCCAACATTTATTGAAGTACCTACCACCACTACCTTTACACTTTGTATGGTAATGGGCGCCATTACATCAAAACGTACCGGCCAGTCGGCTAAATTGCTCACCGAAATTCCTCCGCAAGTTGTACTACCTGGAGTTAAAAGTTGCGGGCCTACTATTGCCGGGCCGCTGCCTGCAGTTGCAGCTGCATAATAAGTTGTAGTAGTATTTATAGGAGGAGTAGTAAAGCTTGTGCCCGTTCCTATGGGAACCCCACCAGTTAAAGCAGTGTACCAGTTTACAGTGTAGCCCGGCGCAGTTGCCCCAAGGTTTACCGTACCATAACCGCAGCGTGTACCCGATGTTGTTGTTGCTATGGCCGGGTTATCTACTGTTGCCGAAATTATTGTAGAGGCATTTGAACCAAAGCCCGGGCAATTTACAAGCAAACGATAAAAAGTAGTTGCAGAAATAGCCACGCCAATTGCATCGGAATACACAGTTGATGGCGCACCAATATTTGCCCATGGGCCGCCTGCTGTAGGGCCCGATTGCCAAACATAGGTAACATTACCACCCCAGCCATAAGATGTAGCAAAAAGGTCAACCGTTCCGGTACGGCAAATGTTTTCTGCAGTTATTATAGAAGCAGCCGAAAAACTTGCCGTTCCACCTGCAGGTGCAGCATTACAGGGTACAGACGTAAATTCATCTGCGCCAATATCAGGTGTTGCTGAACGGGTATCGCCATCAATATCCGTTGTGATACCTGCAATTACGCTGCCCACATTATCCAAGGGTGAGCCGCTATTTAGATGAAGGTTGCTATTGGGGCCTACAAATTGCGGATTTACTGCTACAGAGTTGGCATCTTGTGTTGTTGCTGCCTGCCATGCCGCAAGAGTTGCCTGTTGGCCACCCATAAAGCCAATAAAGTTGTTGGAAAAATAATCGTTATAATTTAAGGCACCGCCGCTACCGGTTGCATAATTGGCATTGCCAACCGAAGAATACATGGAATAACGTACACCCGTGGTTTGGGTATTGGATAAAATATTATTACGGATATTTAACCCCGTGCCAACGCCTGAGCTAACAAAAATACATGAAGAATTAGCGCCATTATCCTGGTTTTGCGCCATGCTGATGCTGTTATTCCAAATATTATATCCACCTCCGCTGTTAATACCTATGCCATGTCCATTATCAGATACAAAAGAAGGAATAAAACTTTCTCCAACTGCCCGTACATTCCAAATAAAGTTGTTGTACACCCTTAGGCCTGAAACCCCGTTTGTATTTTCTAATGCAATACCAAAAGAAGCATATCTAGATAAGTTACCGTTATAAATATCACTTATCCTGTTTTTAAAAATTTCTCCATTGGTAATGGTTCCCACCACTTCAATTCCGGCAATGGTGTTTGTATTTGAAGCAATATTTCCATCAATACCATTAATGATATTCCGCCTTACAACTACATCGGTTTGGTTGGATATCATAATTCCCTGGTAATGTATTTTTTCAGCAACAATACCGGAGCCAATGGTACAGGTATCAATCATATTGGCTTCTTCATTACCTGGTACGCCCCAAAGGCCAATACCTATATAGCAGCTTTTGATTTTTAAATAGGCAAACTCATTACTCTTGTTGGCCGCATCTGCAGCGCCACGTATATTGGTTCCGCTGGATGAAATAACTCCGGCATATGTATTGGTACTGCCCATTGTGGTACCCGAACCTAAAATTGTAGTATTCAAAATATGGTTTTCGGTAGCGCCATCGGATGTAGATGCCGATGCAAGCCATACCACTACAGCATCTAAGGAAGTAGAAGTGTTGGAAATGGTCAACTGGTTATTACCATCTATGGTTACCTGGTCGGCGCCATTGAGTTTAATAATGGCACCAACAATACTTCCGGTTACAGTTACATTTGCCGTAGGCGTAACCAATACCGAAGTGTAATTTGCAGCGCCGGTTCCGCTTGAGTTAAGTACTGCTGTTACCGGTTCTGTAGTATTTGCATTAATGTTTACCGTAATAGCCCCAGTATGTGTACCGGCGTTAATAGCGGCAAAAGCAGCACCAACAGTTGTGTAGGGCGTTACTCCTACAGTTACCTGTGCAAAAGAATTTACTGTGGAAATCAGCAAAAAGGTTAAGAATGCGAAGTAAAATTTCTTCATCATAGTTTTGAATTATAGCAATAAGTGTCCTTAATTTTTTTAAGTAAAAAATTTAATCAATTTTAAAAACAGCATTTAATAGTGTATGCGGATTGGTGAATGCTAGTTAGCGGCATAGTTTGGGGGTCCTCTAACAGGGATATTGGGAGCGTAAGTTAATTGAATTAATGGAAATACAATACATTGTTAATTTATTTTTCTTTACAATGTGAATAATATAAATTTTCCCTTTTATCATTAATTATTGCTCTTAAATGCTACTTTATACAAAAATATTTTGCATCCTTATCCCTGCTGCAAAATTTAAAGAAAAGGCATAAAAAAAGGCTGCTTTTTGCAAAGCAGCCTTAGTTATTTATGGTAAAGAAACCCTTACAGTTTAATTACGGTAGCCGTTTTTCTGCGGCCGGATTGTAATACTTCTACAAGGTAAGTACCTGGCCTTAATTCCTGGCCAAACCTAATCAACTGGGAAGGCTGGGCTTTGAATTGTTTGTAAATTTTACCAGTTACATCGTAAATATTTACCAGCATCCTGTCTGTAGTATTTGCAGTGCTTACATTCAGTACAAACTCGGTAGAGCTTGGGTTTGGCGCAACTTTCAGGCTAAAGATATCTATATCTGTAGCTTCCTGCTGCATTGTAGTACCTCCTTTTGAAGTTTCTACGGCTATAGGAGGAGTTGTGGTATTGCCATCACCCTTCCAGCCCCATGGGTTACCTGGATTAGGGTTGCCATATCCTGGACCCCACCAGCCCCATCCTGGCCACCAGCCCCACCAGCCCCAACCTGGACCCCACCAGCCCCATCCTGGACCCCACCATGGCCATGGGTTGTGGTTGTGACAGTTGGTAGTACATTCTCCAAGATAATCTCCGTGTGCTAAGTGAGCAGCAACTGCACCTTGACTTACACACATTGTACGGCAGCCGTGTGTTCCTTGTTTATGACAAATCTTAACCAGGTTTCCAATTCCACCTAAGCACCTTACATCCTGTGCAAATATTGGCGTAGTACATTTTTGCACACAACCATTTGCATCGGTAATTGTTGCGGTAATTACAGCATCCTGCATCAACGAAACATTTAAACTGTAGGTTTCACCTGCATTCAATGTAGCAGTAGAAGTAGAAACCGGAGGTTGAGACAATGAGCCTGAACCTGGGCATACAGTGTAAGTATTTGTAGCAGTATTAGCAGCAGCTACCCATGTTTCATCGCTTGAACCCCATGAAATATTACATTTCAATGGCCTGTTCATGCTGAAAGAAATGGTATAAGGCCCAGTGCCACCTGTTGCAGATGCAATTATGGTTGCCGTATTATCCCCGGCATATCCAAAGAACAATTCTGGGTTATTAGTACCGCAAGCTGCAAGTAATGGATCGGGTTGGGCAATGGTCATCAATGTTGTTGCCATTGCGCCATCGGCATCCCATATTGCAAAGTTGTAAGTACCGGAGCCAACGGTAAATGTACCGGTTCCCCAATATGGCGGGTTGCCACCTGAGCCGGAAATAGTAACCTGGGTCATATTTCCGTTACACATTATTGGGTTATAAGTTACGCTAATTACCAGTTCTGGACGCCTTGTAACGTTGAAAGAACAATCTACTGAGTTACCGCCTGCATCCGTTGCAGTATAGGTAATAGTAGTTGTAGTACCGTTAGCAAATGTAGAGCCAGAAGCCGGACCTGCAGTTTGGGTTACAGTTAATCCATATCCGCAGTTATCGGTAGCTGTTGGCGCCGTCCATGTTGCTACACCCATGTGGGCTGGCAACATAATATCAGCAGGGCAATCTACCAATGCAGGTGCTGTAACATCCTGTATTACCACATCCTGATCGGTATAAGAAGTATTGCCATTGCCGTCGTCAAATACCCAACGGATGGTATGAACACCTTGTGTACTGAAGGTAAGTGAAGTAAGGACGTCACCTGTACCAGGATCGGTAGGGATACCTTCAATTGTTTTAGCACACTCATCTTCTACAGTAGGAACAACCGTTACAGAGTATTCACATTCTGCAGTATAAGTAGGCAGGCTTGCCGGAGCTGGCGGTGGTGTTACGTCATCTAAATTAACGGTTTGGTCAACGGTGGATATATTACCATGTCCATCATCAAAGGTCCAGGTAATGATATTTACACCTTGTTCAAACACCGTAACCGTAGTAACCACATCGCTGGTAATCGGGTCAATTGTTGTACCCGTTACATTGCCTACGCAGTTATCAGGTGCAATTGGAGCATCCACAGTTGCGGCACATTCACCTGTAATTACAGGCAGGCTGGCCGGAGCTAATGGAGCTTCATCATCAACTGCTGTAACCGTTACAATAGCGGAACCAGAGCAACCTGAAACTACTTCTGTAGCCACAATCGTAAAGTCAGCAGGGGTAGGCACATTTGCTGCATTAGGATTAATGTTAGTTGCCATTGGATTGGTAATACCTGTATTATCTAAAGTAGAGTTTGGTGCTGCTGTCCATGCAAAGTTGAATACATAGGCAGGAGCCAATACTTGTAATACATAGTCTTCTACTTCACCGTTCGTAGCCGTACCACCACCACTTGCAGCGCAAGAATTACTTGGGTTAGTAGTTAACCAGTTATTCATTACCCTAATTCTGTAAGAACCGGGATCAGTTGGTGCGGTAAAGGTTCTGTTATAAACATTTAAATACGAACCAGATGTTGTTATTTCTGATGATTCAAAAATTCCATTGCCATTTAAGTCAACGCAAACACCCCATCCATAAGTATCCGATGCTCCGCCAGTACCTGTAATTGTTACCGAAGTTCCAGGATTAGCAGTTACAATTTTGGTAGCGGTAAAATCACCATACCTGTTGGTTGATAAACCGGTAGGATTAGTGAAATTAGAAACACCACCACTGGAAACTACGTTTGAAATATAACGTGCTGTAGAAATAGCAGCATTAGCTACCGGAGGTGTACAAGCAGTAGCCAATGGAGTACTTCCACCACCACCTGTAGAGGCAGTAGCCAGTAATTGAGATGAACCACCAGGGCATACTGTAGCTGGTGTTGCGGTTGCTGTTACAGTAACAGCAGGGCCTACAACTACGGTATGTGTAGTAGAACCCACGCAACCGTTTGCATCGGTACCATTAACGGTATAGGTAGATGTGATAGCCGGAGTTGCTGTAACAACAGCGCCGGTAGTTGCAGATAAACCTGCAGCCGGGCTCCATGCATAAGTGCTGGCTCCACTGGCTGTTAATGTAGCGCTTGCTCCAGTACCGCATACTGCAGGTACTGAAGTAGCAACATCAATTGTAGGCAATGTATTTACTACTACAGTTTTAGAAACTGTTCTAACAACACTGCATAAATCCATAATGTCAACGGTGAAATTGTAGGTACCTGCAGGCAGGTTGGCTGTAATAGTAGCAGCGTTTGGATAAGTACCACCTACTCCATCGTTCCATGTATAGATTAGGCCAGGTGCGCCTGTAGCATTGCTGGTAAGTGTAAAGTTACCATTGGCACAATTAACCGGAGAAACGGTAATATCATTACCCACTAATGGAACCACATTTACTGCAACCGGAGCACTGGTTAAAGAAGTACAACCCGTTGCTGTGTTTTTAAATTTAACGGTATAGTTTGTGGTTACACTTGGGCTCACCGTTAATGTAGGCCCGGTAGCACCGGTACTCCAGGTATATATTCCACCTGAGTACAGGCCAAAGGTCATATTTGGTTTATTAGTGGATGTACCACTTACTGTATTTTCTGTACTTAAATCTCTGGGTGCACTGCTTGTATTATCATCATAGAAATAAACGGTAGATGCAAAAGTAGAATTAGAATAGGTAATATTTGGTCCGGAGCTCCAGCAAATTGGTGAACCGCTGGCACAAGTACCGTCTGCATTATTATCCCAATAAATATCTACAAGTAAATTATCTGTTCCGTTCCAAGTATAAGGAGCAGAGAAATTAAAGGTATTGGCTCCAAGTACTGCATTGTAACTAGCTGCAGTAAATACTGTAGTAAATGCAGGATTTTCAAAAGTAGTAATTGTTGCAGAACTTGTATGAGCAAGCCTGATAGTATAGCCATCTAAATTTGAACCTGAAGGTATGCTGGTAACATTAAATACCAGTGATGCTAAAGACGCTGCACCGGTAATACCGGCTGCGTTTAATTCTGAAGACCTTACCAGGTATTGAACACGCTGGCCTTCAAATAACCGGTACATTGGTGTATAGGCACTTGAATTACTTGTAGTAGCCGTACCAATTGGGTTACTTGCAGGCGCAACAACCGCCAATGCTGATGAGTTGCCTAAGCATATTGAAGCTGGCGTAGCAGTAAATACCGGTGTTGGAGGTAATGCATTTACTGTTACACTTACATTCGCATGTACAATACATACATTAGGTCCTGTTGCATCGGTACCAGTTACATTATAGCTATATACACCCGGCGCTGAAGGAGTAATAGACTGTAAGAAGCCTGTTACTGTGCCGGTAATTCCACTTCCAGTAGCTGGAGTTGCTGTCCAGTCATAAGTATAAGTTTGACCTACGCCCATTTGCATAGCAACCAGGGCTAAGGGGCTTCCGATACAAATTGCAGGATTAGAAGCAAAGGCTGTTATAGGGTTGGGTACAGTTACGGTAACTGTTACCGCAGCCCTTGGACCTTCGCAACCAAATGAATTGGTTTCGGAAACATAGAAAGTTGTAGTTGTATTTATAGAATGGGTATAAGTAGAACCGCCATCCTGTAATAATGAACCTCCGCTTGGAGCATCGTACCATTTATATGTACCACCGGCACCGGAAACTGATGCGGTTGGCACCTGATCTCCGCAATGTGCGGAATTAGTTGCAATAGGCGCTGCCGGTACTGGATGTACAGATACAGTAGCATAAGCAGGAACTGATGCACAACCACCAGGGCCAGTAAATACTACAGAATAGGTAGTTTCAATCAATGGATTTACATTAATTGAATTACCCGTAGCGCCTGTGCTCCATAAATAAGTACCTGAACTAGGATTAGAAGCTCCACCGGTAATATTTACCGAATAATCTTCCACCTGGCCATAAGATGAATTACCACAAGGTGTAGTATTTGCACCCAATGAATTATCATGCATACGAATCCTCATTCTTGTTGGCCCATTATATGCTCCGGATGGTATGGAAATAGTTCCAGACCATGGAGATGTAGATTCCGGAGTAACCAATACTGCTTCACCGGCATCATCAAAATCACCATCCTGGTTAAAATCTATCCATACCAATACCTGGTCAGAAGAATAGGAAGCGAATGTACCTGAAGTCAGGTTTATCGGGTAAGAACTTCCAGCGCTAACATTTGTAGAAAGAGCCGTGAAATCTTCATAACCTCCGGTTGAAGAAGAATAATTGTTTATTGAACCAAAAGTTACATTGCCAATCTTTTCACAACAAGTGCTGGTAGTAGGATTTACAGCGCAATAAGTATTAACTATTCCAGAAGGCACAGTTAATGAAGCTTCACTACCAGGGCATACTATTGTTGGTGTAACCGTAATTACCGGTGTAGCAGATATATCAATTACTAATACGCTTACAGATGACTGTGCAACACAATCATTTTCCACGCCATCCAAAGTATAAGTATAAGTACCTGCTGCTGTTGGAGTAACGGTAAGTGGGTTAGATGGAGTTACCGGGTTGGTAATTCCGCTTCCTGCTTCAGGGTTTGCAGTAAGGCTATATACATAGTTATTGGTACTACCGGTTTGGCTGTACGATAAATCTATACTGCTGCCAAAGCAAATTGAAGTAGAAGTAGTATTCAGAGTAATTGCATCCGGCTCAATTACATAAGCATCTACCTGAATCCTGGGGCTTTCGCAACCTACGGCATTTACTTCACAAACCCAAAAGGTAGTAGTTGTAGATATAATTGAGGAGAAATGATCTGCTGTTCCATCCTGTAACAGGTTTCCGGCATATTGGTCATCGTACCAGCGGAAAACCGGGGCTGGTTCACCTGAGGTTGAGGTAACTACTGTACCTACAGGAATTTGGGCGCCGCACTGGAATGAGAAACCAAAATAGCTGGGCGCAGCAGGTACAGCATTTACATTTACCAGTACATCGGCAGAAGATTCGCAACCTGCGCTATTGGTAACAACGGCTGTATAAGTAGTTGCACCGGCAACTGCTGTAGTAAATGGACTTCCTGAACCAATTACAGTATTGCCAATTTTCCAGGTATAAGTAAATGAAGCAGACGGGTTATTTACACCACCAGTAATATTAACATCGTAATCTTCATATTCAGCATAAGATGACCCTACTGAACAAGCATCGGTATCAAGAGATTCAGAAGAGTATTTACACAATACACGCAACCTGGTAATACCATTGTAGGCATTGGAAGGTATTGCTATTGTACCGGTTGCAATTGCTGAACTTGAAGCAGAGTTTAAATACACTTTCACCTGGTTCAAAAATACCATTTTGGTTAAAGTCTATCCACACACGCATAGTTTCACTCCAAGAACCTTCCGGTGATATAGATACCAGGTAGCTGCTACCTGCTGTTACATTTGCAGAGAGATTATAATAATTATAATCACCCGGGCCATCGCCTGTATTGTTATTTATTCCTGCAAAAGTAAAGTTGGTAATATTATCATCTGATAATTCATTTCCCGGGGTTGCAGATGTTGTGGGCGTACAATACGCAGAAGCAGCAGATACTACCGCCGATAACTCAACATTGCTGCCATCGCAAACAGAGTTTGGCGAAGCGCTCACTGTAGGTACAGGAGGCAATGCATTTACCGTAACCGTAATATCTTTTGTTGCCGCACAGTTACCGGCAACTCCAGTTACCGTGTAAGTATAAGTGCCCTCAGTAACTGGCGTAATATTTTGAGAAGCGCCTACCGGGTTTCCTGTCATTCCACTTCCCAGTTCCGGATTAGCAACCCAAGAATAACTATAAGCAGCAGCAGAAGCTGCGCTAAGCGCTAAATTGCTACCATAGCATATTGAGGTAGTACCCGTAATTGTAATAGGATCGGCCGCCAGAACTGTAGCTACAACAGGCGTTCTTCCACTTTCGCAATAACCATCTTTTATTGATACATAAAAAGTGGTAGTTGTATTTATTTCGTAATGCTGCAATTGGGAAGCAGACTCAACCGTATTTTCGTAACCAACCATATTACCGTTGAGCGCCGTACCACCTGTAGATGTTAAATACCAGCGGTATTGCTGGCCTCCTGTAGCCCCGGAAGCTTCAACCTGTGGAATACCAAGGCCGCAAAGAGGGCTTGAAGGTACAAAGGTGGTAGGAGGCGTAACAGGAGGGCAGGTGGCAAAGTCTACCAATAGTTGCCAGCTACCCGTAGGCACATAATTATACGTGGTATTACAACCAGATCCTCCATAAGTTCTAAAGGCATGTAATTGAAACTGAACTGTACCCGTAGCTCCAAGTGCAAAAGGTAGCGTACGGCTATAAGAAAGGGTTCCACCAGAAAAACCGGTACCAGAAGTAACACTCGATTCACCTAAGCCTAAAGAAGGCGAAGTAATATAAGAACGTTGTTCACTCATATAGCCACCGCCCTGGGCGGTAAAATTATATTGAGCCGTTATATTAGAAATATATTTACCTGCAGGAACTACTACCGAAAGCGTTCCAGGGCAGGTTGAAGCTGTTGAAGTAGTAGCTGAGGAAGTGTATAATGATTGTACATCACTACCATAAGTTGCTATAACACCATCATTGGTTGTAAAATTTACAACATTTGAATAATTTGATAAACCAGAATTTGAACAAGTAGTTTTTAAGCGATAGAAATAATTTCCCAAAATATTTTCTGCGGTAATATTACTTGTGGTATTTGTTGCACCGGCAATTGCTGACCACCCAGCAATACCATCTGCAGATTTTTCCCATTGGTAATTTATACCGGTACCATTTGTTGTGCCTGTTGCAGATGCAGAAAATACCTGGCCGCCTAAACCTGCAGAAGGTAATAGAGATGCAGTACCTCCAGTTGCAGGTGTGCCTGTGCAGTTGGAACCTGCAGTATAAGCAAACCGTATATTGGGGCGATTGGATGAATTTGTTCCGGCGTAATTTGTACAATTGTTAGTTCCGTCTGTTTGCACATAACGCATTACACCAGAGGTTCCGGTAGTATATCTTAAACCACCATAAGGGCTGGTATAAGGATTTGACCCTGTACATATATTTACTACTATATTACTGGTACCATTCCAAATAAAAGGAGTACCAAATGTAATCATATCAAAATTACCGGCAACTTGCAGCACCGGTAAATAGGTAGCAGCTGACCTTACCACCTGCAACCCAGAAGAAACCATTGGGTTGGCTATTGTTTGTACCGTATGCCCTAAGCTAATTTCAAAATTTGCAAGGCCGGCACCACCTCCCGGAACTTCCGAAATTGAAAAACCCAATCCCGTTATACTTGCACCTGCGGCCATGCCGCCAGCCGTTAAATCGGAAGCCAAATAAACTATTTGGGTATGGGTATAATTGTAAAATTGTTGTACCGGATCGGCAGATGTACCATTAGAAGTAGAAGTTCCTGTACCTATAGTTACTGTTTGTGCCTGGCCAACCATACCAGCAAGGGTAGTTGCCATTATGAGCAATAGTAACTGCAGCCATCGCCATCGTTTTGTAAATACAGCGGATGCCGTTTCATTTTTCGTGCTGTTCGTATGGCCTGCTGCATTACCAGTAGGAACATCGGCTAAGCAAGTTGCTGCATTTTTTGTAAAAGCAGCGATGGTAGAAATGCTCATAATTATGGTTTTAATTAAACAAATAAAAACGTAAATAAATATTTAAAACGCATACGTAACTTTATTACCTGCGTATTGGCAAACACTTGTAAACATTGGCTTTCGCCCTAATTCTTGTTGAGGATGGTTAGCTTATCTAAGTTGTAGCAGATTAGTGTTTTCTAAGAAGGAGAACGGGCTTTTTATAGGAAATTACGGTGTGAATATAGAGCAAACATTTAACAAACCAAAAGTTTTTTAACATTTTTTTTAACAAAGTGAGAAAATCCATAATTTTTCAAAGAATTTTTTAGTACATAAAATTGAAAAACAAGATATTAAACCCGCTATAATAAAATACAAAATGAATTAATCGAAAAAAATTAATAGGTTATACTATTACCAACCAAAAAACCGGCACTAAGGCCGGCGGATAAATAGTAAAGAAAAAAAATTGATAAGGTTACTTATTAGTTAGTTACCTGCGGTAACTGTTTGTGCGTTACTGTTATAAATTTCCACTACCGAGGTTAAAAATTTTCCTGCATTTTTATCGGGTTCATTATTATTGCAAAACTGTGCGGCGCCTGCATCATCTTTTATCATAGCAGCAAGTGTTTCGGCGCTGTAAGGCTGTATTGATTTATTATCGCCTTGTTGTAAATAATATTTTAAGGCAGTTACACGGCCATTATAATATTTAAGTGCAAAAACATTTATTTTACCTTTTACAATACGGTAAGCAAAACCATTTAATGCAGCAGTAGCTACATAGGTTTCTTTGGCATCTTCAAATAATTTTGCAGAGATGGCATAGCGGCCTTTAGAATCGTTGTACGCTTTTATTTCTTCGGGTTTAATAATAATATTATCATCGGCAATAAGGCGTGGCGATTTAAACATGGCGGTTACTAATTGCAGCTTTTGAAATTCTTTAATGCTGCCATCATTATACTCTACAAAACATTTTGCTGTTTCTTTTGTATCAAGATGCGTTTCGGTATTTGCCTGGGCAAAAATACCCATAGTGAAAAAAGGGTAAATCATTACAAAAACTAAGGGTAATAGTTTTTTCATAAAGTTAGCTTTAGCCATAAAACGACATTATAATAAATTTATTGTATAATTTTAGGGTGTATATAATACCAGTAACCTATCCATAATTTATCGCCATCCTTCTTTTCCTTATTTTTACGCCCCGAATAAATGAATATGAAACAAACAAAATTTTTGGCTGGCATAGCTGCGATGGTATTTCTTTTGTCCTGCTCTGCTCCACAGCAAACCACAACCGGCACTACAACAGATAACGGTAAAATAACCTTACAGTTTTTGCAAATAAATGATGTATATGAAATAGCGCCAATAGAAGCAGGCAAAACCGGCGGCATAGCTAGGGTTGCTACATTAAGCAAATTGGCAAAGGCCAAAAACCCCAATACTTTTTTTGTTATTGCCGGCGATTTTTTAAGTCCATCGGTTTATAACAGCCTTAAATATGAAGGCAAACGCATCCGAGGAAAACAAATGGTAGATGCGCTTAATGTTGCCGGCCTGGACATTGCCGTATTTGGCAACCATGAGTTTGACATTAATGAAGACGAATTGCAAAGCCGCATCAACGAATCTAATTTTCAATGGGTTTCTTCCAATAGTTTTCATAAAACAACAAATGGCATTGAACCTTTTGTACAAATGAAAAACGGCAATAAAAAAAATTTTCCCGAAACCTTAATTATTACTGTAAAAGATGCAGATGGCACTACGGCTAAAATTGGTTTTTTGGGCATCAACATCCCATTCACCAAAAAAGATTATGTGCATTATAGCGATCCCCTGCAAACAGCCATAAAATTATACAACCAAATAAAAGATAGCTGCGATGCCGTGGTGGCCATTACGCACCAGGCAATGGAAGAAGATATTAAACTGGCGCAACAAATACCCGGCCTTGCTCTTATACTCGGCGGACATGAACATGATATGCGGTACCAAAAAGTGGGTAATGTAATCATAAGTAAAGCACATGCCAATGCAAGATCGGTTTATGAATTAAAATTGCAGATCAACAAAAATTCAAAAAAAATTAAAACCAGGGCAAAACTGGTGTGGGTAACCGAAGACCTGGTATCGGACCCGGCAACTGATGCGGTGGTAAAAAAATGGACAGCCATTGCCGATGCCAATTTTGCATCGCTGGGTTTTAATGCAAAAAAAATAGTACTGGCAAGCGGAGAAAATTACGATGCAAGGGAAGCCGTTATCAGGTTGCATACCACAAATTTTTCAAGGATGGTTATAAAAGCTATGGAAAAAGCAGCGCCTCAAAGCGATGTATCCATTGTAAATGCAGGCTCTATAAGATTGGATGATGTACTTAGCCCTCCAATTTCCGAATATGATATTATAAGGAGCCTGCCCTTTGGTGGCGGCATTACCGAAGCAAATTTGAAAGGGAGTCTTTTAATAAAAGTGCTGGAAGCCGGGAGGAACAATAAAGGCTCCGGTGGTTTTTTACATTTTTCGGAAAAGTTATTTTACGATGCCATCAACCATGTGTGGACTATAAATAAACAACCCATTGATGCACAAAAAATTTATCGTGTTGCCCTAAGTGATTTTTTGCTTACCGGCGGCGAAGCCAATATGGGTTTCCTTACAAAAGACAATAAAGAAATTGAAAAAATATTTCCGGCAGCAACTAGCACTACCGATGCCCGCAGCGATATAAGGCTGGCTATAATACAGTATTTAAGCCAACCTTAAGCCTTTGTATTTGAGAAAAAAAATTAATGCTGTACGGTTGCCACTTCTTCCGGCACATGCTTGTGCTTAAATAAAACAGCAAATAAAATGGCAATAACCAAAGCATAAACGGCAAATGCAAACCATATACCCTGCCAGTTGCTGGAGCCATCGGCATTTATATAATATTTGCCAATTACCATGCCGCTCACTGTGCTGCCCAGCCATGCGCCTACGCCGTTGGTCATCATCATAAACAAACCTTGTGCGCTGGAACGTATGGATGAATCGGTAGAAGTTTCCACAAAAAGAGATCCCGAAATATTAAAAAAGTCGAAAGCCATACCATACACAATGCAACTTAAAATTATATGCACAGTACCCATTGCTGTGGGATCGCCGTAGGCAAATAAACCAAAGCGCAGCACCCATGCAAGCATGGCAAACAACATCACTTTTTTGATGCCAAATTTTTTCAGGAAAAAAGGGATGGTGAGGATAAATAAAGTTTCGCTCATTTGCGATATAGATAAAATAATGGTTGAATATTTTACCACAAAAGAATCTTTAAAGGCTTCAATTTTATCAAAGCTGGTTAAAAAAGAATCGCCATACATATTGGTAAGCTGCAAAGCTGCGCCAAGCAACATGCTAAATAAAAAGAACAGAGCCATTTTATAATTCCCAAAAAGTTTAAATGCCTGCAGGCCCATTTGCTCAGCAAAACCGGCATCTTTTGCAATAGATTTTGGCGGCGGGCATTTGGGCAATGTAAACGAAAAAATACCCAGTATAATGGCACCAATTGCGCCAATAATAAACTGGTTGCTGTTATCCTTGCTGCCACTAAGGTTGGTACTCCACATGGCTACAATAAACCCAATGGTACCCCAAACCCTGATGGATGGAAAAACTTTTACCACATCAAAACCATCTCTTTTTAAAATGGTATATGCAATGGAATTAGACAAAGAAATGGTAGGCATATAACATATCATTGCCCCAAAAATTACATAATACAATGTACCCGGGTCATCCACCTTGGGAACATAAAAAAGAATGAGGCCATAAACAATATGGAGGATGCCGTAAAGGCGTTCTGCATTTAACCATTTATCTGCAATAATACCAGTTAAAGCAGGCATAAAAAGTGAAGCCAGCGCCAGCGTTGAAAAAATTGCGCCAAACTGAGGAAAAGTCCAGCCTTTGGCATTAAGGCAATAAGTGCCAATTGTAATTAACCATGCGCCCCATACAAAAAACTGCAGAAAGCTCATAATGGTCAGCCTTAATTTTATGCTCATAGCAAGTATCGTTTTATTTATAAAGCGGTAAGATAATTATTTTTTTAATTGAACCTATATGGGCTTTGGGAATAATAGATTTATAAATAAACAGGTTAAATAAGGTTTTTACAGGATTTGCCGATAAAAAATGAAAAGCAATAACTTTGCATAAAATTTCAAAAAAATGGGAAGTGCAGCAGCATTTTTGGCAGCAGCAGAAAAAGACATGCAACTCCGGCAAATAGCCACATCTGTGTTAAACAATAAAAGGATAACCGATGAAGAATGCCTGGTATTATTTGAAAAAGGCAGCCTGGGTTTTGTGGGCGCTTTGGCCAATGATGTAAGAGAAAAATTGCATGGCGATAAAACATATTTCAACCGCAATTTTCATATTGAGCCTACCAATGTATGTGTGTTCAGTTGTAAATTTTGTTCCTACAGCAGGCTGTATGCACACCGGGAAGAAGGCTGGGAATTGAGCATTGATGAAATGCTGGATATGGTAAAAAATTACGATAACCAACCTGTAACCGAAGTGCATATAGTGGGTGGTGTACATCCAAAAATGGATTTGCATTATTTTATTGAACTCTTACAAAAAATTCATGCCCACCGCCCATCGTTGCACATTAAAGCATTTACTGCAGTGGAACTGGATTATATGTTTCGCAAAGCAAAACTTAATGTGGAAGAAGGCATGAAAGCGCTAAAAGAAGCAGGCCTTCAATCACTTCCCGGCGGAGGTGCAGAAATTTTTCATGAGGAGATAAGAAATAAAATTTGCGAAGATAAAGTGAGTGGAGAAGGATGGCTTAAAATACATGAAGCGGCACACCAGCTGGGCATACCAAGCAATGCCAGCATGCTTTATGGCCACATTGAAAAATATGAGCACCGCATAGACCACATGAAAAAATTGCGTGCCTTGCAGGACAAAACAAAAGGCTTCAATACCTTTATCCCACTCAAATTTCGCAATGCAAATAATGATATGAGCCATGTGCCCGAGTCTACTGTTGCAGAGGATATGCGGTTGTATGCCATTGCCAGAATTTACCTCGATAACTTCCCACATATTAAAGCCTACTGGCCCATGCTGGGCAGGCAAAATGCACAACTGAGTTTGTCTTTTGGCGTAAATGATATTGACGGTACCATTGACGACAGCACAAAAATATATTCCATGGCCGGCAGCGAAGAACAATCTCCTTCTATGACAACCGAAGAATTGGTAACGCTAATTAAACAGGCAAAAAGGCAACCAGTGGAGCGAGGAACGCTATACGATGTGATTAAAGATTATGGAACAGTGGAAGTACATGCAGAAGCAGAACTGCATTAAATTTTATTTCGCTTTTTTTTACAAAAAATAAAAAATGGTTTCACTATTAGTTGCGGCTGCAGAAAAAAATGAGATTGGCAAAAACAACCAATTGCTCTGGCATTTACCCAACGACATGAAATTTTTTAAAAACACTACCTGGGGAATGGTAGTAATAATGGGGCGCAAAACTTTTGAAAGTATGGGGAAGCCTTTGGCCGGCAGAATGAATATTGTAATTACTGCACAACCCGGTTGGAAAGCCGCAAATGTAACAACGGCAAATAGCCTTAAAGATGCAATTGAAAAAGCAAAAGAAGCCAGCTATAAAGAAATTTTTATTATTGGCGGCGGGGAAATTTATAAACAGTCCATGACGCTTGCAGATTGCATTTACTTAACCCGGGTACATGCCAGTTTTGATGCCGATACTTTTTTTCCTGAAATAAACCCGGAACAATGGAAACAGGTTTCCAATGAGAATTTTAGTAAAGACGGGAAACATTTATATGATTATTCTTTTCAAAAATGGGTAAGAAAATAATATGTACTCTTCTTATCAACTTGCTCAAAAATATCTTAAATATTATTTTTCTGCTTTCAACGGAAAAGGCCACGGCATACACTCCCCTTTCGTTTTTAATTTTATTGCAAAAATTTTAAACGATAAAAAAAATTATGCCTGTTACCCAACCATTGAAGCCGAAAGAAAAAAATTACTGCATAACACTGCTCAAATTGAGGTAAAAGATTTTGGCGCAGGCTCAGCACTAATTTCTTCAAACAAAAGGCAAATAAAAAGAATTGCAGCATCATCATTAAAGTCGCCAAAATACGGCCAATTGCTTTTTAGGATGGTACAATATTTTAAGCCGCAAACCCTTTTGGAGCTGGGCACTTCCTTTGGCATTAGCAGCAGTTACCTTGCCAGCGGAAATACATCAGGCAAACTTTACAGTTGCGAAGGTTCCCCGGAAATTGCAGCAATTGCCCAACAGGTTTTTAACCAGTTGCCCTTAAAAAACATTTGCCTTGTTGAAGGCAACTTTGATGAAACTTTAAGCAGGTTATTGCAACAATCTGGTAAAATTGACCTGGCTTTTATTGATGGCAACCACCGCAAAGCGCCTACCCTGCTCTATTTTGAGCAAATACTCCAGAATTGCCATGAGCAAAGCATCGTAATTTTTGATGATATACATTGGAGCAAAGAAATGGAAGAAGCCTGGCAAATTGCCAAAGCAAACGAGGCAGTAACCCTAAGTATTAATTTATTTTTTATAGGAATATTATTTTTCAATAAAGATTTTAAAGAAAAACAGGATTTTATTGTACGCTTTTAATATTATAAACAATTTTTACTTTTATAAAAACGAATGCCCTATTTTTAAGCCATGATAATTGGAGTATTAAAAGAACCGGTACCGGAAAAAAGGGTGTCACTATTACCGGAACATATTGCCGGCTTTACCAAATTAAATTGCAAAGTTTTTATAGAAAGAGGCGCCGGAAACAATGCCTGCACCAGCGATGAAAACTATTTGCAGTCAGGGGCAAATATCGTTTCCCGTGAAGAAGTTTTGGAGCAGGCGCAAATCATACTTTCTATAAATGCTTTAAATGATGATGCCCTAAAGCAGTGTAAGGCAAAAATACTGCTGGGCACATATAATGCATTATTGAATACTGCTGTAATCCAAAAATGTGCAGCAGCAAATTTTTCGGTTTTCAGCATGGAAATGCTGCCCCGTACAACCAGGGCGCAAAGTATGGACGTGCTCAGCAGCCAGGCCAATATTGCCGGGTACAAAGCGGTTTTATTAGCGGCAAATTTGTATCCAAAATATTTCCCCATGTTTATGACGGCTGCAGGAACCATTCCTCCGGCAAAAGTGCTGGTACTTGGTGCAGGAGTTGCCGGCTTGCAGGCTATTGCCACAGCAAAAAGATTGGGTGCAGTAATAGAAGTGTTTGATACAAGGCCTGCAGTAAAAGAAGAAGTAATGAGCCTGGGTGGAAAATTTATAGAAGTAGAAGGAGCCGCAGATGCCAGCAAGGCCGGTGGATATGCCGTGGAGCAATCACAGGATTTTTTACAAAGACAAAAAGAAAAAATTGCGGAATCGGTTGCCAAAGCAGATATCATTATTACAACGGCACAAATTCCCGGCAAAAAAGCGCCGGTACTCATCAGCAATGAAATGCTTGCCGCCATGAAGAACGGATCGGTGATAGTTGATTTAGCTGCTGCAACAGGCGGCAACACTGCACAAACGCAAAATGAAAAAACAATTGTTTACCATGGCATAACCATTGCAGGCAATAGCTTACTGGCAGGCGATATGCCCGCCGATGCCAGCAAATTATATGGAAAAAATATTTTAAATTTTTTACAACTTATTATTGATAAGGAGGGAAACCTGAATTTAAATTTTGAAGATGATTTGGTGAAAGGAACCTGTGTGGCACATGAGGGAAGAATAACCAATGAAAAATTATTAAACCTATAAAGAAAATATATGGAAAATATATTAAACTTCATTTCAGCGCAGCAGCAAATCATTTATATCATTATCCTCATGATATTTGTGGGCATTGAAGTGATAGGCCGTGTACCCAGCGTATTACATACTCCGCTTATGAGTGGTGCTAATGCAATACATGGCGTGGTAATTATTGGCGCCATCATTGTAATGGGCCGGGCCGAAGCCGATAATTACCTTGCGCTATGGCTGGGTTTTTTGGCAGTAATATTAGGTACATTAAATGTAGTTGGCGGCTTTGTGGTAACCGACAGGATGCTGGAGATGTTTAAACCAAAGAGCGGTAATAAATGAGAGGTGAGTTACGAATTATGAATTTTGAATTAAGTGTTATAAAAACAAAGAGGGAAGAAAAATATTAATTAGAAAGAACGAAAAAAGGTTTTTTACCCGGGATAAGGGATTTGTGCAGTTTACTTAATCAAAAAAAATCAATGTTCTGGTTAAAGCATTTACGAACTTATGATTTGAACGAAGCCGAAACCAGGAAATTAAATTACTTATTGAATTTTTAATTTATAAATGCTTAATATATAATTTGAACATTTAACTTATGTCATTAAACTTACTCACCTTCTGTTACCTTATTGCTTCCGTAACTTTTATTGTTGGTTTAAAAATGCTATCGCACCCTGCAAGTGCACGCAAAGGAAACCTGGTGGCTGCTGCAGGCATGGCGCTGGCTATATTAGGCACTATATTTTTATATGAAGATGAAGGCGTAAAACTTGGCAACCACTTATGGATTTTTGCAGGGCTTTTGATTGGTTCAGTAATTGGTACGCTTGCTGCAAAAAAAGTAAAAATGACCGCCATGCCCGAAATGGTAAGTATGTTTAATGGTATGGGCGGTGCATGTGCAGCATTAATAGGCATTGTAGAGTACAACCATTTGCAGCATCATGGAATTGTGGCGCCCAAAGGCATGATGCTTATCATTGTTTTGGGCCTTATCATTGGTTCCATATCTTTTGCCGGCAGTATGATTGCGTGGGGAAAATTAAATGGCAAAATAAAAGATTTTGCATTTAAAGGACAGCATTTTTTTAACATCGCCCTGCTCCTTGTTATACTTGCACTTGCAGTATTTTTTGTAGGATGGAACAATGAAAATGCAACGGTAATTTTTTATATAATTTTTCTCCTGTCGCTTTTATATGGTTTGTTTTTTGTGTTTCCCATTGGCGGTGCAGATATGCCGGTGGTAATTTCTTTACTTAATTCATTTACGGGTGTAGCAGCTGCCTGCGGTGGCTTTTTGTACAACAATAAAGTAATGCTTACCGGCGGAATTTTAGTAGGCGCAGCAGGTACTTTATTAACCATATTGATGTGCAAAGCCATGAATCGTTCTTTAACCAATGTATTGATTGGTTCTTTTGGAGGAAGCAATGCATCAAGCGCCGGCAACACGGTACAGGGTAATTATAAAGAAATAAGCATAAGCGATGCAGCAATGGTAATGGCTTATGCAAGTAAAGTAATGATAGTGCCTGGCTATGGCCTGGCAGTGGCACAGGCACAACATATTTGCCACGATTTGGAAAAACTCCTGGAAGAAAAAGGCGTTGAAGTAAAATATGCCATTCATCCGGTTGCAGGCCGTATGCCCGGCCACATGAATGTATTACTTGCCGAAGCTGATGTACCTTATGATAAACTGCTGGAAATGGAGCAAGCCAATGATGAATTTAAAAGCACCGATGTGGTGCTAGTACTGGGTGCAAACGATGTGGTAAACCCTGCGGCAAAAACTGATCCTTCCTCACCAATATACGGTATGCCCATTTTAGAAGTAGAGCGTGCAAAAAATACTATTGTAAACAAACGCAGTATGAAACCGGGTTATGCTGGTATTGAAAACCAACTTTTCTTTCAACCGAAAACCAGCATGCTTTTTGGCGATGCTAAAAAAGTACTGCAAAGCCTGGTTACTGAAATAAAATCAGTATAACCAAGTAAATTATTGTTTATCCATTTCCACAATAGTGGCAACAACATTATTGGAATTTTGCACCGAAGCATTAAAGTTTATTTTACCATCTGCTGAAGCTGTATATTTTACATTTTTTAATGCATTACCGGCAACGGCTTCATTTACTTTGGCCGCAAAATTGGGTTGGTTGCTGTTATTGATGGCCGTATTAAGTGCGTTATAATCCAGCTCACTTTTGCTTACTACTACAGCCATAATTTCTTTATTGCCTGCATCATCTGCCATTATAGATTCTTTCCTGGGAAACAAGCGATAGCCTGTAATACCACAATAAGCTGAGTGAATGGGTTTGTATGGGAATAATACGATGCTTTTACTTCCTGCCTGGTCCGGCGTAAAAATATAAATATAACATTCCACAGCATTTTTAATTTCCATTTTAAACTTTGTGCCTTTTTTTATAGGAGCAATAGTTTTAAATACATTTCCGTCAAATGATTTTAATGCAATGGGTTGTTTTGTATCGTTATTCATAAGCCCTACGCTGCACGCAAAAGCAATATTTAATGCTGCGCCACGCTTTGGCAAAGGATCGAGGCCATAAGCTTCTCTCACAAATTCTTTAAAATCTCCATAGCGTACATAGCCAATACCGTTTTGCCCCCATTCAGGGCCCCAGCTATTCATAATTTGAAATGCGCCTCCTTCCACCCTGTCGTCGTACCCAATTACACACATGGCATGGCCGCCAAAACCTACCTGCTGGTAATCAGATTGGTCTGGGTGCCACACTTTTTGGCCCAGCATACCCTGCATAAAACTTTGGCCCACCATCATACCAATTACCACGGGTGCATCTTTTGACAGATGTTCTTTAACTGCCCTAATATTTAATCCGTTTACGCCATCAGATTCTGTAAGCCTTGTAAATCCATGAATGGCATTTTGCGAAGCTTTTACCATCAAATCTCCATTGGCCATACGGGTACAATTATTTTCATCATATTGAAATTCCTTTAAGGGTAATGCGCCACGGTTTTGCATAAACTCCATTGCCCGCTGAATATATGAGCCCTGGCAATCATCTAATGCAATATTGTTGTAAACGAATGCCGGGCTATAAGCTACCTGGTTGGGATCCTGGCTTGTACTTGCGGCTTCCAAAATTGTTCTGGCTGCATAAGCGCTGCTCCATGCTACACAGCTACCCTGCTTACCCTGGTTTAATCTTTTTGGGGCAAATGCCGCCAACGACACGGCTTCGGGCAATGGGTTTTTTACATTATCGTCTTCAAGGCCCTCATATACTTTTGCTTTGCTAAATTCCTGCGCACTAAAATTATAGCCACTTTTCGAAAAAATAGAATTGATTACAGAACCTGTATCGCAACCACTACGGCCTAATAAAAAATAGGCGCCTACGCCAACCAGCAACAGCAAAAAAATACCTTTACCACCACGACGACCACCACTACCACCACCGCCGCCCCTGAAAAGGCTAAATAATAGTGGCAAAAAATTCAGCAAACCACCACCCGTTCCTCCCGTGTTTGTTGTATTGCGATTGGAATTATTGCTGTCATCATAATCATCCTGACTTTGCGGATCATCCACCATGTGTAAAGCCATAATATTAAAGTTTGAATACTAAAAATACAAATTTATGGCAGATGCAAGTACAGGAATTTTTAATCTGGAAATAATAAATTTAGAATAAGCCTGCTTTTGCCCATTTTACAAATTCAAAGGCAAATATTTTTTTTGAAATAAAAACCGGCCAATATTGGGTAAGCTAATTTTTTAAAATCTTAAATTCAACCCTTCTATTCAGTTGCCTTCCTTCATCGTTGTCGTTAGTTGATACTGGTTGCTGCTCGCCATAACCACGGGAAATTACCCTTGCAACTGCAATGCCTTTGCTTATGATATATTCCCTTACGCTTTTAGCACGGTTATCACTAAGGGTGAAGTTATATGTATCTGAGCCTTTTGCATCAGTATGTGCACTCAGCTCTATTTCCACATTGGGGTAATCGTTGAGGAATTTTACCACACGGTCCAGTTCGGCAAATGATTCGTTGCGTAAATCAAATTTATCAAAATCAAAAAATACATTGTTGAGCCGGAACACCTGCCCAATTTCAATAGGCGCCAGGTAAAGGTCTTTATGAATAATGGTATAGCCTTGTTTGATTAAAGAATCAAGATTCAGGTTTTCTGAAATTGCGAAATATTTATCTGCCGAAGCCCTTATGCTGTAATTTTTATTAAAAGGCAGTACAATTTTAAATGCTCCATCCGCAGGATTTGAGGATCCACTGCCTGCTTCCTTTCCTTCGGGCAATACTTCATAAATTAAATCGGCAGCCAAAGGTTGCTTGGTTTTAGCGTTATAAACATTTCCTGTAACCAGCACCACGGGGTCGGGCATTTCCTGTTCCAAAAGTTTTACCCTCACAATATCGCTTGCGCCAAAAGCGCCATCACTACTGGTTAAATAGGCGTATTCGCCACCTGCATCCATGGTAAAAAAGGCTTCACTGCCATGGGTATTTATAGGCGCACCCAGGTTTTTAGCTGTGGTCCATTTTGTCCAGCTTTCATCCAGTCTTTTGCTCATCCAAATATCCATTTCACCCAGCCCGCCGGGCCTGTCCGAAGCAAAGTATAAAGTTTTTCCATCGGCAGCCAAAAACGGGCTCATCTCATCGTAATCATTAGTGTTGATGGTTTTGCCCAGGCTTTTTGGCGTCGTCCAAATATCGGCCCCTTCATTAAAGCATACATAAATATCGTTATAGCCATATTCACCTTCTTTTGGGTTCATATAAAAAAGCATGGTTTTACCATCATTTCCCATACAAGCTCCAAATTGTGCCGTACGCATATATTTTTCAAAATTGCGTATGCGGAGCATTTGCGGTGGGCTCCAGTTGCCATCTTCCTGTAACTTCATTATACTTACGCCCATGCCAAGGTATTGGCCATGCCTGTAAGCGCCTTTTAGTAAAATGGTATTCATATCCGGAGCAATCCAAAATACAGCATTAAAATGAGTAGTATTTATATTGCCATTAAGATGTTTTGCTTTGCTCCAAATGCCTGATGAATCTCTTACACTAAACCAAATATCCTGGGCAATGGGAACGGTGCTAATTTGCACATTTGAAGGGTGGCCCTGCCGTATAAAAAAAAGCATATTTCCATCTGCAGAAACTGTGGGCCGCATTTCGGGATATTCGGTATTAATTTTATCACCCAGGTTTTCTACAGTAACAATTGTATTTTCCTTAATTACATTTTCTTTTTGAGCAACCAGTTTTACAGCAGTATCCATTAAAGGCTGTGTATAAGCTACTATTGCAATTAAAAGAACAACAATAAGCAGGTAAAGTTTTTTCATAGATCAGCTATTTGTCTAATAAACAAAACGCCTAAAATCTATTAAAATTGCCTTTAAACCAGCTTCGCTTCACAAAAGTTGCAGGTGCTAAAATCATATAATCCATTACAGTTTTACAGCCTTTTGAACAATTTACAAACTGCTATATTTGCCATATGAAAAAAGCCGGAATATTAGGTGGCGGCCAGTTGGGCCGTATGCTTTTACAATCTGCCGCCAACTACCCAGTTTTAACGCATGTATTGGAGAATGACGAAAATTGCCCGGCGGCACATCTGTGCCATTATTTTACCAAAGGCAACATTAATAATTTTGATGATGTTTATCAATTTGGCAAAAACCTCGATTGCCTTACCATAGAAATAGAAAGTGTAAATACCGATGCTCTGGAAAAATTACAGCAGGAAGGCGTAAAAATTTTTCCGCACCCCGAAGCACTAAAAACCATTAAGAATAAAATTTTGCAAAAGCAATTTTATGCAGATAACCAATTGCCAAGCAGCCCATTTTTGGTAACTCAAAACAAAGAAGATTTAAAGCTGCATAAAGATTTTTTACCCGCTGTTCATAAAGCTTCCACCGATGGATATGATGGAAGGGGCGTTCAGGTTTTACACTCTGAAGATGACTACGAGAAAGGGTTTGATGTGCCATCGGTATTAGAAAAAATGGTGCAGGTAAAAAAAGAAATTGCCATAATTGTAGCTGTTGCCAGCAATGGCGAAACTGCAATTTACGCACCAGTTGATATGGTGTTTGACAATAACCTCAACCTGCTGAGCCATCAAATATCTCCTGCAGACCTTGATGAAAAAATTTTTTGGAAACTGGAAGCAGTAGCTTTAACAACGGTAAAAAAATTAAATAGCCCGGGCATTTTTGCCGTGGAATTATTTGTAGATAACCACAACAATGTGTGGGTAAATGAAACGGCTCCCAGGGTGCATAATAGCGGCCACCATAGCATTGAAGCCTGCTACAGCAGCCAGTTTGATATGCTTTGGCGCATAATGCTCCAATATCCTTTGGGCAATACCAAACCCATAATGGCGGCTGCAATTGTAAACCTGCTTGGCGCCCCCGGCTTTACAGGCACTGTACAATATAAGGGCATAGAAGAGGTATTAAGCATGCCCAATGTATTTGTACATTTGTACGGAAAAGCGATTACAAAACCAGGCAGAAAAATGGGCCATGTAACCGTATTAAGCAGCGACAGGCAAGAACTTCTTTTTCGGGTAAATAAAATTAAAAATACACTTAGAGTAATAAGTGATACCCCATAATACAATGATTTTATCAACGCAAATTATGGGTACTAAAATTTTCTTTTATTACCATAATACAATAATTTCTTTGGCAAATTTTGTAATCACTCAAAGTAAAAAAGGTGAATTTTGTTTTTGTAATAAAAGCCAATAATGGCAAGGCAATTCTTTCAAGTGAAGGATATTCTTCAAAGTCAGGGGTGCTTAACAGCATGGAAACGGTGAAGAAAAGCAGTCAAAGTAAAATTAACTTTGAGCAAGAAACTGCTTCCAATGGAAAATATTTTTTAAATTTAAAGGCTGCAAATGGCCGCATTATTGGTACCGCCAAATGAATGATTCAACCGATTGTATGATTAACGGACTTGCAGCAGTTTTAAAAAATTCGCAGAATGCAGGCATCCTTGATAAAACGTTGTAATTAGATGAAACAAAACTGATAAAGCACCTGTAACTCCATTGCAGGTGCATTTATTTTACAACTGCTTTTGCTGCAAATTTCTATCCAAAAATGTAGTAAAACAGCCCAAAAAAAGCCCTCTATAAAACATTGTCTGGGGCCATTCGTTTACAGCTTGTATTAAAATCCGAATAAATGAAAAAACTCTTCACAATTTTAGGCATTATTTTTTTATTAAGTTCCTGTTCCCGTTCCATTACCATGGACCAGGCAGCAAGCGGTTATTACAAAAAAAGTAAGTCTATACGGTAATATCTGTTTAAGAAATTAAAATGTCCCGACAAACAAGACGGGACATTTATATCATCATACCAGGAAACGGGCAGATTGCTAAATTAAGTCTAAAGCCAATCCAAAAAAGGTTACCACAAAAGGCAAAACCAAAGTGCAATACCCGCCGCCAATGGAATAAACAAAAAAGAAGGCGCAAACACTCAATAAAAAAAGCACCCAATAAAGCAGGCTCGATTTTCTGGCAGTAGTATTCATTTGCAAATAATTTATGCAAATATAAGGCAGAAGATATGAACAGGAAATTTTTGGAAGGATTTTTTATGTGTACAATTCACACATTTATTCTTTCTGCTTATCTTGCGGCATGTTCGTTACTATTTTTATACCATACCATACGCACTATGGGCAGGAAGTTTTCTTAAAAGTTTATCCTTCTAAAAACAACCCTGCAATAAGCCACCAGGTTGACCTGCATTATTACAACGAACAATACTGGAAAACTACTATTGAAACCAGTGAACTGGAAATTAAGTCAAAATTAATTTTTAGCGCCAGTGTAGCCGATAAAAATAACCGGCAGGAATATGAAATAATTCCCGTAAAAACCGTTGACCTTAAATACAAAAAAAAGGAAATCACTTTATTTGAACAGGTTCCCCGGCAAAACGACGCACAGGTATTTGTAAATAGTAAAGCTTTTACTGTATTAAACACAAATAAAAAGCACCCCAAAACTGAGGATAAACCACCCAAAAACCTTACGCATCTTTTTCATGTACAAGCCCCGGCATTACCGGCAAACTATGTACTATGCCTTACCGGAGCCGACAAACAACTCGGCAACTGGACCGAAACAGAGCCAATTATACTGAACTACAAAAAAGGCCAATGGTATATAGGGCTCAATCTTTCCAAAACCCTTTTTCCTACGGAATTTAAACTGGCTGTTTTTGATATAGGAGCAGGAAAAATTGCCTCTTACGAAAATGGGGACAACCGTGTACTTTTTGGCTCTGCTGGCAACGATAGTTTGGTAATAAGTAATTTAAACGCAGTGTTCCCGGGCTTTAACTGGCGTGGAGCGGGTTTAAATATTCCCGTTTTTTCTTTACGCTCCGAAAAAGATTGGGGCATTGGCGATTTTAGCCACCTAAAACTTTTAACCGACTGGTCAGTAAAAACGGGTATCCGTATGTTGCAATTATTGCCCATAAACGATACTACGGCTACAAAATCTTTTAAGGATTCTTATCCTTACTCCGCTATTTCGCCTTTTGCATTGCACCCACTTTACCTCAATGTTCAACAACTGGCAACAGCAATTGGTTTTACGTTTCCAAATGAAATACTGATAAAAATTGAACAGTTAAACCAGAAACAAGAGTTGGATTATGACGGAGTTTTAGCTATAAAAATTGCTGCTTTAAAACTTATTTATCAATTAGAAAAAAATACATTTAAAGAAGATTTTGCCTGGATAGATTTTTTTAATCTGAACCGGCACTGGCTGGTACCTTATGCGGTTTTTTGTTATTTACGAGACAAAAACGGAACGGCTGATTTTACCCAATGGAAAGAATTTAGCAACTACAACGAAGAAGCTGTAGAAGAATTTGCCAATATTGGCACTGAACAATATGAAGAAATTTGCTTTAATTATTTTGTACAGTACCAGCTACACCTGCAATTAAAAGATGCGGTGGATGATGCCCACAAAAAAGGCATTATTTTTAAAGGCGACCTACCCATTGGTGTAGGCAGGCACAGTGTGGATACCTGGATGTATCCCAAACTTTTTCACATGGATATGCAGGCCGGAGCACCACCGGATTATTATAGTGCAACCGGGCAAAACTGGAATTTCCCCACTTATAACTGGCAGGCAATGGCCGAAGACGATTATAAATGGTGGCGGCAACGCATGGAACAGCTTGGCAATTATTTTGATGCCATCCGCATTGACCATGTGCTGGGTTTTTTTAGAATTTGGAGCATACCTGTGGCCAATAAAACCGGCACCCTTGGCATATTTCAACCTGCCTATTCTATTGCAGAAAAAACATTTAAAGAAAACGGAATTACCATTAACAAGCAACGTTTTTGCAAACCCTTTATCAGCAAAGAAATTATTGAAAGCAATTTTGCAGATAAAACAGGATGGGTAACAAATACTTTCTTTGATAATGGAAGTTTTAAAAGTGAATTCAACACCCAGGCTTCTATTGCTGACTTTTTTACAAAAAACAAGGAACATAAAAACCTGCAGCAGGCTTTGCAATTTTTGCTTACCAATGTTTTACTTATTGAAGATGAACAGCAGGCAAGCCATTATCATTTTCGTATTGGAATGCATCAAACGGAATCGTTTAAAGCGCTTCCTGATTTTGACCGCTCCGTAATGGACAGGTTGTACAATGATTATTTTTACCATATTCAAAATACAATGTGGGAAGAAGAAGGCATAAAAAAACTGAATGCCTTAAGGAACACAACCGATATGCTTATTTGTGCCGAAGACCTGGGCATGGTTCCTGAATTTATGGACAGGGTTTTGCACAAAATGGGAATGTTGTCTTTAAAAGTGCAGCGCATGCCCAAGGAAGAAGGTGAATTATTTTCCCGTCCTGTAAATGCGCCGTACCTGGCTGTTGTAACCACCGCAACACACGACATGAGTACCTTAAGGGAGTGGTGGGAACACGAAAAAGGCAATATCCAATATTTCTTCAAATCTATTTTGGGTCATTTTGGTACAGCGCCAAACAATTGTGAACCTTGGATTGTGTATGATATTTTAAAGCAACATTTGGAAAGCCCGGCAATGTGGGCGGTTTTTCTGTTCCAGGATTTAATTGCCTTTGATGGCAGCATACGTTCGGCAGGTATTGATAAAGAACGCATCAACAACCCTTCTAACCCTGACCATTACTGGAATTACCGGATGCACATAAGCTTGGAAAGGTTATTACATAACGAAGAACTAAATAACAGGATTTTGGAACTTATAAAAAGAAGCGGGCGTTAATTCGCTTGTTTGTTACAACTGCGGTGAAAGTAAAATCAAAAATATTCAACCTCCCTTTTACGCATCCGTTTACCATTTCAAAAGGCACAAAAACACATCAGCCCACTTTTGTTGTGGAATTGGAGCATTTTGGTATTAAAGGTTATGGTGAGGCCCCGGCAATAACGTATTATAACATCAGCACCGAACAAATGGCTGCCAACCTTGAAGCAAAGAAAATATTTGTTGAAAAATTTTCGTTCACCGATCCTGAAAGATACTGGCATTACCTCCACCACCTTTTTCCCGAAAACCCTTTTTTGGTTTGTGCACTCGATATGGCAGGCTGGGATATTTTTGGAAAAATAAAAAGGAAACCTTTGTATGAGTTATGGGGTTTAGATACTGATAAAAGCCCCGTTACCGATTATACTATTGGCATTGACAGTATTGAAAAAATGCTGAACAAAATAAAAGAAAAACCCTGGCCAATTTATAAAATTAAAGCAGGCGTAGAAAATGATATAGAAATAATTTCTGCATTAAGAAAAGAAACCAGCGCCAGCTTTAGAGTAGATGCCAATGCAGGATGGACTTTGGAGCAGGCCCTTGAAAAAATACCTGTACTCAAAAACCTTGATGTGGAATTTATAGAACAACCCTTAGCAAAAGAAGATTGGGAAGGCATGAAAATTTTGTACCAGCAATCTCCACTCCCATTAATTGCCGATGAATCCTGTGTTGCAGAAGATGATGTAGAGAAATGTAAAAATTATTTTCACGGCATCAATATAAAACTCACCAAATGCAGCGGCATTACCCCTGCAAGAAGAATGATTGCCAAAGCCAGGGAATTAAATATGAAAGTGATGATTGGCTGCATGAACGAAAGTTCCGTTGGTACTGCTGCCATTGCACAGTTAGCGCCATTGCTGGATTATGTAGATATGGATGGCCCACTGCTGCTTAAAGAAGATATTGCCGCAAGTGTAATATTTGACCATGGTAAAATAAATTATCCGCAGGTAAACGGTCTTGGTGTTACCATTGCAGCATTTGAATAATGCAACAATTTTCTAAACAAAAAAATATCCTAACTATTTTCCAAACAACCTGTCTACGCTAAACCTGCCCGGCCCTACCAGCAGCAAGGTTACAAATGCGCCAATGTATAATGTTGCTTTTTCGCCGTCACCAAAAAAATCGCCACTGTGTGCCATAAACAGGGCTACACACATTGCAATAATAAGTGGTATTACGGCAAAGCGGGTGAACAGTCCCAATACAATAAACAAAGCACAAAAGAATTCGGCAAAAACAACCAGGAGCAAAGATGTAGTTTGGCCCAGGCCCATAAAACTCATAAACTTTACTTTATACTCAGAAAAATGAATGAGCTTACCATAGCCATGGTTCATCATCAAAACACCTGATGCCACCCTCAGAATAAGAATTGCCACATCAAATGCTGTGGCAGAATACTTGGTTGATAAAAATTTTGCCATAAATATAGAAATAATTTTTGCGTAAAAATAGCTATTCCCTTTTAATTAAACCTACTTCTTTTACCATTCTTTTAACAGCAATTGAAAATAGTTTTGCCTCGGTAGATTGTTTTCAACATATTCACAACGGCTGCAATTAACGGCTTGTTTGGATTTAATTTTGTTATCTAGTTTTTAATTTAACTAACCCAATAATGCAAAAGCTTATTATATTTTTTGTGGTAATGCTATTTTTTTTCCCGTCTATTGCCCAGCCAACTCATTTTGTAACAGACAAGGAAAAAAAGTACAAAGAAGTAAAAGAACATATTACCAAAGAAGAATATGCCTTTGCGTACACTGCCGTAAAGGAATTAAAAACAATGTACCCGGAAAACATGGCAAGCAACCATAATTATATAAATGAAGATGTGGATTTTTTTTATGTGCTTTGCGGGCTAAAATTAATGCAGGAGCCTGCAAAAAATGAAGCCATAAATTATATTGCATCCGTTACCAATGAACCCCGCCGGCAGTTAATAAGTTTTCACCTTGCTCATTATTATTTTTTAAATGATGATTACCTGAATGCTGTAGAATATTTTTCCCGCTCCGGCTACGATAATTTAAGCAATGAACAAATTGCCGACGCTAAATTTGAAAAAGCCTACTCTTTGTTTAACTTAAAAAGATTTGCCGAAGCCAAACCATTGTTTAACGAAATACAACAGGTGCAGGAAAATAAATATTATATACCGGCAAATTATTATTACGGCTTTATTTCTTACTATGATAAAGATTTTACTGAAGCTTTAAGGGCCTTTAAACTGGTAGAAATTTACGAGGAATACAAAGGCGTGGTTCCATATTACATTACCGAAATTTATTATTTTCAGGGAAATAAAGATGAAGCGTTGAGCTATGGCCAGGCGGTATTACAAAAATATCCCAATATTTATTATGCTGACAGGCTAAGGCTACTGATGGGACAAGCCTATTTTGAGAAAAAAGATTTTGCAAATGCCCTGCCACTTTTAGAAAACTATGTGAACAATAATGATAAAGTGAGCAAGGAAGTGCTTTATGAACTAAGCTATTGCTATTATGTACAAAATCAAACCCAAAAAGCCATTGAAGGCTTTAAGCAACTCAGCAACGAAAAAGACTCCATGGGTCAAAACAGCATGTACCTTTTGGGTGGCCTTTATTTAAAAACAGGCAATAAAAATGCTGCAAGAAATGCATTTCAATTTTGTGCCTATAACAGCAGCAATGCAGCACAACAGCAGGTAAGCAGGTTTAATTATGCAAAGCTTTCATATGAACTGGGCTACCAGGATGTAGCTTTAAAAGAAATAAAAACTTATTTACAGGACTATCCCAATGCTGCTAACAATAATGAAGCACGGGAACTATTAGTGTTACTTTTAACCAATACCAGCAATTTTTCTGAGGCCCTGCAATTGTACGAAACATTTAATAGCCCTACGCTTGCCATGCAAAAAGCCTATCCCAAAATTTTATTTGGGCGGGCCATGGAATTTATTAACGACCAGCAAATTAATAAAGCCGATGACTTGCTGAGTAAGATTATTGCCAACCAATACGCAGGTTCTATTTTGCCTTATGCCCAGTTTTGGAAAGGGGAAATAGCCTACCGCCAGCAAAATTTTGATGCGGCAATAAGGTATTTCAATGCCTTTATCCCTACGAATTCACCCACACTTGGTGAAGCAAGTTTAACTACTGCAAAATACAACCTTGGCTATGCATGGATGCACAAACAGGATTATAAACAGGCGCTTGCTTTTTTTGAACAAGTAACCAAAACGGTAAACAGCAATTCATCAACAGTAATACAAGATTCATATTTACGCAGCGCCGATTGTAACTATATGCTCAAAAATTACCAGCAGGCAAATGCGATGTACACCCAAATTACCTTATTGGCCCTGCCCCAAAGTGATTATGCTTTATACCAAAGAGCAATGATTGCAGGTATTAAAAGCAGCAATGAAAAAATTAAGTTGATGAACAGCCTGCAAAATCAATATCCCGGCAGCAGCCTTGCACAGGATGCCAATTTGGAAATTGCACTTACCTACATTACCGATGAAAAATTTGGCGAAGCCATTCCTTACCTGGATAAAATACTGGTTTCCTCCAATGAAGGTATGAAGCCAAAAGCCCTTGCAAAAAAAGCATTGGCGTATTATAATGCCAATAACAATAAACAGGCATTAAGCAGTTATAAGGAATTGATACAAAAATATCCGCAAAGCGCCGAAGCCAATGATGCATTAATTAATATAAAAGATATTTATGTAGAAGAAGGCAACCCCAATGAGTACCTGCAGCTCATGAAGGAAAACGGGAAAATTGTATCTGCCACCGAAGCAGATGAACTCACCTATAACGCTGCATTGCTTAAATACAATACCGGCAACTGCGATGCGGCTATTCCGGCGCTCAACAGCTATATCAATACCTATTCCAACGGTGTGCATATTATTGAAATGTATTACCTGCGCAGCGAGTGTTACCGCAACCAGAAAAAACCCAATGAAGCGCTTGCAGGTTATGAGTTTATCAACAGCAAAGGATTGAACAAATATTACGAAAAAGCCACACTGCAGGCGGCACAAATAAATTACTTTGAACTAAAAGATTTTACCAAAGCAAAAAAATATTTCACCGATCTAAAAAACAATGCAACATCACAGGATAATTTGCTGGAAGCCTTGCGTGGCCTTGTACGCAGCCATTACCTACTTAAAGATTATGCAGAAGCCAATGTGATTGCAAAAGAATTGGTAAGCAAAAAAGGAATAAGTACCGACGATAAATCCATTGGTTACCTGCTGTTGGGAAAAGCCCAGCAACGCTCCGGCGATTGCGCTGCTGCCATTGCTTCATTTAAATCTGTTGCAGTCATTAATAAATCAGCATGGGGCGCCGAAGCAAGGTACGAATCGGCACAGTGCCAGTTTTTGCTCAATAACTTACCTGCTGCCGAAAAAGCCGCAATGTCTGTAATTAAAGAAACCGGCTCATATGATTTGTGGGTAACCAAAGCATACTTGCTTTTGGGCGATATTTTTATGCTGCAAAAAGATTATTTTAATGCAAAAGCCACATTTGAAAGTGTAGCTAAAAATGCTGCGATACCCGAATTAAAAAAAGAAGCAGAACAAAAATTTGATGCTGCAGTTGCTGCAGAAAAAAAACAATCTAAAATTGCCGATTAACCTATGCGTTTTATGTCAAATACCAAATTAAGATTTTGTTTTATTGTAACCGGAATTTTTAGCGTACTCCTGGCAAATGCCCAAAGAGACAGCACACAATCCATTAGCATCACTACCGAGTACCAACCTGTGCTACGCAATGCCGCTAAATTGAATTTTTCGGGCACACACCTGCCCGCCGATACCAACCGAACTGTTGCGCCTTATTATATTCCGCCCCAAAACCTATTTTATGCATACCAGCCAATTCCTTTAAGGCCGCTTGCCTTAGTACAGGACACAAACCTTTACCTGGGCAACAGGCATTTTATAAAAGCAGGTGTTGGAAATTATACAACCGGATATGCCGCAGCTGGGCTGGGTTTTGGCGATGGTAAAAAATATTTACTGAATATTACCGGAAATTTTGTTAGCTCAAAAGGAAAAGATATTGAATTTCAAAATTTCTACAACTTAAATGCCAAAGCTGCCGGGAGTTATTTTATCAATCAAAATGAATTATACGGCTCATTGTGCCTTGCCAAAAACGATTACAGCAGGTACGGATACAACCATACCCTTTACAATTATTCTAAAGCCGATGTAATTCAACACCTGCAGGAATTGAACTTAACCGCAGGCTTTAGAAACCTTGCGGAAAATTCGCTTGGCGTCAATTACAACCCCAATATAGCCGTTGATTTTTATGCCAGTGTAGATAACCTTAGCGAACGTACCATAAACATTAACCTGCCTGCAGAACTTACCATTAATAAACAGTTTTCTGCAAGTGCAGAAATAAAAGCAGACCTTACCCGATACAGTACAAAAGGGTACATACCCAATAATTATTTTTTCAATAATAATGTTGTTCAAATTTTACCTTTGGTAAAGTATAATGGAGATGCGTTTCAACTCAATGCCGGAATAATACCCACCTGGGACAATGGCAGGTTGAGCTTATTGCCCAATATTTATGGAGAAGCTTTTTTGCCGGATAAAAATTTTTCGGTGCAGGCCGGTATTGTAGGTGCATTAAATAAAAATACTTACCGGAACCTAAGCCTGCGGAACCCGTATTTATTGCACAACAACACACAGGTAAATACAAAAGAAACAGAAATATACGGCGGGCTAAAAACTACTTTAGGTAAACATTTTAACCTTGCTGCTAAACTGGGCATCGTATCTTACAACAACTTTGCTTTATTTATAAATGACACGGCAACGGATAGTAAAGGTTTTTTAATTGCTTATGAACCTACTGCAGGCAATTTACGCATCCATACCGATGCCAGTTATATTTTACAGGATAAATTAAGCCTTACTGCATCGCTTACTATGAACGGCTACACCGGCATTGATGTAAATAAGAAAGCCTGGCATACTTTGCCTATGGAATTCAACGGATCGGTAAGGTATTGGCCCTTAAAAAAATTAATGCTCAAAGGAGATTTATATATGTTTGCTGCACCAAAATATATAGAAAAAGGCGGAACACATGATTTTACAGGAAATGCCAGCGACCTTAGCCTTGGTGCAGAGTTCACTATAAACAGGCAATTCTGTGTGTGGCTCAATGCCAATAACCTTTTCAGCAACAAATATGAACGCTGGCACAACTACCCTGTTTATGGCATTAATGTTTTAGGCGGCATTATAGTTCGTTTTTAATATTTTTGCAAAAGTGGAAAAGCATATTGCAACATACCTGTTTCAGCACAAAAACTGTCCCTTACCGGGAATCGGTTCTTTGGAACTCCTCGACGGAAGCGCCTATATTTCTGTAGGAGATAAAAAAGCCATTGCCCCGGTGCCTACAATCTACCTTTCTGAAACAGGTACAAAAATATTGCCGGAAGAATTTGAATTGTACATTGCGGAAATAGAAAATATCCCAACCTGGGAAGCCAAAAATAGGCTTACACATTTTTGCAGGCAAATTTCTGAACTTCCTGTTCACGGGGAATTACCATTAGCATCCATAGGTGTGTTTTATAAAGACCCCGGAAATAAAACCGGCTTCCGTAATTTTCCATTACCCAAAACCTTTGCACCGGATGTTAAAGCAGAAAAAATAATCCATCCCAATGAGTCGCACGATATGGTAGTAGGTGATAAACTTACCACTACTGCAGCTATGTCGGAATTTTACAGCGAAAAAACAATGGCTACACGAAATAAATGGTGGATTGCACCTGCTATTATTGCTTTGCTTTCTCTACTTTTCATACTCATTTATTTCAATAGCCAAAGGCACAATACTAATTCAGGAAATGCACAACCGGTACAATCCAATAACCTCACAGAAAGCTACCAACTAAAATAAAATGGTTCATTACAGCAGTTGCCCTGTTTGCGGCAGCAATGAAATTGAAATTTTTTTACAGGCAAAAGATTATACCGTAAGCGGAAAATTTTTCCCGGTTATTCAATGTAAAAAATGTACGGCTGCTTTTACCAATAACATTCCGGCACCGAACGAAATTGGCGCCTATTATAAATCGGAAAATTATATTTCTCACAGCGATACGGCACAAGGCCTGGTAAATAAACTTTACCATAAAGTGCGAAACATTACGCTGGTTTCCAAAAAAAATATGGTAACCCGTTTTACTCAAAAAACTACAGGTACTATTTTAGATATTGGCTGCGGCACTGCTGCATTTTTACATACAATGAAATCGGCAGGCTGGCAAATAACCGGCCTTGAACCGGATAATACTGCAAGGGAAAAGGCACAAAGCCTCTATCAAATTGCTCCATTGCCTTCGGAAAACTTTAAAACATTACCCGCCAATAGCTTTGATGCTATTACCTTATGGCATGTATTGGAGCATGTGCACGACCTGCAAGGATACCTTCAACAAATAAAAATTTTATTAAAACCTGCCGGCAAATTATTTGTTGCAGTGCCCAATTATACTAGTTACGATGCAAAAAAATACGGGCTGTATTGGGCGGCATATGATGTTCCCCGCCACCTTTATCATTTTTCGCCTTCCAGCATATCGGTATTAATACAGGCACATCAGTTAAAAGTAGTAGCAGTAAAACCTATGTGGTTCGACAGCTTTTATGTAAGCATGCTCAGTGAAAAATATAAAACAGGAAATACCAATTTAATTTCGGCCTTCCTCACCGGTTTTATTTCCAATGTAAAAGCATTTATGAATACACAAAAGTGCAGTTCAGTAATTTATATAATAGAGCACGAAAATAACCCGGTTTTAATTTAACCTTATTTCATATAGTTTTGGCCAGCGCTTACCGGTAATAAAAATAGATTTGCTTGCACTATCATAAGCTATCCCATTAAAATAATCGGTACGTGTTGTTTTTTCATTATCGGGCAGCAAGCTATCAAAATTCATATACCCTACTACATGGCCGCTTTCAGGGTCTATTTTAACTATTTTATTGGTAGTGTAAATATTGGCATAAATAAACCCGTTAATAAATTCCAACTCATTTATATTCTCTACAGGGCCCTTATTATCCACCACTCCTACCTGGGTTTTAATCCTGAAGGTTTCGGGGTCCACAAAATAAATATTGGAAGTTACGCCGTCGCTTATAATTAAATCTGTTCCATTATTGGTAATTCCCCATCCTTCGCTGGCCCATTTAAATTGCTTTATGGGTTTGGTAATATCTTTAATATCATATACATAAACTACATTGCTTTCCCAGGTGAGTTGATAAATCTTATCATGCAAAATGGTTATACCTTCTCCAAAAATATCTTTGGTACCCATTTTGTGAATTTGTTCTACCCTCCCGGTTTTATAGTCGGTAATGCGTATAGAAGAATTTTCGTAATCACCTGTACTTTCATACATTTTACCTTTATACAATTGCAGGCCTTGCGTATAAGCGCCGGTATCATGCGAATATTGGGAAATTACAGCATAAGATAGTAAGGTAGGTGCAGCCAACCCAGCTTTACTGTTGGATACTAATTCCGGGTCGCTATCGGGATTGTTATTATTGCAGGATACAAGAAAAGTCCATACCAGAACAAAGAAAAAAACTTTCATTAATTGATAAATTTTGCACAAATGTAACAAAGGATAAGGCTATTTGATATTAGTAAAATTTAAATTATTCAAAAAATTTTGACTTTTGGCATATGGATATTATATTTGAACCATCCTCTGGACCTGTTTGTACTCTTCCCCCAATAGTATAAAAATGGTTACCCCCTTACCTGCATTACCAATATCCAATTAAAGGCTACTCATACCTCCCTCGTAGAACTATGTATCCATTATCGTTTGCAATGCCCATGCGTAAACTTACACATTCGGGGAAAAATGAAATTTATTTTTGGCCTAATTATTTTTTTGTTGAACTCCTTTATTTTAAAAGCACAAAGGATTTGCGCTTCGGATTTTCATGCATTAGCGGTAATGCAAAGCAATAACCGTATTTTTGATAATTCAGGAACCAGTTTAAGAGATACTGTTCCCAATGAAATCATCAATATCCCTGTGGTAGTACATGTTTTATATAATACTACTGCTCAAAATATAAGTGATGAACAAATACTTTCTCAAATTGCCGTTCTCAACAAAGATTACCGGAAACATAATAGCGATGCCATAAATGTTCCTGCTGTATTTAAAAATAAAGCTGCAGATTGCCGTATAAATTTTTGCCTGGCAAAAGTGGCTCCAGGAGGGTACAGTACTTCAGGAATTGTAAGAAAATATACCGGTAAAAATGCCTTCCCGGCAAATGACGACATGAAGTTTTCTTCCAAAGGAGGAGCAAATGCCTGGGATAGCCGGCAATACCTGAATATTTGGGTGTGCAATATGCAAAGCCGTGTGCTGGGGTATGCCACTACTCCCGGTGGGGATTTATCAAAAGATGGGGTTGTAATTAGCTATACTGCCTTTGGTACTATTGGCAACCTGCAACCGGAATTTACCAGGGGCCGCACTACAACTCATGAAGTTGGCCACTGGCTGGGTTTAAAACATATTTGGGGCGATGCCAACTGCGGTAGTGATGATGTGGATGATACACCTCCTCAATATTACCGCAATTTTTATTGTCCAAGTTTCCCCAGGGTATCGCTTTGCTCTGTAAACGAAAATGGAGATATGTTTATGAATTTTATGGACCTTACCGATGATGACTGCATGAACATGTTTACCTACGGACAAAAAAATAAAATGCGTGCCTTTTTTGCAAAAGGGAACTCCAGGAATGGCATTTTAAATTCTTATGTATGCGATGGTTCTTTGGCCACAGCAGGGCCTTTACCTGTGGATACTACCAGCCCGGTAAATAATCCCAATCCTGTTACGCAAGTAAACATTAAACTATTTACGAACCCGGTGAGCAATACTATTGAAATTGGTAGCAACAATGCCGATGAATTGCAAAATAAAGAACTAAGGTTATTTACGGTACATGGAAAACTATTACACAAAGAAGTACTTGGCAAAGCAACACATCATTCCATTTCGGCAATTCATTTACCGGCAGGTATTTATATTTTAAACATAGGCAATGGAAAAGCAAAAGCAGTATTTAAAGTAATAAAACTTTAGTTTACTGCCTTACCGTTTTTTTATAAACTACAGCTCTATCTTTAAGATATTTAATAATAAACTCAAAGGTTCCCGGCGTGCCTGCTACCAACTCTGGAGGGAAAACGCCTTTTTGCGTAAAAAGGTTTTGATGAAGCAGGTTTACGGCTGCAGTACAGGTAAACCCTGTTGTTCTGCTCATAGATGAAAAGCCGGTAGCCCTATCGTTTTCGTCGTATAGGAAATATTCAATGGTTGTAGGCTTGTTATCCATTATGCCTATGCAGGTAATGTACATAATGGTAAACTCCGGTTCATTGGGATGCAATTTCCATTGGTTCAAAAGTAATTGCGAAGTTAGCTCCAAAGGGACTACCGGCTTGCCCTTTACCAATACATCATCGTTACTAAAAAACCCGGCTTTTTGTAGAGATTGAATGAGCGCAATATGGCCGGGATAGCGAAGTGTTTTTTCTTTCATATTTGGAATATGCTTCATCGTAAATAAAATGCTGCGTAAGCCATCGGTATTAAAACTTTCCAAAGTGCCCACTACAGGAAAGTCAATGAGTTCTGCATCGCTTAATGCAGGCCTGGTAATTATTTCGCCGTTCACCACATACCTTGCCGGCCTGATATATTCTTCAATTACATCTACAGGACTAAATGGCGCTTTGTATTCCCATGGCTTTATCCTTTGCATGGGCAAGCCGCCCACCATACATTCAAATTCCTGTATTTTCATTTGGGTATTATAATGGCCAAGCACCCAGTTGCTCATTCCCGGTGCTACGCCGCAATCTACAATTGCCGTAACATTTTTTTGCTTAGCCAATGTATCCAATGTCAGTGCATCTTGCGAAAAAAAAGAAATATCCACCACATTTTTTCCGGCGTTAATTATAGCCTTTAAGGCCTGGTAACCCATAAACCCAGGTACGGCACACACGGCCATATCAAAGCCATCTAACAGAGATGTATAACCATCAAAATTTGACAAATCTGAAATAGTGGTTTTAACCTTTGGAAATTTTTCCAATAGCAATAAGTTGCTTTGGCTAATGTCAAAAGATGTGGTATCAAAATTAGCGCTTAAGTCAGCAGCAATTGTTCGGCCTACCATACCGGCGCCCAAAACGGCAATTTTCATGTGCTCAATTTTTTACTGAAGCGAAGATAAATTTTACTGCGATGATTCAAGAGAAGCAAAATAAAAAACCTTTTGCCTATTGCACAAAAGGTTTAATAAAAAATTTGTATGCGCATTATTGCTTAATAAATTCCACACGCCTGTTTTCGGCTTTGCCCAGCGCTGTTTTATTGTCGCCAATTGGCTTTATTTCCCCTTTTCCATCTGTGCTTAACCGGCCCTGGTTTATTCCAAATTCGTTCACCAAACAATTTTTAATAGCGCTGGCCCTTTTTTTGGAAAGTTCAATATTGGCATCATCCGATCCATCACTATCGGTATGGCCTACAATGAGCACATTCACACTTTCGTTTTCTTTTAAAACACTTGCAATATCTTTTACGGCGCCATAACTTTCGGGCTTTATCCTATCACTGTTTACATCAAACAAAATTCCATGCGTAACAAATTTGCCTTCTGTTATCAATTTGTTCCGGGTATCGGGTGCGCCTACCGCCAACCTGAAATTGGCAAAATAGTATCCGTCGTTTTCATTGGAAGAACCATCGTTACGAAAGTAAACAGAACTAAGTTTAATACCTTCCGGCAATGCCTTGGGTAAATCCCACACTTTTTTATCGTTAATATAAACCCTCACCCTGTTTTTTTGCCGCCAAATAGAAATATGTGCATTTCTATTTCCGGCTACAATAAACCTGTCCTGGCTTACATCATGGCTAATAACATCAGCCTTTTTTGATGTAGATAAAAACGCAGTGGTACCTAATTTAAAAGCCGCATCCTGCGGATGAAAACTTACTTCAAAACCACCACCATCATCCAGTTTTCCTTTTCCAAATCGTTCGAAAGATTTGAAATTTTTGCCCACACTTTGTGAAGTACTAAACCCTATAAAAAATGCACCACTGTAAAAACTGAATTTATCGGTACATAACAGGTCAAACTCTGCTGTAAAATTATCCGGCAGGCTTTTGATCCATTCCGGATAAAAAACAACTTCCTTTTGGGTTAAAAGATATTTTCCGGCAGCGCTATTTGTTGTTACTATTTCTCCTCCACTGTTTGTATTCCATTTTGCCGGAAAATCTCCCACAGCATCTTGTGAAAAATCTTCTGAAGCAATTAATTTTTCTCCGGGAACAAAATCAAACTTGCTGTAACTTTTTAATGAAACCTCCTTCCCACCCGGCACTTCTCCTGGTTTACCATCGGTACCTTTTTCGTCATCTCCAGGATTATCAGTTTTGTTTTTATTTCCTTTTTTGGTGGATGATTCCGCATTGTCCAAAGTTTTATCTATGGTTTTATCCATTTTTTGATCAATGCGCTGGTTTACTTTATCCTTAGTTTTTTGTTTTGCTTTATTTAGTAAATTATCAAACTGGGCTTGTACATTTAGCATCAAAAAAGAAAAGAAAAAGAGCAGAAGTTTTTTTTTCATAACTTTTATTTTTGTGACTTGAATACCGGGATACAATAGAATAATTAAAGTAATCAATTTATTTTTTTGCCGGTAGCTGCTATTAGGAGCGTTTCTTTCTTATGGTAAAACAGAAGTGCAAACTAAAGATAACACAAATCTATTTTTTCTGTAATTTTTTGGCTGCATTTATTACGTCTTTTTCCATTTGGGTTTTATACGCATCTAATTTTAATGCCACAGCATCATTATTACAACCGATTATTTGTGCGGCGAGAATTCCGGCATTTTTTGCACCATTTAAAGCTACTGTTGCTACAGGAACCCCGGCAGGCATTTGCAGTATGGACAAGACAGAATCCCAGCCATCTAAAGAATTGCTGGATTTTACTGGAACGCCAATTACAGGAAGAGAGGTATAAGAAGCCACCATACCGGGCAAATGTGCAGCGCCGCCTGCGCCTGCAATTATTACTTTAATTCCTTTTTGCCGGGCTTCGGTTGCATAGCTACGCATCCTTTCGGGTGTACGATGTGCACTTACAATGGTAAGTTCATAGGCAATGGCAAACTGTTGCAACATATTTGCCGCTTCCTTCATTACGGGTAAATCACTTTCGCTGCCCATTATTATACCTACCATAATTATATAAATTATAGGGCAAAGATATTATTTTCTATCACTCGGGTTTTGCAAAATCTCCTTTGAGTCTCAATAATTCCGTTTCGGCCTGCTTGGCGCCATAGCGGGCAAGTATAAGGCGGTTATAAGCATCTTCCAGGCTCTTTTGGGTTTCTCTCAATTCTAAAATGGTGGTTAAACCCAGCCTGTTGCGCTCCAATGCAATTGTTACATTTTCTTTTGCCAGCATAATATTTTCTTCTTCTAATTGCAGGGTTTTCTTTTGCAGTTCGTAATTTTTATAGGCTTTACTTATTGCAATACCGGTACTGAATTTTTTATAATTGTACAGCAATTGCTGGTAATTAAGGTCCAGTTGGGCGGTTTGTATTTGCCGCTTTACATTGTAGTTATTAAATACGGGAATGTTTACAGAAATGCCGTAATTAAAGCCATAGTTTTGGCTAAATAAAGGCGTAAACGGATTAATTACACTATGGTTGTTGGCACGGCTGAAATTATAGGCGCTTACCAGTGAAACAGTAGGATAACGGTCGGCTTTTTTTTCTTTGAGAGTAAGTTGTGCTAGTTGTATATTTTGTTTGGCTACCAGTAAATCGGTATTGCTGTTTTCTGCCGTACCCATTACATCAGCAACTATAATGTTTTTATTGATGGGGATGCTGTCGGCAACTTCGTAAAGGGTTCCCTGGGCAAAGCCCAATAACTGGTTTAAATCTTCTTTTACCTGTTCAATGAGCGTTTGCTGAACAAGCTTGTTGGCTTTTTGTGCATTTAAATCTAATTTGGCCTGTAATAATTCCGGCTTGGCGCCAAGGCCAACGCTCAGTTTTTTTTCGGCTTGTTTTACTCTTTCTTCGTTAATGCCCATTTGCTCTTCAATGGATTTAAGCTGCTGCTTTTCTTTTACAATGCGGTAATAGCTGTTGATTACAGCGGCAATGGAGTTTACCACCTGGTTTTTAATAGTTAAATCGCCCAGCTTTACATATTCGGCAAGCTTTACTTTGGTAACAAACATTTTAAAGCCGTCAAACACAAGCCAGTTAAGGTTTACCGATGAGTTAATATTGCCGGAGCGTATATTGTTTGCTTTTCGTTTTGTACCATCAGCCAGTTTTTGATTTTGGTTATTATGGTTAAAAACCGCACCAGTAGTTGCATTTACCCTTGGCCAAAAAGCAGCTTTTGCATAGCTGTTGTTTAAAGCATAAACTGCAGAATCGTTTTTGAGCAATTGAATATCAAAATTACTTTTTAACGTGGCGGCTACTGCTTCTTCAATACTAAGCATTGGTTGTGCTTTTACGGCAACTACCATTAGCAATGTAAAAAGTAAAATACAAAAACGTTTATTCATTATATTCATATGCTCCAAATCTTTTATTAGGCAGATGCTGCCGGTTTATTGTTCATTTCATCCAACTTGCTTTTGTGCTTAACGGTAGATAAGAAGGAATAAATAGCCGGTATTACAAATAAAGTAAGCACCAGCGAAAACATTACGCCGCCAACAATTACAATACCCAGCGGAATGCGGCTGGTTGCAGCATCTCCAAGAGATAAAGCAAGCGGCAATGCACCAAGGCTCATAGCAAGGCTGGTCATTAAAATGGGCCTGAAGCGGGCAACTGCAGCTTCTTTTACCGCCTGAAATTTTTTGATACCCTGTAATTGCTTTTGGTTGGCAAATTCCACAATTAAAATACCGTTTTTAGTAACCAGGCCAATAAGCATTATCATACCAATTTGCGAAAATATATTTAAGGTTTGTCCAAAAATAGAAAGTGAAATTACAGCACCTGCAAGGGCAAGTGGAACTGTAAACATAATGGTAAAGGGATCAACAAAACTTTCAAACTGCGCTGCCAGAACCAGGAAGATCAATACTAATGCCAGGAAAAAAGCAAAATAGGTATTGCCAGAGCTTTCGGCATAATCCCTTGATGCGCCGGCTAGTGATGTATGGAAACTTTCATCCAGTACAGTATCGGCTATTGCTTGTATTTCCTTTATTCCATCGCCTACCGTCATGCCATCTTCCAATCCTGCACTAAGGGTTGCGGAGCGGTAACGGTTAAAGTGGAATAATGTTGGCGGTGTTACGTCTTCTGCAATCGTAACCAGGTTATTGAGTGAAATAGACTGGCCTTTACTATTGGTTACATACAATTTTTTTAAATCGTTGGGGTCATCACGGTTAATACGTTCTACCTGGCCTATTACAGAATATTGCTTGCCATCTTTTGTAAAATAACCCATTTGCTGGTTACTTAAAGCCATTTGCAACACTTGTGAAATATTTTGTACGCTCACACCCAGTTCACTTGCCTTCATACGGTCTATACTTATCCTCAGTTCCGGTTTATTGAATTTTAAATCGGCATCGGCATTTTGTAAAATTTTACTGTTGTTTACCGCCTGCAGCATACGGGGAAGCGCCTGTTTCAGTTTTTCGTTATCGGTATTTTGAATTACAAATTGCACCGGCTGCCCGCTTCGCCGATTTACCTGTATGGTTTGCTCCTGAATGGCAAAAGCACGCCCATCGTTAAACCTGGGCATATTTTTATTTACCCATGCTACAATTTCCTGCTGGCTCTTTTTTCTTTCGGATGGTTCTACAAGGGCAATTCTAATAAAACCGCTATTGGCTCCTCCGGAAATAAATCCTGGCGCAGTCATGCTGGTTACATATCTTTTCTCGGGCAGTGAATCAATAAAGAAATTGGTAAGCTTATCCATGTATTTATCCATGGCATCGTAAGAGGTTCCTTCCGGTGCACTTACGGCAAGCCGAAAACCACTTTTATCTTCCAAAGGAGCCAATTCTGATTTTAAAGTTTTACCTAAAAAAAATATAATGGCAAAGCAGGCTGCCATTATTACCCAGGCCATATATCTTACCCTCATAAAAGTATTTAACAGCCTTCGATAGCCATTTTCCATGCCGGTAAAGAAAGGTTCAGTTTTTATATAAAACCATGAATGTGAATGTGTTTTTTTAGATAAGTAAACATTTAATACAGGTGTAAGTGTAAGCGATACAAATGCAGAAATAAGCACAGCACCTGCTACCACAATGCCAAATTCCCTAAAGAGCCTGCCGGTAAAACCCTGCAGGAAGATAATGGGCAAAAACACCACAGCAAGCGTTATGGATGTAGCGATTACGGCAAAGTAAATTTCTTTGGAACCTTCTTTGGCGGCCTTCCATTTATCCATACCGCCTTCCATTTTTTTATAAATATTTTCTGTAACCACAATACCATCGTCTACCACAAGCCCGGTTGCCAACACTATGGCAAGCAGGGTGAGCACATTAATAGTAAACCCTGTGAGGTACATAATAAAAAATGCACCAATTAAAGAAACAGGTATATCAATTAAAGGCCTTATGGCAATAAGCCAATCCCGGAAAAAGAGGAAGATAATTAATACAACAAGTACAAAAGCTATAAGCAGTGTTTCTTCAACCTCGTTAATAGATTTGCGGATATTATCGGTTTGGTCCCAGGTTACTTCAAGTGTTACGTCATCGGGCAGGGTTTTAATTATTTCGGCAAGTCTTTTTTTTACTTCATCAGAAATGGAAACATAATTGGTGCCGGGTTGAGGCGTTACAGCCAGCGCAATCATGGGCACATTACTTTCTTTAAGGATGCTTTCTTCGTTTTCGGGCCCTAATACAGCCGCTCCAATATCGCTTACACGGATATCCCGGCCGCCGATATTTTTTACAATAAGGTCATTAAATTCTTTTTCGGTACTTATTTTTCCAAATGTACGAATGCCAAGTTCGGTGGCATTACCGCTTATTTTACCTGCCGGCAGTTCAATATTTTCACGAAGTAATGCCGCTTGTACATCATTGGGAGAAAGTGAATAAGCGCTCATTTTTGCCGGGTCGAACCAAATACGCATTGCATAACGTTTTTCGCCCCACACATTTACACCACTTACGCCATTTACGGTTTGCAGCCTTTCTACAATATTATTATTGGCAAATTCCGAAAGCTGTAAGGAATTACGCTTGTCGCTTTTCAGCAGCATAATAATTATGGGGTCTCCACTGTTATCGGCTTTGGAAACTACCGGCGGCATTAATAAATCCGTAGGCAATTGCCGCTGTGCCTGCGATACCTTGTCCCTCACATCATTTGCCGAGGCTTCCAGGTCGCTGCCCAGTTCAAACTCAACGGTAATACTGCTGCTGCCCATTGAACTTTGAGAAGTAATATTGCGGATACCGGGAATGCCGTTCACCGCCTTTTCAAGCGGCTCGGTAATTTGTGTTTCAATAATTTCTGCATTGGCACCGGGGTAACTGGTGCGTACATTAATATTGGGTGAATCAATGGCAGGGTAATCCCTTATTCCTAAATATTTATATCCAATGGCGCCAAACAGTACTATAATAATATTTAGTACAATGGCAAAAATTGGCCTGCGTAAACTAAATTCGGACAATGTCATGTAAAAAAATTTTCATGAACCGGCGGCTAAAAATCTCAAGCAAAAATAATTTTCAGTTAATGCGGTTCAACAATAACCTATTTATTAACTATTTTTCCCAAAGAAACTTTGCTATTGGGCCTAAGGCTCATTATACCCGATACTATTATGGTATCTCCTACTTTAAGGCCTCTTGTGATTTGCACCATACTGGTATCTCTCAAACCCGTTTCCACATCCTGAAAAAATGCGGTACCTTCTTTAAATAAAGCAATTTTTTTGCCACGGGCCTGTGGAATTACAGCCTGTGTAGGCACCATTATGGCATTGGGGTCGGGCGCAAAATTGGTGGTAACTTCCACAAAATTTCCGGGTAAAATTTGACCATCGTTATTCATCACCAGTGCCCTCACATTCAGGCTACGGCTATCTTCTGCAATACCCCGTTCTGTTGCCATAATTTTTGCCGAATATTCTTTGGCATTGTTTTCCATTTTAAAATAAACCAATTGCCCTACCTGAATTTTTATTGCATATTTTTCCGGAAGGCTAAAGTCGAGTTTTAACTGCGTATTTTGACGAATGGTTGTGAGTATTGTAGCAGGCGTTACATAAGCGCCTGGGCTTACCAATTTTAAACCAAGTGCACCGGAAAAGGGTGCCCTTATTTCGGTGCGTTTTATATTACTATGTACAATGGCCATATCGGCTTTTATATTGCTGATGTTGAGCAAATGCTCATCATATTCCTGCTGGCTTACGCCTTGTATTTTTAAAAGCTCTTCGTACCTTTTTGCCGTACGCTGCGCCTGCTGTAATTGAATAGAAAGCTTGGAAAGTTGGGCACGCAGGTCGCCATCGTAAATTTTACCGAGCAATTCGCCTGCTGCTACGGTTTTACCTTCTGCAATATTTAATAAAGTAAGCCTTCCGCTTATTTCGGGATGAATTTCCGATACTTCATTGGCCAAAATATTTCCAGGCAAACTTATATTATCGCTCAGGGGTGTGGCAGCAACAATAAACATATCTGTATTAAGCACCGGTGGCGCTATTGGTCCTTTTTTTGCCTGAGCTTCCAGCCCGGATTTTTTACTGCTGCATGAGGCAAAAATCCCCAAAAAAAGAATGCTTATCAAATATGGAAAGGAAAAATTCTTCACTATTAAAACGGAAATTTTTTAGTGGGCAAAGGTACGTATTTAAAAATGGGCAATCGGGCTCACTTTATGAGCGGTAAGCTTGCCGGATAATCTTAAATTTTCGTTAACAGGAAAAGCAGGAATTAAATGGCATTTTTTTGCATATAGGCCAAAAGTGTTTTACGGGCATTGTTTTTTATTTTTCTTTGAAAAAAACGGTTCCATCCAAATAATTTGCCTGAGAAACCCAGCGCCTGCGAAGCCCATTTATGCATGCTGAACCCATCGCTGTGTTCAATTATTTTCCCGTTTTCAATTTTCATATATGCCTTTACATGGTTCACTACTTTTTTGCCGGTTTTAGAAAAAGTATAAGTTGCCGTCCAGTTGCAGGTATAATATCCATCTCCTTTATTGGTAATATCCGAAAAGGTAAGCGAAAAATCTTGGGCATTAGCACACAACATTTGCCACATACTTTTAACTTCGCCGGCTTTTAATAATTCAAATACAGGATCAAAAAACACTATATCGCTGCTGTAACTGTTGTTCATACCACCTGCATCGAGCCGTTGAAACGCAGTATAGAAGCCGGTTATCAAATTTTCGTTCGTTAATGCATCCATTCAGCAATTGTTTTGGTAAATTTAGCCTTTAAAAATAGTATATGAAAAAAATTCTGTTTATCGTACTCGGCTTTTTTGCCAGTTTACCTCTAAGTGCACAAAACAACGACAGTACATGGTTTGTAAATAATTATACCAAGCAAGAAGTAATGATACCCATGAGGGACGGAATTAAATTATTTACTTCTATTTATATTCCCAAAGACCAGGCGGAGCAGCACCCGATATTAATGAAACGTACGCCTTACTCCTGCTATCCTTATGGAGAAGGTAAATTTATGCCAGTATGGCATTCCTATCAAATGGCGTATGCAAAAGAAAATTATATTTTGGTAACACAAGATGTAAGAGGAAGGTTTATGAGCGAAGGCGATTTTGTAGATGTACGACCTTTTATTCCCATGAAAAAAAGGCCCAATGATATTGATGAAAGCAGCGATACCTACGATGCCATATCCTGGATGATAAAAAACATTGCCAACAACAATGGAAAAGTGGGTGTATTTGGCATTTCTTATCCCGGATTTTATAGTACCATGGCTGCTGCAAGCAACCACCCAGCTTTAAAAGCCGTAAGCCCACAGGCTCCGGTTACCGATTGGTTTATTGGTGATGATTTTCACCACAACGGCGCTTTTTTTCAAATGGACGGATTTAATTTTTATTCTGTTTTCGGGCAACCCAGGCCCAAACCAGTTGAAGATTTTCCTAAAGGGTTTCAACAACCCATAAAAGATAATTACCAGTTTTACCTCAATGCCGGAACTTTAAAAAACCTTTCTGCAATGATTGGCGACAGTATTAAATTTTGGCATGAGGTACAACAACATCCCAATTACGATAACTGGTGGAAAGAACGCAATGCAAGAAATGCCATTCACAATTTGCAACCTGCCATGCTTTGGGTAGGCGGCCTTTTTGATGCCGAAGATTTATGGGGCGCATGGAACTGCTATAAAACCACAAAAATAAAAAGCCCAAATACAAACAGTAAAATAGTGATGGGGCCCTGGTACCATGGCCAATGGGCAAGCAATAATGGCAACTACCTTGGCAATGTACGTTTTGCCTCTAACACATCTGCCTGGTACCAGCAAAATATTGAAGTACCCTTTTTTAATTATTACCTAAAAAATAAAGGAACAGTAAATAATATTGCAGGCGCTACCATATTTTTTACCGGCAAAAATCAATGGGAAACTTTTGTAAGCTGGCCGCCAAAAAATGTAGAAGAAAAAGAATTGTACATTGTTTCCGGCAACCAATTATCTTTTAATAAAGAAAACAAACCTTCAAAGTTTGCGCCAAAAGGCAGCAGGGAAAAAAGTTATACAGAATACATCAGCGACCCTGCACACCCGGTTCCTTATACAGATGGCGTGCTTGACGACCGCACCAGAGAATACATGACCGACGACCAGCGCTTTGCCAGTTACAGGCCCGATGTACTTTGCTTTAGTACCGGCGCTCTTACCGAAGACCTTACCCTTGCAGGAGAAGTTGCTGCAAATCTTTTTGTAAGCAGCAGCGGCACCGATGCAGACTTTGTAGTAAAACTCATTGATGTTTTCCCCGAAGATTTTCAATATGCCGATTCGATAATAGGCAATAACCAAAACCATATAATGGGTGGCTATCAAATGCCGGTAAGGGCAGAAATTATGAGGGGAAAATTCAGGAATAGCTTTGAAAAACCCGAACCTTTTATTCCTAATAATGTTACCGCAGTAAATTTTTCGTTGCCCGATGTTGCCCATACATTTCGCAAAGGCCATAAAATAATGATACAAATTCAAAGCAGTTGGTTTCCGCTGGTTGACCGCAACCCACAACGCTTCCTGGATATTTACAAGGCCAATGCAGATGATTTTTCCAAAGCAGAAATACGTATATACCACAGCAGTTCGGCAAGAACTAAATTTATTTTGCCTGTATTAAAATAATTAAAGAATGAAATTTGTAATCCTTCTTTTTTATTGTGCTGTTTTTTTTTCCTGCAGAATTGGCGGCGACAGGAATTTTCCTTTTTTTCCCAAAGGCGATAATGCCGATGAGTTGGATAAATATGAAAATTTTACCATTTGCTACCGGCAGGGAAATTTTGAAAGGGAACAAGGCTTTATTGGAACCATTGGTGAAAAAAAGTTTTTCTACGACGTGTGGAAGGTACCCAGCATAAGGGAGATGACGGTGAAATATTTATTTTTACGGACTGATACTTCAGAAGTAAATGACTTTGATTTTTGTGTACAGGAAATACCGCTCAACGAAAATTTTGACAAAGATTTTATTTTAATGTTTAAGAAAAATAAAGGTAACTATAGTATTGATACAAGCCTTACCCTTTACCAGGTACCCACCTATATTCAACCACTTATTTTGTATTTAAATGGCTGGCAAAATTTTAATCATTTTAACCGTGGCAGAAAATACGACCCGGAAATATTTATAAAAGATGATATTTTACATATTGATTATTATAAATTTGATGCGGCATCCAATAAAATATTTGAAAAAACGGCATATCATTACAATGGAAAAACTTTTGATAACATCAGCATAAAAGAACCCTTACCTTCAATGTACGGCGAAAACGAGCAAGACAGCAGTTTAAATACAACAGACTAAATTCATCAGCATATAAAAATTCAATACATGAAAGCAAAATTAATTACCTTTCTTTTTTTCTTTTTCAGTTTAAGCAGTCTGTTCGCTCAGCAACTTAATATTATACCAGTACCCGTTTCTTACACCGTAAACCCGGGAAGTTTTACGATAGATAAAAACACTATCATTTTAGTGAACGGTGAAAAGTTTGATAACGCTGCTTACCGGCTGCAGGAATATATTCTCCGTATTTATGCAATGGATTTAAAGGTTATTGATTTTGAAACCTCAAAACAGGTACGCTTAAGTAATACCGTTGCTAAAATTAGGCTGGCATACGACGAAGCAGCTAATACAACAGAAGGCGCATACAATCTTACTGTAGAAAAAGATGGCATAACCATTACCGCACAAAATGCTAATGGAATTTTTTATGGCACACAAACTTTATTGCAACTTTTACCTCCGCAAAAAAATGTGGAATATAAATTACCCTTTGTACAAATTACCGATTTTCCAAGGTTTACCTACAGGGGCATTCACCTTGATGTAGGCCGGCATTTTTTTCCGGTTTCGTTTATAAAAACATATATTGATTACCTGGCCTTTCATAAATTCAATACTTTTCACTGGCACCTTACCGAAGACCAGGGCTGGAGGATTGAAATAAAAAAGTATCCCAGGCTTACTGAAATAGGCTCATGCAGGGCGCAAACCTTAGTGGGTAATTACGGCAGTAATAAATACGATGGCGAAAAATATTGCGGCTTTTATACACAGGAAGAAATAAAAGAAGTGGTAAAATATGCTACAGAAAGATATATAAATGTAGTACCCGAAATTGAAGTACCCGGCCATAGCGTGGCAGCGCTGGCAAGCTATACTTATTTGGGATGCACCAAAGGGCCGTATAAAACTTATGAAACCTGGGGCGTAACCGATGATGTGTATTGCGCCGGCAACGACAGCACTTTTGTATTTTTAGAAGGCGTACTTGATGAAGTTGTTGAACTTTTTCCCTCTTCAATAATACATATTGGTGGCGATGAATGCCCAAAAGAAAGATGGAAACATTGCTCTAAATGCCAGCAACGCATGAAGGATAATAACCTTAAAGATGAACTGGAATTGCAGAGCTATTTTATACAACGTATAGGAAGTTATTTAAAAACCAAAGGCAAAAGCATTATTGGCTGGGATGAAATACTGGAAGGTGGTATTGCTGCCAATGCAACTATTATGAGCTGGCGTGGAGAAGAGGGTGGAATTGCTGCAGCAAAGCAAAAGCATAATGTAATTATGACGCCAGGCGGCTGGTGTTATTTTGACCATAGCCAAAGCCGCAATGAAGACAGTATTACATTTGGCGGATATACACCATTAGAAAAAACATATAGCTACGAACCCATACCTAAAGAGCTCAACAGCGATGAAGCAAAATATATTTTAGGCGCACAAGGAAATTTATGGACGGAATATATTACCAATCCTTCAAAAATTGAATACCAGGTTTTTCCCAGGATGAGCGCTTTGAGTGAAGTGGTTTGGAGCCCAAAAGACAAAAGAGACTGGAAGAGTTTTGAGGCACGCATCCCCACACTTTTTAAAAGGTACCAGCTTTGGGGCGCCCATTACAGTAATGCTTACTACGATTTAAAATCATCTGTTGTGCCCGTAAAAAATCAGGGTATTGGCTGGATGCTGGAAACCAAAAATGCTTCAGGCAAAGTTTTGCTCAAAAAAAATCATGTGCTCCTTAGTCCGGCGGATATTAAAGAGCCAATTTCCGTTAGAGAAACATCTACATTATCTGCAACACTAATAGATGAAAACCAAAAACCCATAAGCAGTAAAATTTCCCAAAAATTTTATATCAATAAAGCTTCGGGCAAAAAGGTTAAGCTGCTTACCGAAACTGCAAAAAATTATTCAGGGTTAGGTGGTTTTACCTTGGTAGATGGCGTACAAAATACAAGGGGAATGGCAAGGTCTTTTGAATTTTTAGGTTTTAAAGGCAATAATTTAGAAGCCATTATAGACCTGGGCAAAATGCAATTAATAAAATCCATCAGTTTACATTCTTTTGAACAGCAGGCAAGCTGGATTTATTTGCCCAAAGAAGTACAGTTTTATAGCAGTGCAGATGGCAAAAAATTTAAGTTGATTAAAGCCATAACCCAACCTGCAAAAGCAGATAATAATATTGTGTACAAAACCACCGCTGCTGCCAAAACAAAGTATATAAAAGTAATAGCACAAAATGTAGGCATTATACCCGATGGCCAGCCAGGCGCAGGTAACCCTGCATGGCTTTTTGTTGATGAAGTTGAGATAAAATAATTTTAGCTTTCCATAAAACTTATTGATTAACAAAGCATTGAATATCAAAGTAGCATTTGTGAAAAAGCTATGAGTAAAATTTGTATTTTCTTGCACCAGGTTTAAGGAGAAAAGAAGCAATTTTCTTAACTTCACGCACTTAATTTAACTAACCGTTATGTATTCCAAATAAAAAATCCAAATGAGAAAAATTTTACCGTTTATTTTTTTGTTCATTTGCATAGGAAAATGGGCTTTTTCGCAGAGTTGTATCCCTACCAATTTAAACGGCTCTACCATTGTCATTTCCTGTAATGCACCCTGCTCTGATATTGGCTTTCAGGTACCGCATTTAAAAACAACTGAAGATTATATTGTAAATAGCATACCCTATAATGCCTTTGCATATACCGGGGGCACCGTAGTAAGCTCTATATATATAGACGATAAGTTTTCTCCATTAATTACTATGGGTTTCCCTTTTTGTTTTTATGGCCAAACCTATAATGATATTGTAATTGGCTCAAATGCAGTAGTGACTTTTGAAGCTATTTGTGCAAATGCTGCAAATGCTTATACTCTTGATGTAGGTGGAGTTCCTCAACCTATACCTTATAATTCACCTGCAAGTCCTGCTGGTATTGGTACTACTTATTATCCCAGGGCATCCATTATGGGCGTTTATCAGGATATTGACCCTGCCAATTCTCCCTTACCCACACGCAGGATAGAATACAGGGTGGAAGGCACGGCTCCCTGCAGAAAATTTGTGATTAGTTATAAAGATATTAGGATGTTTAGTTGCAATAACCTTATTGCTACTAATCAAATTGTATTATATGAAAATACAGGTGTAGTAGAAGTGTATATTCAAGATAAGCCTGTATGTCCTACATGGATAAGCGGATTAGGTATTATAGGTGTTCAGGATTTCACCCGTACAAAAGCCGTGGCAGCGCCCGGTAAAAATTGTACGGCATTTAGTGAATCCAATACAGGTTACCGGTTTACTCCATCAGGCACCAATAGCCGTTATTTAAGTTCGGAGCTTTTAGATATGGGAGGCGCCGTAATTGCACTTGCAGATACGGCAACTACGGTACCGGGCATACTCGATATTAACTTTCCCAATATTTGCCCAGGCCCATCGGTAACGCAATATATAGTGAGAACAAGGTTTTCATCCTGTCCTGTTGGGCCCATTATGGAAAATCTGGATACCATAAATGTGGTTAGGAATAATGTATTACCTGTTGCTGTAGATTCAGTACCTACCACCTGTAATACCAATTCGGGTTCAATTACCATTACGCCATCTGCTGGGGTTGCGCCTTACACTGCTACAGCAACCGGCCCCGGCGGCCCCTATAATTATAATGGCGCTTCGCCAATTGTATTTAGCAATTTACCGGCAGGTATGTATTCCATTTATGTAACCGATAATTTTGGTTGCGATACATCATTTAATATTGAAGTTACTGCCATCACAAGCCTTTCACAAACCGTTACTTCTACTAATACATCCTGCGCTGGCGCTAATGATGGAACCATTACGGTTACGCCTACATCGGGTGTAGCGCCATTTTCGGCAACAGCAACCGGCCCGGGTGGGCCTTATACTGTTGCAGGGCCATCTCCGCTTGTTTTTACCGGGCTTCCGGCAGGTACTTTTAATATTACTTTTACAGATGCCTTAGGCTGCACTGGTAATTTAATAAGAACAATCAACCAGGGTGTTGGCTTAACCGCAGTACCATCAAGAACCAATACAACCTGCTTTGGAGGCAGCAACGGATCTTTAACTATTACACCAACAGTTCCCGGCGCCTATACTTTTGTACTTAACCCGGGCGGCTTTACTAATACTACGGGTGTGTTTACCGGCCTTGTAGCAGGTTCATACCAATGTACTTTTACAAATGCTTCGGGCTGTAGTGGTACAATTGTAAGCCTTGTGGTTCTCTCTGGCCCACAATTAACGGGCACCCATACGTTCACCAATGCATCTTGTTCAGGCGCCCCAAATGGAACTATTACGGTAACGCCAACAACTCCGGGCAGCTATACTTATTTTCTTAATCCGGGTGCAATTACTAATACCACAGGAATTTTTACCGGGCTTATTCCTGGTACTTATTCGGTATTAGCAACCAATAGTGTAGGTTGTACTTTTGTAAGGTCAAATATTGTTATTAATGCCGGTTCCTCTTTATCGGGTACTGCTACTTCGGGTACTACTACCTGTCCCGGTGCAACAGATGGAACTATTACCGTAACACCTGCAACCCCCGGAACATATAATTATGTATTGACTCCCGGAGGTGCAACCAGTACCACTGGTACATTTACCGGGCTTGCTCCCGGAACTTACAGTGTATTGGCAACAAATACCGTTTCAGGATGCACATTTAACGTATCAAATATTAATGTAATTAATGGTACTGCTCCTACGGGGAGCGCAACTTCAGGCACAACAACCTGTCCCGGTGCAACAGATGGAACTATTACCGTAACAACTGCAACCCCCGGAACTTATACTTATGTATTAAATCCCGGCGGCGCAACCAATACAACAGGTGTATTTACCGGACTTGCAACCGGAACATATACTGCAACAGGCACTAATACAGTTTCGGGTTGCATATTTACTTTAAACAATATTAATGTAACCAATGGCCCGGCTCTTACAGGCAGTGCTACTACAAATACCACTACCTGCCCTGGTGCAACAGATGGTACTATAAACGTTACCCCAGCAACTCCCGGAACTTATACTTATGTTTTATCTCCCGGAGGCGCAACAAACACAACAGGAATTTTTACTGCACTTGCTGCGGGAACTTTTTCCGTTACGGCTACAAGCGCCTTGGGATGCAGCTTTACCGTTAATAATATAAATGTAACGAATGGTACTGCGCCCACTGGGAATGCAACAACAAATACCACTACCTGCCCTGGTGCAACAGATGGTTCTATAAACGTTGCACCTGCAACTCCTGGAACTTATACTTATGTATTAAATCCCGGCGGCGCAACCAATACAACAGGTGTATTTACCGGACTTGCAACCGGAACATATACGGCAACAGGCACTAATACAGTTTCGGGTTGCATATTTACTGTAAACAATATTAATGTAACCAATGGGCCGGCTCTTACAGGCAGTGCTACAACAAATACCACTACCTGCCCTGGTGCAACAGATGGTACTATAAACGTTACCCCTGCAATTCCCGGAACTTATACTTATGTTTTATCTCCCGGAGCCGCAACAAACACAACTGGAATTTTTACAGCGCTTACCACAGGCACATATTCCGTTACTGCAAATAATGCAATTGGTTGCAGCTTCACAGTAAATAATATAAATGTAACAGATGGTACAGGGCCTACAGGTAATGCAACAACAAACACTACAACCTGCCCCGGCGCAACAGATGGAACTATTACGGTTACTACTGCAAGCCCCGGAGCATATACTTATGTACTAACTCCCGGTGGCGCAACCAATACAACAGGTGTATTTACCGGACTTGCAACCGGAACATATACGGCAACAGGCACTAATACAGTTTCGGGTTGCATATTTACTGTAAACAATATTAATGTAACCAATGGGCCGGCTCTTACAGGCAGTGCTACAACAAATACCACTACCTGCCCTGGTGCAACAGATGGTACTATAAACGTTACCCCAGCAATTCCCGGAACTTATACTTATGTTTTATCTCCCGGAGCCGCAACAAACACAACTGGAATTTTTACAGCGCTTACCACAGGCACATATTCCGTTACTGCAAATAATGCAATTGGTTGCAGCTTCACAGTAAATAATATAAATGTAACAGATGGTACAGGGCCTACAGGTAATGCAACAACAAACACTACAACCTGCCCCGGCGCAACAGATGGAACTATTACGGTTACTACTGCAAGCCCCGGAGCATATACTTATGTACTAACTCCCGGTGGCGCAACAAATACAACTGGAATTTTTACGGCGCTTACCACAGGCACATATTCCGTTACTGCAAATAATGCAATTGGTTGCAGCTTCACAGTAAATAATATAAATGTTACAAATGGGGCCGTGCCAGTTTCTACCGCTTCATCTACGGCTACAACATGCCCAACGATAAATAATGGCAGCATAAGTGTTACCGAACCCGGCGTTGCAGGCACTACGCTATTTACCTTAAACCCCGGAGGTATTAGTAATACAACAGGCTTATTTAACGGGCTTGCTCCTGGATCTTATACTATAACCTTTGCAACTGCTATTGGATGTACAGGAACTGTAACACCTAATTTAATAAATGTTGTAGCTGGGCCAACACTCAGCTCTGCTGTAGCACAAACAAATCCGGTTTGTAATAATATAAATGATGGCGTAATAACAATCACGCAACAGCCGGGAACAACAGCGCCCTATTTTGCAACACTTACCGGCCCAGGCGGACCTTTTACCTACAATGGACCGGCGCCAATTGTGTTCAACAACCTTGCACCCGGTATATATAGTTATTCATATTCTGAAGCAGGTGGTTGTGCCGGAACAGGAGGCCCTGTAACCCTTTCATCAAACCCGGCAATTAATTCTCTTTCTACTTTAGTAATGCCAGGTTGTAATGGATTTACTAATGGTACCATAACATTTAACCCAACTGGTGGCGTGGCTCCTTATTCGTATACATCTGTAAACGCAGGTACTGCAGCAGGAAATGTGTTCAGCGGCCTATCGGCAAATATTGTGTATTTATTTACGGTTACCGATGCTGTGGGATGCACAAAAGATACCAGTATTACACTTACCGAGCCCAATGTTTTGGTTGCTTCCGCAAACAGCCCAGTGCCATCCACCTGCTTTGGTAATGATGGAAAAATAACCGTTTCGGCAACAGGAGGCACAACTGCTTATCAATATTCTATTAACGGAACCGCATTCCAGTCATCACCCAATTTTACAGCGCCCAATATTGGCGCTTATAATGTAGTAGTGGTAAAAGATGCAAAAGGATGTAAAGACACAACTAACGTTACCGTTGTAATGATTGATACCATGCGGTTGAGCGCAGGAGTTGATACAGTAGTTTGTGTAAGAAGTGCTGTTACGCTTCAGCCACAGGTAAATGCTATTGCCCCTTCTGCAATTACCTGGCAATGGAGTTCTACCAATGCACCTGCATCTACTATTGCAAATCCATCTGTACAAAATGCAGTGGTGAGCCCTGCAGATACAGCAACCTATGTAGTACACGCCATTTGGGGCCTATGCGAAAGATGGGATACTTTAATTGTAAATGTTTTGCACGAACCTATAGCCAACGCCGGAAACGATACCGCAGTTTGCCATCGCTTCACTGCCCTACTTAATGGTAGCCATAGCAACAGTTCCGGCCCGGTAATTTATACCTGGACGCCTAATTTATACATTACCGATATACATGCACCAGTTACTTCTGTGCTGTTGCCGGATGCCGGAAATTATATTTATACTTTAAATGTTCAGGACGATTATGGTTGCAACTTTATTACAAACGATGCCATGCAACTTATAGTTACTCCACCTGTACCTGCTTTTGCAGGCCACGATACTATTGCCGTATTGGGTGAGCAACACCAGCTTTATGGTAGTGGCGGTGTACAATTTACCTGGTTGCCTGCTGCTCCGTTAAATAATGCTGCTGCACAAAACCCTTTAGCAACACTTTATAACGATACAAGGTTTACTTTGGAAGTGATGGATATTGCAGGCTGTAAGGGTTGGGATACCGTATTTATTAAAGTATATGCAGGTCCAACTTATTATGTGCCTACTGCATTTTCTCCAAATGGTGATGGCAGAAACGATATTTTCAGGCCCATACCTTCTGGCATTGTAAAAACAAACTGGTTTAGGGTGTACAACCGGTTTGGCAACCTTTTATTTGAAACCAATGAATGGCTGAAAGGCTGGGATGGCCGCTACCGTGGCCGCAAACAACCTATTGGCGCTTATGTGTGGATGATACAGGGCGTTGACAACAATGGAAAAATTATAGAAAAGAAAGGCACCGTAATACTGGTGGAATAAATTTACAGCGCTTAATTTTAGTAAGTACAATAAAATGCCCAGCAACCTGCAGGGCATTTTATTATTAACAAGTGTTTAGACCCTTTCAATAAATATTCAATTATTTTTACCACATGGCAAAGTATAATTTTATTTTTTATTTACTGGCAATTTTTATGTGGGGATGCAGCACTTCTTCAAATACCAGGCAAAAGAACAGTACATTGCAAAACCAATTTGAAACAAAACTCAACGATACCTTACAAAAAAAATTTATAAACGGAATAGATTTTGTTGCCAACGGAGAAATACCGGCCTCATGGAACCTTGAACTTGATTTTGATAAAAATTTTAATTTTACCACAAATGATGGCATCAGCATTACAATGTATGCAGCTAAAGCTATAGACAAAAATGATTTTGTGTATTATGCAGCTTCATCCAGCGCAGGCCAATTGGAAATATTTATTTATAAAGAAAATTGCAGCAGCGCCAAGAAAAAAGTTGCAGTAAAACTATTAAACAAAAAATATTCCGGCTGCGGCCAATTTCTTTATAACAATCAATTGAACAATACCTGGGTTTTGGAACAGGCAGGCTCTCAAAAGCAGGATGCAAAATCCTATTCAAAAGGGTTGCCCACACTCACAATTGATCTGGTAAACAATACCATGAGTGGCCATGATGGCTGCAATAACCTGCTTTCTGGCATTTCTGTACAAGGCACAAGGATACATTTTGGCCCTATTGCACAAACCAAAATGTTTTGCCATAATAACAACCCGCTTTTTGAAAAAATTGCAGGAGAAAAAATTTCTGAAAAAGTAGTCAGTTATTTCTTTAAAAACGGGAAACTTTTTTTGTACCTTATTGATGATAGCCAACTTGTTTTTTCACCCAAAAAATAAATCTCCCTATATTTCCACTTTACAGAAAACTGATTTCATTCTTTTTTGCCGCTACCTTTGTACAATGAAAAGGCAAATAACCATAGCATTTTTTTTATTTAACTTTTTTTTTGGCCGCATTTCAGCTACACCCTTGCCCTCTATTTCTACACTAAAGCAAGCAATTGAATTTGTAGACTCTATTAAAACTATTGAGAAAAGCCCCTATTGGGTAAATGTTTCACCAGAATTGTTCCTGCAAAATTTAAAAAGTAGTGTACACAACCCTATAAGCATTTATCCCGGGCGCAGTACCAACTTTTGTGCATTTGGGGTAATTTCACAATTGGTTTTGGAACATAACCCATTGGGCTATGCAAAATTTATGGTACAGCTATATTTCACAGGCCATGGAGATTACAATAATATCCATTTTCGCCCTTCTGCCGAAGTAATAAACGCAGCTGGCAACCTGCGTTTTAAAGGTGTTTTAGATATTAACCATGCCGAACAAATTTGGTTCCTTACCCTTGCCGATCACTTTAAGGGATACCTTAATTTTTTTAACCACAGGTACAACCCAGGAGATGAAGATACCTTTTGGGCCGCAACCAATTTAAAAAAATTCAACAAGATGGCCAGGGCTGTTACCGGATTTAAAACAAAATCTGTTGGCGGAGATTTAATTCATCCCCGCCTGAAAAATACGGTTGCTTATTTAAACAATTGCCTTAAAAAAGGCTTTGTGGTTTTATATATCAACAACCGCATTCTGCATAAAAAAAATCATGAAAAAGTAAAATTTGCCACACCTACTCACTATATTATCCTGGAAAAAATTGAAGAGGTTAACGGCACTGTAACGCTCACTTACTGGGATAGTGGCGGAAAATCACTAAGGCAAATGAGTGTAAAAACTTTTAAAAAAATCCTTTTTGGTATAACACTGGTTTCATCAGATGCAAAATAAATATTATACCATAGCATTGATCTTTGCAATACTCATTGCAGCAAGCTCCTGCTCTTCAAAAATTATTTCTACCAATTATTATACGCTGCACCAAAAAGAACTGATGCATATAGAAACCATCTACAAATACCTATACCAGCAAAAACCATTTTCTATTGCTTTTACCAGTAAAAATTTACAAATAGTTTCGGTAGAAATGAAAACGGACAGCCTTAACTACATTTATGAGTTTAATACAATAGATGCAAGGCTTAAAGACAGCCTTTTAAAATATGGATACGATGCCGAAAAAGTAATATGGCTCATTAACGCCATGCAAAAAATTGAATGTACCTGGATAAACAACTACGATTATTATACCAACAATAAAGAACAGCGCTTAATATTCATAAGTATCAAACCCAAAGTTATACGCAGGCCTTTTTCCCCATCAAAATATTACATGCTGGCCTATTTTGACGAACCCCAGCACTTTGACGAAAATGGACTTTTGCTTGATGGCTCTAATACCAAAAGGCTGAGGCGTTTCAATTATTTGTTATTTAAAAAAATTACAGATAAAATCTGCTATACGGTTTCAGAAAAATTCAGGTAACAAATTGTAAAAATTATTGCAACCAATCCTGTGTATTTTTATACAGTAATTTGTCGGCAACAGGTTTAGAAAAATCCATTTGTTCAATCAATTTTCCCGGGTGATGTTCTCCCAAAGGGAAAGGATAATCACTACCCAGGCAAATTTTATCTTCACCCATTATATCCATTATTAAGTGCAAAGTTTTTGCATCATGCACCAAACTGTCTATCCAAAATTTTCCAATATACTCCCGTGGGTTATGGGCATTATCAATAGCCACCAAATCGGGCCGCACATTAAAGCCATGTTCAATGCGGCCAATGGTAGCTGGGAAAGAGCCACCACCATGGGCAAAGGCAACTTTTAATTTTGGAAATTTTTCAAATACACCGCCAAAAATCATGGAGCAAATAGCTCTTGATGTTTCTGCAGGCATACCTACCAGCCAGGGCAGCCAGTATTTTGGCATTTGCGCTTCGCCCATCATTTCCCAGGGATGTATAAATAAAGAGCAGCCCAGCTCTTCTGCCCTTTTATAAAATGGAAAAAATTTTTCATCGCTTAAATTTGCACCATTAATGTTACTGCCAATTTCCAGGCCAGGCATTTTTAATGCTGCTACACAACGCTCCATTTCTGCAATTGCCATATCCACATCCTGTAAAGGCACAGTGCCTATACCCATAAATCTTTCAGGAAACTTAATTACAGAGTTGGCAATATGGTCGTTCAAATAACGGCTGGTTTCCAACCCGTCTTTTGGCTTTGCCCAGTAATTAAATAATACAGGAATTGTTGAAAGCACCTGCATCGTTACACCCGTTTCATCCATTTCTTTTTGCCTTAAGCTTACATCAAAGCAGTTGTCTTCAACTTCCCTAAAAACCTTATCGCCCTTCATCATACAGGCCTTGCAGTTACGCTGCTCCAAATGTACAAATTCCCCATAACCAAATTTTTTTGCCCAGTTGGGCATTTTATCAGGCATTATGTGGGTGTGTATGTCTATTTTCATCTTAATTGAAAATTAAAACTGGATAACTATTTACCCAATTTGGTCTTTGTGAATTTTACAATTCTTGTAAAATATTTTCACCATCTCTGTTGCAGAAGCCATAAGAAAAATCTTTTTTCTCAACATAATTTATATCCTTTAATAAAGAAAGCCAATAAAGTATTTCATTGGCTTCTTTAAATGCACTATTCACATTATGCAAAAAGTAAAGCTTCGATTGCCCATGCTCAGCTTTTCTCACCAGCGTGCCAATTGTAGTTCCGCTTCGCAGCAATAGCTTAATTAATATAATTCTTTTTTAGCAGCACAAAACCATTTTTACAAACCTTCAGCTTTCAACTTTCAATTTTCAACACTCAACTTTCTACCTTCAACCAGCCTACCCTTTCTTTATCGGCGCTTCCATTACTGCTCCGCATTTATTGCAGGTACGCTTGTGTTCATCGCTGTAAAAGCCATTCATAATGGGTGGCAGCTGAGTTACAATATCATTTATTACCTCAAACTCCTCGTACAATTTATGTCCGCATTTTTCACAGTACCACAAAAATCCGTCTTTTTCATTTTCCCTTATTTTTTCAATTACCAGTCCCACAGTTCCTGCTGCACGTTGCGGACTGTGCGGCGTTTTAGGAGGCAACAAAAACATATCACCTTCATTAATTGAAATGTCCTTAGGCACACCATCGTCAATAATTTTTAAAACAATATTTCCCTCCACCTGGTAATATAGTTCTTCACTTTCGTTAAAGTGATAATCCTTTCGGGCATTGGGCCCGCCCACTACCATCACAATAAAGTTTTCTGCATTTTTGTATATACATTGGTTGCCCACAGGAGGTTTTAGCAAATCCCTGTTTTCAGCAATCCATTTTTTTAAATTAAAAGGCGCTATAACTGCCATAACAATAATTTTAAGCCTGTAAGTTAATATTTTTTAGGGAACCGGCAGTATCGCCTTAGGCATCATCGTTGTGTCACTCACTTCTACCTCATACCCTTTATCAGCAATTAAAAACAAGTAAACTGAGCAGCCCAAAATATAAAACCTATTAAGTTTCCGTACCTTTATACTTATGCAATTTACCATTCCATTTCACATCGAAAATTATATTGCCGGAAAATTTATTGGCCCATTGAGCGGTAAATTTATTGACAATGTGAACCCTGCAACAGGCGAAATATATGGCCAAATACCCGATAGCAATGAAAAAGATGTGGAACTTGCCGTAACCTTTGCCCAAAAAGCATTTACTGAATGGGCTGCAACAGCTGCTGAAACCCGTTTTAAAATACTCAATAAAATTGCCTGCCTAATAGATGAAAATATTGAAGCGCTAGCCCTTGCAGAAACCAACGACAATGGCAAGCCGCTATGGCTTAGTAAAAAGGTAGATATTTATCGTGCTGCTGCCAACTTTCGTTTTTTTGCAACAGGCCTCATGCATTTTGCATCCGAAAGCCATGCCATGGAAAACAAAGCCGTAAATTATACATTGCGCCAACCCGTAGGTATTGTTGGTTGCATCTCTCCATGGAACCTTCCGCTTTATTTATTTACCTGGAAGATAGCGCCGGCGCTGGCTGCAGGCAATTGTGTTATTGCCAAACCATCTGAAGTAACACCGGTTACCACATTTTTATTAGGGAAAATTTGTAAAGAAGCCGGGTTGCCCGATGGCGTATTAAACATAGTGCATGGCACAGGCCCTATTTGTGGCGAAGCAATAGTAATGCACCCGCAAATAAAAGCCATTTCATTTACCGGCAGTACAAGGGCTGGCGAACGCATTGCTTCTATTGCAGCGCCAATGTTCAAAAAATTATCGTTGGAACTGGGAGGCAAAAACCCCAATATAATTTTTGCCGATTGCAATTGGGATAAAATGATGCGTACCACTGTTCAATCTTCTTTTAGCAACCAGGGGCAAATATGTTTATGCGGCAGCCGTATTTTAATTGAAGCAAGTGTTTACGAAAAATTTAAAACTGAATTTGCAGATAAAGCCAAACAACTTACTATTGGAGACCCTTTGGAAAATAATAAACAGGGCGCCATAGTGAGCAAAAATCATTTTGAAAAGATTTTAAATTGTATTGAAACAGCCAAAAAAGAAGGCGGAACAATTATTTTGGGCGGCAATGCCATAAAACCTGCAGGCAGGTGCAGCAATGGCTATTTTATAAAGCCTACCATCATCGAAAACCTTGGCCCCGGTAGCAAAACCAATACCGAAGAAATTTTTGGCCCTGTGGTAACCTTGCAGCCTTTTACTACAATTGAAGAAGCGTTGCAACTCGCTAATGCAACAGAATATGGACTTGCAGCCACAGTATGGACGCAGGATATCTCAAAAGCCAATTTAATGGCCGCAAAAATTGAAGCAGGTATTGTATGGGTAAACTGCTGGCTCCTCAGGGATTTAAGAACCCCATTTGGCGGTATTAAAAACAGTGGCGTAGGTAGAGAAGGCGGCTGGGAAGCATTGAAATTTTTTACCGAAGCGAAGAATGTGTGTATAGAATTTTAATTTTATTTATTAATTCTATTTTTTCCATTGCTCGTCAAGAGTAAGTTAAGCTGAAACTCTTTATAAACATTTAAATTATGGGTGCAGTTAAAAAATTTACAGATTTAGAAGTTTGGCAATTGTCAAATGAATTAGAAAAAAAGGTTTTCTCTATTATACAAACAACCTCTTTATCTAAAGATTTTGCTTTGAAAGATCAGATTAATAAATCTGTTGGGTCAATACCAGATAATATTGCTGAAGGTTTTGGCAGAGGGGGACGACTGGAATTTATTCAATTCTTGAGTATAGCAAGAGCATCCACTTCAGAATTACAATCGCAACTCATTAGAAGTTTAAATCGAAATCATATTTCTAAAGAATTGTATGTGGAACTATTTGAATTAACAGATAAAACGGGTGCAAAAATTGGTGCATTTATTAAATATTTAAACAGCTCAGAAAAAACTGGTATTATGTTTCAAAATAGAGTGCCAACAAACAGAAAACAAGAAACGCAAAACGAGAAATCAAAAACGAAAAATGAGAATCAAAAAACAATCCATACAAATTCTGCCGCAAAACCACTAGGAGCTTACCCTCATGCAAGAAAAGCAGGAAATTTACTCTTCCTCTCCGGCATTGGTTCCCGTCAGCCATTCGACAATAAAATACCCGGGCTGGAATTAGACGCCGAAGGAAATATTTTAAAATACGACATAGAAGCAGAATGCCATTCAGTTTTTGCCAATGTAAAAGCAGTACTGGAAGCCAGCGGCAGCAGTTGGGATAAAATACTGGATGTAACGGTTTTCCTCACCAATATGAAAAAAGATTTTGCAGTGTATAATAAAATTTACGGCCAATATTTTGAAGGCATTGATGCCTGCCGAACTACGGTAGAAGTTAAAAGCCTGCCCACTCCCATTTGTATTGAATTAAAAATAATTGCATTAATTGAATAATTTATCATATACTATTAACCATTATGTCAACAATAAATAGATTTGAGGACTTAGAAATTTGGGCGCTTTCGGTACTTTTAGCAAAAGAGATTTTTGGATTAACAAAAATAACAGGATTGTCAAAAAATTTTGCCCTTAAAGACCAGCTTGAACAGAAGTTCAGGCTCAATAATGGACAAAATTGCAGAAGGTAATGGGAGCGCCAACCGATTTGCATTTATTCAATTTTTAAATATCGCTTTTGCCACTGCAGCCGGGTTAACTTCACAGATATATCGTTCACCCGACAGAGAATACCTCAACAAAGATGAGTTTACTGATTTATATGAAAAAACAAATGCAGTGTACAAAAAAATTAATGGTTTTATTAAATATCTTAATACATCAAATGTAAAAGGCACTAAATTTAAAGACAGGAATACCAAATAAAATAAATAATAAATAATAAATGCCTCCTAAACTCGAATACAAAAACACCCAGGCCTACGCCCAATACCTCGACAGCCAGGATTCTTTAAAAAGCTTTAGAGAAAAATTTTATATTCCCCTGATGCATGGCAGGGATGCAATTTATTTTACGGGCAACTCCCTGGGACTGCAACCAAAATCTACACAAGAGTATGTATTAAATGAACTCGAAGACTGGGCAAATTTTGCAGTAGAAGGCCATTTTCATGCACGCAACCCCTGGATGCCTTACCACGAATTGTTTACGGCGCTACTTTGCAAAATTGCCGGCGCATTGCCACATGAAGTAGTAGCCATGAACCAACTTACGGTTAACCTGCATTTATTAATGGTTAGTTTTTATAGACCCACAAAACAACGGTATAAAATTATTTGCGAAGCAAAAGCTTTCCCATCCGATCAGTATGCAATGGAAAGCCAGGTAAATTTTCATGGCTATAAATATGAAGATGCAGTAATTGAGGTGGAACCAAAAGAGGGGGAACACAGTATAAGAACAGAAGATATTTTAGCTGCCATTGATAAAAATAAAAACAGCATTGCCTTAGTTTTATTTAGCGGCGTAAATTATTATACCGGCCAGTTGTTTGATATGCCAGCAATTACCACAGCGGCACACAAAGCAGGCGCTTATGCAGGTTTCGACCTGGCACATGCCGCAGGCAATGTGCCTTTGCAATTACACGATTGGGATGTAGATTTTGCCTGCTGGTGCAGTTATAAATATTTAAATAGTGGGCCAGGTGGCGTTTCGGGCGTGTTTATACATGAGCGCCATTCTTCCGATACTTCGCTGCAGCGCTTTGCCGGCTGGTGGGGACACGATAAAGAAAACCGCTTTCTTATGGAACAGGGCTTTTTACCCATTCCTTCTGCCGAAGGCTGGCAATTAAGTAATGCGCCGGTACTTAGCATGGCGGCACACAAAGCAGCGCTGGATGTATTTGAAGAAGCCGGATGGGAAAATGTATTTGCCAAAAACAAAATGCTCAACCAATATTTATGGCATGTACTCGATGAAGTCAATCATAGCTTTGGCGAAAAAGTATTTGATATTATTACTCCACTTAATGAACAGGAACATGGCTGCCAAATAAGCCTGCTCATTACCAAAGATGGCAAAAAAATTTTTGAAGTGTTAAAGAAAAACTCAGTAATTGCCGATTGGCGTGAACCCAATGTAATTCGCATAGCGCCTGTAGCTTTGTATAATAGTTTTGAAGATGTGTGGCAATTTGGAAATATATTAAGAAATTACTTTCAAAGTAAAACTCAGTAATATTACAACACTAAAAGTTTCCGTATCCCATATTTCCGTCTCCTTCTTCACAGTTATTAAGTTCCTATTCAATATATGCCATTCCTGCATTTCAAAATATAGATTTTATTTGGCAGCAGGAAATTGGGCGTATTGTAGTGCTGTTTTCATTGCCCGTAAGTAAATTTCACTGCTTAGATAAATTGTAAATTTATTCATCTAAAGAGCTTAGCCGTGCATATCTTTGCCGTCTTATCCCTCCAGCTTTTGCGATTTATGAACAGCAGCCAAAATTGAATGAATACGATAACTATCAAATTAGAAAAGGATAACACCAAACAAGAAACGATTTGCGAATATGAAAAAAGAAGTAACCATCATCGGCGCAGGATTGGTTGGCTCCCTGCTTTCCATCTATTTATCTAAAAGAGGCTACAAAGTAACCATCTTCGAACGCAGGCCTGATATGCGTAAAGAAAAAATGAGTGCAGGCCGGTCTATCAACCTTGCCTTGAGCGACCGTGGAATTAAAGCGCTGGAAGAAGTTGGCATCATGGAGGAAATAAAAAAAATTGCCATTCCCATGCATGGCCGCTACCTCCACCAACCCAACGGCAGCACGGCATTTCAGCCCTATGGAAAAGAAGGGCAGTTCATCAACTCCGTTTCCCGTGGCGAACTCAACAAAAAATTAATGGATTTGGCAGAAGCAAAAGGTGTAAGAATTTTCTTCAGCCACAAAGCCGAAAAAATTGACTGGGAAAAAAAAATCATCCAATTTACAGCTGAAAAAACAGCAGCCAACGCTCAACTTTCAACTTTCAACTTTCAATTGCTCTTTGGTGCCGATGGCGCTTACTCCGCTGCAAGGCTCAACCACCAGTTGCAGCACGAGCGCTTTCAATACCAGCAATATTATATCAACTATGGTTATAAAGAATTACTCATACCACCTACTCTACAAAATGATTTTGCTTTAGATAAAAATGCCCTCCACATTTGGCCACGTGGCAACTATATGCTCATTGCCCTGCCCAATATGGACAGGAGTTTTACCTGCACCCTATTCTTCCCTTTTGATGGCGAACCTTCTTTTACATCGCTCAACAGTAATGATAAAATTCAAGACTTTTTTAAAACTCATTTTACAGATGCCGCAAAGCTGATGCCAACCCTGCTACATGATTTTATCCAAAACCCAACCTCATCGCTGGTAACCGTAAAATGTTTTCCCTGGATTAGAAACAACAGTTTTGCATTAATTGGAGATGCCGCCCATGCCATAGTTCCATTTTTTGGACAAGGCATGAATGCCGGCTTTGAAGATTGCATCGTATTAAACGATTTAATCACAAAAAATAATGAAAACTGGAGTTTAATTTTGCCACAGTTTGAAGAATTACGTAAACCCGATGCCGACGCCATTGCAGACCTTGCCTTAAATAATTTTATAGAAATGAGGGACAAAGTGGCAGACGCTCAATTTTTATTACAGAAAAAAATTGAAGGAAAATTCAGTGTAAAGCACCCTGACAAATGGATTCCGGCCTACAGCATGGTAACCTTTTGCCCGCAAATAAGGTATAGCGAGGCATTGGAAAAAGGCTCTAAACAGCAAACTATAATGGATGAAATAATGGCCTTGCCCAATATTGAAAATATTTGGGACAGTATTGAAATTGAAAATTTAATTTTGAGCAAACTCAGCTAAACGCAAATGTATCAATTGCCCCATTTTATTGAAAAAAACAAGCAGCAGGTGGTTCAATTTATGAAGCAACAAAACTTTGCTATAGTAATTGCTTTGGGTAATGACTATCCTGTGGCAACACAATTACCACTGGAAATTATTGAAGAAGGAGAAAAATTATTTTTATCCGGGCATTTTATGCGTAACACAGCCCATCATAAAGCTTTTGAAAAAAATAAAAATGTGCTGGTGCTTTTTCACAGCCCACATGCTTATATAGATGCCAATTGGTACAGCAACCCACAGCAGGCCAGCACCGTAAATTATATTACCGTACAAGCCGCCGGAGCCATGCTATTACTGGATACTGCCAGTTCTGTTGCAATATTAAAGGAGGTAACAGACCGGCATATTGGAACAAAAACTGCTGCATCTTTTGAAAATTTATCAACAAAATATGTGGAGGAAATGGCAAAAGCCATTGTGGGCTTTAGAATAGAGGTAGTTACTTTACAAAATGTTTTTAAATTAAGCCAAAACAAAAGCCGGCAAGATTGCGAAAGCATTATTCACCACTTGGAGCAAAGAGCAAAACCCGGCGATATTTATATTGCCCAAAAAATGAAAGAACGACTTTAAAAATATGCACCGCAGTATTTTAACAGAACAGATAAAACAAAAAGGCACTTACCTGTGCGTTGGGCTCGATACCGACCTTACAAAAATCCCAAAGCATTTACAAAAGCACCCAAATGCAGTAGTAGAATTTAACAAAGCCATTATTGATGCTACGATCGACCATTGTGTAGGTTACAAAATAAACACGGCTTTTTATGAAGCAATGGGCATTAAAGGCTGGCAGGCTATGGAAGAAACCGTTGCCCATATCCCATCTACTCATTTAAAAATTGCTGATGCAAAAAGAGGCGACATCGGCAATACCTCATCCCAGTATGCAAAAGCATTTTTTGAAACCATACCTTTTGATGCCATTACCGTAGCGCCGTATATGGGCGAAGACAGCATTCGCCCCTTTTTGGAATACGAAAATAAATGGACGATAGTACTTGGCCTAACCAGCAACTTGGGAGCACGGGATTTTGAAATGCTCAAATTAATAAACGATTCGGTAAATAATATTACCGAAGAAGAAACTACCTCATTGCGAAACGAATTTTTATACGAAAATGTATTAAAAAAAGTGGCTTCCTGGGGTACGCCCAACAACCTTATGTTTGTGGTGGGCGCTACGCAGGCAACGGAATTTACCAATATACGCAATATTATTCCCCAGCATTTTTTACTGGTACCAGGCATTGGCTTCCAGGGCGGTAGCCTTAAAGAAATAAGCCTTAATGCTATGAACCAGGATTGTGGTATCTTAGTAAATGCAAGCCGGGCAATTATATATGCCGGTTTGGATGAAAATTTTGCTGCCGAAGCCAAAGCCATTGCAACGCAGTATCATACAGAAATGAAATTATACTTAAAAAAATAAACATGAAATCATTATTCTCTTCGCTGCTATTTTGCTTAGCCTTTTCTTTTGGCTATGCACAAAACCCACTATCTGCCAAAGAAATTATGAACAATGCATTTGCCCAGGCAAAAAAGGAACATAAAAATGTATTTGTAAAATTTTCGGCAAGCTGGTGTGGATGGTGCAAAAAAATGGACGCTTCCATGCAAGACCCCGCCTGTAAAAAATCATTCGAGGATAATTTTGTAATAGTTCATTTGGTAGTAGATGAATCAAAAGATAAAAAAAACTTAGAAAACCCCGGGGCAGATGATGTACGCATACAATATAACGGAGATAACAAACAAGGCATCCCTTTTTGGTTTATTTTAGATGATAAAGGTAATTTACTGGCCGATTGTTATATGCGTACCAAGGGCCAGCTGGCTACAGAAAAAGGCGAAAATGTGGGCTGCCCGGCCAGCAATGAAGAAGTGGCCTATCTTTTAGCTGTATTAATGAAAACCACTTCCATGTCAAAATCTGAATTAAATATTATTGGGGAAAGATTCAGGGAAAACCAGTTAAAAAAACAATAACTGAAAATGGGTTGTTATTTTTCCAGCAACCTCTCTAAAACATAATATACCGCCGGGCAAAATTCAGCATTTTTTAATGTTATTTGCTGTCGTTTAAGCAATACATCTACATCGGTATAGGGAAATTGCCGGCAATCTGATGGCCGCATTTCATAAATACCACATTGGTTATTGTTGCCTAAAAAAGGGCAGGGTTTTGTTCTTAATACATAATCGCCATCGCTGTCAATTTGCAAATAAGTATCTATAAAAACGGCTTCTTTCAAGCCAAGCCCTTTTGAAATACGTTTAATATCCGGCGTTTTAAACCGTGGCGAATAATTTTTACAACAGGCAGCACAATCCAGGCAATCAATTTTTGAAAATGCTTCATTATGCAAGGCGGGCAAGCGCTTTATATCTTTTTTGGTATCTACCTTTTGCAAGTATCGTTTATACTCTTTTTTACGGCCTTTTGCTTTCAACTCCCAGTTTTTGAGCAGGTCGGTTTCCTTGTTCACCAGGCTTGTATTTATTTTTTAAAAAAGCTTTTCCACAACTAATATACAATGAAACAGCAATCAGCCAAAAATGTTCTCTGCTTATTGTAAATTTGCAAAAATTTTACCAGCAGCATTTGCTCCGGTATATACCAAATTTACATATATGAACCTATTTGTGTTACAGCAATCAGAATTTCAGCAAAGGCATATTGGGCCAAACGAAGAAGAAACAGCAGAAATGTTACAAACCATTGCCCTTGATTCTATTGACCAGTTAATTGACCTTACTGTACCCAAAAATATAAGGCTGGATGAATCATTAGATGTTGCCGGCCCGGTAAGTGAATCTGAATATTTAAATGAATTAAAAAAAATAGCTTCGCAAAATAAAATCTTTAAAAGCTTTATTGGCCAGGGATATTACCCTACCATTGTGCCGAATGTAATTTTAAGAAATGTATTTGAAAATCCGGGATGGTATACTCAATATACGCCTTACCAGGCCGAAATTGCACAGGGCAGGCTGGAGAGTTTGCTCAACTTTCAAACCATGGTAAGCGACCTAACCGCTTTGCCCATTGCCAATGCCAGCCTGCTGGATGAAGGCACTGCCGCAGCAGAAGCAATGATTATGCTCTTTAACCATAAAAACAAAGACCATAATAAACTTACCGCACCTAAATTTTTTGTGGACGAAAACAGTTTTGCACAAACAAAAGATATACTCATTACCCGTGCAACTCCATTTGAAATAGAATTAGTTTTTGGCAATTACAAGCAGGCAATATTAGATGAAAGTTTTTTTGGCGCATTTGTTCAATACCCCAACAGTAACGGATTTATAGCTGATTACCGGCAATTTATTGCAGATGCTCATTTGGTAAATGCCTTAGTGGTAATGGGTGCCGATATACTTGCACTTACCTTACTTACCGCCCCAGGTGAAATGGGCGCCGACGTTGCCATTGGCAGTACACAGCGCCTGGGTGTACCCATGGGATTTGGCGGGCCACATGCGGCATACTTTGCCACAAAAGATGAATTTAAAAGAAATATTCCCGGCCGCATTATTGGGGTAAGTGTAGATGCACAGGGCAACCGCTGCCTTCGCATGGCTTTGCAAACAAGGGAACAACATATAAGAAGAGAAAAAGCCACCAGCAATATTTGTACTGCACAGGCGCTATTGGCAAATATGAGCGCTTTGTATGCCGTATATCACGGGCCAGTTGGCTTAAAGCAAATTGCCAAACGCACCAGTTTGCTGGCCAAATCTTTATCTGATAAATTAGAACAGGCAGGTTTTAAAAATGAAAACCAGTTTTTCTTTGATACCATTCAATTGAAAATCGAAAAAATACAAGCCGTAAAAGAATTGGCCGAAAAAAATGAAATGAATTTTTATTACGGCAATGGCTTTATCAATATTTCGTTAGATGAAACCACCACACAAAGGGATGTGCTGGAGATACTCTATATTTTTACTTCTTTAAAAAATGAAGATGCGGCAGTTATGGAATTTGATGAAGAAGCATTGCTGGAAAATATACCATCGTCGCTTACCCGTACTTCACCTTATCTCTCCCACCCAGTTTTTAACAGCCATCACAGCGAAAGCGAAATGATGCGCTACCTGAAGCAACTGGAAAACAAAGACCTGAGCCTTAACAGCAGCATGATTTCGCTGGGCAGTTGCACTATGAAACTGAATGCCGTAACGGAATTGATTCCTGTAAGCTGGCCGGAGTTTAGCGCCATACATCCATTTGCACCAAAGAATCAATGGAAAGGCTACAAACAAATTATTACAGAGCTGGAGCAATGGCTGAGCAATATTACCGGCTTTGCGGCTACCTCTTTGCAACCCAATAGCGGAGCACAGGGAGAATATGCTGGTTTGCTGGTAATAAAGGCATACCATGCCGATAAAAAAGAACCACAAAGGAATGTAATGCTCATCCCTATTTCTGCACATGGCACAAACCCTGCAAGTGCAGTAATGGCTGGCTTCCAGGTAGTAGTTACCAAATGCGACGATGCAGGCAATATTGATATTGCCGACTTAAAATCAAATGCCGAAAAACATAAAGATAAACTTGCCGGCTTAATGGTAACCTATCCCAGCACCCATGGTGTATTTGAAGAAGGTATTAAGGAAATATGCCAAATTATTCATCAAAACGGTGGATTGGTGTATATGGATGGCGCCAACATGAATGCACAGGTTGGCTTAACATCTCCCGGAAAAATTGACGCCGATGTGTGCCACCTCAACCTTCATAAAACTTTTGCCATACCGCATGGCGGCGGCGGACCGGGAATGGGTCCAATATGCGTAAACGAAAAATTAGCGCCTTATTTGCCAGGACATACTTCGCAAAACAACCCGGCTAAAGCCATAAAAGCCGTGAGCGCAGCGCCTTTTGGCAGTGCAAGCATTTTGCTCATAAGCTATGCCTATATAAAAATGCTGGGCGCAAAGGGTTTGAAAAAAAGTACCGAATTTGCTATTTTAAATGCCAATTATATGAAAGCAAGGCTCCAGCAAGAATACAAAATTTTATACAGCGGCGCCAATAATACCTGTGCACATGAATTTATTGTTGACCTAAGACCTTTTAAGCAAAGCGCTGGCATTGAAGCCGAAGATGTAGCAAAAAGACTGATGGATTATAATTTTCATGCGCCCACTTTAAGCTTTCCTGTTGCCGGAACCATTATGATAGAACCTACCGAAAGTGAAGACAAAGCCGAACTCGACCGCTTTTGCGATGCCTTACTTTGCATAAGGGCCGAAATAAAAGAAATAGAAGAAGGCAAGGCCGATAAACTAAATAATGTTTTAAAAAATGCACCGCATACCGCTTTTGTAATTTGTGCCGATGAATGGAACAACCCTTACAGCCGTTCAAAAGCAGCATTTCCCCTGCCCTATGTAAAAGCCAATAAATTTTGGCCTGCAGTAAGCAGGGTAAACAATACACAGGGCGACCGCAACCTTGTATGCACCTGCGAACCATTGAGTGCTTATATGGAAGAAGGAAGTTAAGAGCTAAGAGATTTTAGATACTAGATTATTAGATATAAGATATTGGCGCTCCGCAAGGGGCGCTTTTTATTTATAAAATTTTAAAAATTAATATTCAATTTATTGCAACAATTAATGGCAATTGAAAGTCATTTTATACCAACTAATCCAAATATTTGGTTTATTTTTTGATATAAATATATGGCCTGATTTTTAAGAATTAGCAGTTGTAACTTGCCTTTGAAATTAAGCGAAAAAAACAAAAAGCCAGATTCCCCAATTCTTCAAAATGCGAATACCCTGAACATACATCAGTAGAAATTAACCATGCCAATTTTGAGGGGATATTGAGTTGTACTTAAAACCAATCCCCGTCACGCTGTCTTTTTTTATTTAATTTTTAATTACCTAATTTTGTGAAATAAAGCAACCTTACATTTATTACATTCAACCGCCACAAACTCCGTGAGCATTGTATCATAAAAAAATGAGCACATGAAAAAAAATATGGGCGCTATTGATAAAACAGTTCGCCTGGTAGTTGCTGCCTTAATTGCAGTCCTGTATTTTACAAAAATTATTACAGGCTTTTTGGCATTGGTGCTGGCTATTTTTGCTATTATCCTAACCATTGGCGTTTTTATAAGCTTTTGTCCGCTGTACAACCTTTTTGGCATCAATACCTGCACTAAAACACAGAAAAATGACTTTTGACGAAATAATAAACCGGGATAAACCGGTGCTCGTAGATTTTTTTGCAACCTGGTGCGGACCATGTAAAGCAATGGCGCCTATTTTGGAAGAAGTAAAAAAACGTGTGGGCGATAAGGCAGCTATTATTAAAATAGATGTGGACAAAAACCCGGCTGCCGCTGCTGCTTTCCAGGTAAGTGGCGTACCCACATTAATAATTTTTAAAAATGGACAAATAAAATGGCGCAGTTCCGGGGTGAGGCACGCTACTGAACTGGAAAAACTTTTAACCGATAATTTTTAATACCATGCAAAAAATATTTTTATTTTTTATTGCTGCATGCTTCACTTTTGGGTGCAGCAACAACCAGCCACAGGGAAACGCAAGTCCGGTTGATGCCAAAACTTTTTCCAAAAAAATTGCCCATGCACCCAATGCGCAAATATTAGATGTGCGTACGCCGGAAGAATTTGATAAAGGCCATTTGGAAAATGCCATAAACATAAACTGGAACAGCAGCGATTTTTTCCAAAACCTAAGTGAAATTAAAAAAAGCAGGCCGGTATTTGTGTACTGCCTAGGCGGAGGCAGGAGCGCAGCAGCTGTAGCCAAGCTTAGAGAAGAAGGTTTTAAAAAAGTGTATGATATGAAAGGCGGTTTTATGGCATGGAATGCTGCCGGGCTACCCAGTACCACACAAAAAACCTTAAAAACAAAAGGCCTCAGTTTAATAGAATACGGCAACCTTATGAAAGACAGTTCAAAACTGGTATTGGTAGATTTTTATGCCGACTGGTGCGGACCCTGTAAAAAAATGGCGCCTTTTATAAAAAAAATTGCACAAGAAAAAAACCAAATACTTACCCTGGTTAAAATTAATGTTGATGACAACATGGAACTTTGCACGCAACTGGGTATTGAAGCCATCCCTGTTTTAAAATTATATAAAAACAAAATGGTTGTGTGGCAAAGCGAAGGATATATTAATGAAAATATGCTGAGGGAAAGTATTGAAAAAGCCCGGCAGTAAAGTCTTCATAAAATATTCTATTAAAATATTTATTAGTTTAAATTTTTATTTAAGAAACAAACTCCCTTAATGCAGTTTTTTTTTGCCGGCAATATTATTAAACCGAAATAGCTCAAGCCTTTTACGGCAATGGCACATGCTTAATTTAATAACTCACTGTATTTCAGACAATTTTGTCCTTTTTTGGCATGATGCCAATCATTTGTGCTGTTAACCAGCATCATTGCAGCAAAAGCATTGCCTGTATATTTTTACGCCTTAGAAATTGATCACCGATAAAAAAATATAAAGGGATGAAATTACTGAAACTAACCCTACTTGTAGTAATAGGCTTTGCAGGGCAACAGGTCTATGGATCGCCAATTGAAGAAGGCAAAAAAACGTTTACCAGCCGCTGCAGCAGTTGCCACAAAGTAGATAAAGACTTTGCAGGCCCGGCCCTTGCAGGTATTTACGACCGCAAAAGTATGGACTGGATAAAGAAATTTGTACATTCCTCACAGGCCCTTATCCAAAGTGGCGATACTGCGGCAATTGCCATTTTTGAAAAATTCAAAAAATTTCCAATGCCCGACCATAAAGATTTAACCGATGCGGACATAGAAAATATAATGGCTTTTATTAAAGATGAAACCGGCAAGCTGCAACCCACTGCAGCGCCACAATCGCCTGCTACAGGCGTTGCCACCGATAACCCTTTTAGTTTTAAGCAAAACCCCGGCTTAATGACCAGCATTATACTGGCGCTTGCACTTTTAATGGGCGTAATTTATTTTGCCACTACAGTGAAAAATTACGAAACCTACCAGGATGAAGATTATTAATTGCAACGGCCACAATAATATATAAGAAAAGTAGGTTACTGTTTTTTGTTTTCTTTGGCATATACAAAAACACGGTAGAGGTTTTTGCCTTTATTTTTCGTATTAATGAAGATAACGCTTTTGCATAGCAAGTCAATGCATCCCTTACCGTCATCCGGCTTTTTTTAACGGTACTCAAATGGCGCTATTTTTTAACAAAGAAATACAAAAAAGTAAAAAAACCAGGATTGTTTTTGCGACTACATATTCGTTTTATGTATCTGCCCAATCTTTGGAAAATTATAAGGAACGGTCAATTATTTCATTCCAGCTTAGGGTCATTCTTATTCTTCTAAATTATTTTTCGGCATTAAATTGTTTGTTTGATTTAGAAACTTTACAACTAAGTAAAATCTATATAATTTATTTATTCATCAAAGCAAGGTCGAGTAGCACACAAGCAGTAACGGCTTCTATTACTACCGGAACCCTCAGAGCAATGGCAAGGTCGTGGCGGCCGGCAATAGTAAAATCTTCCATTTTACCGGTGGTGGTATTAAGCGAGTTTTGCTGCTGCGGCGTGGATGATGCTGGCTTTACCACAACCCTAAATACCAACGGGTTGCCATTGCTAATGCCCCCTGTAATTCCGCCTGCATTATTGGTAGCTGTTTTGCCGCTTGCATCTGTAATAGGATCGTTATGTCTGCTGCCGGGCATTTTAGCTGCGCCAAAGCCGGAGCCAAACTCTATACCTTTTATAGCCGGTATGCTGAAAACGGCATGGCTTATCAAAGCCTCCACAGAATTAAAAAAAGGCTCACCTAAACCAACCGGCAAAGGCTGTGCAACACATTCTACAATTCCGCCCACACTGTCGTTTGCTGCTAATGCATTTTGTAAACCGGTTTCTATATTTTTTTCGCCACCCAGTTCAATAAGCTTTGCCTCTATTGAAAGAAGGGGAAAAATATTTTTCAAAACCTTTTTGGCAACCACCGCAGCCGCAACAAGGCATACCGTGAGCCTACCGCTAAAATGCCCGCCGCCCCTGTAATCCTGAAAACCCTTAAACTTTTTTTCGGCCACAAAATCTGCATGGCCGGGTCGGAAAATTTCTTTTTGATTTTCATAATCCTGGCTCCGGGTATTTTTATTTTCAAAAATTATGGTAAGGGGTGCGCCTGTGGTTTTGCCATTAAATACACCCGAAAGAAATACCGGCATATCATCTTCCTTACGGGGCGTAGTGCCTTTTTGTTTGCTGCCTTTTCGTCTTTCCAAATCTTCTTCAAAATCTGCTTCAGTAAGGGAAATCCCAGGTGGGCAACCATCAATAACCACACCAACGGCGTTGCCATGAGATTCCCCAAAAATGGATAAACGAAATAAATTACCAAAATTATTCACTATATTATTTTATGCTTTTGTAATTATAATACCTGCCAATTGAAGATGGCTTAAAAAAGCGGGATACGATTTATTGACTGCTTCTGCTGCTTCAATATCAACAGCGCCTTTTGCGCCCAAAGCTGCCACAGCACAGGCCATTGCTATACGGTGATCGTTGTGAGAGAATACCTGTGCCGCATTTACAGTTCCACTTCCTTCAATCATCATTTTATTATCTTTTAATGCTATTACTACCCCAAGTTTTGCAAATTCCTGCTGCAAAGTTAAGGCCCGGTTGCTTTCTTTGTGTAGCAGCCTTTCACATCCTTCAATCACCGATGTTCCGTGGGCATAAGCAGCCAATGCAACCAATGGCGGAAATAGATCGGGGCAATGGGTTGCATCAAAACAAAAAGGCCGAAGCATAGATTTGTTTACTGAAATTTCATTTTCTTTTACGGAAATATCTGCAGCCGCAAGTTCCAGAGCCTGCAATACGGCTTTATCTGCCTGCGCCGAATGGATATATAAATTGCTGATCACGGCTTTACCGGCAATAGCTCCGGCTACAAGCAAAAATGCAGCATTGCTCCAGTCGCCTTCTACTGTGTAATTTATTTTTTCCCCTTGTTTTTGGCTTAATGGTACAACTTCAAATTTTTCGTAGTTATTATTTTTTATGGTATAGCCAAAATGCTTCATCATTTGCAGGCTTAAATCTATATACGGTTTGCTTTTAAGGTTTTTTACATTTATTGTACCTGGTTTTTCGCAATGGGCAAATGCCAGCAAAAGCCCGGTTAAATATTGTGAACTTACAGAGCCATCAATAGTAATATCCTTACTCTGTAATGGCCCTTTTATGTGCAATGGTAAAAAGCCGTTATTGGTTTTTATAGTTACTGCTAATTGCGGTAAAATTTCTTCAAAAAAATGCATCGGTCTTTTCAGTAAACTGCCTTCACCTGTAATGGTTAACTTCACCTTGCATAATGCCGCAATAGGTGCAAACATACGTGCTGCAAGGCCGCTTTCGCCACAATTTACTGAGTTGGCAACAGGGTTTACGCCCAGGGATTGTACATATAACAAGCCGTTTTTTTCAATTACTTCGGCACCAAGGATTTTAATAATTGCCAATGCAGCCAAATCATCATTGCTTTTTCCCGGGTTTTCAATAACGGTTGGGCCATTATGCAGCAAAGCCAGCGCACAAGCCCGCTGCATACAGCTTTTAGAAGCAGGTGCAATAAAATTCCCATCAAAAATGCCGGGTTGTACTTTTAGGTTCACAGGCACAAGATACAAAGCCTGGTTAAAATAAATTTAACGCTTGTAAAAAGCGGAAATTTTTACCTTTGCCTACTATAAAATTATAAATGGCAACTAAAAGAAAAAAAATATTCAGGCTCCTTAAAATAACAGTACTTGTGTATTGCACTATTGGCATTGCACTTTATTACCTGCAGGAAAAGTTTTTATTTCACCCGGTAAAATTGAATGCATCCCATCAATTTAGCTTTACCCAAAAATTCAGGGAAATCAATATCCCTTTTAATAAAGAAGACACCTGCAACCTGGTTAAATTTTTACCGGAAGGAAACATTACAAGAGGCGTTGTGTTATACTTTCATGGCAACAGGGAAAATGTGGAACGCTATGCAAAATTTGCAGAAGTATTTACAAAACAGGGCTACGAGGTTTGGATGGAAGATTACCCCGGCTTTGGAAAAAGCAGCGGGGAAATAACCGAAAAGAAATTATACGACCAGGCTTTATCTATTCGCAAAATGGCGCAACATGCTTTTGCCAACGATAGCATAATTGTTTACGGAAAATCGCTGGGCACCGCCATTGCAGCCTATACTGCATCTACCTTTAAGCCCAAAGCGCTTGTTTTGGAAACGCCGTATTACAGCATACCCGATTTATTTGGCTCTTACGCATTTATTTACCCCGCCGGCAAAATGAGTAAGTTTAATTTACCTACCTATAAATTTTTGGAAGATACACAGTCGCCTGTAACTATTTTTCATGGTACAGATGATGGCGTTGTTTTTTTGGGTTGTGCCGAAAAATTAAAAAATAAGTTGAAACCAACAGACCAGTTTATAACTATAACCGGAGGTACGCACCATAATCTTGCAGCATTTAAAGAATATAAAACCGCTTTAGATTCTATTTTAATAAAATAAATTATTGCTCTTTAAGCGCTACTTTTTCTTTGCTTACATTTAACTGGTAAGTTGCCCCTATTTTCAATGCATAGTTATGCAATGCATGGCTCACAGGGAAGTGGAAACATACGGGATAATTATATTCCTGCACCACATCCAGCAAAAGTTCTTCAATAGTTTTACCAAAAGGCCTTTCGGTATCTTTCATATCGGTAAATCCGCCCAATATAAGCCCGGCAAGGTTTTTTAGCTTTGCACTTCTTTTAAGCTGGTGCATCATCCTGTCTATACTGTATAAATATTCACCGGTATCTTCAATAAATAAAATACAATTTTTTGTAGTAAAGTCAGATTTTGTGCCCACAACATGCGCCAGCAAAGCCAGGTTGCCACCAACCAGTTTGCCGGTGGCTTTTCCTATTTTATTTAAAGAATAAGGCGCACTATTGTATTTTGCCTTTTTATTGAGCAAAGCATTTTTTAGGGAAAGTACAAATTCCGTATCCTGCTCATTAAAAGCACCAGCCATAGGTGCATGTAAAGTGGCAATAGCATAATTATTAAAAATATGGGTATGCAAAATAGTTATATCGCTAAAGCCAATAAGCCATTTTGGGTTTTTCAGGAATTTTTTAAAATTTAATTTATCAATGATGCGGCCCATGCCGTAACCGCCACGGCCAAACAGTATGGCTTTTATGGAAGGTTCATCAAGCATGGCCTGCAGTTCAATTAACCTTTCTTCATCGGTTCCACTAAAATAGTTTTGTGTATTGCTTCCTAAAGTTTTACCTACCATCACATTAAAACCCCAGCTTTGCAATGTGTGGATACAGGTTTGCGCTTTTTGCACCGCCATATAACCGGCCGGGCAAGTAATGGCAATACAGTCGCCTTTCTTAAGGTATGGTGGAAATTTCGTTCTCATAACTTCAAAATTATAAATTAAATTTACCAAAATTGGATAAATGCGGTTTATTACTTTATTTTTATTAGTGCTCCCTTTTTTTATCAAAGCACAAAATTGCTCTTCGCCAGGTTCAACAGCACAAACTGCTACCGTAATTTGCAGTAGCAGTACTTTTTTTCAAAGCAATATATCTTCTTGTTTCGGCCCAACTATCCCTTTTGCAGGCTGTGCTGGGTGGAGCTTTAATGCCGATAATGCAGCCTGGTATTCTTTTCATTGCTATGCAACCGGCGCACTTGGATTTTTATTAACTCCTTTGGGTCCTGCAGATGATTATGATTGGGCAGTATATGATGTAACCAGTATAAGCTTTTCGCAATTGTTTAGTGGAGGTCATGAAATATCTGTAAACCTTAGCGGCAATACAGGCCCAACAGGCTGTACCTCAACAGGCACAGGTAATGTAAATTGTGCCGGCGTCAACCCTCAATTTAATGCTATGCCTACTATTTTAGCTGGCCATGATTACCTAATAGTTGTTTCCAATTGGTCAAATTCCGGTCTTGGGTATAATTTGGATTTTACAGGAGGCTCTTCCGTTTTAACCAGTAACCCCAATCCGCCTACTATTACAAGTGTTGGAATTAATGGTTGCGATGCATCTAAAGTAAAAATTACTTTCTCTGAAGATATCTTATGCAGTAGTATAACTGCTGCCGGATCAGAATTTACAATTTCCAATGGTTCTCATGTGATTACAGGAATTATATCCAATTGCAGCAGCACCAATGCCGTAACTGAAATTATTTTAAACTTACAAACAGCTCTCACGGCTGGCAATTATACATTAACAGTAAATAACGGAACCGATGCCAATACTCTGCTTGATGTTTGTCAGCAGGCAATGATAGCCGCAGTACCCATTGCATTTACCATTCCTGCACAATCACCTGTAAATATTACCGGCGTCACTTATCACGGTTGCGCACCTACGCAATTAAAAATAGCTTTATCAAAAAAAGTATTGTGCAACAGTATTACAGCTACAGGCTCTGAATTTTCAATAAATGCTCCCGGTAACAGCATACTTTCAGCACAAACAATCTGTACAGGTTCTCCTTTAATTACCGATACTATTTTATTAACACTACAACAACCGCTTCCCTGGGGGAATTATACGGTTTCATTGGCCAATGGAACAGATGGCAATAGCTTTGTGGATACCTGCGGAACTGCGCTCACCCTACCCTTCAGCATCCCATTAGTAATCAATCAAACAACCGTTGCGCCACTAATTCAAAATGTAATTTTCAATGAGTGTTATCCAAATAAATTGACCGTTCAATTTGATAAGCCTGTGCTTTGCAGCAGCATTTCCGGCATTAGCGAATTTTCTATAACCCCCGGAACCTGGCTCATTAATACAATTAATTTAAATTGTAACAGTACAGGATATGCAACAGAAGCAGAAATTTTACTTAACAGCAATATACCTGCAGGAAATTTTAATGTTACCATAACCAATGGTACAGATGGCAATACCTTTAGCGATAGCTGCTACTCATTTATTGCCAATGGCTATTCCTTTGCATTTACCACAACACAGGCGCCATTACCCATTTTTGATTCGGTTCAATTCTTAAAATGTACTCCTTCAAAAATAAAAGTTTTTTACAGTAAACCTATTAAATGCAGCAGCATCAGCGCCAATGGTTCAGATTTTTCAATAGCCGGACCGGCATCGGTAAGTATTGCTTCTGCCACTACAAACACTACTTGTACGCAGGGCTTTACGCAGTGGGTTGAATTGCATTTAACCGGGCCAATATCTTTAGGAGGAAATTATACTTTGCACAACCTTACCGGTAGCGATGGCAACGGAATTATAGATACCTGTAATGCCCTACAAAGTAATACAAACAGCATTTCTTTTTCAACTTTATCACAGCCCGATGCACACTTTACCGGCAATATCCTTTGGGGCTGTGTAGAAGACACAATTGTTGTTGCCCATGCAGGCGGCGCTGCTGTCAACTCCTGGCAATGGTCTTTTAATGGCGGGTCTGCAATTTCTGGTCAAAATGTAAGCCAGTATTTTCCGGTTGCAACCAATAATGTAAACGTAAGCTTAACTGTATCCAACGGGTTTTGCAATAGTACTCAAAGCCAAAATTTTATTTTGAACAACGCCTTTAATGCTGCATTTAGCATAAACCCTGATACAACCTGTGTAAACAAACCAGTTAGTTTTAGCAATAATTCTACCGGCAGCGGATTGCAATATATTTGGCTAATGGGAGATGGAACACAATTCAACGGGCAGGTTCCGGCGCCCTATTTGTACAACAGCAGCAATACATATTTTATTCAGTTAATTGCCACAGATATACATGGTTGCAGAGACAGCAGTGCATTAGACAGTGTGCATATTACGGCATTGCCATTAGTTAGCTATACTGGTTTGCTTAATAATTATTGCAGCAACGAAAGGGTAAAATTATTTACAAACCTCAACGGCTATATCAGCAATTTTGTTTGGAACTCCGGCCATGGCGCTACTGTTGCAAATACAGATTCTGTATTATTCAATTATACAGGGCAGGGCCAATATTTGATTAGTCTTACAGCAACTGACCGGTTTTGCGGCAGCTATACCTATAAAGACAGCACACAAGTTTATACGGTACCAAGGCCTTATCTTGGCGCAGACCAAATATTGTGCCCAGGATACACTACAATTTTAAACGCTAACGAAAATCCTTTATATCAGTTTACCTGGAGTACCGGCGCTCAATCCCCTACAATTATCAGCAACCCCGTTTCTGAAATCTATACCGTAACCGTTAATAATAATGGTTGTACAGGTACAGACGATGTATTGATAAAAGTATTGGACAACTGCCTCATTAAGGTACCTAGTGCATTTACACCAAATGAAGACGGGCTGAATGAAACCTTAAAACCTACTAATGCGATGCTGGCAACCGAATTTACTTTTCAAATTTTCAACAGGTATGGAGCGTTGGTTTTTATGACACATAACCCTGTGGAAGGATGGAACGGAAAATTTAAAACCATACCTTCACCTACAGGTGCATATGTATGGCTATTAAACTACCGCGACCCGATAAGCAGGCAAAAAGTATTTGCAAAAGGCAGCAGTTTACTTTTACGGTAAATTTATTTTTCAGTTAAGGTTGTTTGGGTATTGTTTACAACAAGCCTGTGCAACATGCCGCATTTTAAGGCATAATTATTTTTTTGATGCCCTACAGGAAAATCAAAACATACAGGATAATTAAAGCCTTTAACTTTTTCCTTTACAATTTCCTCAATAGATTTTCCAAATTCTTCGCCTTCCTCATCTTTTTTATTTTTAAACCCACCGATGATTAACCCTTTTAAATACTGCAATTTACCGGTGCGTTTTAGGTTCCAGAACATGCGGTCTATACTGTACAGGTATTCTTCGGTATCTTCCACAAACAATATTTTATTACGGGTATCCAAATCACTTGCAGTGCCGGCAAGGTTTACAATAGTAGATAAATTTCCACCCACCAAAACCCCACTGCAAGTTCCGGTACGGTTATTGAAATTAAAGGAAGCGCTGTAATTCATTTTTTCCCCGGTTATACATTTGCGAATACTTTCAATCGTATTTTTTTGTTCATCATCGGCAAGCAACCAATCGTTGGGGAAACTGTTGCACATTTTAGCATGTAAAGAAGCAATGTGAAATTGCCGATTGATATGGCAATGCAATACCGTAATATCGCTAAAGCCAATAACCCATTTTGGTTTATTGGAAAAGTGGGAAAAATCAATTTTATCTATAATCCGTACCAGGCCATATCCTCCCCTTGCACACATAATGGCATTTACACGGTCATCGTCAAGCAATTGCTGAAAATCATTGCGGCGCTCCTCATCGGTACCGGCAAATGTAAAATCTTTTTTACCGATGGTATTGCCCAGCTTTACTTTAAAACCCCACTCATTTATTTTTTTTATTGCCGGTTGAATGGCATCAATACTGATAAAACCTGCCGGCGCCGTTATTCCAATTGTATCCCCGGGCTTAAGGCTGGCTGGTGTTTTAAGGCTGCCGCCGGAATTGTTTAAACCCGATGCAATAGCTTTGGCCGAAAGGGAAAGCGGAATTAATGAGGCAAGGAACTGATGTCTTTTCATGCCATGAATTTAGTTAAATTTCAGTATTGCCTAATCATTTGATATTTTTGCATGATAATTATTTTAAGAAGATATTTAAAAAATTAAGGCATACCATTCAACAATAATGAAACAACCGAAAAGATATTTAATTACCTCTGCCCTTCCTTATGCAAATGGCTTAAAACATATTGGCCATCTTGCTGGCGCTTACCTGCCTGCCGATACTTATGTGCGCTACCTGCGTGCCCAAAAAAGAGATGTGGTTTTTGTTTGCGGAAGCGATGAACATGGTACCGCCATTCCCATACAGGCAAAGAAAGAATGCACTACACCTAAAGCCATTATAGATAAATATCATGAAGCCATGAAACAGGATTTTAAGGATATGGCCATGAGCTTTGATATTTATCACCGAACCAGCGCACCCATACACCATGAAACTGCCCGTGATTTTTTTACCAGCCTGAACGACCGTGGCGAACTGGAAATAAAAGAGAGCGAACAATATTTTGATGAAGAAGCGCAAATTTTTTTGGCAGACAGGTATATAAAAGGTACCTGCCCCAATTGCGGCAGCGACAGGGCTTTTGGCGACCAATGCGAAAATTGCGGACGTACCCTGAGCCCTGATGAACTGATAAACCCGGTAAGCACTTTAAGCGGCAAAGTGCCGGTTAAGAAAAAAACATCGCACTGGTATTTGCCTTTAGGAAAGCATGAAACTTTTTTAAGAGAGTGGATTTTAAATGACCACAAAAACGACTGGCGCAGCACCGTTGTGGGCCAATGCAAAAGCTGGATAGAAGGCGGGCTGCAATCCCGTGCCGTAACCCGTGACCTGAACTGGGGCGTAAAAGTGCCCGTAATTAATGCCGATGGCAAAGTGCTGTATGTATGGTTTGATGCACCCATTGGTTATATAAGCGCAACTAAACAATGGGCGCTTGATAATGGCAAAGCCTGGGAACCTTACTGGAACGATAATGACACAAAACTGCTGCACTTTATTGGCAAAGACAATATTGTATTTCATTGCATAATTTTTCCGGTAATGTTGAAACTGCATGGCAATATTTTACCCGAAAATGTACCCGCCAACGAATTCCTAAACCTTGAAGGCGATAAAATGAGCACCAGCCGCAATTGGAAACTGGAAATGAGGGATTACATCAACGATTTTGTAAAAAATGCCGATGGCACCGATAAAGAAAACGGCGGCGGGCAATGTGTGGATATGCTCCGGTATTACCTTACCCAAATTGCCCCCGAAACCAAGGACAGCGAATTTACCTGGAAGGGTTTCCAGGATGCAGTAAACAGCGAACTAGTGGCTATTTTCGGCAATTTTGTAAACCGCTCTTTTGTTTTAATGCATAAATTATGTAACGGCAAAGTGCCCCTTTTTCATAATGATATTATAGATGACAAGGACAAAGATTTAATTACAAGGATTGCTACTGCAAAAGAAAATATTACAGCAAGCCTTGAAGCTTACCGGTTTAGAGATGCCATGTTTGAAATAATTGACCTGGCAAGGGCTGGCAATAAATACATGCAGGAAAAAGAACCCTGGATTGTTGCAAGGCAGGCAACAAAAGCCGGCGTTCCAATACCCGAAGCACAGGAACAAATTGACAACTGCCTGCACCTTTGCATGCAACTCTGCGCCAACCTTGCTATTTTGGTAAACCCTTTTTTACCCTTTACTGCAAAAAAATTGTGCTTCATGTTAAAGGTGGTAGATAAAATGCTGCATTGGGAAAATGCGGGCAGCATGAAATTACTCAGTGTTGGATACTCACTTAGGGCGCCGGAATTGCTCTTTAGAAAAATTGAAGATGCCGAAATTACGGCCCAGGTAGAAAAATTAAAATCGGGATTGATTAAAACAAACAACAATAATGCAAAACTAACCCCAGCAATGAAACAAGAATTAAAACCAATAATTCAATTTGATGATTTTGCAAAAATTGACCTGAAAACAGGCACCATAATTGCTGCCGAAAAAGTGGAGAAGGCAGATAAATTACTTAAACTTGAAGTGGATTTGGGTTTTGAAACAAGAACAATCGTAAGCGGAATTGCATTGCATTATACAGCCGAAGAAATTATTGGTAAGCAGGTAACCGTTGTTACCAACCTTGCCCCAAGAAAAATGAAGGGAATAGAAAGCAACGGAATGATATTAATGGCCGAAGACCAATCAGGAAAACTGCATTTTATAAAACCCGAAACAACCATTGATAAAGGCAGCAATGTGAGTTAAGATAAAAACTATAAAACTTAACTGGGCCAAACTTTAATATTTTTTAGGAAAATTTGCCATATAAACCTACTACCTTTTGAGGTAATTAAAAAAACATACTATCTTCGATTAAAATTAGTTAGCTATGCAACTAATTTTGAAAAATGAGAGATTTTCCCGTTTTAATTAAATTTCTATAGCAGATATGAAACGTACAATAAAAAAAGTTGCCGTATTGGGCAGCGGGGTTATGGGCAGCCGTATTGCCTGTCATTTTGCAGGTATTGGTTTGCAGGTTTTGCTGCTGGATATACAACCAAAGCCCGAAGAAGGCAAAAAATTTGATCCCAACAAAATTGTAAATGATGCATTGGCGGCAGCGCTCAAGTCGAACCCTTCGCCTGTTTATACTAAGGATACTGCAAAAAAAATTAAGACAGGCAATTTTACCGACAACATGAAAGATATTGCCTCAGCAGACTGGGTGATAGAAGTAGTGGTAGAAAGGCTGGACATAAAAAAATCGGTATTTGACGAAGTGGAAAAATACCGCAGGCCTGGCACATTAATTACTTCAAACACTTCGGGCATTCCCATACAATTAATGGCCGAAGGCAGGAGCGAAGATTTTAAAAAACATTTTTGCGGTACGCACTTTTTTAATCCGCCAAGGTATTTAAGACTTTTGGAAATAATACCTACACCATTTACCGACACCGCTGTGGTAGATTTTTTGATGCATTATGGTGATTTATACCTGGGCAAAACCACAGTGCTTACCAAGGATACGCCGGCATTTATAGCCAACAGGATTGGTGTATTTGGCATGATGGCCATTATGAAAATTATGGAAAAACTTCAGCTTTCCATAGATGAAATAGATGCTTTAACGGGCCCGCTTGCTGGCCGTCCAAAATCGGCAACCTTTCGCACCGCCGATGTAGTGGGTATTGATACGCTGATAAAAGTTGCCAAAGGTGTTTATGATAATTGCCCAAATGACGAAGCAAAAGATATTTTTAATATCCCGGCCTGGTTAAATAAAATGGTAGAAAATAACTGGCTGGGCGATAAAACGGGCCAGGGATTTTTTAAAAAAGTAAAAACACCCGAAGGAAAATCCGACATACAGGTTTTAAACCTGCAAACCATGGAATATACTGCCAGGCAAAGACCAAAATTTGCTACGCTGGAAGCAGCAAAGCCCATTGAAGATTTACCGGCAAGGTTAAAAATATTGATAAATGGAACAGACAAAGCAGGAGAATTTTACCGGCAGTTCCATTATTCATTGTTCTCTTATATATCTCACCGCATTCCCGAAATAAGCGATGAAGTGTACCGCCTTGATGATGCGATGATGGCCGGTTTTGGCTGGGAAATTGGCGCTTTTGAAAGCTGGGATGCATCAGGGCTTGCAAAAACTACCGAAGCAATGAAGGCAGCAGGGTTTACTGTGGCAAAATGGGTAGATGATATGCTTGCAGCAGGCCACAACACTTTTTATAAAGTAGAAAATGGCAAGCGACTTTATTATGATGTTGCAGGCAAAACCTATAAAAATTTACCCGGTGGCGATACATTTTTGGTAATGAAATATTTTACCAACCAAACCATTTGGAAAAATAGCAGCAGCAGGGTTTATCACCTGGGAGACGATGTATTGGGACTGGAATGGAACACAAAAATGAACAGCATTGGCGGAGAAGTTTTGGAAAGCATACAAAAAGGCATTTCACTTGCCGAAGAAAAATATAAAGGCCTTGTAATTGCCAATGAAAGCGCCAACTTTAGCGCAGGCGCCAATATAGGTATGATTTTTATGCTGGCCATTGAGCAGGATTACGATGAGATTGATATGGCAATACGCATGTTTCAAAATACCATGATGAGGGTACGCTACTCATCAATACCCGTGGTAATAGCGCCACATGGATTGGCATTGGGTGGAGGTTGTGAAATTTGCCTTCATGCCGATAAAGTAATACCAGCAGCAGAAACATATACCGGCCTTGTAGAAGTGGGCATTGGCGTAATACCCGGCGGTGGCGGCAGTAAAGAATTTGTGCTGCGTGCATCAAATGAAATGCAGCATGGCGAACCGGAAACCATACCCTTACAAAACAGGTTCCTCACCATTGCTACTGCAAAAGTGGGCACATCGGCAATGGAGGCTTTTGATTTAGGTATTTACAGAAAAGGAACCGATAATGTATGTATCAATATTGCCAGGAGAATTTCTGAAGCCAAAAAAGCAGTAATAGAAATATTTGACAGCGGTTATACTATGCCGGTACAGCGCAAGGATATTAAAGTGCTCGGCCGTTCTGCTCTTGGCGCCATGCATGCAGGCATTAATGGAATGTGGCGTGGAAATTATGCTACAGATCATGATGTAACCGTAGCCAAAAAACTGGCGTATGTAATGTGTGGCGGTGATTTGAGCGAACCAGCATTGGTGAGCGAGCAATACCTGCTTGACCTGGAAAGAGAAGCATTTTTAAGCCTCACTGGCGAAAAGAAAACTTTGGAACGCATACAATCTGTACTTAAAACAGGCAAGCCGCTTAGAAATTAATAAAATAAAGAGCCGGTAAATTACCGGCTTTTTTAAAGCTTCACCCTCTTCTAAAATAAAATCAACTATAAATTTTATTGCTCCTTTACATTGTTGCTGTGGTTTATGTCGGCCATTCGTTTTGAAGGGTCAATTTCAATTTTTGTAATTACGTTTAAACCTGTTTTAATAGTGATCTTATACTCAGGGTGTGTCCAACGCCATTCCTCATGTACAAAATATTTTTCTCCTGCATTTTCATTTTTTTTGGCGCCAAACATAAGGTTGAGAGGAATATTATGTATTTCTTTTGAACCATCCTTATAAGTAACCTCTAAATCAACAGGCATAGGCATTTCACCAATCCGTTGTAAAACAATAGTTGTTTTGCCTGAATCGCTGCTTACATCGCCTATACCGTAATCAATGGTTTTTGTGGTATTGATCCAGTATTCTTTATACCAATCCATTTGCAGGCCACTCACCTGCTGGGCAATAACCATAAAATCGTTTGCATTGGGATGCTTAAACCTCCATTGCTTATAATATTCCAATAGTATTTTATCCCTTACGGCTGCGCCAACAATATAACCAAGTTGTTCCAAAAACATTTCGCCTTTGGAGTAAGATGCAATACTGTAGGCAAAATTGCTGTTGTAATGATCGGCATGTGTAGTGAGCGGCTCTTCCAAACCAGACTGCACCAGGCGGTAATAACCATTATAAGCTCCTGTATGGTCTTCAGGCAGTGTATTCACCAATCTTTGGTAATTTTCGTTGCCTGGATATTTTGCCAGCGAATCCCTAAGCGGTTGCAAAGATGATTTCCCGGAATAAAATTTTGTAACCAGGTCTTCAGCATAACTGGTAAACCCTTCATCCATCCAGGGATACAAGCTTTCATTTGTACCCAGCATCATTTGGTACCAGCTATGCATCCATTCATGAAAAGCCGTACCTAATGATGAAGTATGGATTAATGTAGCCATTGGGTATTCCATTCCGCCATCGCCGCCATGTATAAAAGAATATTGCGGATATGGATATTGCCCAAAATGTTTTTCAATAAAGGGCAATACTTTTTCTGCAGCAACCATCACCTGCTGCCAGCCTTGTTCGTATACAGCATTATCCGGTTTATATTTATAAATTACATGTAACGTAACCCTGCTATTTACTTTTTTTGTAAGATGGTTATAAGCCGTATCAGCGGCCCACACAAAATCGTGTATATTTTTACCAACAAAATGCCAGTTTCTTTTTACCGCAGTAATAGGTTTCAATGCTGTTCCGGGTTTATCGTAACCCCAGCCAATTTCAGCAGCGTTTACCAAAACGCCTGTTCCGCCAAGTTTATAATTTTTGTCAATACTAATTTTTACATCAAAATTGCCCCACACTCCATAAAATTCCCGGGCAACATAAGGCGTAGGATGCCAGCCTTCATAATCGTATTCGCATAGCTTGGGGTACCACTGGCTCATGCTGTATTGCACACCTGTAGAAGGGTTATCCCTTCCCGATCTCCTTATTTGCAAGGGAATCTGTGCTTCAAATTCCAAATCAATAATTACTTTGGATTTGGGCAATATTGCATTGTTTAAATTCACTTCCAAAATTGTTTCGTGGTATTTAAAGGGTTGTGCAACACCATTTACTTTAAGCGATTTTATTTTTTGGTAACCTATTTCATCATCCGTAAGTTTACTTATCCTGTCTTTTACACGGGTGTCCCAGTCGGGGCGGTTATTGAATAATTTTTTTCCCAATTCCCGACTTCGCACATCCATGCTGCTTCCTGGCTGAAAGGCATTAAAATAAAGGTGATAAAACAAACGGTTCAGTTTATCGGGTGAATTATTAAAATACTCGATGCGCTGCTTTCCTGTAAAGCGGTTGGTTTGTACATCCATATCAATATGCATGGTATAATTAGCACGCTGCTGCCATCTGCCCGGCTGGGCCAGCATTTGAATACATGCGGTAACGAATACTACAGTTAAAAAAAGTTTATTTGCTTTCATAATTTATTTACTCATCAATTTGTTATTAAATAATACGATTAGTTTAAAAAGGTCTTCAAATTCATTGAGCGGAAGTGCTTCGGCCCTATCGTAAATATCATGATAAGCGGTAACACCTCCAAGTGTATAAAAGAAAAAAGAGGGCACGCCTTTTTCTGTAAAAAAATAATGGTCGCTGTTGGCTGCTTTTCCCCTGGAATTAATTTTTACCAATAATTTATTTTCATCATTCACCTGGTTCATCCAGGCAAATTCTTTAGGAAATTCGGTGGCATTTACCACGGTTATACCATTGGTGCCCGTACCTGCCAAATCTGTATTTAATAAAAAACGAATGGAAGTTAAAGGCACCAAAGGGTTTTCTGTAAAATATTTTGAACCTATAAGGCCTGCTTCTTCACCTGCAAAAGCAATAAACGCCATGGAATAAGGCTGTGGGTTTTGGGCATAATACCGGGCCAGTTCCATCATTAGCGAAACGCCACTGGCATTATCATTGGCGCCGGGAAAATAAGTTGTTTTCCCCATTCCACCCAGGTGGTCGTAATGTGCAGTAACCACTAAAAAAGAATCAGGGTGCATTGTTCCTTTTACAAATGCGCAGATATTTGCGGCTGCAAATTTTTCAACAAAACTGTTTTCAATTTTAACAGAAAAGGAAACCGGCTTTTCCTTCATGGAATTTTTATTAAGCTGCACCATAGTATAGCCGGCCAGTTGCTTGCTTACACTCCAGGTGAGTTTATTTTCTACTTTAAAAATAATGCGATCATCGGGGTTTACAAATGTTATGCTATCGGCCAGTTGCAACTTGCCGGATGCTTTAATACCACGGCTTTCAGGCGACACTATAAAATCGGCACCGGCAACTAATTTTTTGCCGTTTACTTCAACTTCCATTGCTCCGGGAAACGTATTTACGGGTAAATTAAAATTTTGGAAAAATGATTTACCATATAAGGGCGAAAGGCCATAATCTTTGAATTTTGATGCAAGGAAATTAGCGGCTTTGTGAAGGCCATCATTGGTATAGCCACGCCCCCAAAAATGAGTGGAGGTAAGTGTATCCAGCATTTTTCTACCTATAAGCACATCTTGTGCCGATACTGAAAAACCAGGAACAATAAAAAGGAAGAAAAGTATTTTTTTCATCATCCACTTTATTTTGCCATACTGTAAAAAAAGTAAAAAAATGGCGGAATGGCTTACCATTTAATTATTTTAACAAACCTCAAGCATCATTTTTTTCCGGCTACCACAATTACAATTTCCCCTTTCACCTGCTTTGCCAAAAAATAATCATGCACTTCCTTCAGGCTGCCACGCTTGTTTTCTTCAAATTTTTTACTGAGTTCCCTGCTTACGCAACATTGTCTATCGTTCCCAAAATATTGTATAAAATCTTTTAAAGTTTTTACCAACCGCATAGGGCTTTCATAAAAAATCATCGTACGCTCCTCTTCGGCCATTTTTTTAAAAAAAGTTTGGCGGCCTTTTTTTAATGGCAAAAAACCTTCAAAGCAGAAGTGATGCATTGGGAGCCCGCTGTTTACCAGTGCAGGAACAAAAGCCGTAGCGCCAGGAAGGCACTCAACTTTTACCTGCTGATTAATACATTCTCTTACCAGTAAAAATGCTGGGTCGCTAATTCCCGGTGTGCCTGCATCGGTAATTAATGCCATGGTTTTCCCATTTTGCATTTGCGCTACTAAATGAGCCGTTACTTTATGTTCATTATGCTGGTGATAGGGTGATAAAGGTTTTTGAATGGCATAATGATTGAGCAAAACCAGTGAGGTTCTGGTATCTTCTGCAAGTATTACATCTACCGATTGTAATACTTCAAGTGCCCTAAATGTAAAATCGGCTAAATTACCAATTGGCGAAGGAATAATATACAGCATTACCGGTTGATTAAAGGCATTCAAAAAGATGAATCAGGTGCAATGATGATGCAACGCCATCACACATCATCTATTTCAATTTCAAAAGTTTCCATTACAGGGTTGGCCAGTAATTTTTTTGCAGCTTCTGCTGCTATACTTTTGGCTTCATCTTTTGAAGCTGCTTCTATTTGTAAATTAATATGTTTGCCAATTCTTACATCGGCAATAGTTGGGATATTAAGGTTTTTCAAACCATCTAAAACCGCTTTTCCCTGGGGATCGAGTAAATCTTTTAAAGGCATCACTTTTACCTGGGCCGTATATATCATATTCTACTTTTAAACAACAAAGATAAAAGAATATAAACGATAAAAATTAATGGCACTGCAAGCCATTTAAATAAAAGTATTGTTACAATTGATATTAAGAATAAAACAATTTTTGGCCAGTTATTTTTTATTGCAAAATCGGGAAACTTTAAAGCCATAATTCTAAGGTTGCTCACCATTAACCAACTTACCAGTACAACAACAGCATACAGCACCCATTTGTTCAGCAAAATAGAATTTATCGCTTCTGTACTGCTGTACCAGTAAATGAGTGGAAAAGAAGCAATGAGCAAGCCTACGGCAGGAATTGGCACTCCTTTAAAGCCGTATTGCTGCGCTTTATCAATATTAAACCTTGCAAGCCGGTATGCGCCTGCTGCCGCAATCAAAAACGCAGGCAGCAACCATAGAGTATTTACTTCAATGCCGTTTTCCTGCCGGGCAAAACCTGCCCTTAAAAACTGGTAAATTATCATGGATGGTGCCACACCAAAACTTACAACATCAGCAAGTGAATCGAGTTGCCTGCCCATTTCGGAACTTGCATTAAATAACCTTGCTACAAACCCATCAAAAAAATCAATAATTGCCGCAAGCCCTATTAATACTGAGCCCAAAACTATTTTTTCGGGCAACTCAGCATACTGGCCACCATCGGCACTGTATTGCAGGGCAATACCGTTTTGTAAAATAAATACAATGGCCAGGCAGCCAAAAACAAGGTTGAGTAAGGTAAAAATATTGGGTAATTGTTTCATAAAAGTTTATTAGCCTGCTGTTAATTTTAAACAGGTTGTAAGATAAGCACAGATAACGACATGATAAAAACGGTAACTATTGACCCACTAAAAATACAGCATTGAAAAATATTTGTTTCCCGTTTTCCCAAAACCGGCGAAAGAGTACATCATCTGTTAAATAAATAATATTACCCCGCCCCAAATCCTGTACGGCAAACAATACACCGTTATTAAGGTTTTTTGCCAGCTTAGCCCCTACAAAACCAGCCATTTGCTTTTCCGATTTAATTATGCCTGTATTCCACCCATCCTCTGCACCCAATGGCTGATAAAGCACATCGTCCATTTTTAATGTATAATAAAAATCGGGGTAACCAAACATTAACGGGTGCGTATTATCCAGCCAAACTTTAAAAATTGCTCCGGGTGTATTTTGGGAAATTGCATCTTTTTCGCTATTGGCATATTTTGAAAGTAAGGATACATTTTTTTCTTTAGCCTGGTCTTCATCACTTTCTTTTGGCTTTAGGCGGCTCCAGCTTTGTTTGCTCAGGTGTTTTACTGCCCTTTCCAGGGCTACAATTTTTCCACCGGAGCGCACCCATGCTTCTAACTGCTCCGCCATTTCTTTATTTTTTAAAAACTCGTAATTGCCATCTGCCAGTACCAGCACATCAACATTATTCCAGCTTAAACGGCCCATATCTTGTGCATTCACCAATGATACCGGGTAATTGAGCTCTTCTTCAAAATAACTCCATACTTCTCCCATGGCATTGGCATTTACGTTATCGCCAGATATCAATACCACTTTGGGCGGCTTTATGGAATGAACGCTGCTACTGCCAAAATCGGCCCCTTCATCTACCATACCGGAATTTACTTCGCTTAATTGCAAATTATTTGCATTTGCTATTTCTCTTACTTTTTCCCATAGCACATTACTCAAATTACGATTCCCGTTTTTTAAAATAATAACCGAGCCATTTGCAAATTTTTTATTGCCTGCTGTAAAAGCCTTTTCTGCAAAACGCAGGCGAATGCCATCTTTTAACATTTTTGCCACTGCTTTTATACTCCCGTTTCCCGACAAGGGAAATACATAACCGTAAGGATTTGATGATGCATTTTTTGTAACCATTTTCCCTTCGCCAGTAATAATATTAAAAACCTGGTTACTGGCAAAAGCGGTGAGCCCGTAAGCATAAGGCATAGCCCAGGCAGTAATATCGTAAGTGGCGGAATCACTTAGATGTGGATTGGGTTCAAACAAAGATTGTACTAATGCTGCTTTGGCTTGTACTGCACTAATTACCAAATCTTCTTTGGTAATGCTAAAATTTTCTTCTTTTAAAGAGTAATAATTCAATCCTTTTCCTATACCTGATGAGGTACCATATTGGATATTATTTTTATTGAGCAGTTCTTTTAAACTTAAAATCCTTTGTGCATCAGCTTCTTTATATTTTATTATATAGGTTTTATAAGTACCCATTTTCCCCGCCACAGCATCATCAAAATATTGCTTAAAATGCGTTAGCAGCGCTTTGCCATAGTTTGCCGATGTTTCAATAGTGGCAAGGCTTGCAACAAAATGGTGCTGTACCCTTTGCACAAAAGTAAGTGTATCGTTTTCGGAGGTAATTACACCCAGTCCACCGCTTATACCGCCTTGCTCATACGTCATACCAATTGATCCGTTGTACATAGGATAAGTATCGCCATAAGAAGGATAAAACAAATCAAAACGTTCCCGGGTAAAATAAAGCCAGTTATTTTGGTCGAAATATTTAGCATTATTTTTTCCTATAAAAAACTGGAACTCCCTTTGCCATTTAGTAATAATGTCGTGAAAAGGTTCTGCTGCCGGGGCAAAATAATACGGTGCGTTATAACCTTGCTCATGAAAATCTACATGCACCTGTGGCAGCCATTTGTTGTAAAGCGCCATTCTTTGCAGGCTTTCTACCTGTGTTTGCCAGGCCCAATCTCTGTTCAGGTCAAAGTTATAATGATTGCTCCTGCCTCTTGGCCAGGGTTCTATGTGTTCACGGCAAATAGGCTGTACGTTATAATTTTTTCCTGCAACGCTGTTGTACCAGTTTACGTAACGGTCTCTTCCATCGGGGTTTTCGCAGGGATCAATTACTACAATTGTATTTTGCAACCATGCTTTGGTTGCTGAATTTGAAGGCTCGGCCAATGCATACAAAGTAGCCATGGCAGCTTCAGTTGAAGTAGGTTCGTTACCATGAACGTTATAACTCAACCAAATAATTGCAGGGGTATTTGTGCTGCCAGCGCCGGCAGTAACAGACTGCCTTGCCAGTTGCAAATTATTATCCCTTATTTTTTCCAGTTGACCAATATTGGCTTCTGTACCTACAAATGCAGCAAGCAAGGGCCGGTGTTCGTAGGTTTCGCCATATTGCTGCAATTGTACCATTTTGGAATTTTGGGCTACATGCTCACAATACGCTACTACTTTGTAATGCGGCGTAAACCTGGAACCTAACCGGTACCCCAAAAAAGCATCAGGAGATTGCAATTGTGCCGATGCGTTAATTGTAAAAGCAAAAAACAGGAGTGTAAAAAATAAGTTTTTCAAATCAAAAAATATTTATGGTATAAATAAAAAGGCAAAAGCATTAAGGTAAATGCTTTTGCCAGGTGAGTCAATTCCCATTAAAATCAGTACCCATCATTTTGCTGCAAAATATTTGCGCCTACCGCATTTATTTCTCTCAATGGAATGGGCAATACCAGTTCATTGGCATCATAGTCAAACCCTTCTATAGATTGCTTTAGACGCTTGATGTCATTGATTCGCTGGCCTTCATGCGCCAGCTCCAAATGCCGTTCAAATAAAATTTCATCTAATGTAACCGTACCCACTGTGCCCAAACCTGCCCTGTTGCGAATGGCATTAAAATCATCAACAGGTGAGGCGCCAACAACAGTACTTAATATTTCATTACATTCTGCACGGGTTAATATCATTTCTGCAAGGCGTACCTGGGAAAGGAAGCGGTATTGATAACGATATTTTCCGCTGTAATAAATATCATCTACATCCCAAAACAAAGCCAGGCGCTGATCTGCAGGGTCATATAAATCCAAATGCTCCTGGTTTACTTCCACATCGCCATCACGGGCACCGTAATCGCTGGTTGACCAAAAAAGCCACATATCATTTGTACCGTCCTGGGCTGTAACGGGCAATACAAAAATATCTTCAGATGATGGGTCGGCATTATTAAAAGCTCCAACATAAGTAGTAGTTAAGGAAGCCCCGGAATTTTCAATTACTTCATTAGCTTCATCTCTTGCTTTTGCATAATCCCCCATTTGAAGATAAACACGGGAAAGTATTGCTGCTGCTGCATACTTGCTGGCAAATACGCCAATTTCATCATTAAGCAATGGCTTGGCTGTTGTTAAGTCGGCAAGTATTTGTGCATAAGTGTCCTGCACACTGCTGCGTGGCACAAGGTTGGCAGAAGTTACCTGGCCATTTACCGTGGGTGAGGTTACAAGTTGCAAACCAAGGTTTGTTGTTAAATTGCCTGCACTGTAAGGTTTTGCATAAAGTTCTGCAAGGCCAAAATACATTAAGCCTCTTAAAAATAAGGCTTCTCCATGTACTCTGTCTCTGTCATCTTCATTTACCTTACTTATATTGGCAATAATATTATTGCAAATATTTATTACCCGGTAACTAAGAGACCATGTGTTGGCAACAAATAAATTATTGGTAAGAATAGATTTATTATAAATTTCCCTTGGTTCATTATAAGTTCCTACCCAGGTAATTTCATCTCCAGCGCCAAGCAATTCCGAATACAGCATAAGGTCGCCACCTAAAACATAGCCATCGCTGGCCACATCATAAGCGCCGTTTAGCGCTGCCAAAATATTAGCATTATTATCAAATACTAACTCCTGAGGTACACTTTGCGTAGGATTGATATCTAATTTTTTATTACAGGCAGTAACCAATAAAACAACTGCAGCTAAAAATATAATTTGCTTTTTCATATTTTAATGTTGTGTGGTATGAATTTTTTAATTTAAAAGCCAATATTAAGGCCGATAGAAATATTTTTTATCTGCGGAGCAGAGTAAAAATCAGAGCCCTGGTTTACGTTATCGGCCCGGTAATCGGTATTTACTTCAGGATCCCAACCGGGATAATCGGTAAAGGTGAGCAAATTTACGCCTGTGAAATAAATACGTAAACTGCTTAACCTGATTTTATCAGCCAATACTTTTGGCAAAGTATACCCCAGGGTAAGGCTTTTGAGCCGCACATAAGTACCATCATAAATATACCTGCTTGATGCGGCAATACCATTATCATAACCCAGCCTAAACTGTGGCACGTTGGTTATATCACCGGGTTTTTGCCACCTGGCCAGTTGGTCAAGTGTTTGGTTATCGAACCAGGCAAAACTGGAGCTCATAAATCCACCTGCACCGTTTTGGATATCATTACCAAAAACGCCCTGGAACAAAAATGAAAAATCAAAGTCTTTATATTTTAAGGTATTGCTTAAGCCCACAATCATTTTGGGATTGGGATTACCTACAATAAAATTACCGGCTTCGTTATAGTCATTGGTGGTGGTTTTTCCATCGGCTTTATAATACAGTGCATCGCCATTTGCAGGGTCGGCGCCTGCAAATTTTGGTCCGTAAAAAACACCAATGGATTGGCCAACGATTAAGGAATTAAGGTACCGGCCATCGTTACCTGCAAGTAAAGTTTGTATGCCATCCAGCTTGGTTACTTTATTTTTATTTCTGGATAAATTAAAACTGGACGACCATTTGAAATGTTTCGTTACAATATTATCTGAATTTAAAACCAGTTCAATACCCTTATTGCTTATACCTCCAATGTTTACAGTTTTGCTGGTATAACCTGTATTTCCCGGAACGGGAACCTGGTAAATAAGGTCGTTGGTTTGCCTGTTGTAATAATCTATTTCACCACTAATGCGGTTGTTTAAAATACCAAAATCAAGACCTATATCTACCTGGTTTGATTTTTCCCATTTAAGATCTGGATTTGCAAGTTGCGTAGAAACTAGGCCACCTGAACCGTTATAAGCGCCGCCGCCCCATAATCCTAAATGTGCAAAATTGCCAAAGCCAGCGGCATTACCGGTTAAACCCCAGCTTGCCCTTAATTTAAGAAAGCTAATGAAGCTTGCACTTTGCAAAAAGTTTTCTTCACTTAAAACCCAGCCAGCAGATAATGCAGGGAAGAACCCATAGCGGCTATTGGAACCAAATACAGATGAGCCATCTATTCTTGTACTCACTGAAAAAAGATACCTGTCCATCAGCTTATAATTTACACGGGCAAAATATGAAAGAAAGGAAGAGTTGGAACTTGATGATGTTCCGCCTTTAATTAAACCTGCACTGGCCAGCTTTTGTAAAGATTCTACCGGAAATTGCTCACCTATTACATTAGCAAGTTCGGTAGAATATTTTTGGTAAGATGTACCCAGTACAGCATCCACATCATGTATTCCTTTATATGTTTTTATATAACTAAAATAATTATTTACGTTATAATCAATAGAACGGAACCAGCTGCTTTGGCCATAACCATTGGTGCCATTTCCGTAAGTGGTATTGAAACCATAAAACTCATCATCGTTTTGGTTTTGCAAATCAATACCAAATTCAGACCTGAATGACAGTGCTTTTGTAAAATTATATTGCCCAAAAATATTGCCGATATTACGGTAGATAAGCGCTTTATAATGGCCTTCCTTATAATCAACATAAGGGTTGCTGTATGTAGTAGTGGGAGAATTATATAAATTACCATCAAGGTCTCTTACGGGAGTTACCGGCGATAAAGCCACCATTTGCAAAGGCGTTGCAAACTCGTTATCCACCGGCACACGGTTCATATTGGTTTGAGATAAACTGAGGTTAAAGCCCAGCTTAAATTTATCGGAAACAGCTTGTTCCAGGTTGATTCTGCCTGAATATCTTTTTAAACCATTGCCCACTAAAATACCATCTTGAGACATGTGTGCAAGGCTGATGTAAAATTTGGTTTTATCTGAACCGCCAGATGCAGAAACATCAATAGCCGAAGATTTGGCATCGTCATCAAAGGCCAATTTTTCCCAGTTGGTATTGGTTTCCACTTTTTTCCAATCGCTCCAGCCGGAGTAACGGGTCAACCTTCTTTCGGCAAACTCCAGCCATGAGCCAGGATAATCGGCAGGGTCCAAAGGATTGATGCCATCAATAACATCGCTGTTAATAGCAGCTTCCCTCAATAAATCTATATATTGCTGTGCATCTAAAAAACCACGCAAATGCGTAGGCTTGTTCATACCATACTGCATATTTACCTGGAAGCTCACCTTAGAAGCTTTACCTTTTTTGGTTGTAATAAGTACCACTCCATTTGCAGCTCTTGAACCATAAATAGCCGCAGCAGAGGCATCTTTTAAAATATCAAAAGATTCTATATCGTTAAAATTAATATCTGCAAGCGGGTTGCCGGAGTAAGAATTTGTACTGATAGGCACACCATCAATAACATACAAAGGACTATTGGATGCAGAAATAGACGAAGAACCCCTGATAAGTACTTTAATGCCTTCTCCAAGTTTTCCACTATTGCCTTCTACAAAAACACCGGCTGCCCTGCCCTGCAAAGCCTGGTCGAGGTTGGCTACCGGCATGTTTTGTACTTCGGAACCTTTTACTTTGGCAATATTGCCGGTTAAATCTTTTTTAATTTTTGTGCCGTAACCCACCACCACAATTTCATCGAGGTTGGCTGCGTCTGCTGGTTGTAGCCTGATGTTCATAGACGTACCGGCAGCAGCTTCCTGCGTTTTATAACCCACAGCAGAAAATACCAGCGTGGCATTATTTTTTGAAACTGGTAAAATAAAGGAGCCATCACTTTCTGTTGCAGTGCCCGAATTGGTAGCTTTTACCACAACCGTTGCATTGGGAACCGGGTTACCGTTTTTGGCATCTGTAACTTTTCCCCTTGCAGTTAATTGCGCCTGTGCCGTTGAAGGCAGAAGAAACAGCGCAAACCCAAGGTAGAGTAGAATGGATTTTCTCATAATAAATAGATTAAGTTGTTAGTTTCCCAAATTTATTTTTTTTTGACAGAATTATTACAAAAGAAAAAAGAAATCTTTATTTAATTTTCAACAGCATTTGCACATTTTAAGGCTACAAAAAAATGGGCTTCTAAATATATCTACTCTTAAGCATTAAAAAAATAAAACCTTGCAATTAAAAATGGTTTTAGCTCAAGTATTTTTTCCCAGAGGTACTTATATAGAAGGCAATAAAAAACATAATTTGTTGCATGAAAAAACTTGAATAATCGGAAGAATATTTTCAATATTTCTAAGTCGAGAAAAATATGATTAAAATCATATATAGCAATGACGATGCATATTAAACTCGAACAACTATCCCAATATCTTGCGCTAAAATTAATAAAAATGAGAAAGTTAACATTCAGTTCTATTCTTTTTGCCGGTATTGTACTTTTGGGCTGTAACTCTAATAAGGAAAGCGCTTCTGCGGAAGCCTCTGCACCTGCTTCCGAAACCCAGGTAGGCCAATCTGGCGTAAAAGATGATGTTTCAAATCCAAACATTGTACAGGTTGCAGTTGCCAGTAAAGACCATAGTACCCTGGTTGCAGCAGTTAAAGCAGCAAGCCTGGTTGATGCTTTGAGCAATGCAGGGCCGTTTACTGTATTTGCTCCTACCAATGCCGCTTTTCAAAAATTACCTGCAGGCACAGTTGATGGACTGATGAAGCCCGAAAAGAAAGCTGATTTAGAAAATATATTAGGCTACCATACTTATGTAGGTGTATTAAATGATGTATTGCTACAGGATGGAGCAGAATTTGATATGGTATATGGCGGTAAAGTAAAAATTACAAAACAAGGCAATAAAATATTGGTAAACGGAAGCCCTATTGCCGGAACAGTTAAGGCATCAAATGGCATCATTCATGTAATAGATGATGTGTTGTTGCCAAAATAATATTTGAACAGGTTAGTTGATTTTTGTTTTTGAAAAACTGAAGAAAGAACCCCTCCATTATTTTGGATTGGGTTCTTTTTTTTAGGAAAAAAATTTCTGTCTTTCTTTGCCCAATGCTTTAAAACAACCCTTACGATTAGATAAAGGAATAGAAAGAAAAATACGTAAAAATGACAAATAAGTCAAAACTGATTTTAATAAAAATAATTCATACCGCCGTATGGATATTCTTTAACGTAGTTATTTTTTATATGCTCTATGCAGTTACAGCCAATAAAATAGATTTTCTCCTGTGGATTTGCTACACATTAATTGCTATTGAAGGAATTGTTTTGCTGATTTTTAAACTATTTTGCCCACTAACTATTTGGGCAAGGAAGTACTCTGCATCCACAAAAGAAAATTTTGATATTTATTTGCCAAATTGGCTTGCCAAAAACAATAAACTCATCTACACTATAATTGTAGCCGGCATAAGCATCATTACCATTTACAGGCTTTTACAATAATACTTTCAGCAAATTTTATTTTTTCATCAAAGCTTCTATTTCCTCCACCGATATTGGTATATTTTTCATTAAATCTTTATTGCCGCTTTTTGTAACCCAAAAATTATTTTCAATGCGTATGCCCATTTGTTCTTCTTCGATATAAATGCCGGGCTCTATGGTAAAAACCATTCCTGCTTTAATGGGTTCGGTTCTTGAGCCAAGGTCGTGCACATCAATACCCAGGTGGTGAGAAATACCATGATATAAATATTTTCTGTAGGCCCTGTTTTCCGAATCTTCATTTTTTATATCGGATTTCTTAAGCAACCCTATTTTTTGAAATACCACCGTTGCTTCATCTCCAATTTTTTCTGTATAATCAACAATGCTAATGCCCGGTTTTAAAATACTTGCTGCGTAGTGGTGCAGGTGAAGGCAGGCATTATACACTGTTTTTTGCCTACGGGAAAATTTACCACTCACTGGTACTGTCCTGGTTAAATCGGCACAGTAATTACCATATTCTGCACCAAAATCCATGAGTATCAATTCCCCATCTTTACACTCCCTGCTGTTTTCAACATAATGCAAAACTCTTGCCCTGTCTCCACTGGCAATTATTGAGCTATATGCCGGGCCTGTTGCCCTTTGAGATAAAAAGGAATGATAAATTTCTGCTTCAATTTCGTATTCCATTATTCCTGGCTTAATTTTTTGGAGCAAACGGCGAAAGGTTTCATTGGTAATATCCATTGCTTTTTGCATTATTTCTACTTCGAGCGCTGTTTTAATGCCGCGTAAATCTTTTAATATCCTGGCGCTGCGTTTATAATTATGCAATGGATACCTGCGCCTCATTTCACGGGCAAAGCGGTAATCCCTTACTGGCACAAGGTTTGCCTTACGGTCGTTTTCATTACTATTTAAATATATAGTATCTGCTAAATGTATCCAGGGTTGCAGTAAACCATCCACCACATCGAGCCATACTATAGTTTGTATGCCCGAAATTGCCTGGGCTTCATTAACACGCAACCTATGGCCATCCCATTTTTCTTTAAGCTCATTGGGCCTCAGCAGCACCAGCACTTCTCTGTACTTAGGGTCAGGGTTATCGGGAAATAAAATTACCATGCTTTCCTCCTGCTCAATACCCGAAAGCCAAATGATATCTGAGTTTTGCTTGAACCGGTGTTGTCCATCTCCGTTGCTGGGCAATTCATCGTTGCTGTTAAAAATAGCAATGGCGTTTTTCTCCATTTTAGCAATAAACCTTTTCCTGTTTTGAACAAATATGTCGGGATTGAGCGGTAAATATTTCATAATAGTTTTTTAAGTATTGCAATTTAACCATTATGATTTATGCTTGTAAAGAAAAATTTTTGCAAATAGTTCAACTGTAAAAATTTAATCTTGTTAAAATGGCATAAATGAAACAAGTAAATATTTATTAGAAAACATCAAAAAATAATTTGTTGCTGAAGTTAATTGAAGATGAATATACAGTATAAACCGCCTGATGCTTTTTTAAGAATCGAAACCAACCAAATTGAATGAAAAATTATATACTATTTCAGCATTAAATATTTTGTAAAAATTTTGCCGTTTTGTTAAAGTAAATAGTAAATTACTTAAACGTATTTTTATAATAAATTAATATATTTAGAAATCATCAAACAAAATTAGACTTCAGGTAAATGTTGTTTAAGTTGTAGCTTTTACGCATTGGGTTTTTTTTGACGAGACTTAGCATTACATTTGTTATCTAAACAAAAAATGCTTGCTATGTCAGTATCTATCATGCCAGGTACGCCATTAGGTGCCCTGGGTGAAATGGGTTTGCAAACCTGCAAAGCCGTTCATTACCAACTTTCCCCTGCCGAATTAACTGAGCAAAGTTTAAAAAGAGGTGATGGTATATTAAATAATACCGGTGCACTAATTATCAAAACCGGAAAATTTACCGGCCGCAGCCCAAAAGATAAGTTTATTGTTAAAGATGAAGTTACTGCCAGTGAAGTAAACTGGAATGACTTTAACCTGCCTATTGAAGAAAAATATTTTTTTCAGCTTAAAGAAAAAATGATGCAGTATCTGGCAGATAAGGAAATATGGGTGAGGGATTGCTATGCCTGCGCCGATGAAAAATACCGCCTAAGCCTTAGAGTAATAAATGAGAACCCTGCCAATAACCTTTTTTGCTATAACATGTTTATCAGGCCTACCGAAGCACAACTGGAAAATTTTACACCGCAGTGGCATATTATTCAAGCACCGGGGTTTAAAGCAGATGCTGCCGTAGATGGAACCCGCCAGGATAATTTTGCCATAATGAGTTTTAAACATAAAACTATTTTAATTGCAGGTACTGGTTATACCGGGGAAATGAAAAAGGGTATTTTTTCCATGCTGAATTTTATTTTACCGGTAAGAGCAAATGTTTTAAGTATGCATTGCAGTGCCAACATGGGCAAAAACGGAGATACCGCTGTATTTTTTGGATTGAGCGGAACAGGCAAAACTACTTTAAGCGCTGACCCGAACCGCATGTTAATAGGCGATGATGAACATGGATGGACAGATACCGGCGTATTTAATTTTGAAGGTGGGTGCTATGCAAAAACCATTGACCTGAGTGAAGACAAAGAGCCGGAAATTTACCGTGCAATAAGGCCAGGCGCTTTGGTTGAAAACACCACATTTATTGAAGGAACCAATATTATTGATTTTGCCAGCAAAGCCATTACTGAAAATACAAGGGTAAGCTATCCGCTCACTTTTATAAGCAATGCTTTGGAACCATCAATAGGCAACATCCCAAAAAATATTTTCTTTCTCACCTGCGATGCTTATGGCATATTACCACCGATAAGCAAACTTACACCCGGCCAGGCCATGTACCAGTTTATAAGTGGATACACCGCTAAAGTTGCCGGCACCGAAGCAGGTGTTACCGAGCCCAAAGCCACATTTAGCGCATGTTTTGGGGCGCCCTTCCTACCCCTGCACCCGGGCAAATATGCTGCAATGCTTGGTGAAAGAATGAAAAAACACAATGTAAATATCTGGCTGATAAATACCGGCTGGAGCGGCGGGCCTTATGGCGTTGGTCAGCGCATGAAACTTTCCTACACCAGGGCAATTATTTCGGCTGCGCTGGAAGATAAATTAAGCAATGCCGAATTTGAAGCAGACCCTGTTTTTGGTATTTTAATTCCTAAAGAATGCCCAGGCGTACCTGCTGAAATTTTAAAACCGAGAAATACCTGGGCAGATAAAAACCAATACGACAGCAAGGCAAAAGAACTGGCAGCAGGATTTGTGAAAAATTTTGAGAAATATGCAAGCGGTGTTTCTGCAGAAATTTTAGAAGCGGCTCCCAAACATTAATCAATAACAAAAATTAGATACAGGCTGCTGAAAAGCAGCCTTTTCTTTTTGAGCCGTTATCACATTAAATAAAATTTACAAAATTTATTACATTGATAGCTTACCGTTTTTTACAGCAATAATTTGTGCAGCAATACTTATGGCAATTTCTTTTGGAGTGTGGCTATGAATGGAGATGCCTGCAGGTGCAAAAAAATTATCCTGCATTTTAATATCAAGCTTTTCATTTTCATACTCACTTTTCATTTGACTTATTTTATTTGCGCTGCCCAATACGCCAAAATATTCAAATTGTCTTTGTGCAAGCGCTCTTATTACCTTATCGTCTGTACGGTACCCAAATGTCATTACCACCACATAATTACCTGGTACTTGAGGAATATGCCCGGAAATTTCTTCATAACTTTTTAGCATTACCATTTTATGGGCAAAAGAATTTTGTTCCATGGTGTTCAGCATTTCTCTATCGTCGTACACTGTAATAAAAAAATCAGTACCCTGTAAGAGTTGGCTCAATGCAAGTGCACAATGACCGCCACCAATAATATGTAAATAATATTTACAGCCGGTTTTTTCAATGTAAGAAAAATCATTGTTGGTTTGGCTAAAATAAAAATCGCTTACAGGCGCTACATCTAAAAATTGAATGCCTGTATTCCTTATTTTCAAAGACCCGTTTTTATATAAAGCATCAGCATGTAAAAGGTGTTCAATTGTTTCAATCTCTTCATTTTTAATTGGGTAAAAAAGTAAGGTTTGTTCCCCTGAACAAATCATCCCACTCTTGTTATTACCCGCATCTTTATGGTGTACCTGCTTTTGAAGGCTTATCTTTTCAATGCCGGATTTCATTTCCTCTTTGGCCATTTCTACAAACTTATGTTCCATAATTCCTCCACCTATGCTCCCACACATTTTGCCGGTAGAAGAAACCGCCATTTTAAATCCCTGCCTCCCCGGAGAACTCCCAACACTATTTACTACGTACAGCAATATTACTTTGCTGCCCTTCTTTTTTTCTTCTATTATAAATTGCCAGGTATTCATTTCATTTTCCGGCTTTCCAGAATCTTTTTAAAAGAACGGCTGCGGATTTCGTTGAGTGTAAGGCCTGTTGCCAGTACTTCATCTTCGGTAATGGCGCCGCTGTTTAATGCTCTTAAAAAATAATTGAGCAAACCCTGTCCTGTTGCAGCATCGTCAAATACATCGCCTATAAGCGTGGCACGTGCTGCTTTTTCTACAAATGTTTTTAAGCGCTCTACGGCATCATCATAGCTTTCCATAAAAAAAGCAAAAACGGCAGTATAGCGCATGGGAAACTGCGCCGGGTTTAAATCCCAGCCCTGGTAATAGCCATTCCATAATGAATGACGGATATGGTCGTAACCTTTTTTCCATGCCCGGTGAACTACCTCTTCGTTTTCTTTCATTTGTGCTTTAGTAAGGTTATCTCCACGGTGCGGACCAATAGGCATTGTATTGGTTGCGCCATCGCTTAGCCAAATACCTGTATGCGCCAATGCCACTTTTGTCATGTGGTGGGCAAAGTCGCAAACGGGATGGTCCATTTCCTGGTAGCGGGCAGTAATACTACATGAGGCCGTATAGTCGTAAGTGCCAAAATGCATGGCAATACACCTACCTTTTGATGCAAGAATAAATCTTCTTAATGGATTTTGCCCATTGCTGTCCATAATTGATTGAGTAGTTTCTACCATCATTTCCATTTTTAAAATCCCTTTGGGCAGCTTTAGTTGTTTTTCCAGCACATCCATAAATAAGGCCAATGCTTCCGGTTGCTCAGGAATGGTAACCTTGGGTAGCATCACCACAAAATTTTGCGGCAGCTTACCCTTACTCTCTTTTACTAATGTGCTTATAAATAAATCCAGGGTACGCAATCCTCTTTCTTTCATTTCCTCAGTAAATGGTTTAATGCGTATGCCAATGAATGGTGGCAAGGTTTTCTTTTTAATACCGTTTGCTACTTCTTTTGCAGCCTGCATGGCTGTTGCATCTTCTTCTTCGTTACTTCGGTTACCAAATCCATCTTCAAAATCAATTCTAAAATCTTCTATTGCTTCCGTTTGTAATTTTTTAATTACTTTATAGTACACTTCGTAAGATAAATATGCAGGATGATGGCGTTTTTCGGATTTAGGGAGTTGCTCATAAGTTTTTTTAATAAAATGAGGTGATGCCGATTTAGAAATATCAGTTGAACCCCGGAGTCTGAAAATTCTTCCAAAGGTTAAAAAATCGGGGGCGTAAGTTTTAAAATTCTCCAAAGCCCTTTCTGCCAATATTTTTGCCGAATCATGTTTAAATAAATTAGCGCCGCCATACAATGTATGCACAGGCTGGCGCAGCGGCAAATCTCCAGAATAAATTTTTTGAAATGCCGTATTGGCTTTTTTTAATTTTCCAAAAATTGCCGTTTTCTTGGCGCTGTTAATTGATGTAGCCATAATAAATTTTAAAGGTTATTAACTTCCCCTGTAAGTAGTAAAGCCAAATGGGCTTATGAGCAAAGGAATATGGTAATGAGTTTGGCCGGCAATGGTAAACTGTATTTCCACAACCGGGTAAAAGCAATTGGTTTGTTTTTGAGCAAAGTAAGCCCCGGTATCAAAAAGCATTTTAAAATTGCCATTTAGGTAATGTAAAGCCGGAAGCATATCTGCAATTCTTCCATCTTCATTTGTTATACCCTGTGCAATGGTTTGCCAGTATCCCGGCTCCAATTTTTGCAACCTTATGCCCATGTTTTTCCCGGGCTGACCAATACTAGTGTCCAAAACATGTGTGGTGAGCTGGCTTATAGGAATAGCACCCCAGTTGGCTTTACTTAAATTCTTCTTCAAACGCAGAATCGTAATTTTCTGCTGCTCGTTCATGGCAATATGCAATTCTTCTATTTTACTGTTTTGTAAACGCTGATGCAGTAACTGTAACATTTCACTGGCAGGTTTGCCTGTTGCACATACTATAAATATAAACCCGTTTTTCTTTTCGTAGGCTTCGTTAGCATTTGCTAGTTCATCTATCGTTTTTTGCGTTGCCGATTGCACGCCGGATTGTTCTGCGGCTGCAAATTTTTCACCGGGTTTTGCCTGGTTACCTATTTTAGGATGATGCGAAAAAGCTTCAAGCCAATCCTGCTCATTACAAAGGCTATACCATGCATGATTTGCTGTTTTTATCAATTCAGCTTCTTCTTTAAAAGGCATTGCTTTCAACAGAGCATCAACCCATTTTTCAGCTCCGCAACATTCTTTAAACATTAACTTTGCATCTGCCCTACTTAAGTTGTTACATTCATTCAGCGTCATAACTAAAATATTATCGGTTATTTTAACAAAGCACCCTGGGATATCCAGCACCGGATGAGTTCCCTTTCTTCTTCCGTCATATTGGTTTTATTGTTTTGCGGCATACTTTTGGTAAGTACTACCCTTTGCAATATTTTGTCTTTATATTTTGCAATACTTTCAGGCGTATCATACATCACGCCATTGGGGGCAGTGGTGTACACCTCGTCTGTTGGCTTTGAAGAATGGCATTGTATGCACCGCTGCTGAATAATATTATTAACCTCTGCAATACTCACTTCATTTTTACATTCGCCGGGTTTTGCTGGCGCAGAAATATATGCAGCAGACAATAAGATTAAAATAGAAACAGGCATTACCCAAACGGAATATTGCCCTTTCTCCCTAAGGTTCAAAAAATGTTTCACTCCTACAACACCCAAAGTTATGAGCATTAAAATCAACCAGGGTTGTTTATACCCAAATGTAGATGGAAAATGATTGCTGATCATAACAAACAAAACAGGAAGTGTAAAATAGTTGTTATGTAAAGAACGTAAACCGGCATTTTTCCCCAATTGTGCATTGAGCGGCAACCCCAGTTTAGCGGCCTTTACCATTGCTTTTTGGGAGGGGATAATTACAAAAAAAACATTGGCAGCCATAATGGTACCCAGCATGGCGCCAAAATGGATATAAGCAGCCCTTGCGGCAAAAACCTTACTGTAAAAAACAGCAAAAGCAGTGCATATAATTAAGCCGGTTATTAAAAATAAAAATTTATTTTTTACCAGTGGCGATTTACACAATAAATCATAAATTAACCATGCAATAGCTAAAGATAAAACGCCAATTGTAATGGCCTGCATAGAAGAAATATCCAGGATATTTTTATCTACAAGTTGTGCCGAAGCATTAAAATAATACACTACAAATAAAAGGCAGAAACCTGTTACCCAGGTAAAATAAGCTTCATACTTAAACCAGTGCAATGCCTTGGGTATTTGCTTAGGCGCCACTTTATATTTCTCTAAGTAGTAAAACCCGCCGCCATGTATTGCCCAAAGGTTGCCGGCTAGTTCGTCCCTTACGCCCTCAGTTCGGTTTAAAGCATTTTCCAAAAAAACAAAATAAAATGAAGCGCCAATCCATGCAATACCAAATGTAATGTGCATCAACCTTATTACAATATTCAGCCACTCCATTACATGCCCTGCCCAAATGGTATCTTTAAGCCAAATATATACAGCGGCCACCATCGCCACACTTATTAAAATAATACTGGTATAAACGTAGTTTTTCGTTTGCCCAAACTGGCCACCAAGTTTTTCATTTGACTGTATAGCATGGTCAGATGGGAGGTAATAGGAAATTACAACCAGCACTGTAAGGATCGCCGTTAAAATAAAAATTAATATTACCGGTAACATTTAATATGCTTGTTTTTTACCCCACAACCTTAGCCTGCTTACGCCGCCATCGGGAAAAATATTGAGGCGAACGTGTGTACAAACTGGATTTTGGGCAATTTCTTTTTCAAAAGTATGTTCTGCATCGGCTTCTAATTTTTGCGAAGGCAAAATAGTAACCCAATTTACTTTATCTTCCAATACATCTTTATCATTATGGCAATTACAGGCTTCTAAAGTGCAGCAATCGGGATAGTTGCCTTTAAAATGTGCCGTATCCACAACAATTTTATCTATAACCCCGGGTATGCCCAGTTTAATAATTACCCAATCTTTATTATTGGCAGTACGGTTTCTTTTGGTTTCCCAACCATCGCCCATATTAATGCCTTTGCCCGGCAATAAAAGGTTTTCCATAGAACTAAAAAACATATCGTTGCAAGCTAATGGGCTGGCGCCCCACAAAACAGAAGCCAGGTCTATTTCTTCATTTTCAGCTACTTTGCTCCAGTCTATAAACACATTTCCATAAACCCTGAATCTTGCCACTCCTCCATCGGGATAAATGTGCAACCGCAGATGCGTAAAAATATTTTCATTTACCACTTCAAAATAATTATGGCTGCCTGCATCCAAAGAATTTTTGGAAACTACTTCCACCCAGGGTAGTTCATCCCAATTTTCCACTTCGGTTTTGTTATCAATATTTACAGCTTCCACAGAAGCAAACGGAGGATGGTTGCCCAGGAAAAAATTTGTATCTATATCCAAACCTTTTATAATGCCCTGGGTTGCCAGTTGAATTACTACCCAATCATGGCCGGCAATCCTTTTGCGCTTGCTTTCCCAGCCATCCATCCATTTACCCCTGTCGGTAAATTTTTCGGCAATAAAAACCCCACGGCCGGGTTTTATAAGATTTTCTTTTTCGGCAAAAAAATCATCGGTGCAATACAGGGTTTTACCGCCAAGTTTTTCGGCGGCCAGGTCGGTGAGTTTCGTAAATAGTGGCTCATCTTTAAAAACTTCTTTTACTTTTTCGTTAACCATGTTCCGGTATTTTTATTTATAATATTATTCTCATAAAACACTACAATTCCATTAACCATTGTTGCAATAACTTTTCCATAAAGCAACCTATCCAGGTATGGCGTAAGTTTATGCTTATGCAATATATTTTCTGTTTCTACTTTAAAGCTTTCTTCAGGTTGCCAAATTACAATATCCGCATCCATGCCTGCTGCCAACTTGCCTTTTTTTTCCAAACCAAGGAATGAGGCCGGATTTGCAGTAAGCAATGGAATAATTTTTTCCAGGGGCAACGTATCGGCAAGTGCTGTAAAAGTTGCACTTAACAAAAACTGCAGGCCGGCAATGCCACCCCAGGCTTTTTCAAAACTACCCGATTTTATTTCCTTAAGGTATGGCGGTGCTGGTGAATGATCGGAAGCAATAAAATCAAGGATACCTTTTTTTAAAGCAATTTTGAGCAGCCCATTATTATCTTTTGATCTAATAGGAGGCGCACATTTATACATTGTTTCGCCATCTTTAATTTCACCTGCTGAAAAATAAATATACTGCGGGCAGGTTTCTGCCGTTAATGGTAAATGAGTTGCTTTTGCATTTTCAATAATACCCAGCGATTGTGCAGAGGAAACATGAACGATATGAGTTTTGCAATAGTGCCTGGTACACAATTCAATCATTAATTTGATGGCTTTTATTTCCCATTCATCAGGCCTGCTATTAAGATAAGCATTATACTCAGAGGGATGGTTTTTTAATCCTGCTTTATGTTGATCGTCCGATAATTCGCAATGTACCAAAAGAGGTATGCCATATTTTTTCAGCACCGGCATTACAGCATCCAATTCTTGCCTTTCAACATTAGGAAACTCATCAATACCACTATGGGTTAAAAAGGCCTTTATTCCCAATACTCCATTTTTACAAAGCCCATCAATTTCATTTTCATTTCCGGGAACTACACCGCCATAAAAACCAATATTTACATTTAGATTACCGGCAGCAGCATTTTTTTTTGTATTCAGCGCTTCTACGGTTGTTGTAACCGGGCTTGAATTAAGCGGCATATCTACTATGCTGGTTATACCACCGGCAGCTGCGGCCAAGGTTGCCGTTTCAAAGCCCTCCCACTCTGTTCTGCCGGGTTCATTTATATGTACATGGGCATCTATGCAGCCAGGCATTATTACCGCATTACCAAAATCTATTGCATCATCATCTTTTACAAACCGGATACCCACAATTTTATTTTGTTCAATGGAAATTGTTGCAGGTACAAATTGATTATTTATCCAACAACGGCGGCTATATATTTTATTCCAATGTTGCATTAAAAATCAGTGCATGTAAATTTAAATTTATTGATACAAACCCAGCAAAACTTTTTCGGGTGTAATAGGCGCCAAAAAACCAATTGAACTTTTGGGATTAAAAGATTTTACGGCATTGCGAATGGCAAAAAAAGCCCCTATTCCATACATCAAAGGTGGTTCTCCTACTGCTTTTGAACGAAATATGGCCAGGTTGTCTTTTGAAGTTTTTAAAAATTCAAAATTCATTTTTTGCGGAACAGAATATATATCCGGCACTTTATAAGTACTGAGTGCATTGCTCCTCAATTTACCCTGTTCATCAAAAACGATTTCTTCCATAGTCATCCAGCCAATTCCCTGCACAAGCCCACCTTCAAGCTGGCCTTTATCAATAATAGGGTTCATTGTAGTACCCACATCATGCACTACATTTACTTCATCAATAGTGTAAATACCCCGCAGGCAATCAACTGTAACTTTTGTAATTGCAGTGCCATATACATGATAGGCAAATGGATGGCCCTTTTCAATGCCAGTATCGAAATGTATAGTTGGTGTAGAATAATGCCCATGTTCGCTGAGGCTAATACGGTTAAGGTAACTTTCCATAACCAGTTTGTCCCAGTTAAAGCCTGTTGCAACACCATCTGCAAATACCATTTCATTGATGATAGCTATTTTTTCAACTTTTGTATGGAGCAAAACTGCAGCCTGGTTTTTTATACGCTCTAAAATTTTTGAACAAGCTTCTAAAACTGCCATGCCGTTGAGATCGGCAGTAGCACTTGCCGCCGATGGTGAGGTATTTGCTATACGGTAGGTATTAGTACTGTTTATTTTTATTTTATTGGGATGAATGGAAAAAACAGTTGCCGCAACCTGCAACATTTTAGTATTTACGCCCTGCCCCATTTCCACTGCGCCGGTACTTATGTTTACGCTCCCATCCATATATACATGTACCAGCGCCCTTGCCTGGTTCATGTGTATTTTTGTAAAAGAAATACCAAAACAAATGGGCATTAAAGAAACCCCTTTTTTAAATAAGGTATTTGCATCATTGAATTCTTTTACTTCTTTTCTTAAATTTTTTAAATGGTAAAGCTGTTCTGCTTCGTTCCAGCAGGCAAGCGCTTCACTATTTGCTTTTTGCCTATAAGAAAATTCATCGCCGGTTTGCAGTAAATTATTTTTTTGTATTTCCGATGCATCAACTCCCAGTTCTTCAGCTGCTTTGGCAATGGCTGCTTCAATTACAAACATACCTTGTGGGCCGCCAAAGCCCCTGAAAGCCGTATTGGGCACAAGGTTGGTGCGACAGCAATAAGCCGTTGCCGTTACATTGGGAATAAAATAACTATTGGTACAATGAAACAAAGTGCGTTCCAAAACTGCAGGCGATAAATCCGCAGATGCGCCTGCATTTTGATAAAATTGTGCTTCGTAAGCAATAATCTTCAAATTTTCATCAAGGCCAATTTTAAAATCGGAGGTATAAGGGTTGCGCTTACCCGTCATCCGCATATCTTCCATACGATGCAAACTGTATTTCACCGGTTTGCCCAAAAGGTAAGCAGCTAATCCGCAAAAAATTGCCCAGGCTGTTGCCTGATCTTCTTTGCCACCAAAGCCGCCACCAAGCCTTGTTGTATCAATTTCTACTTTATGCATGGGCACATCCAGTACTTCTGCACAATGTTTTTGAACTGCAGTTGGTCCTTGTGTGCTGGAATAAATTTTTATGGCGCCATTTTCGGCAGGTATTGCATAAGCGCCCTGGGTTTCTATATAAAGGTGTTCCTGCCCGTTGGTTTCTGCAATACCTTCAAAAATATATTTGCATTGAGCAAATGCCGATTGTGAATCTCCAATTTTAAAAGTACGTGGAGGAACGATTAATGCGCCATTTTGCTGCGCTACCCTTGCAAGGGTAACAACAGGTAACGGTTCAATATCTATTTTAATTTTTTTTACTGCTTCATGTGCAGCGTTAGCATTTTCGGCAACTACAATGGCAACAGGCATTCCGTTAAAATGCACTACTCCATCTGCCAGCAAGGGTTCGTCTTTTACAATACCGCCAATTTGATTTTTTCCTGGAATATCTTTATTTGTCAAAATCTTCACTACTCCTTTTACCGCCAATGCATCATCTAAATGCAACTGTTTTATAATACCATGTGCTTCCGGCGAACCGTACACAGCGGCATTTAAAGTACCGGCAATTTCCGGTATATCGTCTAAATAAACAGATTCCCCACGGGTGTGTGTATATGAATCTATATTCCTCATGATAAAAATAAAATTTCATTTTCGGGCAGGGCTGGAAACAATTTAATGCAATGCGCCTTTATCAACTGCGCCAAAAGCAGCCGCTTATAACCTTCGCTTCCCCGGGCATCACTTATCGGGCTTATTTCTTCATTTACTTTATGCAATAATTCTTTTATGAGAGCCAGGCTTATTTCTTTCCCTTTTAAAAAATTACTGGAGGCGACTAAATAAAGAGGAATGGGGCCAACACCACCGGCAGCAATGGATGCATCTTTAATAATATTATTTTCGGAGCTTACCAGCATTGCGCAATTTACACTTGCAATATCCAGGTGCGTACGTTTGCTCACTTTCTCAAAATTAAATACCTGCTTTTTTGAGGGCAACTGAAAACTGATTTTTTCGATATACTCTTTTTCATCTTTATTCAATTGCTTATACCCTTTATAAAACAACCGCAAGGGCAATTCTCTTTTTAAATCGCCGTTGCATAAAGTAAGCTGTGCATTTAATGCCAGAAAAAAAATAGAAAAATCGCCTATTGGAGAAGCATTCACAAAATTACCTGCAATAGTTGCCATATTTCTTATAGGTGTGGAAGATACCAGCTTTATGTAATCATTAAGCCGGGGCAAATGCTGCTGAAAAACGATTGACCGGGCTATATCTGCTACAGTTACCGAGGCGCCAAATGCACAAATTCCGTTTTTTTCTTCAATAAATTTCCATTCTTTTTTATCATATAAAAATTGCAGGTCCTGGGTTGTCATTTCATCATGCTGCTGTACATATACATCTGTACCACCACCCAATTTTTTTGCAGTATTATTTACCTGCTGCCCTGGCTCAAGGAAAAATTTAATTAACCGTTTCTGAATACCGTTAAACCATTCAGGAATAATTTGCTTTTCAATTGCAAATGACAAAGCAGTGGTATTTCGCTGCTGCAAAAGTTGGGTAATTCTTTCTGCAGCCCGTTGAATAGATTTGTACCCTGTGCACCTGCAAATATTTCCATTCATACTGTCAATGGCATTTGCAGTAGCAGGAGTATTTTCGCTAAGGCAATAACCGGTAAGCGAAACAATAAAACCAGGTGTACAAAACCCACATTGCGATGCACCTTCTTCGGCAAAGGCTTCCTGTACCGGCGTTAAGTAATTTACGTTAATTCCTTCAATGGTTACTACATGCTTGCCTGTTACATTTCCCAAAGGCATAAGGCAACTGGTAACTGTATTATACTCTAACCTGTTGTTGGTAATTTCGCCAATTAAAACGGTACAGGCGCCACAATCCCCTTCCCTGCAACCAATTTTGGTACCCATGAGCCTGCGGTGGTACCGGATAAAATCAAGCAAAGTTGTGCCAGGATGCACATCGGCAGCAATATCCTTATCGTTTAATATAAATTTGAGCAAGCGAAACTGTTATCGTTTAAAGGTAATGAAAAAAAGATTGAAAAAGCGTATCGACAGTGAAAATAAAACAGAAAAATACATTCCATTCAACAAATATTTTACCTGCCTTCAAACATCCACCATCTCTTCTTATCAACTTTATAAGAAAGTTTAAATTCTACTATACTTTTTTCTTTCAAATAATTTATGGCATCATTAATGGAATTGGTAAAAAAGCATAAGTTGATATCTGCAGGTGCTATGGTTTTTACCCCTTTCATTTTTTCAAAATGGGCAATAATTGCTTTATAAAAATCTTTATCAAAAACAATAATAGGAAATGATTGTATTTTTTTAGTTTGGACCAGGGTAATTGCTTCAAAAAATTCATCTAAAGTACCAAAACCACCGGGCATCACAATAAATGCGTAGGAATATTTAATAAGCAAAGTTTTTCTTACAAAAAAGAATTTAATGTTCACCCATTTATCGAGATATTTATTAGGTTGCTGTTCATGCTCCAGCAAAATATTGCAACCCACGCTTTTCCCGCCTACATCTTTTGCACCTCGGTTTGCGGCTTCCATAATTCCCGGGCCGCCGCCGGTCATTACCGTAAATCCAAGTTTTGCCACTTCTGCCGCAAGTTTTTGGGTTTGCTGGTAATAAGGATGGTCTTCTTTAAACCTTGCTGAGCCAAAAATAGTTACACAAGGCCCGGCAAAATGCAGGTGCCGGAAGCCTTTAATAAATTCTGATAGTACATGTAGGGTAAAGGTAAATTCTTTCCAGCGGCTTTGCGGGCCATCCAAAAACTTAATTTCCTGCTTTACATTTGTCATGCAACAAATATAGGAAGCCTATTTCAGAAGATTATCAGAAATAGAAAAATTGAAATTAAATTTGCCTCCTGCTGGTAAACTTAAATTTAATATATGCAACATTTCATTAGTGATATTTCTAAAAGTGAATTCCCGGTAACTGAAAAAGTAACCGGCAAATCTATAAGAAAATGTATAATGGAAGAAATCATTAAAGAACACCCTGAATTTAATGATGCAAGTTTATTATCACTATCAGAATTAGGAAACTACCGTGAGCAATATATTCGCAACTCTTTAACTAATGAATTAGGAGAGCTCACAAGTGTTGAAAATAAAGTTCTGGAGCATTTAAAAAACAACCAAATAATTTCCGATAGTTTTAAAGAGGAAGCCCTGGATCACTTATCTGCCGGACAAAAACTTGCGGATAAAGTAGCCGTTTTTGGCGGAAGCTGGAATTTTATAATCCTTTTTGTTATATTTATTATCATTTGGATGGTCATAAATATTTTTTGGCTGTTAGGTAAAGGTTTCGACCCCTATCCTTTTATTTTACTTAACCTTATTTTATCCTGCCTTGCAGCTTTCCAGGCCCCGGTAATTATGATGAGCCAAAACCGGCAGGAAGAAAAAGACAGGGAAAGAGCAAAAAATGATTATATGGTAAATTTAAAAAGTGAACTGGAAATAAGGATACTTCATGAAAAACTCGATCATCTAATTGTTGTTCAACAGGAAAAACTTATGGAAATACAGCAAATTCAAATAGATATGCTGAACGACATTATGCAAAAAATGAAGAAATAACAGGCGCTCCCAAAAAATCAATCTTCCCAACACAATAACTGAATGTGTTGTTACATTAATGTAATAGTATAATTTTGTTTTAAATTACCTTCTTAGCCAATGCCTAAAATAGTTATAACTGCTTTACTGCTCATTTTTTTTAACCCGGCAAATGCACAACTCACCCGGTACATCGTTAGCCTCAAAAATAAAGCATTTAATGAATATACTTTGGCTAACCCTATAGCCTATTTGAGCCAACGGGCAATTGACCGCCGGAATCGTTACAATATAGCTATTGACAGCCTTGACCTGCCTGTAACCGGCAGGTATATTGACAGTATTCGCAATGCAGGATCAGTAACCATAATTAATACCAGCAAATGGCTGAACCAGGTAGCTATTAAAACCAGCGATGCCGTTGCTCTTGCAAAAATTAATGCATACCCTTTTGTAATGAGTGTTACTGCAATTGCTTCTTTCTCTACGGCAAACGAACCGACAGAAAATGACAAATTTTTCTTAGAAAATAATACCGGAAAATTAATTAGCACAGGTGACAATGTACCAACCTCATCATTAAACGGTATTTACGATTATGGATTAAGCGGCCCACAAGTTACCATTCACAATAATCATTTTTTACATAACATGGGCTTTAGCGGTCAGGGAATGCAACTGGCTATGATGGATGCCGGTTTTTTTCATTACCAAACTTTGCCCACCTTTGACAGCATACGTTTAAACAACCAAATATTGGGTACCTGGGATTTTGTAGCCAATGAAGCCAGCGTAAATGAAGATTACTACCACGGAATGCAATGCCTTAGCACTATTGCAGCCAATATGCCGGGGAGTTTTGTAGGCCAGGCGCCTAAAGCAAATTTTTATTTGTTCCGTACAGAAGATGTTGCCAGTGAATATCCTATTGAAGAGCAAAACTGGGCTGCTGCTGCGGAGTATGCCGACAGCCTTGGTGTAGATGTTACTTCTACTTCCCTGGGTTATTACAGTTTTGATGATGCATCGTTAAACTACACATACAATGATATGGATGGCAATACAACCATTAGTGCAAAAGCTGCAGATATTGCTGCAAAAAAAGGGATGCTTTGTGTAGTAGCTGCCGGTAACGAAGGCACGAACAGCTGGCATTATCTTATTACTCCTTCGGATGCAGACAGTGTACTTGCTGTGGGCGCTGTAAATGCAAACGGTGATGCCGCAAGCTTTAGCAGCTATGGCCCAAGCAGCGATGGGCAAATAAAACCCGGTGTTGCTGCCGTTGGATGGATGGCTGTTGTTGCCAATACCAGTAATGGTGCACCGCAGTTTGGTAATGGCACTTCATTTGCCTGCCCCAATATGGCAGGTGTTTCCACATGCTTATGGCAGGCTTTTCCCGAAGTAAACAATATGGCAATAATTGATGCGTTGCAAAAATCTGCATCTAAATATACTACAGCAGATGACAGGGTTGGCTACGGTATACCCGATGTAAAAAAAGCATTTGCACTCCTAATTAAGAAACTTTATACCCAAAACGCAATGGTAACTAATTGCGGAACCTCAATTGAGTTAAAGGTAAAAACCTGCAACTATATTTCTATTGTTGCACAAAGAAGGCTAAATAACGAAACGGTTTATACCACAATAGACAGCCTGCCCCAAGCCGGGAATTTTTCATTAAAAACTATTGCTATCAACGATAATTTGCAGGGACAGGCCGAAGGTATTGTTTGGTACAGATTTAAACTGGCGGTAGATGCCGACACCAGTTTTTATTTAGATTCTGTTGCGGTAACTATTCCTCCATGCAATATTAACGGCAACAGTATTGTTGTGGGCCCCAATCCTGTAGCAACGGATTTAAGTATTAAAGTAACGCAGTTAAATGCGGCAAAGCTCCAATTTGTATTGCACAACAGCGCCGGCCAAAATGTTTATACCCAAACCGTATCCCAGGCAGCCAATACATTTATGGAATACAACATACCCTTCAACAGGCTGAGCAGGGGAATTTATTTTGTTAGCGTATTTAAAAACGATAAAAAAATACTTTCTAAAAAGATTTTGTATTAATTAAAGGGTGGCTCAACTTATTTTTTCCTGAAAAAGATGCGGATCGGCACACCGTTAAAATTAAATTTTTCCCTTATTTTATTTTCCAGGTAATTACGGTAAGGCGTTTTAATATCATCGGGATAATTACAAAAAAAGGCAAAGCTGGGTGTATGCGTAGGCAACTGGCTCACATATTTTATTTTAATGGCATTGCCTCTTACCACCGGTGGATGGTAACCTTCAATGGCTTTTAGCATTACTTCATTTAATTGTGCTCCCGGAATTTTGCGTTCCCTGTTTTCAAAAACCTGCAGGCCGGCTTCAATGCTTTTAAAAATACGTTGCTTTTCTGTGGCCGAAATAAACAAAACCGGCACATCGGTAAAAGGCGCTAATTTTTGCTTTAATATTTTCTCATACTCTTTGGCTGTGTTGGTTTCTTTTTCCATTTTATCCCATTTATTTACCAGCACAACTATTCCTTTTCCCTTTTTTACAGCCAAAGAAAAAATGGCCAGGTCCTGTGCCGTAATGCCTTTCTCCGCATCTAAAACCAGTAAACACACATCTGCTTCATCCATGGCTTTAATGGCACGGATTACGGAGTAAAATTCCAGGTCTTCGTGCACTTTTGCTTTTTTACGTATACCTGCAGTGTCAATTAAAATAAACTCCTTGTTGAACAAATTGTAATGCGTATGAATTGTATCTCTTGTGGTGCCTGCAATAGTGCTTACTATGCTGCGCTCCTGCCCTATTAGTGCATTGAGCAAAGATGATTTGCCTACATTGGGCTGGCCAATGATGGCAAATTTGGGCAATGCTGTTTCCTCTGGGTCTTTTAGTTCATCATCCTCACTTTTATTTTCAATTAAAGCGGTTATAGCATCGAGCAACTCACCGGTGCCACTGCCGGTAATGGAAGAAAGAAAAAAGATATGGTCAAAACCCAGGCTGTAAAATTCGCTTGCCTCAAGTAAGCGGCTATGGTTATCTACTTTATTAACAACAAGAAAAACGGGTTTATTGCTTTTGCGCAATAAATCGGCCATGCTTTCATCGAGGTTGGTAATGCCGGTTGTAGTATCTACCATAAAAATAATGGCATTGGCTTCTTCAATGGCAATAAGCACCTGCTTGCGTATTTCTTTTTCAAAAACATCATTGCTACCACTTACAAAACCGCCGGTATCTATTACGTTAAATTTTTTGCCATTCCAATCGGCTACGCCATACTGCCTGTCCCGGGTTACGCCGCTTACATCGTCAATAATGGCTTTGCGCTGCTCCAGCAAACGGTTAAATAAGGTACTCTTTCCCACATTTGGCCTTCCGGTTATGGCTACTGTAAAACTCATTTTATTTTATTGAAAGTTGAAAATTGAAAGTTGAAAATTTTAGTTCCTAACTTTAATTTTTAATAAACTTAGTATCCGTATTCTTTTAAGAAAATATCACTGTCACGCCATTTTGGACGTACTTTTACATACAGTTCCAGAAAAACCTTTTGGCCCAAAAATTCTTCTATGTCTTTCCTGGCCAAAGTACCCAACTTTTTTATCATGGCGCCGCCCTGGCCGAGAATAATGCCTTTTTGTGTTTCTCTTTGTACTATAATATCGGCAATAATTTTTATTAAAGTTGATTTTTCTTTAAACTCCTGCACCAGCACAGTTGCATGATAGGGTATTTCCTGGTCGTATAGTGCAAATATTTTTTCTCTTATTAATTCTCCCACAAAAAATTTTGTAGGTAAATCGCTTAAATCATCGCCTTCATAAAACGGTTCGGCTTCGGGCAGGTAAGCCAGAATTTTATCCAGCAATTCTTTTATGCCCTTTTTCTTTAGTGCAGAAATATTGATGATTTCTTTACAGTATGCCTGTTGTTTAAAAAAAGCTTCCTTTTCGTTTAGTTCAGAGGCATCTTTTAAAGCATCTGTTTTGTTGAGCACTACAAATGCAGGCACTTTGAGCCTGAGTTGTGAAAATATTTCGTGGCTTTCCATTACATCTTCGGTAGCATCGGCTATAAGCAAAGCTATATCGGCATCTTCAAGGCTGCTTTTTACCGCATGCATCATTTTTTCGTGTAGCTTATACCTGGGGTCAATAATACCCGGTGTATCCGAAAAAATAATTTGATATCCTTTTTCGTTTAAAATGGCTTTAATACGGTGGCGTGTGGTTTGTACCTTATGCGATACAATGGCCATTTTTTCGCCAATAAGCGCATTGAGCAAAGTACTTTTGCCTGCATTGGGTTTACCAAAAATATTTACAAATCCTGCTTTCATAAAAATGCCCCGCTTGTTTAAAGCGGGGCAAAATTAGTTATTTATAACCAGCTATTACTGTTTTTTAAGCGTAAAGGTTGCTTTATCACCTGCCACATTATAGTCGGCAAATACAATATTTAATGTACTGCAATCAAAAGATGAAATTGTAGCAGATTCACCTTCTATTGTTATAGTGCTACCTGAAAGTGACCAGGTGTCGGAATATGGGGTTTCCGGAGGAGCGCAGTCTACACCTGCAAGCTGATATGAATAAGTACCGTTGGCATTTAAAACATGCAAATCATCTAAATGGCAACTTTCAAATATAGTACTGGTATAATCTGTTTCCGGTGTTCCAGCATTCAGCTTGTACATTACCTTAAGAATTTTGTAAGTACCGGAAATATTGGCTACCGTTACATCGCAATTTTTATCATCCTTTTTACAACTTGTGCCTGCAAGTAAAAACATACCGGCAAAAAGAGCAAGAATTAATTTTTTCATTACTTATTGTTTTGTAGTTAATTAATACCCAAAGAAAACACAAATTTTCAATACTATTACATTAAACATTAAAGATATTTATTAACATACTCACAATTACTTATTCCTAAAAAAAATGGTTATGCTGTTTCGAAAATTTTTTTCTAAATGTTCTTCATTTTCATTTATTTAAATAACATTATTTGGAGGCAGAGGTTCAAACAGCTATCTTTGCACTGCGAAGTAGAGCAGCGGTAGCTCGTCGGGCTCATAACCCGAAGGTCACAAGTTCGATCCTTGTCTTCGCAACATTATAAAACCCGGCATTTCCCGGGTTTTTTCTATTTAAATACATTGTAAACTAACTAAATCATCCTATCTCCTGTTTTGAGCTGAAATATTACTGGCGCCGCTATCTTTAAATTCAGTTTCGGATGGGTTGCCTTTATAATAAAGCCGGCTTGCGCCGGATGCATTTGCATGGATGGATTGGGACACACTTATATCAACATCGGATGCGCCCGAAACATCAATTTGAGCATTATTTGCCTGCAAATCAAAAGAAGAGAAATCACTTGCGCCGCTGCAATCGAGAAGTAATTTATTGGTACTGCCCGAAATTATTGCATTGCTGGCCCCGGAAATTTCAAAGTGCAACTCCTGCACATCAATATTAGCAGCCAATTTACAGGCACCGGAAATATCTACTGATAATTCATTGCCTTTTATGCTCCCCACATTCATTACCGATGATGCTCCGGAAATTTCAAGATTGGTCAACTGCTTAAAAGATACATATACTTTAGGGTTTATATTTTTACGCCATAGCTTATTATCTCCTTCTAAATAAATATGCAATGTGTTGTTTTTCACAATAGTTTTAATTATTATCTTAAATTTTTCTTCACTTGCACTAATGGCAATTGATTCATCATTTGCCTGACTTAAATACACTTTTAAAGGACCTGAAATTTTAATTTTTGAAAAACTTCCATCAACTTGCCGCATTGAAGCATTTGCATCTACTACAAACTGTTTTTGGCCAAATGCACTTAAACTCAGTAGAAATAAGATAGAAAAACAATATAATTTGTTCATGCTTTAGTTATTATGGATTAGCTTTTTTCAACTTTACCACCGCTGCTGGTTTCGGCATTTATTTGTGTGGCGCCACCATTGTATTCAATTTTACCGCCACTGCTTGCTTTACCATCAAGTGATTTTTCTACAGCAATTGAAATTTTGCCGCCACTACTTGCTTTTGCTTTGCAATCATTTACTGTTAAATCGCTGCCATCAATTTTTGCTCCGCTGGAGGCGCTTAAATCCGCCATTCCGGATTTACCATTAATTTCCAGCTTGGCTCCGCTGCTCACATCAATAGCTAAATTACTTACTTTTAACTTGGCTTCCATTTTAGCGCCGCTGGATAAATCAATAAACAGGCTTTCTTCATTAAATACGTTCACCATAAAAATCCTGGCACCGCTTGATCCCTTCAACCTTTTTAAGGAGGCAACTGAAACATAGGCTTTTACCCTGTTGTTTTTGCCAAAAATGCCATCCAGGTTTTTATAATCGTAATAAATTTTAAGTTCCCCGTTTTCCACTTTAGTAACCAGGTGTTTGAGGTATTTTTCATCCGTTACGCTTATTGCCAGCTTATTATCATTGCTTTGCACCAGTATTAATTCAATACCAGTAGCTACAGAAACAGCATTAAACGGGCCGTTTAGTGGCACCTGCCTTGCACCGGCATCATGCAGAATTACCTCGTTTTGTGCAAAACTGCTGATAGAAAATAACAGAAAAATGGCAAAAAATAATTTTTTCATGGCTATACTTTAATATGATACGAAAATGAGAAAAAATAGTTACAGCTTTCCTTAATAAAATTATATAATTTTACTTTTTTAAAAATTACTGAACCGCCGGGGTGCTTCTTTTGAGGCTGAGAATATACCCGTAAACCTGAACAGGATAATGCCTGCGAAGGGAGCATGTTTTATTATTTTCAGCCTACTCCACGGTTTTTCAGTGCGCTTATTTTATGAATAAATTAATATTGCAGCTTTTATGCTGCACTGTACATTTTTGTTATGCACAGGCCACAAAGTTGGCAGACACTACTTTGTTACAGCCGGTAGAAATTACGGCAGTAAGGGCACAGGATAAAACACCCATTGCCAAAACCAATTTGGGTAAACAGGAAATTGAAAAACAAAATACGGGTATGGACCTTCCCTTCATTTTTAACCATACAGCATCGATAACGGTAAGTTCCGATGCTGGTAATGGCATTGGTTATACTTACCTCCGCATCCGGGGATCAGATGCTTCAAGGATAAATGTAACCCTCAACGGCATTCCTTTTAACGATGCCGAAAGCCAGGGAACTTTTTTTGTAGATATGCCGGATATTGCTTCATCGGCATCGCAAATTCAAATACAACGTGGCGTAGGCACATCAGCAAATGGTACCGGGGCTTTTGGGGGAAGCATAAATATTAATACCAATGAACCGGTACTCAAAAGCGGCCTGGAGTTTAACAATAACGCAGGTAGTTACCACAGCATTAAAAATACTTTAGTGCTGCATAGTGGGTTATTTAAAAAACATTTTACAGCCGATGGCCGAATAAGCCATGTAAAGAGCGACGGCTATATTGAAAGAGCCAGCAGCCGCCTGCACTCTGCCATGATAAGCCTTACTTATTTAAACCCTAAAAATTCCATTCGTTTTAATTTTATTTCGGGCAAAGAAAAAACATACCAGGCCTGGAATGGCTTATCAGAAGAATTGCTGCATATCAACAGGAGATACAATAGTTCCGGAACAGAAAAAAAACCGGATCCTTACCAAAACGAAACCGATAACTACCTACAACAACACTTTCAACTGTTTATTAATCAAAAATTTTCAGCTTTTTGGAAAGCCAACATCACTGGGTTTTTAACACATGGAAAAGGCTTTTACGAGCAATACAAAGCAGGCAAAAAATTATCAGCCTACGGTTTACCCAACTATTTTAATGGCGCCGATACCGTTTATACATCTGATATTGTGAGGCAACTCTGGCTCAACAATTACTTTTACGGCAATATTTTTTCTGCTCAATACGAAAAATCCCAAAGGCAAATAATTATTGGCGCAGGATGGAATCAATACAAGGGCAAACATTACGGAAAAGTTACCTGGGCCAAAGAACCGGTTTTTATACCTTCAAACTTTAAATGGTACAACAATAATGCCTTTAAAAATGAATTTTCATCTTTTGTAAAATGGACCGAAAATTTTTCTAAAAACTGGCATTTATTTGCCGACCTGCAGGTAAAAAAAGTAGTGTACCACATTAATGGCTTCAGGGATAACCCAACGATAAACTTGAGCAACCGTTACTTTTTTATAAATCCCAAAGCGGGCATCACTTACAGCAAAGGAAAAATCAAAACCTATTTTTCCTATGCCCATGGCTCCAAAGAGCCCAACAGGGATGATTTTGAAGCAGGTATAAATGAAACGCCAAAACCCGAATACCTGCACGACTTTGAACTTGGGTCAGAATATAAAAGCCCAACGATACAACTCGGTATTAATGCCTACCTGATGCTTTATAAAAACCAACTGGTGCATACTGGTAAAGTAAATGATGTAGGCGCATATACCCGTACCAATATCCCAAAAAGTTATCGAAGTGGTGTGGAAATTACCGCCGCCGCAAAAATTTCAAAATGGTTAATGGTCAATGGTAACATTACTTTAAGCCGAAATAAAATAAAAAACTTTACCGAATATATTGATGACTACGACAATAATAACCAGGCAGTAAATTTTTACAAACAAACCAACATTTCTTTTTCTCCAAATATCATCAGCAGTGCAACGCTGGAGTATGCCCCGGTAAGCAATTTGCAAATTGGCCTCTCAGGAAAATTCATCAGCCGCCAGTTTTTAGATAATACTTCCCAAATGAATAAAAGCATAAAACCTTACTATACACAGGAGCTTAGCACAGCTTATACCTTTACCAATACGCATTTAAAAGAAATAAAATTATTTGTGCAGGTTTATAATTTATTTTCAACCTTGTACGTGGCCAATGGATACACGTTTAGCTATATTTACAATAGTGAACGCTCTACAAGTAATTATTATTTTCCCATGGCACCCATTCATTTTATGGCAGGTATAAATATTAAATTATAGCAAGTTTAAATCACATCAAACAATCAAAATACCCTTTTAAAAAAATGGTTTTACCAACTATAGCATAAGCACACTAACTTGCACCGTATTAAAAAGAAAACAATAAGTTTATTAAAAAAAACGATTAATAGTTTAAAGTGCAAACAGCCACCACAAATTTGAACATAAACATTGAAAATATTTGGGAAAAAAGGCCCTTTATAATAAGTGGGCCTTGCAGTGCAGAAACGCCGGAACAAATACTGGAAACAGCAAAGTTATTGGCAGCATCGGGCAATGTAGATATGTTTCGGGCAGGCATTTGGAAACCAAGAACCAAGCCCGGTATGTTTGAAGGTATTGGAACAGATGCTTTAGCCTGGCTCCTGCAAGCCAAAAAACAAACCGGTTTGCCCATATGTGTAGAAGTTGCAACCGCAAAACATGTAGAAGATGCCCTTAAATATGAAACCGACCTTTTATGGGTTGGGGCAAGAACAACAGTAAGCCCTTTTAGCATACAAGCCGTAGCCGAAGCTTTAAAAGGAACCAATGTTCCCGTATTGGTAAAAAATCCTGTAAACCCAGATATTGAATTATGGAGCGGTGCAATTGAAAGGTTGCAAAAAATTGGTTTGCAAAAAATTGGTATGATCCACCGTGGATTTTCCAACTATGGAGATACGCAATACCGCAACACACCCATGTGGCACATACCCATTGAAATGAAATTGAGGTTCCCGGGCATGATGATGCTATGCGACCCATCTCATATTTGCGGCAACAGGACCATGCTTGGGAATATTGCCCAAAAAAGCATTAACCTTGGTTTTAGCGGCTTAATGATCGAAAGCCATATTAACCCCGATTTTGCCTGGAGCGATGCCAGGCAACAGGTTACACCAAATGATTTGGCGCAAATAATTCAAAAGCTTATTTGGCGGTCGGAAACCAGCAATGAAACAGATTTTTTAATAGCCTTATCAAAATTTCGGGAACAAATAAACCAAATAGACGATGAACTGCTTTCGCTCATAAGCCAGCGAATGAAAATAGCAGAACAAATTGGTGAACACAAGCGCAGTGAAAATATTATTATCCTGCAGGCCAACCGCTGGAATGAAATATCAGAGCGGGTAGTAAAACATGGCGTTTCTCTTGGCCTTAGCGAAGAATTTATTGCCCGCTACCTCGATGCATTGCACCTGGAAAGCATCAGCCATCAAAATAAAATAATGAACGGCCCAAAAGAGTAATGCATGAACCAGGTAACCCATAAATTTCATAGTGGAGCAACAACGTATTTATTTAATAGAAGCATTGAAACATTGCCAGGTGATTGCACTGAAAAAAAATTATTTGTGCTCACCGATGAAAATATTTTTCGGTTACATGAGCAACGATTGAAAAATTTTTCCCCTCTTGTTCTCTCTCCGGGAGAAGCCAGCAAAACACAGGTTACCATTGACTATATTTTACAAGAACTCATAAAAACTGAAGCCGATAAAGCTACAGTAATGGTGGGTATTGGCGGCGGTGTAATAACTGATATTGCCGGGTACGCCGCCTCAATATTTAAAAAGGGGAATGCAACTCGTATTGGCGCCAACAACTATGCTGGGCATGGTTGATGCTGCTATTGGCGGAAAAAACGGCGTTAATATCGGGCCTTATAAAAATATGGCCGGAACTATCTACCAGCCTGCTAAAATTATTTTCGACTACAATTTTTTGGATACACTTCCCAAAGACCAATGGATTAACGGCTTTGCCGAAATAATAAAACATGCCTGCATACAAGATGAACATTTATTTAAATTATTAGAAAAACACAACTTAGATGATTTTATACAAAACAAATTAGGCGTTGCAAATTTAATAGAAGATAATGTTCGCATTAAAACCCAAATAGTATTAGAAGATGAGCAGGAAAATAACAAGAGAAAATTACTCAATTTTGGCCATACTATTGGCCATGCAATAGAAACCAACCATCATTTGCCGCATGGCCATGCCATAAGTATTGGCATGGTTATAGCCGCTACCTTTTCCGAAGAAATTAATATGTTTAGTAGTGCTGATAAAGAACGCCTGGTAAACCTGCTCATAAAATACGGGCTGCCTGTTAATACCCAATTCAATAAAACTAAAATTTGGGAAAGGTTGATTATGGATAAAAAAAGGCAACAGGATACTTTAGATTTTATTTTACTCGACAAAATAGGTAAAGCCAAAGTGCATAACTTACCACTGGTGCAACTTAAAGACATGATAGAAGCTTTATAAACCAGCAAACAAATCTCCTTTTTAAAAAGGTTAATAATTTTCTTTGTGACAGTTGCTTTCACTTATCCAAATGGATAAGTTGAAAATATAAACTGCTTATTTATTTTTGAACTCATTCAAAAAATAAGAAATCATGAAAAATAAACTTTTAACCTTAGGGCTATTTACCGGAATATTTTTAACCGCATGCAATAATCATTCATCCGAAAAAAAGCAAAATGTTACAACGTCTGAACCACCTGAGGCAAACGTAACAAGCACAACAACAGCAGGTGCACCTACAGCTGCCAATGCACCGGTTATAAATTCTGCAGTGGGTGAAGACCCAGAAAAAGTGGTACAAAAAATATTTGATGCAGCAAAATCGGGTGATTTTTCTACACTCAAAAACCTGTGTGACCCAACCGGAAATGGCGATGGCGATACCAAAGACATTTGCAGTATGGCTTCGCAAACCAAAAAAGTACAGGATGATTTTGTAAACCAGTTTAAAAACGGAAGTATTGATGGAGAAGCTGTGATAGAAGCAGATGTAGCCGTTGTAAAAATTAAATTTGGCCCAACAGGTACAAAAAACGAAAAAATTGAGCTTAAAAAAATCATGGGTAATTGGTATTTATCCGATTTTTGATAAATGAAAAGCAATTACAAAAAATTATCTCCGGGATTAAGCAAAGAAATTTTCGCTATTTTAAAAGAACGGTTTACCAAAAACATGCACCGGCATAAAAACCTGGTATGGGAGCAGGTACAGAAAAAGTTGGAAACAAATCCTGCAAAACTTTGGTCGCTCAATGAAATGGAAATGAGTGGTGGCGAGCCCGATGTAGTGGGTTTTGATAAAAAATCAGGTGAATTTATTTTTATGGATTGCGTCGTAGAAACACCAAAAGGCAGGCGGAGCTTTTGTTATGACCGGCAGGCACTTGATTCCCGTAAAGAAAATAAACCCAAAAACTGTGCTTTGGATTTTGCAGCCGAAATTGACATTGAAATACTAAATGAAGAACAATACCGCCAGTTGCAGCAATTGGAGAAAATTGATGAAAAAACTTCCAGTTGGATAAAAACGCCTGAAAATATCAGGAAATTAGGTGGTGCCTTGTTTTGCGACAGGCGGTATGATACAGTTTTTGTTTATCACAATGGTGCAGAATCTTACTATGCTGCACGGGGTTTCAGGGGCTGGCTAAAAGTATAAGCTATTTTATTTTCGGTTTTTAAGTAAGCCCAATTTCAAAATGTCTTTCGGGAATTTCCACATCGCCAAAACCTTTCTTTAATAATTTGGCTTTAAAGTCTAGTTGTACATCATACTCGCCATGTACTAAAAAGAGTTTTTTAATTTGCTTTACGTCCTGGCAGGCTATAAACTGGCACAGGTCGTCGTAATCACCATGGGCGCTCATACTCCTTATTTCACCTATATCTGCATTTACCTGGTGCTCTTGTCCATAAATACCAATTTCAGTTGGGTGCTTTTTTAAACGTCCGCCCAGCGAATGTGGCTCACAATATCCGGTAAGCAAAATGCTATTCCTGCTGTTTTCTATGGTATTGCTAATATGGTGTTTAATGCGCCCGGCTTCTGCCATACCGCTTGCAGAAATAATAATACAAGGCCCTTTGTAAAAATTCAACAACTTACTTTCTTCAACCGATTTGGTAAATTTTAACCGTTTAAAAGAAAAAGGGTCATTGTCTGATTCCAAAATGCGCTGAATGCGTTTGTTAAAATATTTTGGGTATTTTTTTACAATATTAGTGGCTTTTGTACTTAAAGGGCTATCTACATAATAGTCCAGGTCGGGCAACCTGTTTTCCAGTTCCAGTTGGTTAAGCCAAAGTAAAATCTCTTGTGTACGGCCTACACTAAATGCCGGAATAATAAGCTTCCCTTTTTTCTCAATACAAGTATGTTGTATCCATTTCAACAATGCATCTGGTGTAGGGCTATGTTCATCATGAAGGGTGTTTCCATAAGTACTTTCCAAAATCAGGTAATCGCATTGCGGAAAAACTTCCGGCGATTTTAATATGGCATCACGGTAACGGCCCACATCTCCGCTAAAACTAATACGCATGGTTTTTCCGTTTTCAGTAATTTTCAAATGCACCGCTGCGCTTCCAATTAAATGGCCGGCATCGGTAAAGCAAAATTCTATTTCATCATCTATCTTAAACCATACGTTATAGGGCACAGTTTCAAAATGGCCCAATGCTTTTAAGGCATCTTCGGTTGTATATAAAGGCTGCAGGTAGGGCAACCCCTTTAACGCTCTTTCTTTATTTACATATTTAATATCCATTTCCTGTATACCTGCACTATCTTCCATAAGCGCAGCAGCAAGATCTTTCGTAGCATCTGTAGCGTAAATTTTTCCCTTAAACCCGTCTTTTACCAATTTGGGCAGTAATCCGCTATGGTCTACATGAGCATGAGAAAGAATTACATTATTTACTTCATCGGCATTAAATCCAAAATCAATATTCAGGCTTGCGGTTTGCGTTCCCATTCCCTGGAACATGCCACAGTCAAGCAATAATTTTTTACCATTGGATAGGGTTAAAAGGTGTTTTGAGCCGGTTACGGTACGGGCGGCGCCGTGAAAAGCAATCTTCATCTTACGTAATTTTTGAATTTTAAAGGTATGCAGCACAATTTAAAATTGAATAAAATATTTTTGACAAATAACACATTATTAAAAATTGGGCTTCGGATTTTTTCCCTATTGATAATGAAAAAAGCCGCTCAAAAGAGCGGCTGATGTACCGGGGAGCAGACTTGAACTGCCGACCTCAGGGTTATGAATCCTGTGCTCTAACCAGCTGAGCTACCCCGGCCAAATAAATTTGGGGTGCAAAAATACAGGTATTTGATTATTCTGCAAAAACACAAACAATAGTAATGTTTTTCTTAATTTCATCCCTTAAATCATTACATTTACCGCCATATCTCCTATGATTTGTAGTTAATTATGCATGAATTTTAATAAATGAGCAGCATTGGGAACATTTTAGCTAATCCGGACGTCTTAATACAAAGCGCATTAGCTGGCGATGAAAAGGCTTTTAGGGAAATTTATGATTTCCTGTCTGGCAAAATGTATAGCCTCTGTCTACGATACGCAGGCAACCCTAACACTGCTGACGATTATTTTCAGGAAGGCTTTATTAAATTATACCGCAATCTATCCAATTTCAGAGGTGAGGGCTCTTTTGAAGGCTGGGCAAGAAGGGTGTTTGTTACTGTATGCCTGGATGAGCTGAGAAAAAAGAAAGTTCAGTTTGCAGAAATTAATGAAAACCTCAATGTTGCCACAACAGAATTAGGGGCAAATGCCAAACTGGATATGCAGGATTTGCTAAAACTGATTCAACAAATACCAGATGGATACAGAACAATTGTAAACCTGTATATTATTGAAGGCTATAACCATAAAGAAATTGCCGAAATGCTGGGGATAACGGAAAGTGGCAGCAAATCGAAATTGCATAAGGCAAGGATTTACTTAAAAAAAATACTTACTACCACGGAAAGTGAATAACGCCGAAAATATATTAACTAACCTAATAGAATTAAGTATTCAGCCGTCAGGTGAATTGTATCACAGGATTATTGAACACATTTATTGCCCTGAAGAAGAAAAGGCCGACCAACTTAAAGAAATTTTTGCCGAACTTAAAAGTTTACAAATTGCTCCGCAAAAATCAGAACTGCTCTTTCAAAATATTTTTTCTCAGGTATCAAAAACCCCCATTGATGTTACCGTAGCAAGCCTTAAAGAAACCAGGGTAAAACCTCCAGGTGATATCTTTCAAAAAATATGGCTGCGGATTTCTGCCAAGCGAACCCCAGGCAAAGTAGTATCTATGCCATGGCGTACAATTTCAGCAGCAGCGGCAATAATTTTACTGCTGGTTGCTACATGGAGTATCATTAATTATAGATCAAATGATGTTCAAATCAAAGAAGATCTGGCAACTTCAAGCCCGGCAGGAAATTCATTAGCTTCTTCAGCCCCATCTTTATTAACCAAGACAGATAGCAATAATAACGCAAATAAAAATGCTCTAACTCTTGCCAATAAAACAAGTACTGCAAAAAATAAGTTTACCAAAAATAAATATACCGCAGGTAAAGGTACTTTTACCCTCATGCAAATAGATGATGAATACATTAAAATAAGAGATAACGATATTTTAGCAAGCTTTGCTAGTTTTATAGGCGCAAATGTTCCTTCATTTGTTTTTAACGAGCAAAAAAATGAAAATGTAAAACTTAGGGTAGATAATTCCACTTCTATTTCCATTTCGGAAGGAATGATGAAAATGATGCGTAAAATGTATGGCACAAAACGTAATGGCAAGCCAACACACAAATCCAAAAGAATAAAAAAGCGGATTGAAAAATGGCAAAAAGCCGACAAAGCCTATTTTGACATTAAACCGGGGAAAAACCCTTTTGACCCGATTGATTTAGGAGATTTGATTTTTTAAATACATGCTTTTACTTTAATTTGTAAAAAAATAAAAGCAAAAAATTGCAGATGCCCGGCCTTCATATTTTTACAAGGTTTTTGATTTTTACAGGATTTTTTTTATCTATTGCTAAGCCTTCTTATTCCCAATTGGATAGTACCCAAACCATAAAAGACAGCTCTGCATTAAGTATCCTGCACACAGCTATTGACAGTGTTTCCACGGCTCCAATAATTGTTGCAACCGACAGTTTTGCCAAATACCCTTTTAGCATTGCATATTCTATAAACGTTAAAGCCAAAAATAAATCGAGCATTGCCGAAACCTATAATGGCGGTGTAAAAACGGTGTATGTAAAAAATGATAAAGTAAAGATTGTACTGTCCAGTTTAATGCGTATTCAAAGCATATATTTTCATTATCCGCCTTCGGCAGGCAAGCCGGCAACCATCACTAAAGAGTCGGGTAAAGAAAAATACAGGTACAGTCTTACACCCTCTCAATGGAGGTTTTTCAATAAAAAATATGATATTAGTTCATGCACTTTTTTAAACGATAGCCTTGAAATTTTAGGTAAAATGTGCCGTAAGGTAAATATCCAGGTTGATAAAGATCATGAACTTTCAGTATATTATTTTCCGGCAAAGCAAAATAATGCATTACTTGCAGCAGAGCCAATGTTTGGCTGCATTCCCGGTTTAGTAATGCAATACGAATACCATAAATCCGGCAAACAAAGCATAACCTATACGGCTACTGAAATTTCTTTTTTAGCCATACCTGAAAAAACCTTTCAGGTGCCGTTAAAAAAATATGTTTTGAAAAAATATATCCCCGGCCAATCCGATAAAATTACTAAGAAGAGGCTGCTAAAGATTGAAGACGGGGAAGAAGAAGAAAAAGACGACAATTTGCCTTAACATTTCAAAAACTAACCCAGGCGTGGCTTCCATTGAATTTCTTCTGTTTTCAATAAAAACCCAATATAGCGGGAAAGCATAAAAAGATAATCGCTTAAACGGTTTAAGTACTTTATTACTTTTTCATCTACAAAAATATTCTCTTCATGCATTTCAACACATTTACGTTCTGCACGCCTGCAAACACAGCGGGCAACATGAGCAGTGGAAACGGCAACATGCCCGCCGGGAAGAATAAAAGATTTTAGTGCTGGTAATTGCTCATTCATCCAGTCAATTTCCTGCTCCAGCAATGCAATATCTTCCTCCTTCAAATCCGGTATTTCCATTTTTGTATCCTTTTCAGGGTCGCAGGCTAGCGAAGAACCAATGGTAAAAAGCCTGTCCTGAATTTCTTTGAGCATTGTTCTGCTTTTATCATCTGCAATATGGTCTCTTAATAACCCAATAAAAGAATTGAGTTCGTCCACATTACCATAGCTTTCAATGCGAATATGGCTTTTGGCAACCTTAGTGCCGCCAATTAAGCTGGTTTTTCCTTTATCTCCCGTTTTGGTATAAATTCTTATTGACATATTTATTTATTGCTCAGCTTACACTGTATAAATTTGAAACTACAGGTTTGAGGTTTACTTTATCCCATTCAATTTGCCCGTCTTTTAACCGCACTACCCTATGGGCATACTCAGAAATATCTTCTTCATGTGTTACAATTATAACCGTATTGCCGTCAGTATGTATCTTTCCTAAAATATCCATTATTTCGTAAGAGGTTCTTGAGTCGAGGTTACCGGTAGGTTCATCAGCCAAAATTATAGAAGGGTTATTGATTAATGCCCTGGCAATTGCTACACGCTGGCATTGCCCGCCACTAAGTTCATTGGGTTTATGGTGCATCCTGTCTTCAAGTTTTACTTTTTCCAAAACAGCTTCTGCCCTGCGTATCCGCTCCTGCCTTGAAACGCCGGCATAAATTAAAGGCAATGCAACATTTTCTGCCGCAGTAAGCCTGGGTAATAAATTAAATTGCTGAAACACAAAACCTATTTCTTTATTCCTTACTTCGGCCAGTTCTCCATCATCCATCTTGCTTACATCTTTACCGTTAAGTATATAACTGCCTGCAGTGGGTGAATCGAGGCAGCCCAATATATTCATTAAGGTAGATTTGCCACTACCGCTTGGGCCCATTAATGCAACATACTCGTTCTTTTTAATATTCATGGTAATGCCCTTTAATACAGGCAATTCCTGCTTACCCAGGAAATAACTCTTGCGTATTTCGCTTAGTTGTAAAATAGGATCGGGCATTAATATAAATTTATTTGGTGATTACTTTAGGCACTTTAAAAAAATGTTCATCATGCACAGGTGCATTATGTAAAGCTTCCTGGTTACTGATATGTCCCTCTATTCTATCCTCCCGGTAAATATTTTGATGGGGAATAATATGCAGCAGTGGTTCTACATTTCCGGTATCTACTTCATGTAGTTTGTCAACAAAACCAATCATATTTTGTAAATCGGCCTTAATCGCCTCTTTTTCCTCATCGTTAAATGAGAGCCTGCTTAGCTTTGCCAACCTGCTTATCATTTCGTTGCTTATTTCCATAAAACAAAAATAAAACATTGATGGCTATGAAACAGCATTTTACTAAAAGATAACAATTTGCAGCCCCATTGCTTATCTTCGCCAAACTAAAAAAACACAAATAAGCATTAGTACAGATTAGTATATGGTTGCAAATAATATAGTAATGAGTGGTATTCGGCCCACCGGTTTCCTGCATTTGGGAAATTATTTTGGCGCTATGCGTAATTATGTAAAAATGCAGGAAACGCATACCTGTTTTTTTATGGTGGCCGACCTGCATTCTCTCACTACACACCCCGATACAACGGAACTCAAAAAAAATGTACAGCGGGTAATTGCCGAAAATATTGCCTGTGGGCTCAATCCTGAAAAAGTGGCGCTGTATTGCCAAAGCCATTTATATGAAACCAGTGAACTTTATCTTTACCTCAATATGCTTGCTTATAAAGGCGAACTGGAAAAAACGGCCACCTTTAAAGATAAAGCAAGGCTGCATCCGCAAAATATTAATGCAGGTTTACTTACGTATCCTGTGCTTATGGCTACCGATATTCTCATACACAGGGCAAGCTATGTACCTGTGGGTAAAGACCAGGAACAACACCTGGAAATGACCCGTAATTTTGCCCAACGTTTCAATCACCGTTATGGCGATGTTTTTCCCGAACCAATGGCTTTTAATTTTGGCGAAACATTACTAAAAGTACCCAGCCTTGACGGTACAGGAAAAATGAGCAAGAGCGAAAACCAAATGGCCACGCTTTACCTGGCAGATGACGATGAAAGCATCCGTAAAAAATTAATGAAAGCGGTAACCGGCGAAGCGCCTGCAGAAAAAAACAGCGTAATGCCCGATTCGGTTGCCAACCTGTTTTTATTGATGGAACTGGTAAGCACCCAGGAGGTAATTGCCCAATACAAAAATGATTACAGTGATTGCCGCATTCGTTTTGGCGATATGAAAAAGCAACTGGCAGAAGATATGGTGAAATTTATTGCCCCAATAAGGCAAAAAGCCAATTCGATTTTGGCCGATGAAAATTACCTGGAAAAAATAATGAGGCAAGGGGCAGATAAAGCCCGAAAAAGCGCCAATGCCAGCATGGAACTGGTGCGCCAGGCAATGGGGCTTAAATACTTTTAACTTTCCGCTGCTTTTAAAAAATAAAATTTTTTTTTGGCGTAGAATTTTTACTTTTATACACTATGGCAAAAGCAAAAAAACCAAAGCATATTGCAGTAGCTGGTAATATTGGCGCTGGCAAAACAACGCTTACAGAAATGCTCAGTAAGCATTATAAATGGATCCCTCAGTTTGAAGATGTGGACCATAACCCTTACCTGAACGACTTTTATGAAGACATGCCGAGGTGGAGCTTTAACCTGCAAATTTATTTTTTAAACAGCAGGCTTAACCAGCTTTTGGAAATACACCGGGGAACCGAAACTGTAATACAGGACAGGACCATATATGAAGATGCTAATATTTTTGCCCCCAACCTGCATGATATGAACCTGATGGGCAAAAGGGATTTTGAAAATTATTACCGCTTTTTTGAAACCCTCAAAACCATGGTACAACCGCCTGATCTATTGATTTATTTAAAAGCCTCTGTTCCTACTTTAGTTGCACAAATACAAAAAAGGGGGCGTGAATACGAGGAAAACATCCGGCTCGATTACCTGAAAAAACTCAATGAGTATTACAACAACTGGATAGAAAGTTATAAAGAAGGCAAGCTGTTAATCATTGATGCAGATACCAATAAATTTGCCGATAACGATGAAGACCTTGGAAAAATAATTACCCAGGTAGATGCCCAGTTATTTGGTTTGTTTTAAGATATTTAAAAATGTATCCTATATATTGGATAGTATTTTTTCCCTGATATGTTTCATTTCTTCTTCTGCAACATTGAGTTTCAGCCGGGTAAAATTTAAATCATCAGCCGTATTAATGGGAATTAGGTGCATGTGCACATGCGGTACTTCAAGGCCTACCACACTTATTCCACAGCGCTTGCAATCAAAAGATTTTTCAATAGCCCTGGCAACAGGTTTTGCAAAAACCAGCATTTCGGCAAGGTAATCATCGGTTAAATCAAATAATTTATCCACCTCTGTTTTTGGCACTACCAGTACATGGCCTTTTACTAAAGGAAATACATCTAAAAAAGCAAGGAAGCGTTCATTCTCTGCAATTTTATATGAAGGGATTTCGCCAGCTATAATTTTTGAGAAAATGGTCATACACAAATTAAATTTTACAAAAAACTCTAGTTTCAAAAATATCTTTGGGCTATACCGAAATATCTTCAATCTTAAATTTAATAAGCCCCGCTGGTACAATTACTTCTGCAACATCGCCTACCACTTTACCCAATAAACCGTTGCCAATGGGTGAGGTAACCGAAATTTTTCCTGCCTTTAAATCGGCCTCATTTTCTGAAACTATCTGGTAAGTTGCTTTTTTCTTAGTATTTAGGTTTTCTACGGTTACCCTGGTAAGTATGCTCACCCTGCTGGTATCAATGGTGGACTCATCCACTATACGAGCCGTAGCAATTACTCCTTCCAGCTGTTTAATTTTTGCTTCCAGCATACCTTGTGCTTCCTTTGCCGCATCATACTCTGCATTTTCTTTTAAATCGCCTTTTTCCCTGGCTTCGGCAATGGCTTTGCTTGCTGCAGGCCTGTCTATGCCTTTCATAGATTGGAGCTCTTGCTGCATTTTTTCAAATGTTTCTTTTGTTACGTAGTTTGTTTCAGCCATAAAAATCTATTTAGTACAAATAAAAAAAATACAACGCCCGGTATTAGCCGAAGCGTTGCAGATGAACAAATATAAGATTTTTTCTTTTTTCTTTACCCGTTAAATAAAAAAAGATATTTGTTAAAATTACTATCCCTTAAACCCTTTTTGATTATCAAAATTTTATTAAAAAAAAACTTAACCTATAGCCAACCTGATTAATTGTTTTTTTGCAATAAAATATGCCGGAAAATAATTGCTGCGTGTTCCCTCGAATTTTCAATAAACCATTTGTGTGTTTCCATGCCACCACATACAACACCGGCAAGGTAAAGCCCGTTCACATTGCTTTCCATAGTATCGGGGTTATAGCTTGGCGTAAACAACCCATCTGCTGATAATTGGATGCCGCATTGCTGCAACATTTCAAAATCCGGTCGGTAGCCGGTAAGCGCAAGTACAAAATCGTTGGGCAGTTCAATTTGCCCATTGCCGCTTTTGATAATTACGGAATGTTGTTTTATTTCCTGTACTACCGAGTTGAAATATGTTTTGATACTTCCTTCTTCAATCCGGTTTTCAATATCGGGTTTTACCCAATATTTTACCCTTTTATGTATACCACTGCCCCTTATAACCATGGTTACCTCCGCTCCTTTTCGCCAGCACTCCAGCGCTGCATCTACTGCTGAATTATTGGCGCCAATAATTATCAATTTTTGGCCACAATATGGATGCGCCTCTTTATAATAATGTGAAACCTTTGGTAGGTTTTCCCCGGGGATATTAAGATACACGGGAATATCATAAAACCCTGTAGCTATAATTATGGCTTTGGCCTTATATTTATCTTTTGACGTTGTAACGGTAAATAACCCATCGGCGCCTTTTGTTACCTGCCCTGCTTTTTCGTAAAAGTTGATGTTAAAACCAAAATGCCGGTGAATATTGCGGTAATATTCCAATGCCTCCTGCCTGCCCGGTTTAAAACTTACGCTTGTAAAGGGTATATTGCCTACCTCGAGGCGCTCGGCTGTAGAAAAAAAAGTCATAAATAAAGGATAATGGTATAAACTGTTTACCAGCGCCCCTTTTTCTATAACTCTATAATTCAATTCATTTTTCTCTGCTTCAATAGCGCAGGCCAAGCCAATAGGCCCTGCACCAATAATTAATATATCGTAACAATGCTGCATAAAGCGAAGTTAACCACTCCGGTTAGTAAAAGTTGGCCTAAACCCTGGCTTTGCTTTACGTTGCTTTTTTTGAATGGGCGCCGATTGAAAATAGTTTAACTTTTTTTACTAAATATTTTAGCATATTTCGAAAATAAAATGCAACTTTACCTTCTAAATTTTTTGATATGGAAGGAGAAGATCTTTTTTTTGGCGCAGCTTACAAAGGCTCAAAAAAATTTGCGCAGCAGGATATCCCAACAGCCAACGCTACGGGTTTTGGCGCCGCAGCAGATGATTATATGGAACGGGGTATTGACCTCAACGAACAACTTATCCGCAACAAGCCGGCAACTTTTTTCTTTCGCATGAAAGGCGACGCCATGAAGGATGCCGGAATTTTTGATGGAGATGTAATGATTGTGGACCGGTCGGTAAAACCGGTAAGCGGCAAAATAATTGTGGCCATATTAAACGGCGAACTATTGGTGCGGCGCTTTCATAAAAATTTTTCGTCGGCATTTTTAATTCCCGAAAATGAGCGCTTTAAAAGCATCAACCTGGCGGCCTTCAGCAATTTTGCCGTTTGGGGCGTGGTAACCTATGTTATCCATACTGTTTAAACGCCGGTAGCGGCAATTTATAGTGAGCATGAAAGCCATACTCGACTGCAACAATTTTTACTGTGCCTGCGAACGCCTGTTTCTTCCGCAGCTTGCAGAAAAACCGGTAATTGTATTAAGCAACAACGATGGCTGCATTGTGTCCCGAAGTGATGAAGCCAAGCTATTGGGCATTCCCATGGCCGGGCCATACTTTATGGCAAAGCCGGTAATTGAAAAAAATAAGGTGGTAGTGTTTTCCTCAAACTATAATTTGTACGGCGACCTGAGCTGGCGTGTAATGGAAACCTTAAGGCAAATGATAGGTAAGGAAAATGTAGAAGTATATTCGGTAGATGAAGCTTTTCTCAACCTTTCGCTTTTTACCAACCACAACCTCTATACTACCGGCCTGCAATTAAAGGACGAAGTGGAACTATGGACGGGCATAAAAGTATCCGTAGGTATTGCACCCACAAAAGTATTGTGCAAAGTGGCCAACCGTATTGCCAAAAAAAACAAAATAGCCAGCAACTGCGTAGTGGTGCTTAATGATGCGGCGGAAATAAAAAAAGCGCTGCAGCAAACGCCGGTAAACGAAATATGGGGTATAGGCGCACAGTATGCCCAAAAACTCAAAGAAAACTGGGGCATTTATGATGCCTGGCAGTTACAGGGCATGAGCGAAAATTTTGCCGCAAAAGAACTGGGCGGCGTAGTAGGCAAAAGACTTATCAGGGAACTGAGGGGAGAAACGGCAAGAGAAATGCAGGATGAACTGGTTGTAAAAAAAATGATTGCCACTACAAGAATGTTTGGGCAACCGGCAAAAACCCTGCAGGAAATTAAAGAAGCCGTGGCTACCTACACATCGAGGGCGGCAGAAAAACTAAGGCGCCAGCATAGCGCCGCCAAAAATATCAGCGTATTTGTAGTGGCCAAAAGCGAAAAGAGCAATGCCGGTTTCAGGGGAGAAATGTACAGCTTGTCTGCAACACTTCCCATGGCTACATGCTTTACCAACGAATTAATAAAATATGCTGTGGCTTTAGCGGAAAAGTTATATGTAAAAGGCCGCACTTACAAAAAGGCCGGCGTAATGCTGAGCGGATTGGTACCCGCCACATCCATACAGGCAAACTTATTTTGCCACGCAACAAAAAATAATGAAAGAAAACTGATGGAGATGATAGACAATATAAATTTCAGCCAGGGCAACGACGTACTAAAATTTGCCGCAAGCGGCACCCGGCGCAATTGGAAAATGCGGCAGGAACTACGCAGCCCACGCTATACTACAAGATGGAACGAACTGTTTACCCTTACCTGAAATTTGCAGCAAAAAAATTAGTTCATATTTTCTATCACCATTGCACTTGCCCCTCCTCCACCGTTACAAATACCGGCAGCGCCGTATTTGGCTTTATTTTGCTTGAGTACATTTATAAGTGTTACAATAATTCTTGCGCCACTTGCGCCCAAAGGGTGACCTAAAGAAACGGCACCACCGTTTACATTCACCTTAGAAGCATCCAGTTTCATACGCCTTGCGTTTTCAATACCTACTACAGAAAATGCTTCATTTAATTCCCAGTAATTAATATCATCCATTGTTAAACCGGCTTTGGCTACTGCTTTTGGAACTGCAAGTGCAGGTGTGGTGGTAAACCATTCAGGCGCCTGCTCTGCATCGGCATAAGCCAAAATTTTAGCAATAGGTTTAAGGCCAAGTTTATCTGCTTTTTCTTTGCTCATTAAAACCAGTGCGGCAGCGCCATCGTTCATAGTGCTGGCATTGGCGGCGGTTACGCTTCCATCGGCCTGAAATGCACTTTTTAACTCCGGAATTTTTTCAAACTTTACATTAAATGGCTCTTCATCTTTTGCAAATAATACTGGCTCACCTTTTTTTTGTGGTATGGCTACAGGAACAATTTCGTTTTCAAATTTTCCTGAATTTACAGAAGCCTGTGAACGCTTATAACTTTCAATGGCAAATGCATCCTGGTCTTCTCTTGATACATTGCATTCCTTCGCACAAAGTTCTGCTGCAGTTCCCATGGCTTTACCGTCATATACATCGGTGAGGCCGTCCTTGGCAAGGCCATCTGTAAGACCTACATTACCATATTTATTTCCCCAACGGATGCTATCACTATAAAAAGGCACATTACTCATACTTTCCATGCCGCCTGCAACCACAATATCTGCATCACCCAATAAAATACTTTGGGCTGCCTGTGCAATGGCCTTCATACCGCTGGCACATACTTTATTTACCGTAGTACAATTTACTTCATTGGGCAAGCCGGCAAATTTTGCGGCCTGGCGTGCAGGCGCCTGCCCAAGATTGGCCTGTAATACACAACCCATAAGTACATCCTGCACTTGATCGGCTTTAATACCTGCTTTTTCCAGTGCGCCTTTAATGGCCACAGCGCCTAATTTGGTTGCAGAAAAACTCTTTAAGCTGCCCCCAAAGCTACCAATGGGTGTACGCACCGCCGATATAATATAAACTTCCTTCATAATTGCCTGTTTTTATTTGCAAATTTAAGCATAAAGCCGCAGGAAAAATTAACAAGGCCGCATTTTAAATACTGCTACAAACATATTATCGGCATTTTGCAAATAGCCTTTAAAATACTGCTGTTGCTGTAAGATTATGTTATGTTTTGAAAGGGCCCATTGCACTATGTTTTCATTTTCTGCAGCAAATACTGAGCAGGTGATATAAAATAGCAAACCATTGCTATCCAGGCAGGATATAGCATGAGAAAGGATTTGTTGCTGGCGTTGGGTAAAACCCGCTAAATTGTTTTCGTTAAAGAAAAACAATTGCTCCGGCGTCCTGGCCCAGGTACCGCTGCCGCTGCAGGGAACATCGCAAAGAATAATATCAAAAAATTCATTTACAATAGGCCTGTTTTCTGCCGTTAAATCTGCAACAAAAGTTTTATACGCCTTAACACCTGCCACACCGAACCTTAGCGATAAATTCTTTAAAATACTTTCCCTTATATCCGATACTTGAAGTTGTAAGTTTGCCTTTAGTTTATCATAAAGTAACAGTGATTTTCCACCACTCCCCGAGCAGCAATCCCAAACTTTCCATTTTTTATTTTCCAGCGGTAAACCGTCCAGGTATTTGAGCACCTGCTGTGAGCTGTAATCCTGTATTATCACTTCTTTATCTGCCACTAAAATATTTTGGAGTTGCGTAGCATTTTTTAAAGCAATACACTCTTCATCTTTTTGTATAAATTCAATATTGTTCTCATCCAGCTTTTGTAATACCACTGTTTTCTTACCGGGTCTTATGCGAAGGAAAACATCTGGCTGGTTCAGAAAAGAAAAATAGTAAGGATTGTTTTTAAAGTCATTTGACAAAAGAGAAAAAAATGGAAATATCTTTTGTGGTTCAATCCCCAAATACTTCAACTTTTCACCCACCGTTTCTATTACCCTGGAATTGAGTCCTGGCTTAAGCTGCAGCAATAGCGGGTGTTCGCTTTGGTGTGTAAGAAAAAAGCAGTTAATAATATTTTCTTCATTTAACCCTTTGCCAAAAGCCTGTGCTGCCCTAAAATAGGAATAGCAAATATCGCTGATTACTTTACGGTCTTTTGATCCATGTTTTTTATTGAGGGAATAATATTTTTTCAAATGGAATTCCAATGGCTTATCGCCATTATAAACAGCAATAATGTTTAAAGCAGTAGCAAGGTAATGATGGTAAAAACCCATAATAAAAAACCCGCTTTTTAGCGGGCAAAAAGTTGATTCAATTTATAAATGCAGCAACGCCTCTACAGGATCTTTTCCAAATAATAATTGGGATGGGTTTTCAAGCATTTGCTTTACCATCACCAGGAAGCCAACAGATTCCCTGCCGTCAATTATGCGGTGGTCGTAACTTAATGCTACATACATCATAGGTTTTATAATAACCTGGCCATTTACTGCCATTGGTCTTTCTACGATATTATGCATTCCTAAAATGGCGCTTTGTGGTATGTTAATAATTGGCGTACTCATCATACTGCCAAAAATGCCGCCATTGGTAATGGTAAAAGTTCCACCAGACATTTCTTCAATAGTAAGTTTATTGTTTTTTGCTTTTGTTGCTAATTCCACCACTGCAGCTTCAATGCCTGCCATATCCAGGCTTTCTGCATTTCTAATTACGGGCACTACAAGGCCCTTTGGTGCGCTCACAGCAATAGAAATATCGCAATAATCATGATAAATAATGCTTTCTCCATCTATATAAGCGTTAACCGATGGAAACTGCTGCAATGCAAAGCAACAAGCTTTTGTAAAAAAGCTCATAAACCCAAGATTTACACCATGGCTTTCTTTGAACTTATCTTTAAATTTTTTGCGAATTTCCATTATAGGGCCCATATCAACTTCATTAAAAGTAGTGAGCATTGCTGTAGTATTTTTTGCCTCTACCAGCCTGCGGCTTACCGTTTTTCGCAGGTTACTCATTTTTTCTACCCTTTCATTGCGGCTAAAAGCAATAATACCAGGCTTTTTACCAGGGTTATTTAGAATATCGAGCACATCCTGTTTTAAGATTTTTCCATTGGATCCACTGGGCGTAATGTTTTTGCTGTCTATTTTCTTATCGGCTATAATTGCAGCTGCTACAGGAGAAGCTTTTGTATCATCAGTTACTGGCTCTACGGGTTCTATTGCTATTTCTTTCTTCTCAGTTACTGAGGCTTTTTCAGCCTTTGGTGCTTTTGCTTTTGGGGTTTCTGGCTGTATTGCTTCTGTATCTATGCTGGCTACTATATCACCAATGGCCAGGTTATCGCCCTCTTTTGCTATCTGCCTAATAACTCCTGCTTTTTCTGCATTTATTTCAAAAGTGGCTTTTTCACTCTCCAATTCTGCTATAACTTCATCTCTATCAGCCCATTCGCCATCACTCTTTAACCATTTTACCAGGGTAACCTCATTTATACTTTCACCAACTGTAGGTACTTTTATATCAATTGCCATTGAATTTTACATTTATGATTTACAAATTTCGGATAAAAACTACTTATTTACGCACAAAATACCCAATATGAACGTTTAATAAATAAATTTCACCCATTTATGTGATAGGAAATGTGAGAAATTAATGTATTTTTACTTTCCAATCACCTTTGAAACGGGCCAACATTTAAATTACCAATTACTCTTTTAAAGCCACCATTTACTAAGTTTCGAAAATTCGTATTATAAAAAAGTAATAGCTTTAACCTTATATTTAATAAATCTGTTATGATACTGTTTAAAAAAACATCTTTTTTCTTTGCATTCGTTTTATGCTTAATCAGTTTCCAGGGTTTTGCCCAGTTTTATAACAATGGTGCTACCGTTAGCATACAACCCGGCGGATTAATCTTTGTTCAGGGAAATGCAGAAAACAATTCGGGAATTATTACTAATGATGGTAAAATTGAAGTGCAAGGTAATTTTACAAATTCTGGCTCCTATAATACAAGTACAAATGATGACTCATTAATACTTTCCGGAGGAAATAATGTAACACTCAGCTTAGGCAGTTCTACGGTTAATTATTTAATGGTAAATAAAACGGCTAATGCCAATAATGTAACATTGGGTTCTAATATTATTGTAAATACAAAGCTGGATTATCTTTCCGGCAATGTAACCACCGATCCATTAAATACAGCTTTTGTTTTTGCTGCACCTGTAAGCGCAGTTTTTAATTTTGCCGCAGGCAGAGAAATTACTGGCCGTGTAAGCAGGACTGGTTGGGCAAACGGAACAACAGTTGTATTTAACCAACCCAATATGCAGGTTACCACAAACGGTGGCTCTGCTCCTTCATCTTTTATGGTAAATATGATTCCTCAAACAGGAGGAGGCGACCCCTCATTAAATGAAAGAGAAGTAAAAAGGCTATTTCAATTTACAACGCCTGACGGGAGTAGCTTTACTTCGGATGTACGCTTTGCATATATTGATGGTGAATTGAATACCAATACCGAACCTGGCCTTACTCCATGGTATTTACTTGCTGGAGCAGAATGGAATGGCAAACTTAGTTCACTCACAAAAGATGCTACTAATAATTATGTACAATATGCCGGAATTACTACAACCGAATTGGCCAATGAGTGGAAGCTTGCAGATGCAAAATATACCATGAATGCTACGGCAATTTTACGTGGGCCATGGAACAGCAGCACTTCTTTAATGAATACCGGCATGAACATAAATAATATAATTCAAACAGGCCAGCCCTATAATGTTTCTCCTTTTAATTATTTTGGAACAGAAGCTGCAAATCCTATTCCCAATGCTAATGTTGTAGATTGGGTGCTGGTAGAATTAAGGAAACCCACGCCAGCCTTGCCCGAAAATGCTACTTCGGGTACTATAGTTGGAAGAAAAGCAGGTTTTTTACTGAACAACGGAACTATAGTGGATGTAGATGGCGTTACGCCTATTTCATTTGACATTTCAAAACAGGGAGATGCTTTTATTGCTATACGGCATAGAAACCATTTGGGCATTTTGAGTAATTTGATCACCTCAAATGTTACCGGAAGTTTTGCCAACGATTTTACAGTGTTGTCAAATAATTTTAAAGACAATATTAATGCTACTTCTGACCCTGTTGTATTGCTTGCAGGTGCATCGGGAAAGTATGGAATGTGGGCTGGGGATGCCAATAAAAATAATATTGTAAACGGAACCGATTTAAGTGTAATTAAAAACGCAATTGCGGTTTCTGCAGAAGGTTATATTTTAACCGACATAAACTTAAGTGCCTCAATAAATGGTACTGATTTAAGTATTGCCAACAATACGCTTTCTCAATCGGGATCCAGCAGCCAGGGGAAACATATTCAAACCATTTATACACCAAACACTATAAAGTTTGCCAAATCTAGTTTGCCGGAATAAAATAAAAAACATTCTAACAATTAAATTTCTTTACCTGAAATATTATACTTCGATGAAAAAAATATTACTTACATTATTCGTCTCTTGCTTTTTACTTATTTCATTTATACAAAGTAAAGCCCAGGATTGCGAATGGAGGGTAGCAGATGCAACTTTTACCGCTACTGATCCTGATGGTGCAGGGCCTGCTACAGGCATTGCTACTTTTAAATTCCAGATACGTTCCAGGGGAGCAAACATTCCTAATATTGATGTTTTGTCAATTGGCTTTAGCTACCAGTCTGCTTTATTAATGCCCCCAACAAATCCAGGTTGTGTTATAGTTGCCAACCCTGCTAATGTTTTTGTAGAGGCTCCATGGTCAGCAAATGGATTTCAGTTTGGCGCATTTAATCATTGTAACATTTTTACACAAAACGTTTCAGGAGAAGTATATGACCGGAGAACTGCCGGGGCTTTATCGGGCAGCCCCACTACCTTATTGAATACATGGATGGATGTATTAACCATTACCATGTGGACAAAAGGAGTAAGCATTCCACAAGGTGGTTATGTGATTACCAATTCAGGTTCAAGTTCAACTGATCCAAAGCCAAAACGGTTTGATACTTATTCTATATCCGATCCGGATGGAAATGAATATCCGGCATATACGCTTACTTACGAAACTCCTTTGGCAATTACAGGAGCAGTACCAGTGAGCTTTAGCCAGGCTTCTGTTTCCTGCTTAACCAATGGCGCTTCTATAAGCTGGGGTACAACAAGTGAAAATAACAGCAACTATTTTGATATACTTAAAAGCGTTGATGGGGGAACAACATGGGTAACTGTTGGCAGAAAAAATGCTGCTGGAAATTCTACAGTAAACCGCAGTTATCAATACCTTGATATTGAAGCCGGAAGCGCTTTATATAAAATTAGGTTGTACGATACCGACGGGCATATAAGTGAAACACAGGTACTACGTTCAACCTGCGAAACCCGAAACGCCATTACTGCAATTGTTTACCCTGTGCCTGCCAGAGACCAGGTAACCCTTGCTATTAAATCTGCAAAGATGATAAAAACTACTTTACAGGTAATAGATGCTAAAGGTTCGCTGGTACAGCAGCTTGAAACTACTTTAAACATTGGCAGCAATAATATTTATATTAATAGCAGCAAATTTGCTTCGGGAGAATACAGGATTATTAGTACCAATAAAGAATTGTTGCTCAATAAGAAATTTATAATTGCCCGTTAACTTATTATAGGCTTTATTCAATTTTCAAAAACCTCTTACTTTTTAAGGGGTTTTTTATTTAAAGCTTTTTTCAAAAATTTTTACTGCATTAGTCGTGGTTTCCCTGGCCACCTCTTCAATACTTACTTGCTTTATCTCTGCAATTTTTGCTACTATATAGGTAAGGTAGCTGCTCTCATTTCTTTTTCCCCTAAAGGGCACTGGTGAAAGATAAGGGGCGTCCGTTTCCAGTACGAGGTGCTTTAAATCTATCTCTTTTAAAGTTTCTTCCAGGCCCGATTTTTTATAAGTAACTACTCCGCCAATGCCAAGGTAAAAACCCAAATCAATAATTTGTCTGGCTTCTTGTAGTGTTCCTCCAAAACAATGAAAAATGCCATTAAGCTTTGTATCCCGATATTGTTTAATTACATCAATGGTTTCCTGCATGGCACTACGAGTATGCAACACTATGGGTAAATTAAACTGTAATGCCATTACAATTTGATTTTCAAGGGCTTTGTACTGCTCCTTTGCAAATTGGGTATCCCAGTAAAAATCGAGCCCTGTTTCACCTATTGCGGCAAATTGCCTTTGTTCCAAAAGCAACTTTATATGATCCAACTCATATAAATAATTCTCTTTTACTGAGCAGGGGTGCAAACCAATCATGGAAAAACATTTTCCGGGATATTTTTTTTCCATCTCCATCATTTCGTTATGGGTTGAACCATCAATTGCCGGGAGAAAAAATTGCTTAATCCCAGCATCCACAGCTCTTTTCAACATGTTATCTACATCTTCTTTAAACTCCGGAAGGTACAAATGACAATGAGTATCAATGATCATGGCGAAAATGAAAATTTAAGTTTTTAAAAATGACCTATACTTTTATAAAAATTTTAAAAAAATATTTTGTTAATATTAAAGCTCTCCGTATCTTGGCATCAGTTTTCATAGGGTACGGATTAAAAACGGGCCAGGGTGTCTACCCAGGCCCATTTTATTTTTAGCCATTTCCTGTTATTGCTTCAAAAGAAAAACCCTTTTCCGAAAAAAAATCTAAAGCCCGTGGCAACGCATATTCAAGGTTTTTCCATGCCCTTTCACTATCATGCATTACAATAATAGATCCGTCTTCTGCTTGAGTAACCATATTCTTCAAGCATTGTTGTCCGGAAATATTACTATCAAAGTCAGCACTCAGCACAGTCCACATTATACTATTTAAAGCAAAGCGTGGCGATGAAATTATTCTTTGTTGTTGCTTTGTAAATTTTCCATAAGGCGGCCTGAACAATTTCCCTTTTATCAAATGCTGCGCTTTTTCAACATTCTCCAGGTAAACATCTGTTTCAGTTCGCCAGCCATTTAAATGATTATAAGTATGGTTGCCAATTGCGTGTCCTTCATCCTGTATCTTTTTATATACGTTGGGAAATTTAAAAACATTTTCTCCCACACAAAAAAAAGTAGCTTTAGCATTGTATTTCTTTAACTCAGTTAATATAAAACAAGTTATGTCTGGGTGAGGCCCATCATCAAATGTTAAATAAATCCTATTATATCCTGCAGGCATTTTCCAAACCAAACCAGGAAATACTAATTTGGCCCAGAAAGGCGTTTTAATAAAATAATACATGCAGCAAATTTATTTTAATTTCCATTAAACCTTCAAATAAACCACTCGTCATAGATTAACAAAAAAAATACATTATGAAAACAATAAAAATCTCAATTGCTATGCTGGCTTTGGCTGCAATTACATTTACAGCCTGTAAAAAAGATGACAGCACAAACCCAGGTGATGAAATAGCCATTACCTCAGACCTGAGCAATAAACAAGCCACTACCGATATTATGGTAGAAGATGACAATGCTGTTTTATTTTCAATTACAGACGAAGAAAACCTTTCCGGGGGAAAACTTACCGGGGGCGGACAAACCACAAACTTTGTTTGCGCCACTGTTTCGGTAACGCCTACATCTGGCTTTCCCAAAACCATTACCCTTGACTTTGGCAGTGGATGTACCAACCCCAATACCGGAGTTACCCGAAGTGGTAAAATGATTTTTGTACTTAGTGACTCCTTACGCCTAACCGGGTCAACAGCGGTACTTACCTTTGACAATTATTTTGTAAACGGATTTAAACGGGAAGGCACAATTACCTGGACAAACGTTAGTACACCGGGCCACCGTAGCTGGACAAGGCAAGTTGTAGCCGGTAAAATTACAGCACCAAACGGAAACTGGTGGGTGCATAATGCCTTAAAAACCATTTCACAGGTACAGGGCATGGGCACTTTCATTCCATCTGATGATGCTTTTGAAACCACAGGTTCAGGAACAGTAGTTAATTCAAATAACATTACCCGTTCCTATACCATCTTAGAGGCATTATTAACCAAAACTATTTGCCATCATATAGTAGCCGGCAGACTTAAAGTAGAAGGGCCGCAACATTATGCCATTATTAATTACGGCAATGGTGCTTGTGATAATATTGCAACCATTTCAATTGACGGGGGCAATCCCTTCCCTATACAACTTCCCTAGGCAAATTCTAAAAAAACAATATTCAGCTGCTCAAATAATTGGGCAGCTTTTTTATTGGCTTTTGGTATGCTTATCTTTGCAGCCATAATATTTTTTAAATTAAATGAAAATTAGGACCCGGTTTGCACCAAGCCCTACAGGTGGCCTCCACCTTGGTGGCGTAAGAACAGTTTTATACAATTATTTATTTGCCCGGCAAAATGGCGGCGAATTTATTTTACGCATTGAAGATACCGATCAAACCCGTTTTGTACCCGGTGCAGAAACCTATATTACAAACTGCCTGGAGTGGTGCGGCTTAATGCCCGATGAAGGCCCGCAGGCAGGTGGCGCTTTTGGCCCTTACCGCCAAAGTGAAAGAAAAGATTTATACCTGAAATATGCAAAGGAATTAATCGCAAAAGGATTTGCGTATTATGCATTTGACAGCACCAGTGAATTAGAAAAAATGCGCAACGATTTAAAAACAGCAGAGAACCCTTCCCCGCAATATGGCAGTAAGGTAAGGATGAAAATGAAAAATTCATTATCCTTAGATGAAGCTGAAACTCAAAAGAAAATTAATGCCGGTGAAGCCTATGTTGTAAGGATAAAAATTCCGGATAATGAAACTATTCGTTTTAATGACATGATACATGGTGAGGTGGTTTTTGACTCTTCGGTTGTGGATGACAAAGTGTTATTAAAAGCAGATGGAATGCCTACTTACCACCTTGCAGTAGTGGTTGACGATTACCTCATGAAAATAACGCATGCATTCAGGGGAGAAGAATGGCTGAGCAGCGCACCGGTGCATATTTTACTTTGGAAATATTTATTTGGGATAGACAAAATGCCGCAATGGGCGCACCTTCCATTAATATTGGGGCCAAGTGGCAAACTAAGCAAAAGAGATGGCGCAAAATACGGTTTCCCTGTTTTTGCCATGAACTGGACCGATCCTAAAACCAATGACTTTACAGAAGGATTTAAGGAAAAAGGATTTTTGCCCGAAGCGTTTATTAATATGCTGGCCATGCTGGGATGGAACGATGGTACTACGCAGGAAATTTTTTCACTGGATGAACTCATACAAAAATTCAGCATAGAAAGGGTGCATAAAGCCGGCGCAAAATTTGATTACGAAAAAGCCAAATGGTTCAACCAGGAATGGATAAAAAAATTAGATCATGAAGAGCTCAGCAACAGGGTTGCAGAAATCTTAAAATCAAAAGGAGTTGATATTGCAAACCGAAATTATTTAAAGGCAGTAATTTCCTTAGTTAAAGAAAGATGTACTTTGATGTCTGACTTTTACGAACAATCATCGTATTTTTTCAAAACCCCGGAAACTTTGGATATTACTGCCATTCAACTCAAATGGAAAAAAGAAAAAAGCGATTTTTTTTCAGGATATATACAATGGCTTTCATCAACTACACTATGGGATAGCCATAATTTGGAAATGGAATTTAAAAATATGGCAGTGCAAAAAAATTTAAAGCCCGGGGAATTACAATTGCCCTTGAGAATAATGATGGTAGGAGGCAAATTTGGCCCTGCCGTATTTACCATTGCCGAAATGATTGGTAAGGAAGAAACGATTAAGCGAATTAAAAATGCCTTAAATTTACTGAACACATGATAACCAACCGGCCCATAAGGGTTTTAGTAGCCAAAGTAGGCCTCGATGGCCACGACAGAGGCGCAAAAGTAATTGCCACTGCATTAAGAGATGCCGGCATGGAAGTAATTTATACCGGCCTAAGGCAAACGCCTGAAATGGTTGTAAATGCTGCCTTGCAGGAAGATGTAGATGCCATTGGTGTAAGCATACTCAGCGGTGCACACATGACCGTTTTTCCAAAACTCCTGCAACTGATGCAGGAAAAAGAGATGCAGGATGTTTTATTAACCGGAGGAGGAATAATACCCGACGAAGATGCACAACACTTGTACCATTTAGGATGTGGAAAATTATTTGCACCCGGAACTCATACCCATGAAATTGCCGGTTATATAAAAGAACAGGTTACTCAAAAAAGAAATTTTTAAACTTTATTTTTTACGATTATGACTTTTGACTCCTTACTTTTTACAATTGAAAATAATATTGCACTTATAACCATTAACCGGCCCGATAAACTGAATGCATTAAATAAACAAGTGTTTTATGACCTGGATAAAGCTGCAGATGAAGTAATTGAAAATGCAGCAATAAAATCGGCAATTATTACCGGCTCTGGCTCAAAAGCTTTTGTTGCAGGAGCAGATATAACCGAGTTTGCCCCTTTAAGTATTGTAGAAGCAAAACAACTTTCGGAAAGGGGACAACAAGTTTTTTTAAAAATTGAAAATAGCCCCAAACCTTTTGTTGCCGCAGTAAATGGCTTTGCACTTGGTGGAGGATGCGAACTGGCCATGAGTTGCCACTTTAGGCTTTGCAGTGAAAATGCAAAATTTGGTCAACCCGAAGTAAACCTGGGGCTTATACCAGGCTATGGTGGCACACAAAGGCTTACACAACTTATTGGCAAAGGCAAAAGTATGGAATTACAAATGACGGCACAATTAATAGATGCCCAGGAAGCCCTAAGGCTTGGCTTGGTAAACTACGTTACCACACAAGACGAATTATTAACCCAAACAAAAGAATTGCTGGCAACAATAAACAACAAAGCCCCGCTATCCATTGCAAAAATAATTGAATGCGTCAATTATGCAGCAACTTCGGGCAACTACAATGGGTTTGAAAATGAAGTGGAAGCTTTTGGCTTCTGCTTTGGCACGCAAGATATGATAGAAGGCACCAGCGCCTTCCTTGAAAAAAGAAAAGCTGAATTTAAAGGAAAATAATTTGTGGCTTAATAAGCCCTTGCAAACAACACCCTTTGCTTGCTTGGCTTGCCGGAAAAAATACATTTCCCTTCTTCAAATTTTGCATCTAATGGAATGCAACGTATAGTAGCCTTTGTGGCTTCTTTAATTTTTTCTTCTGTTTCAGCAGTACCGTCCCAATGGGCGCTAATAAAGCCGGGCTGTTCATCCAACAGGTTTATAAACTCATCCCAGTTACCGGCGCTCCTGGTATTTTCGTTTGTAAACACTAATGCTTTATTAAAAATATTTTGCTGGATGGTTGCCAATAATTCAGTGCAATACACATCAATACCCTCTATACTTACCGATGCTTTTTCTTTGGTATCACGGCGTACAAGCTCCACTACGTTATTTTCTACATCTCTTAAGCCAATTGCCATTCTTAGCGGCACACCTTTCATTTCATACTCAGCAAATTTCCAACCCGGCCTTGCATTATCACTATTATCATATTTAACCCTTATACCTTTAGCTTTAAGGCCACTAATGATTTCATTTGCCCTTGCATCAATTACTGCTTTACTTTCTTCGCCTTTATAAATAGGCACAATTACCAGTTGCAGCGGTGCGATTTTTGGGGGCAAAATAAGTCCATCGTCATCACTATGTGCCATTATTAATGCGCCAATCAGCCGGGTGCTTACGCCCCAACTTGTTGCCCACACGTACTCTTTTTTATTTTCTTTATTTAAAAATTGCACATCAAATGCTTTGGCAAAATTTTGGCCCAGGAAGTGGGAAGTGCCTGCCTGTAAAGCTTTACCATCCTGCATGAGTGCTTCAATACAATAAGTATCTTCAGCACCTGCAAATCTTTCGCTTTGAGATTTTACGCCTTTAATAACCGGTAATGCCATATAGTTTTCTGCAAACCCTGCATAAACATGCAGCATTTTTATGGTTTCTTCCACGGCCTCATCTTTAGTTTCATGTGCAGTATGGCCTTCCTGCCATAAAAATTCGGCTGTTCGTAAAAATAATCGGGTACGCATTTCCCAGCGCACCACATTGGCCCATTGGTTTATTAAAATTGGTAAATCCCGGTAAGATTGTATCCAGTCTTTATAAGTATTCCATATAATGGCTTCACTGGTTGGCCTCACAACTAATTCTTCTTCCAACTTTGCTTCGGGGTCCACAATTAATTTACCTTTATTATTTTCATCAGCCTTAAGCCTGTAGTGCGTAACTACTGCACATTCTTTTGCAAAGCCTTCGGCATTTTTTTCTTCTGCTTCAAATAAACTTTTTGGAACAAAAAGCGGAAAGTAAGCATTTACATGACCGGTTTCTTTAAACATACGGTCCAACTCATCCCTCATATTCTCCCACAAAGCATAGCCATATGGTTTAATTACCATGCAACCTCTAACGGCACTGTAATCTGCCAGGCCACTTTTAATTACCAAATCATTGTACCATTGAGAATAATCCTGCTTTCTTGATGTAATTTCCTTGCTCATAAATTTATATTTCCCTTAATTTCCTAAAGGTGGTTTCTACTGATTTTAAGTTTTCGTCCTTTTGAAAAACTTTTGCAAAATTACGGACTTCATGCGCAAGCGCAAAGTTTGCATTTAGCACATATTTAACATCCAAAAAGAAAAAATCAGGTCTTTTAATATAGAGAAATTGCAACTTTGTACAGACGAAAATTTTAACCGGGCTTAGCCCTAAAATGATTTTGCCATGAAAAGTAAATTTTTAATCACCGCTTTTGTAATTACTGCAATTATTGCAGGTTGTGGAACAGCATACAAGAGCGGGCAAACACCGGACGATGTTTATTATTCTCCGGCCAATGAAAGATCCGGATATATTGAACAGGACAATAACCGCTATTCCCGCTACAACGACAGAGAAGAAAGACAAATAAGAATGAAGGCTTATGATTATCGCTGGAGGTATATTGATGATGATTATGATTATTACAGCTATCGTTACAGCCCTTATTATTATGGTTACAATCATGGCTATTATTATAACCCATACTACTACCCTGCCCCTGTATATTTTTATGGTCCAGCGGTAAATCCCAAAAATCATGCACCCCGTATGACCGGCCTGGGAAGTTATTACAACAATAACGGCTCGGTAAAAATTGCACAGCCATCCAATACAAAATCCTCAACCATCAGCTCAACAAAAGCTTACAGCAATACAAATTCGGGAAACAAGGTGGTAAGAAGGATCATTGGAAAGAACAATTCCGATGATAACGATGGTGGAAATAACAACAGGAGCTACAACCCATCCTCATCGGGTTCTTCTGGAAGCGGAAGCAATTCGGGAGGCCAAAGCATTTCAAGGCCATCGAGAAATTAATTTACAACAGACAGGAAAACGAAAATACATGAAGCAAATATTTATATTCTGTATTATTTTATTAATTGGCAGGCAAGTATTTTCGCAGGTACCCGAAGATGCCAAATTATACAGTTGGTACCCACAAACCGGAACGGCAAGGAGTTTGGCCATTGGCGGAGCAATGGGCTCTTTAGGTGGGGACATAAGTGCACTCTATGTAAACCCAGCTGGGCTTGGGTTTTACCGAACCAATGAGTTTGTAATTTCTCCACAGTTTTCATTTAATAAAAATGCGGCTACTTTTATAAATAACCCGAAAGATACCGGCAAAAATGCATTTGCTTTAGGGACTATCGGTGTTATTTTTGGTGAAGGCTCAAATAAAAAAGGAAAAAAGAGTAGCGCCTTTTCAATTGGCATTACGCAAACGGCAAACTTTAATAACCGGGTTTATTACAAAGGCATCAATGATTATAGTTCTTTTTCTGAAACCTTTGCCGAAGAATTTGCCAAAAGCGGAATAAGCACAGATGAGTTATTAAACACTTTATCTCCCCTACCTTATACTGCGGCACCGGCATATTATACCTATTTGATTGACATTGATACCAGCAATGGAATTAGCCAGGTAAGAGCAGCGCCAGAACAATTGCTGGATGCAGGCGGCAGCTTGCAACAAAGTTTTTTAAAAGAAACCCAAGGTGGGTTGTATGAACTTGCCCTAGGCGGAGCCATTAATACCAATGACAAATGGCTTTTTGGAGGAACGCTTGGCATACCTATTGTAGATTTTACCAGCACCACTACGGTAACGGAAAAAGATGCAAGCGGAAATACCAAAAACGGATTTCAATCTTTTAGCTACGAAGATGAATACCGCACTACCGGAGTGGGCTTTAATGTAAAACTGGGCGCTATTTATCGCCCTGCAGAATATTTTAGGCTGGGGCTGGCTTTACACACTGCATCATTTATTTTTTTAAAAGATGAGAGAACCGCAAACCTGAATACCATTTTAGAAGACACTGCAGGCAATGCGGAAAATTTTTCTGTTAGTTCTTTACTTTTTACCAACAACGAAGCCGGAGAAGCCAATTACAGGCAGTTTACCCCATGGAAAGCCATTTTTAGTGCATCATATGTTTTTCGTGAAATTGAAAATGTAAAAAAGCAACGTGGTTTTTTAACTGCTGATGTGGAATATGTAAATTACAAAGGCAGCAGGTTTGGCAAAAGTGGTTCTAAAAATACAGGATCCAAACAATACTATACCGCTTTAAATGATGTGATTAAAGATTACTATAAAGGCGCTTTTAATTTTCGTGTGGGTGGAGAATTAAAGTTTAATACATTTATGACAAGGCTTGGCTTTGCATACTACGGCAACCCTTATGCAGATAAAACTTATAAAGCCAGCCGAACATTATTATCAGGCGGCATTGGCTACCGCAATAAAGGCTTTTTTGTTGACCTTACTTACATCCATTCTATAACAAAAGATGTTAATTATCCCTACAGGCTAGAAGACAGGAGCAACCCTTATTATGCTACGCAACGGCAAAAATCGGGAATGATTGCCGCTACTATTGGTTGGAAATTTTGGGAATAAAATAAATACAAGAAGGCCGGTTTAACTTACCGGCCTTTTTATTGAACAGCTAAATTTTTTAAAATATAATTATCCTTCACCAGATTTCTTGCAAAAAAAATTGCCCGGTAACCCGGGCATTTAATTTCAAAATATTTAAAAGCTTATTTCACTTCTTCAAATTCTGCATCGGTTACATTTTCGCCGCCTGAAGTATTAGCATCTGGTTGCGCCTGTCCCGCTTCGGGTTGGGCGCCTGGCTGTGGTTCGCCTTGTGTTGCCTTATACATATCTTCGCTGGCTGCCGTCCATGCAGTATTTAATGCTGCTAAATGTGTATCAATTGCAGCAATATCCTGTGCTTTATGCGCTTCTTTAAGATTGTTAAGTGCACTTTCAATACCGCCTTTTTTATCGGCTGGTATCTTATCGCCATATTCTTTCAATTGTTTTTCTGACTGGAATATTAAACTATCGGCCTGGTTAATTTTATCTACTTTTTCCCTTGCCACTTTATCTTCTGCTTCGTGTGCTTTAGCTTCGGATTTCATTTTTTCTACTTCATCTTTGCTAAGGCCACTACCACCCTGTATGGTAATTTTTTGTTCTTTGCCTGTGCCTTTGTCTTTTGCGGTTACATGCAAAATACCGTTAGCATCAATATCAAAAGTAACTTCAATTTGCGGTAAGCCACGTGGAGCCGGCGGTATGCCATCGAGGTTAAAAGTACCCAGGCTTTTATTTTGGTTTGCCATTGGTCTTTCACCCTGCAACACATGAATTTGAACACCGGGCTGGTTATCGCTTGCTGTGCTAAAGGTTTCTGATTTTTTTGTGGGTATGGTTGTATTGGAATCAATTAACCTCGTCATTACACCGCCCATGGTTTCAATACCCAGGCTCAAAGGAGTAACATCGAGCAACAATACATCCTTTACTTCGCCAGTAAGTACAGCGCCCTGAATAGCAGCGCCAACGGCTACTACTTCATCGGGATTTACACCTTTATTTGGTTTTTTGCCAAAGAATTTTTCTACAAGCTCCTGAACTTTTGGGATACGTGTAGAACCACCCACCAATATTACTTCATCAATTTGAGCTGCATTTAGCCCGGCATCTTTAAGTGCTGCTTCGCATGGCTTAAGACAACGGTCGAATAATTTATCGGCCTGCGATTCAAACTTTGCACGGGTTAATTTTTTTACCAGGTGTTTGGGAACGCCATCAACGGCAGTGATATACGGCAGGTTAATTTCTGTTTCTGAAGAAGAAGACAATTCAATTTTTGCCTTTTCAGCAGCTTCTTTTAAACGCTGTAATGCCATTGGGTCTTTACGAAGGTCAATGGCTTCTTCGGTTTTAAATTCATTGGCAAGCCAATCCATAATCACTTTATCAAAATCATCCCCACCTAAGTGTGTATCGCCATTGGTAGATTTTACTTCAAACACGCCATCGCCAAGTTCCAGCACAGAAATATCGAAAGTACCACCACCCAGGTCAAATACAGCAATTTTTTGATCGTGTTTACCTTTATCGAGGCCATAGGTTAATGCAGCGGCAGTAGGTTCGTTTACTATACGCCGAACATTAAGCCCGGCAATTTCGCCTGCTTCTTTGGTAGCCTGACGCTGTGCATCGTTAAAATATGCAGGTACGGTTATTACGGCTTCGTTTACTTCGTGCCCAAGATAATCTTCGGCGGTTTTTTTCATTTTTTGCAGGATCATGGCGCTCAACTCCTGCGGTGTATAAAGCCTGCCATCAATATCAATTCGCACTGTATTATTGTCGCCTTTTGCAATTTTGTAACTCCAGTGTGAGCTTTCTTCCGTTACTTCATCAAATTGGCGGCCCATAAATCTTTTTACACTCATAATAGTGTTTACCGGGTTGGTAATAGCCTGCCTTTTGGCCGGATCGCCAACTTTACGTTCGCCATTTTTTAAAAAAGCAACTACTGAAGGCGTTGTACGGCGCCCTTCATCGTTGGCAATTACAACGGGTTCGTTACCTTCCATTACGGCAACGCAACTGTTTGTGGTTCCTAAGTCAATTCCAATTATCTTGCCCATATATCTTAATTTATTTAAATTGTTTATAACCGAATATTGTCAATCTTTATGCCAATGCAATTTTGAGTGCAAAAATGGCAGTAAATTGAAATACATGCAGTTAAATAGATGGATTTCTACTTTAAGATTATTGCAAATCGGTAAATTCTGTATGACCGTCTTTATGTACTTTAAAGGTAAAGTGACGCTGGGTAAAATAACTTAATATTATTACGATGCAAATGGTAAAAAGCTGGCTGAAAACGGGGTTCCAAAAGAATTTTTCAACCATTAGTTTAAGTAATGCATAATTAATAACCAGGTTGGAGCCAAAGGAAAGGAAATACCTGAACAACTGTATTCTGCCTTTAAGCTTAGATGTTGTGAATACCACGTAACGATTTAGCGTAAAGCCTGCTAAAAATGTAATTATTGAAGAAAGAAAAAGTGCTGCGCTATGCGGTTCAAAGGCAAAAAAACCAATATCTACAATTGCGCCTTTAAAAAAATACCAGTAAGTAAAAAAGTAAATAATCAGGCCAAATAATGCATTGGATCCACCGCAGGCTGCATACCTAAAAGTTTGCAAAGGCATTATTTTCCTAAATAAAGGATAAAAAAAATCAATAACTGATGTGATTATTGCTTTCATTTAAAAAACATATCTAATGCCCAACCCACCCCAACTGCCGCTAAAACCGTCGTAGTCGCTAAACTCTACAGAAGGTTGCCAGTCCAAAGAAACATTAATTGGGGCATTTTTAAATTTATAATCCAGGCCAATTACGCCATCCACTCCTACTGAAGTGCCACCCTTATAATATTTATTATTGTAAAAACCCACATGAGCACCAGGGCCTACATACCATTTTAATCCTTCGGCATTGGCAATATCCATATGAAACTCGTAAAGGCCGGTTATTCGCATACCTTTGTTCCAAAAATAGCCAAGGCCTTCAATGGCAGCAGAAGGTTTAAAAAAGTGCTTTACAGAGATGGCACCAGGATAAAACTTTACACCCAACGCTGTAGTATATTCCTGCGAGGTAATGTTTTTTTGGGCAGATGCAATTGAAAGCATTGTAAACATTGCAATAAAACAAATAAAAAATTTCAATTTCATGATTATATTATTTTCAAAGGTTTATTGATAATTCGTTTAAAAACTGTGCCAAAAAATAAAACCGATTTATAATACGGGTTCACCGTACATTTCTTCTCTTAGCTTTTTTATCCGGTCATCTGCAAGGTACTCATCATAAGCCATCAATTGGTCAATCATTCCATAGGGTGTAATTTCTATAATCCTGTTGGCAACGGTTTGCATAAACTGGTGATCGTGTGTGGTAAATAATACAATACCGGAAAAAGAAAGCATACTGTCGTTAAATGCAATGATACTTTCCAGATCGAGGTGGTTTGTAGGTTCATCCAAAATTACTGTATTGGGGTTTTGGATCATCATTTTGCTTAACATGCAGCGTACTTTTTCCCCTCCGCTCAGCACATTGGTTTTCTTTAAAATTTCATCTCCGCTAAAAAGCATTTTGCCTAAAAACCCCCTTAAAAAATCTTCATCTACATCGGTAACATGTGAAGGCACATATTGTCTTAGCCAATCCATTAAGTTAAGGTTTACGCCACTGAAGTATTCGCTGTTGTCGTTGGGTAAATAAGCTGTAGTAATAGTAGTTCCCCATTCATAAGTTCCCGAACCGGCATTTGCTTTTCCGTTAATTACTTCAAAAAAACTGGTAAGCGCCAAAGGCTCCCGGCTTATAAAGGCAATTTTTTGGCCTTTTTGTACATCAAAATTGAGTTTACTGTACAATAATTTCCCATCAACGGATGCGGAAAGGTTTTGTACTTTAAGTATTTCATTTCCCACTTCCCTTTCCTGCTTAAAAATTATTCCGGGGTATTTCCTGTTGCTGGGTTGAATATCTTCAATTACTAGTTTTTCCAGGGCTTTTTTACGGCTGGTAGCCTGCTTACTTTTTGATGCATTGGCGCTAAAGCGTGCAATAAAATCGAGCAAATCTTTGCGCTTTTCTTCCATTTTTTTATTCTTATCTGTCAATTGCCTTGCTGCAAGCTGTGAGCTTTCGTACCAGAAAGTATAGTTGCCGGTATAAATTTTAATTTTCCCCCTGTCCACATCGGCTACATGGGTACATACGGCATCCAAAAAGTGACGGTCGTGGCTTACCACAAGCACAATATTTTCATAGTCTGCCAAAAAGTTTTCTAACCAGCCGATGGTTTCCACATCGAGGTTATTGGTAGGTTCATCCAGTAAAAGTATATCGGGGTTACCAAAAAGCGCCTGTGCCAGCAATACCCTTACTTTTAAATTTGCGCTTATGTCTTTCATCAACTGCTGCTGCAATTCGTCTTTTACGCCAAGCTCACTTAAAAAGGTTGCTGCATCGCTTTCGGCAGTATAGCCACCCATTTCACCAAACTGTTCTTCCAGTTCCCCTGCCTTAATTCCGTCAGCCTCTGTAAAATCTTCTTTGGCATAAATAGCATCCCTGTCGTGCATCACCTGCCACATTTTTTTGTGGCCCATTAATACGGTATTTAATACAGTACACTCGTCAAAAGCAAACTGATTTTGATTGAGTACGGCCATACGTTCGCCGGGTGTAATGTCTACACTTCCTTTATTGGGATCAATATCGCCGCTAATAATTTTTAAAAAGGTAGATTTGCCAGCTCCATTTGCACCTATAATACCATAGCAATTTCCCCTGGTAAAATTGATATTTACTTCGTCGAATAAAACCCTTTTACCAAAAGCAAGGGTTACATTATTTACATTAATCATAATACATTAAAAATGGGCGCAAAGGTACTAAATTTTAAGCTATTTTTCACTACATCTTTATATTCGAAAAAGAAAAATCCCAACCTTTATGGCCGGGATTTAGCTCAATCAATCTTTTATTATACTATATTATGATTTCTTTTTGCCCTTTGTGCTATCTATTTCATAAAGCCATTGGCTGTCGGAATCTTCAGCATTTTGGGCTGTGGTTTTTCTTGCTTTTTCCAAAGCGCTTGCTTTTTTGCCACCTAAAGTAGCTTTAATTTTTTTAAGCCTTTCTTTATTTAAAGCAGCAAGACGCTTGCTTTTAATATCACCAGCAATTGATTCATCTGCATTAATAGCTTTTGCACGGGCATAGTACTGGGAATTGATAACTTTCACTTTTTGCATTTCATAATCGGAAAGGCCGGCTGCCGTGTACACATCGTTTCGGCTTTTATCTACGGCAAGGTATTTTTCTGTACTAAGCCTGTCGTTTTCTGTCTGTACTTTATTGGAACTGTCCTGTATGGAGCGTAAACTGTCTTTTACCCATTGCGCCCTGGTTTCTGCCATTACAGAATCTTTGAACATTTTAATTTTCTCCTGCCTTGCCTGTTCTGCCAGCACAGCCTGTTCTTTATCTATAGCTGCCTGGTCGCTGGTAAGTTTTGCCTGCTCTTCTTTGGCAGCTTTACGTTTTTCAATTTCTTCTTTGGTTTGTGCCTGTGTGCCAGCCACTATAAATGCTGTAACCAGCAGTAACATCAGTTTTTTCATTTGCTATCTGAATTTTTTTAAAAATTATGAAATCGTTTTAATGAATTACAATATTTGTGCCAGCAACCTCAATGAATCCTCACATTAATTATAAAGTTAAGATTATCAGCTTAAAATTTTCAAAATTTAGTTCCCAATTGGATCTTTTTTTTAAACTTTGAGTAGGATTTTTTCAACATCATTCAAAACCATTATTTATGAACCGCCGAAAATTCTTAACACTCAGCGCTTTATCTGCTCCCTTATTATCTTTTCAAAAACCACTTTTTTCGGCAATTAAACCTATTGTGGTAGCTACCTGGGATAGTGGAATGCCGGTAAATGCAGCTGCATGGGAAATTTTGGCAAAAAACGGAAAATCACTTGACGCCGTGGAAGCAGGAGCCATATTTATTGAAAACCAAATTAATTGTTGTGTAGGATTGGGCGGCTACCCCGACAGGGATGGTATTGTAACCCTGGACAGTTGTATTATGGATGAAAAAGCAAATTGTGGTGCAGTAGCAGGCTTGGAACGCATTAAACACCCGGTTTCTGTAGCCCGTAAAGTGATGGAAAATACGCCACATGTACTGTTGGTTGGCGCTGGCGCACAGCAATTTGCTTTAGAAAATGGCTTTACACTTGAGCCAAAGCAATTATCGGAAGATGCGCAAAAAGCCTATACAGAATGGCTTAAGAAAAGCGAATATAAACCAGTGATTAATATTGAAAATAGTAAACCCGGCAACAACCATGGCCCATTTGCTCCTGCCTTTTTTGAGGATGGCAGCCCCAACCATGATACCATGGGACTTATTGCGCTGGATAATTCTTCAAATTTATCGGGAGCGGTTACTACAAGTGGTATGGCTTATAAAATACATGGCAGGGTTGGCGATTCGCCGATTATTGGCGCAGGCCTTTTTGTAGATAACGAAGTGGGAGCAGCTACAAGCAGTGGCGTAGGTGAAGAATTAATTCGTACCTGCGGTACACATACCGTTGTAGAATATATGCGGCGAGGGTACAGCCCGGCAGCTGCCTGCAAAAAAGCAGTTGAACGCATAGTAAAACGAGATCCCCAAAAAGCCAAAGAAATACAGGTAGGTTTTTTGGCCTTAAATAAAAAAGGCCAGTACGGCGCTTATGCTATTCAAAAAGGATTTGTTTTTTCTGTAAAGTCTGTAACAGAAAACAGGATTGTTCCAGCAAGGCATTTAATTTAACATTAATTTTTTTAGAAAGCTTTTTTTTCTGCTAAAATTTCATTTAGTAAAAGGTTTAACTCCCCGGCCTTTGTCATTACCATTAAATGTTTTCCATTAGGTATAATATGGGTTGGATGTGTATATTTAATGGGTAAAATTTCATCGCTGCTGCCATGTATATGAAAGTAGGGTTTGGGTAATATTTCATTTTCCCATTTTAAAATTGCTCCCATTGCCCAGTGAATAAAACCGGCATCGCTTTCTATTACAACGTTGCGTAAGGTTTGCTTGTCTTCGGCGCTTTCGGCAGCAAAATACCTTTTAAGCATTGATGCTTTTTTAATGAGGCTTACCGGAACCAATTTATATAAATAGAGTTTACCTGCAAGTTTATAAAACCCGGGTAGCTGGTTCGATAAAGGAATACTTGATACTAATATGGTTAAAACCGGCTGCTGCACTTTAGAAATTTCCACCGCTACCATCCCGCCCATAGATAAGCCCAGCAAAGCAAACGGGCTTTTTGTATCCATTTTTTGAGCCAGCCTTGCTGCATAAGATGAAAGAGTTTCGTTGTTTTGTGGCGCTATCCAATCCAGGAAAACCGGCTCTACAGCTTCGGGAAACCGGAGGTGTTTAAAAACCCGTTTATCTGCGGCAAGTCCGCTTATTACATACAGCTTCATATTACAAAATTACAATAAAATGCAACCGGGCTTTTGTGTATCCTCATGTAATAATTACCTTAGCAAAAAAAAACAATGTTTCCATCTGTAAATCCCACTACTACCAATGCCTGGGCGGCGCTTGAAAGCCATTTTAACTTGTTTGACCAAATAAAAATGAAAGACCTTTTTTTTAATGATGAAAAAAGGTTTTGCAATTATTCCCTGCAATTTGAAGACATACTTTTTGATTATTCTAAAAATATATTTACCGATAATACACTTGAGCTACTGCTCCAGCTTGCAAATGAATGTAACCTTGTGGAGGCCATAGATGCCATGTTTGCTGGTGAAACTATTAATGCAACAGAAAACAGGGCGGTTTTACATACGGCATTACGAAATTTTAGCGGGCATCCCGTTAAAACGAACGGCCAGGATGTAATGCCTGAAATTAAGGCCGGGCTGGAGCATATGAAATCTTTTGTACAAAATATCCATAACGGTACATGGCTTGGCTTTACCGGTAAAAAAATTAAATATATTGTTAACATAGGAATTGGCGGCAGCGATTTAGGCCCCGTAATGGTTACCGAAGCATTAAAACCCTATTGGCACAAAGGCATACAACCTTATTTTGTTAGCAATATTGATGGCACCCATATTGTTGAAACACTTAAAAATGTAAGTGCAGATGAAACCATTTTTCTTATTGCCAGCAAAACTTTTACTACGCAGGAAACCATGACCAATGCCCATACGGCAAGAAATTGGTTTTTGCAAAATGGCGGAACCGAAGCGAGCATCAAAAAACATTTTGTGGCGCTAAGTACCAATAAAGATGAGGTGGAAAAATTTGGGATAGATGCCAGCAATATGTTTGTATTTTGGGACTGGGTGGGCGGAAGGTACAGTTTATGGAGCGCCATCGGCCTATCCATAGCCGCTACAATTGGATACGAAAATTTTGAGCAATTATTAAAAGGTGCTTATGCCACAGATGTACATTTTAAAGAAACCCCCTTTAAAAACAACATACCGGTAATAATGGCTTTATCAGGCATTTGGTACCGCAATTTTTTTGGCGCCGAAACAGAAGCTATATTGCCTTACGACGAGTATTTACACAGGTTTGCAGCATATTTTCAACAGGGCAATATGGAAAGTAACGGAAAATATGTAGATAGGAACGGCAACCCAATCCCTTATAATTCAGGGCCGGTAATTTGGGGCGAGCCGGGCACCAATGGCCAGCATGCTTTTTATCAACTCATTCACCAGGGCACCGCTTTTATCCCTTGCGATTTTATAGCGCCTGCACAATCCCACAACCCTGTTGGCGACCACCACACAAAATTACTCAGCAATTTTTTTGCTCAAACCGAAGCCTTAATGAATGGTAAGGAACACGAAAACCCATACCGGGTATTTACCGGCAACAGACCAACCAATTCATTCCTCATTAAAAAAATTACCCCATATACTTTAGGCCAGATGATTGCCTTGTACGAACATAAAATTTTTGTTCAGGGTGTTATTTGGAATATTTACAGCTTTGATCAATGGGGCGTAGAACTGGGCAAAAAATTAGCCATGAATATTTTACCCGAACTGGAAAATGAGCAGGAAATTACCACCCATGATTCCAGTACCAACGGGCTTATCAATGCTTATAAGAAGATGAGGCTGTAATAGGCTTTACCGGTTTTTTTGGGCAAAATCAGTACCTTTGCACTCGGTGAAAAAAACGGTAGCATTACATACGCTTGGCTGCAAGCTCAACTTTAGTGAAACTACGGCAATAGGCCGTATGCTGGAAAACGACGGCTTTATTAAAAAAGAATTTGATGAAAATGCCGATGTATATGTAATCAACACCTGCTCCGTTACAGAAAATGCCGATAAAGAATGCCGGCAGTTGGTGAGGCGCATCAACCGGAATGCACCTGAAGCATTAGTAGTAGTAACCGGCTGCTATGCCCAGTTAAAACCCAGGGAAATTGCCTCCATTCCCGGAGTAAACCTGGTATTGGGCGCAGCAGAAAAATTTAATATTGCCAGCCATTTAAAAGAATTAACCAAGAATGATGCGGCAAAAATTTGCAGTTGCGATATAGATGATGTAAATGTATTTACGGCCTCCCATTCCATAGATGAACGTACAAGGATTTTTTTAAAAGTGCAGGATGGATGCGATTACAACTGCAGCTTTTGTACCATACCTATGGCAAGAGGCAAAAGCAGGAGCAACAGTATCCAAAATGTATTGGATGATGTAACTATGCTTGCTCAATCCGGCGCCAAAGAAATAGTGCTCACCGGTATCAACCTAGGTGATTTTGGCAAAGGCTTTACCGGCGGTAAAAAAAGAGATGAAAATTTCTTTGAACTCGTTAAAAATTTAGACAGGGCAAATGGCATTGAGCGGTTTCGTATTTCCTCAATTGAACCCAATTTATTGAGCAACGAATTGATCGAATTTGTAGCCAACAGCAATAAATTTATGCCGCATTTTCATATCCCGTTGCAAAGCGGCAGCAATAAAATTTTAGGCGATATGCGCCGCAGGTACAAACGGGAGTTGTATGCTGAAAAAGTGGGATTAATAAAATTACTCATGCCCCATGCCTGTATTGGTGTAGATGTAATAGTGGGCTTTCCCGGGGAAACCGATGAAGATTTTAATGATACAGTTACTTTTCTGCAACAGTTGAATATTTCTTACCTGCATGTTTTCACTTATTCCGAAAGGGACAATACCGATGCACTGAACATTAAACCCATTGTACCGGTACAAACCAGGAATATTCGCAACAAAATTTTACGCAACCTTAGCTATGCCAAAATGCAGGAATTTACACGGCTGCATATTGGCCAAACAAGAAAAACACTGTTTGAAGCGGTAAACAAAAACAATATGATGGAAGGTTATACCGATAATTATATTAAAGTAAGCGTTCCTTTTAAGCAGGAATGGATTAACCAGGTTATAGACTGGACAATCTAATAGCCACTTTCCTTTTCGGTAAACCCCAGATAAAATTTGCGTTACACTTAATATTATGAGCGAAGAAAAAAGCCTGAATTTTTTAGAAGAAATTATTGAAGCGGACCTTGCATCCGGAAAACACAAAAGTATCGTAACCCGCTTTCCGCCAGAACCCAACGGGTATTTGCACATGGGCCATGCATCCAGCATTTGCCTCAATTTTGGGTTAACCAAAAAATATCCCGGCTATACCAACCTTAGATTTGACGACACTAACCCGGTTACCGAAGAAACAGAATATGTAGAAAGCATTAAGGCAGACATCAAATGGCTTGGGTTTGAATGGAAAGATGAATTATATGCATCGGATTATTTTGAAAATATGTATGCATTTGCTATAAAACTCATCAACAAAAATTTAGCTTATGTAGATGATTCCTCATCGGAAGAAATTGCAAGGCTAAAAGGCACACCTACCGAACCCGGTGTTGACGGTCCTTTTCGCAACCGCAGCATTGAAGAAAACTTAATGCTGTTTGAAAAAATGAAAAACGGCGTTTTTCCCGATGGAGCAAAAACACTTCGTGCTAAAATAGATATGAAGCACATGAACATGTTGATGCGTGACCCCATTTTATACCGCATTAAACATGCCCATCACCACCGCACCGGGGATAAGTGGTGTATTTACCCCATGTACGATTTTGCACATGGGCAAAGCGATTCAATAGAAAATATTACCCACTCCATTTGCACACTGGAATTTGTGCCTCACCGTGAGCTTTACGACTGGCTGATTGAAAAGCTGGAAATTTTCCCATCTCATCAATACGAATTTGCAAGGCGAAACCTCACCTATACCGTAATGAGCAAAAGAAAACTTTTGCAACTGGTAAACGAAGGCCATGTAAACGGTTGGGACGACCCACGGATGCCCACAATCAGCGGTATGCGCCGCAGGGGTTTTACGCCGGAAAGCATCCGTAATTTTTGTGAAGCCATTGGCATTGCCAAAAGAGAAAATATGGTAGATATCGGGCTTTTGGAATTTTACCTTCGGGAGCACCTGAATGTTTCTGCAAAAAGAGCTATGGCTGTTTTAGAACCTTTAAAACTGGTAATAACAAATTATAAAGATGGTAAAACCGAAGAATTTTTAAGTGAAAACGGTCCCGAAGAAACAGCAGGTAGCCGCAGTGTACCCTTTAGCAGAGAACTGTGGGTAGAGCAGGAAGATTTTATGGAACTGCCTGCAAAAAAATGGTTTCGCCTGGCGCCCGGGGCAATGGTACGGTTAAAAAGCGCATACATAGTTAAATGCAACAGCTTTGAAAAAGATGCCAACGGAAATATTACACAACTCAATTGCACCTATTTTCCCGAAAGCAAAAGCGGCAGCGATAGCAGTGGATTGCAGGTAAAAGGCACTATTCATTGGGTAAGTGCGGCGCATGCACTGCAGGCAGAAGTAAGGCTGTACGACCGACTGTTTAAAGTAGAAGACCCTTCTTCTGAAGAAGGTGATTTTAAAGATTATATAAATCCGGATTCATTAAAAGTAGTACAGGCATTTATTGAGCCTTCTTTAAAAAATGCTTTACCTCAGGACCGTTTCCAGTTTTTGAGAAAAGGATATTTTTGTGTTGACAAAGATGCTACCACGGAAAAATTAGTTTTTAACCGTACCACAACCTTAAAAGATACCTGGGCAAAAGAAGTAAAAAAGAAACCCTGAACCGGGTTTTCTGCTGAAATTTATACCGCTGTGCTTTTTTATTTTTTCTGCTATCCGTTTCAATCAAATAGATTTTAGTATTTTCAACTTCTTATTTGTTTTTTATGGTTTTAAGCAGAATATGGAGCGCATTTGTTATTATTGCCATTATTGTTGCCAGCATTAAGATGATTGGCGGTGATAATAAAATATTTAACCGGATGGTTTCCGGAAAATCTTCCGATAAATACGACAGTACATTTTATGCAGGTATAGGTTCGCCGGAAAATTTAAAACTCAACAGCAATTATGGCATTTTTTTGAGTGAATACGGCTATTATAAAACTTCCGAAATTACCAAAGCCACGGTATTGCTTCATGATGGCAGCCATGCTGATTCGGTAACTTTTTTCAAAAACATAAAACCTTCGCTGGAAACTTACAGTTACCTTGAAGTACAAAAAAAATTAGTACGCAAGGTTGATGGCATTATTGAAACGGCTAAAAATGCCGTACTGGAAATTATTTTTCCGCTTATTGGCATTCTTGCTCTATTTATGGGTTTTTTAAATATAGCCGAAAAAGCAGGCGGAATAAGGTTTTTATCGAGATTAATTGGGCCTTTTTCTCCAAAATATTTCCCGACGTGCCCAGTGGTCACCCAGCAACCGGGCACATGATGATGAATTTTTCGGCTAACCTTTTAAATTTAGATAATGCGGCAACGCCATTTGGGCTCAAAGCCATGGAAAGCCTGCAGGAGTTGAACCCAAACAAAGCAGTGGCCTCCAATGCACAAATTATGTTCCTGGCTTTACATGCATCGGGCCTCACTTTAATACCCGTAACCATTATAGCCTGGCGTAGCGGCCTGGGTGCACAAAATGCCACCGATATTTTTATTCCCTGCATGATTGCCACTTTTGTTGCAACAATGGCGGCGCTTATTATTGTTTCCTTAAAACAAAAAATAAATCTTGTACAACCGGTAATATTAACGTGGGTAGGCGGCTTATCGCTACTCATAGGTTTGCTGGTAATATATGTGCATCAACTGCATTCATCAGAGGCGCAGCGGTTTTCCTCTATATTGAGCAATGGCATCATCCTTTTTATTTTTGTGGCTATTGTAATTGGTGGCGTATATAAAAAAATTGATGTGTTCGATTCGTTTGCCGAAGGCGCCAAAGGCGGGTTTGAAACCGCTATAAAAATAATTCCTTATATAGTGGGCATGCTGGTAGCCATAAGCATGTTGCGCACCAGCGGAGTTTTTGATGTGGTAATTAATGGTATGAAATCTTTATTTGCTGCAATGGGAACCGACACCCGCTTTATAGATGGCTTACCTACTGCACTTATAAAACCCATGAGCGGCAGCGGCGCAAGAGGAATGATGATTGATACCATGAAAACCTTTGGCGCCGATTCATTTGCAGGCAGGCTGGCTTGTATTTTACAGGGTTCCTCAGATACCACTTTTTATGTAATTGCCGTGTACTTTGGGTCGGTTGCTATTAAAAACACCCGCTATGCAGTTACTGCAATGTTGCTGGCCGATCTTGCAGGCATTATTGCCTCTATTTTATTGTGTTATTTATTCTTTGGGTAACCGTTAAATTTGCAGGTTACTCTTTTTATTAAAAATATAAACTCTTGCTTAAAATTGGTATCACATCGGGTATTGGCGCTGGTAAAACCACGGTATCCAAAATTTTTGAACTACTTGCAGTACCCGTGTATTATGCCGATGAAAGGGCAAAGCAATTAATGAATGAAGATGAATCCTTAAAAAATAGTATTCTTCATCATTTTGGAAAAGAAGTATATGCGTCGGGAACTTTAAACCGCAAAATACTTTCGGGCATTGTGTTTAACGATGCTAATAAATTGGCCTTGCTCAATTCCCTGGTACACCCGGCCACTATTGCCGATGCGGAAAAATGGATGCTGCAGCAAAAAACACACTATACTATAAAAGAAGCTGCAATTCTTTTTGAAAGTGAGTCCAACAAACAACTGGATGCCGTAATTGGCGTATCGGCGCCTTTTAAATTAAGGCTTACAAGGGTAATGAAAAGAGATAAAATACCTGCCAAAAAAGTACTAGAGCGCATGAATAAACAAATGCCCGAAGATGAAAAAATGAAACGATGCGACTATATAATATTTAATGACGAACAACAATTATTGATACCACAGGTATTGGAACTCCATAATGTTTTACTTAAAAAGGCCGCTTCACAATAATTTTTCTCTTTTCTTGTAATTTTTCCTGCCCTTCTTCTTGCAGTTATCCCCGTATGTTTATAATTTTAACAAAGCACAATCCTTCTTCTGCCCGATATTTAAGTCGTAATTGAAAAATAAATATCTCTTGAGCCAGGACAAAGAAATATCAGCGCTTTTTCGTTTAATAGACGACCCCGACGAATACGTTTATGGAACCGTAAGCGAAAAAATACTTTCGTTTGGAAAAGATATTATTCCGCAACTGGAACAGCTTTGGGAAAAAATAGAAGATGAGCAAACGCAGGAGCGGATAGAAATGCTCATACACCGTGTACACTTTAGGGACCTTACCCAGGAGTTTATTAAGTGGAAAGATGAAGATGGCAGCCTTATTAACGGCGCATTAATTGTTGCCCGTTATAATTATCCAGAAATGCAGGCCATATCTCTCCTGCAGGAAATAGAGAAAATTCGCCGCAATACCTGGCTGGAATTAAACAGCTATCTTACTTCCATAGAAAAAATAAACGTTGTAAACAGTATTTTATATAATTATTATAAGCAAAAAGGCACAGAGTTGAGCTATGACAATGCCGACCTTTTTTTACTAAATAAAGTTGTGGAATCAAAAAAAGGAAATGCTATTGGCAATGGTATCCTATACCTCATTCTTTGTGAATTACTCGATATTCCGGTGAAAGCAATTCATTTACCCCGCCAGTTTATTTTGGCATACTTCGACAATACATCTGACCCTTACACTGCCAAAAGCCAGGGCACGGAACACATTAAATTTTTTATTGACGCAGTAAACGGCCAAATGTATTCGCACAAAGACATCGAAAATTATTTTAATAAGCTCTCAGTTCATCCTGCGGTATCTTACTTTAAACCCATGAATAGCAAAAAAATTGTTCAGTATTTACTGGAAGAACTGGCAAAATGCTTTGATAATGAACGCAATCATTATAAAATGGAAGAGCTCCTATCCCTGGCAGCAATGCTTGATAGATAAATTTTGGTAGCATTATTGCAGGATTTAGGAAAACAATATCCATGCATATCCGCAATACTCGTTTTTTCTTCTTTTTATTTTTAGTTATTCTAATTGGTTGCAGTAAAAAAATCACACCATCAAACTCAGAAAAAACAGGTAGCACTGCACCCATTGCAAAAAAAATTGCTACACCTGTCCCAAAAATAATTTCGGTAAATGATCAAGTGGCAAAAAAATCTGCAGATGGGCGGCTTTATTACGACCTGGAAGGGAAGCGTTATTGGAAAAATTATAAAAACGGGAAATATTACCTCTTCAATAAAAAAATGTACGGCAACCCTGAATTTAAGCCTCTATAAATTTACACTGCAAAACTGGTTCCGCAACCACAAGTACTGCTGGCATTGGGATTGTTAAATGTAAAACCACGGGAATTCAATCCATCCTGAAAATCAATTTCCATACCTATAAGATAAATACTGTGGCTTTTATCCATAATGCAAGGCAGGCCTTCAATATCAAAATGGCTATCGTTAGATGCAGGTTTTTCAAAACTCAGCAGGTAAGTCATGCCACTGCATCCACCGCCTTTTACGCCAAGGCGAAGTTTTTTTTCTACGTCAAATCCTGGTTCATTCATTAACCGTTTGGCTTCTGTAATGGCACCCTGGGTAAATTTCACCGGTGTTTCAATAGAAATACTCATAAATATGCATTTATACCACAAAATTACATTTAAAAAGAGGCAACCTGCAAGCTAAAGTTTGCTAAATAAGAAATTTATACTTTAGGATGGTTATTTTTGTAGCCTAAATTTTTTAAATGCATTTACTGCAATCTTTTTTCGATTCCTATAACCTTATTGGGTTTGTAATTATGATAATTATTCAAATATTATTATTTATAGAAATCAGGAAATTAAAGGAAAAAATAAGCGAAAAAATGGAGATCAACGATGAAGGTACACGTTTAAAACTGCAGGCGCTGGAAAGGCTCACTTTATTTGCCGAAAGGATTGGCCTGCAAAATCTCGTTAACCGTTCCCATAATAGCAATATGAGCGCTACATTAATGCAACAAACCCTTGTAGAAACCATAAAAAGTGAACATGAGTATAATGCCACGCAACAGATTTATGTAAACCCCGAAATTTGGGGCGCTGTAACCAGGCTTAAAGACCAGAATATTTACATCATCAACCAACTTGCAGCACCACTCCCACACAATGCTACAGCTATGGATTTAAGCAAAAGAATTATTGAATACAGCTTACAGGAAAATGCCCAGTTAAATAATATTGTAATAGATGCCCTGAGGTTTGAAGCCCAAAAATTAACGGATTAAACCCTTTACCATGCACAGCAAAAAAATCAGCACTTCTTCAGATATTGAAATAAAAGAATTGTACAGCAGGCAAGATGCAGATGAAATTGCTGACCAATCGCTTCCAGGAAAATTTCCGTTTACCCGTGGTGTGCAATCATCAATGTACAGGGGAAAACTGTGGACCATGCGGCAATATGCCGGGTTTTCTACCGCCGAAGAAAGCAATAAGCGCTATCATTACCTGCTGGGCCAGGGCGTAAGTGGCTTAAGTGTAGCCTTTGATCTGCCCACACAAATTGGTTATGATTGCAACCATCCACTGGCCGATGGAGAAGTAGGCAAGGTGGGTGTTTCTATAAATAGCATTGAAGATATGGAGCGGCTGTTTAAAGGCATCAACCTGGAAAATGTTTCTACCTCAATGACCATAAATGCCACAGGCTTTATTTTACTGGCGTTTTATGTTGCCTTAGCCAAAAAGCAAGGGGCAGATTTAAATAAAATTTCAGGAACCATTCAAAACGATATTTTAAAAGAATACGCTGCCAGGGGAACTTATATTTATCCGCCTAAACCATCTATGAGGATCATCACCGATATATTTGAATGGTGCAGTGAAAACCTGCCTAAGTGGAACAGCATTTCCATATCGGGATACCATATAAGGGAAGCAGGCAGCACCGCCGTGCAGGAAATAGCTTTTACCTTAAGCAATGGCAAAGCCTACGTAAAAGCAGCGCAGGAAAAAGGGCTCGACATAAATGTTTTTGGCAAAAGGCTATCGTTCTTTTTTAATGCCCATAATAATTTATTTGAAGAAGTGGCCAAATTTAGGGCAGCAAGAAAAATGTGGGCCAAAATTATGAAAGAGCTTGGCGCTACCGATGAAAAAGCCATGATGTTGCGCTTTCATACCCAAACCGGCGGAAGCACCTTAACAGCACAGCAACCACTCAATAACATAAGCCGTGTTACCTTGCAAACCTTGTCTGCCGTATTAGGCGGCACACAATCATTGCACACCAATGGCTACGATGAAGCCCTAAGCCTGCCCACCGAAGAAGCCGCTACAATTGCGCTGCGTACCCAACAAATTGTGGCATTTGAAAGTGGCGCTCCCGATACGGTTGATCCCCTTGCCGGAAGTTATTTTATAGAATCACTCACCAGTGAAGTGGAAAAAGCCGCATGGCAACTCATAAATAAAATTGATATATTGGGCGGAAGCGTAAGCGCCATTGAACAAGGTTTTATACAGAACGAAATAGCCGCAAGCGCATATAGCTATCAAACTAAAGTTGAAAACGGTGAACAAATAATTGTTGGGGTAAATAAATTTCAATTGGAGGAAACGCACCAGGCGCCGCTTTTTAAAATAGACAGTAGCATACAAAAAATCCAAACCCTAAAACTGGAAAACCTAATTCAAAAAAGAGACAATACAAAAGCAGCAGGTTGCCTGGCCCAAATTAAGGAATGCGCCCAAAGTAACCGCAATCTTATGCCTGCAGTCATAAGCGCCGTTGAAAATTATTGTACGCTTGGAGAAGTTGCCAATATCCTGCGTAGTGTTTTTGGAGAATATAAATAATTCTTTTGAAACTTTATAGAAAACAATAACATTGTTTTCACAATAATAAGTATTTTTTAAAGTTAACTTTAGGGAACTGATGTGAATTCTACCTGTTAATTTTTATTGTTAAACCTAAAAATATACCTAAAATGAATACAGGTAAAGTTCAAGCTATGCACACTTCTCATGCAAAAGAGCAAACCGAAAACAACACCACTAGCTGGATTGGTTGCTACCCCGGGAACAAAAAAGAAATCAGTAAAGGACAAACTTTTTTAGCCAACAGTGGCGGCAGCCTCGAAGGGATTGAAGTACTTCCCACATTTGTAAACCAACCTGCTGAAGTTTTGCTCACTATCCACGATTACGATGCCGACACCCGTAAATGGGGCGAACAATTAGGCAGCGCCAAAGTATCTATAAGCCAATCAGATTGCGGCAAATGGATACGCTTCAACATTCCCAATTTGCAATTGAGTAAAGGAAAGTTTTATGGCTTTAAACTGGCCTCTCATAACTCATTTATTGGGATTGCAGAAGCCGTAGGAAGCGCAAAAAATCCCCCATTAAGCGAAGGAAGGGAATGGAAATTTGAAGACAATGGTAATACGGACAGCTTCCGTTACATGAGCCTTGCCTTTAAAATTGCAGTAAAAGCAGCTTAGTTAAAAAAAGAAATCATTATTATATTTAGTTACCTGGAAGCAGGTAACTATTTTATTTTTATACCCTATAAATTACTTTTTAAGTAATTGCTAATTTTAATTGGTCAATTCAAAACTATTTTCTTTAACATCACGGCTATTGCTGCCAATAAACACTTTAAAATCTCCGGGCTCGGAAACATACTGAAGGTCGCTGTTGTAAAACTTCAGTTCTTCTTCGGTAATTTTAAAGATTACCTCTTTACTTTCGCCGGGTTTTAAGTTTATTTTTTGAAAACCTTTTAATTCTTTTACCGGCCTGGAAATACTGCCCACTATATCCCTTAAGTAAAGTTGCACCACTTCTTTTCCTTCCATCATCCCGGTATTGGTAACGGTTACCGATGCAATAATACTCCCGCCTTTAGCCATTTTACTGCTGCTTAATTTTATATCAGAATAAGAAAATTGAGTATAGCTTAATCCATATCCAAAAGGATATAAAGGATCATTGCTTACATCCAAATAATTACTACGAAATTTTTCGAACCATTTACCTTCGGGCAACGGGCGGCCGGTATTTTTATGGGCATAGTAAATAGGTACCTGCCCAATATTTTGCGGAAAAGTACTTGTGAGTTTACCCGATGGGTTTACATCGCCAAATATTACATCAGCTATAGCATACCCGGCTTCGCTGCCGCCAAACCATACATTTAAAATAACCGGTAAATTTTCACTTTCCCATTTAATGGTTAAAGGCCGGCCGGCAAACATTACCATAATAACCGGCTTGCCTGTTTTTAATAATGCTCCCAACAAATCTTTTTGGGCTTGTGGAATATCAATATTTGTTCGGCTACTACTTTCACCGCTCATTTCGGCGCTTTCGCCAACGGCGGCAATAATTACATCGGCCTGTGCAGCTACGGCAAGCGCTTCATCTAGCAGTTGTTGTTTTGTTTTTCCAGATCGGGGAAAATCTTTGCCAAACATACCGGCACGTTGTTCATAAAGGCTGTCATCGTCTAAAAAAGAGCCTTTGGCGTAAAGCACATTGGCTTCTGCCCCGGCAACTTCTTTAATACCTGCTAATACCGAAATTGAATTATCAAAATTTGCTGCCACACTCCAGGTACCCGGCATATTTTTTTTATTATCGGCCAGAGGCCCAATTACAGCGATTGTTCCACCTTTTTTCAAAGGCAAAAGATCATCCTGGTTTTTTAATAAAACAAAACTTTGAGCAGCAATTTCCCGGGCAACCTTACGGTGCGATGCTGTAAAAATTTCTGTTTTTGCCCTTTGTTCGTTACAATACTTATACGGGCTTTCAAATAAACCTAAAATATATTTTGCTTCTAAAATATGCCTGCAGGCATTATCAATTTGTGTCAAAGTAATTTTTCCTTCTTTTAAAGATTGGGCAATCGTTGTTAAAAAACCCTCTCCCACCATATCCATATCTATTCCTGATTTTAAAGCCAGAGCTGATACCTGTTGCAGGTTGCCCATGCCATGATCAATCATTTCATTAATACCGGTATAATCTGTTACCACAAACCCTTTAAAGCCCCAGAGCTTTCGCAATACATCGGTCATTAAATATTTATTTGCAGTAGCCGGAATGCCATCCACTTCATTAAAAGAAGCCATTACAGTACCTACTCCTGCATCTACTGCAGCTTTGTAAGGCGGAAAATATTCGTTAAACATTTTCACACGGCTCATATCGGTAGTGTTGTAATCTCTGCCGGCTTCGGCAGCGCCATATAAAGCAAAGTGTTTTACGCAGGCCATGATGTTGCTGTTGCCTGAAAAATCTCCCTGGTAACCTTTCACCATTGCTTTGGCAATTTGTGCACCTAAATAAGGATCTTCACCGGAGCCTTCTGCAATGCGACCCCAGCGTGGGTCACGGGCAATATCTACCATTGGGCTAAAGGTCCAGTTAATGCCATCTGCACTGGCTTCAATTGCAGCAATTCTTGCACTTAGTTCAATAGCCTGCAAATCCCAGGTGCAGGATAGGCCCAACGGAATTGGAAACACCGTTTCGTAACCATGTATAACATCCATGCCGAACATCAACGGTATTTTTAAACGGCTTTCCTCCACTGCCACACGTTGTATTTCTTTTATTTTTGCAACCGATTTTACATTAAACAATCCGCCCACTTTCCCTTCTCTTATTTTTTGGGCAATGTTTGAACTCTTGGCCTGGCCGGTGGTAATATCTCCTGCGGATGGAAGGTTAAGCTGGCCAATTTTTTCTTCCAAATTCATTTTCTTCATAAGGCCATTAATAAAAATCTTCATCTTTTGTAATGGGTTATTGCCCTGGGCCAATACTCCATTATTCATTAAAAACAATACGGCAAGCAGCGGAAAATTTATTTTCTTCATTTTTGTAAAAAGCATATTTATTTATTTGAAAATATCTGTAAAGTAAATCTACTTATAAAGAGCGGAAAATTTATTTTTTTAATTTTTGCAAAATCAGCGGTTGCCATATAGCATAACCTTTTTTGTTCATGTGCAATTTATCGTTTAGAAAAATTGACTCATTGGGCGATCCGTCTTTGTTTAACATGGCATGATACACATCTACATAAGCCGTATTGTGCTTATCTCTTAAAAAAGCCCTAATCATAATATTGGCAACTTTAAACTTAGGCATAAGTTTTATCCTTGCCGGGCTGGGTTTCATGCTTACATATACTATTGGAATTTTTGGATATTTTTTGCGAACGATAATGAATAAAAGCTCAAATCTTTTTGCAACCTGCGATGGGTAAAGGCTATCGTTTTCGGCAAAGTCGTTCTCGCCGCAATAAATTACAATTTGCCCAGGCTGATAGGGATAAACAATATCTTTTACATAATAAATAAGGTTGTTGAGTGTGGCGCCACCAAATGCCCTGTTTAAAATGGAATAGCGGGGAAAATAATCTTGTACATCTTTCCACAGGGTAAATGAAGAACTGCCTATGAAAAGGATTTGATTTTTTCGGGCATGCTTACACTATCCTGCTGCCGAAATTTTTGAATATCGCTGATGAATGGCTGCGCCGATAATTGCAGGGTTGCCATTATCGTCAATAAAGTCAAAACTAATTTCTTCATGCTTTCAAATATAAAATGAAAAAAGAATAGAAATGTTAAAGCAACCTTTATTCTACCCTTTGCACAGGTATCCTTTCACTTGTGCCATTTTCGTTCACCGCTTCAATGGTATAGTAATAATCTTTTTTCAAATCCATTGCTTTCATCCAGTATTCATTATTGTTGTGTACCATTATGCAGGTGTACAGTTTATTGGGATGTGTTCCGTAATAAATGTTATAGGCAAAAGCATCATTTGCAGGTTTCCATTTAATAAAAGCGCTGCGTTTGTCTTTTTCGGTTCTTAAAACAATAAAGCCTTCTACTTTTGCTGGCTTTTTTCCATTGCCATTACCAAAAACCCTTAGGCCGCTGATTGCAAATTTTCCTGTGGGCATATGTACATTCTCCAGCTTTATAAACCTTGCCTGTACCGGTTTTTCAACAACCATATAATCATGCGGTACATCGGTTTTGTTTTTACTTTTATCTACCAGCAAATTCCATTTTTTACCATCAAGTGATGAATAAATGCGGTATTGATGATATTGATTATTGTATTTGCCCAGGCGATCTGCAGCTACATCCTGGTCGGCATAATTAATTTGTATTGCATTTACGGTACTTATGTTTCCCAAATCGGATTGTATCCATTCACCTGCATTGCCTGAATTTGCGCACCAGTAAGTTTTCATCAGTTCATCTACTGCATTGTTTGCATGATAGCCACCCAAAGTAGAAGAAACAGTAACCGGCTTGTTATAATTTAGCAGCATCCAGCCGGTGAAATACGGAGATTGATTATTTACTTCAAAACTATTTGTCTTAATTTCTGATGATGGAATATAATGCGGATAATCGCCAAATGCGGTATTGCACCACATTACATCATCTTTGTCGAAGCCAGCCGGCCAAATACCAATGCGCCTTTCAAAAGTATTTTTTACAGCAATAGTATTGGTGCTTACATGCCAGTACTGCCCAAAGTTATCGGCAAAAGTAGCGCCATGCCCGGCGCCACGGGCAAAGCCACCCAGCTTTATGCTCAAAGGGTCAGATTGTGGCGTAGTTTCGCTGCCATCCATTATTGGTCCGCTGGAAACCACTACGCCATCGGCATAACCGCTGAACTCGGTACCTGGTGCTCCATACTGAAAATAATATTTACCATTATGCTTTGTCATCCACGCACCTTCAATAAAGGGATCTAAAAATGTATTGTCCATGTGCTCGCCAAAGCGTTGCCAGCCATAGCGCCACTTCTGCAGCAAATACATGGGCGCACGTGTACCAATAGGTTTCATGGTTTTTCTATTGAGTTCAATGCCCATAGTTGGATATCGGTTGCTGCTGCCATTATACATATACAATCTTCCATCGTCATCGGTAAAAAATGCAGGATCCCAGCCGCCAATTTCAAAACTATCCACCAGCGGTTTCCATTCATTGGCTTTGGGATTGGTGCTCATCCAAATACTAAAATTGCTTTTGTAGGTAGAACCCATTACAATTATTGTATCGCCAATAATGCCTACAGCAGGTGCACAAAGCTCATCGTAAGTTCCCGTGTTCCATGGTCGTAAAAATCTTCGGGAAATAAATTCCCAGTTGAGCATATCGTTGCTCCACCAATAACCCCATTGGTTTGTACTAAACAAATAATAATCGCCTTTGTAATTTACAATTACCGGGTCGGCCGTGGCACGGTGGTTGCCCCATTGTGCAAAATTGGGAATGGGCGTATAGCCATAATCAATATTTACCGGGTTGCAATAAGTTTTTAATTGTGCAGTAGCATTAAAAAATGCAAAACAAATAATTATTGCCGAAAATTTTTTCATTTTTACATGTTTAAACGAAAAATATTATTTTTTCAACCAGGGGCTTTCAAAACCCAGTTTTATTAAACCTTTCTTTACTTCGGGGCAACTCATAAACAAGTTCCATAATAAATTGCTGCGGTAGTTTTCCATCATTACCACAATCGGCCCCTGGTCAATGGCAAGGTAACGCCGGGGAAACCAATCATTGGTTACGCTAAAGGCATCGTAGAACCCGTATTTACCCAGCAATTTATTTTTGTAATGGTTGTACCAAAATATTAAAGCAGCATTTGATTGATTGGGAGTATATGGAAAAGAGCTGAGGGCAGCCGAAGGCGTAAGTACACCCAAATCCCTTTCGATTGTTGGCGCATGGTGCGAATAGCCTTTTACCGAATAACTGGAGGTAAGCCCCCAACTGCTATCCGAATATTCTTTAAACTTCAACGGATTTTCTACACACCATTGGTAATTGATTAAAGACTGAGTAATATTCTCCTTCATATAATCTGCATATTTATCTTTTAATCCTCTTGGGTCCAGGCCGAGATAAGAATAATGTGCCCAAAACATGGGGCCGCCGTTCCATGCATCGCCCTGGTGTTTCATTTGCAAACGGAAAGGAAATTTTTCTGCAATGCCTTCAGCTTTATTTACTTCATTTATTTTTCCATTTTGTGCCCATCCTTCGTGGTAAACCTTTGCCGCTACAGCATGTGTAGGCGATGCTGCCGCAAGCACATACATGATTAAGCACTCATTATACCCGTGCACTCTGAAATCCATTTTCCAATTATAATTGGGGCTCCAGTGCCAAAACAATACATTTTCTCCATTCGTGTACCAGTCAAACTCTACCTGCTTCCATAATTTATCTATTCGATGTGCAATTTGTTTTTCGATGCTGTTGCCGTTTTTAAAATATTGCCTTACGCAAAGCAAGCCCTGGAGAAGAAAGGAAGTTTCCACCAAATCACCACCATCATCAAACTTGCTGAAAGGCTTTGTTTTACCGGTTTCGCCATACCACCAATGCGGCCATACGCCATGAAATCGGTCGGCAGTTTCCAGAAAGTTTACTATTTTATTAAGTTGGGCAACACCCTGTTCCCTGGTAATAAATCCCCTATCTATGCCCACAACTAATGCCATAATGCCAAAGCCGGAACCGCCACTGGTTACTACTCCTGCGTCTTTTTGCGGATAAATACTATCTGCATGGATGCGTTCCCTTGCCATGCCGCTTACCGGTTCTGCCCCATCGTAGAAGTATTGAAAAGTTTGCCTTTGCAACAAATCAAAAACTGCATTATTAGAATATTGAGCTGCTGAAAAAGGATTGGATTTATATACTTTGGTATTATGGCATGAGAAAAAGAAACCGGTTAATATTGCTAAAAGAAGAAAAAAAAATTTCCGCATAATTTCAAATGAGCATTTTGTGAAAATAAAATTTATAAATATGGAGCAGTAAACCCTAAAGTCAACATGCCTGATTTAATTTCGGGACAGCTTGTAAATAAATTCCATAACAATCCGGTGCGGTAATTTTCAATCATCACTATCATTGGGCCCTGGTCTATTGCAAGGTAAGAAGAAGCAAACCATTGATTTTTTAATGAAAATGCATCCACAAACCCATATTGGCCCCAAAGTTTATCGCCCAATTTATAATAATAAAATTTTAATGCCTGCATAGATTCTGCAGGCGTGTAAGCTATAGAAGAAATGGCAGCAGTGGGCGCAATAACGCCAACATCGTTGGTAGGTGAACTTGCGGTATAGCCATTTTGAATATCGCTTGCCGTTAAACCCCAGCACAATTGGCTATACCCATAGTTTGAAAGTGGGTTGGCCTTACAATAATTATAATTGATGCGTGCATGGTTTTTTGTTTGTGTTTCAAAACTTATACCTCCATCCTGCAAGCCAAAAGGATTTATGCCTAAAAAACTATAATGAGAAAAAAACAACGGGCCACCAAAATTGGGGCCTAAGGGCAAGGTATAACCATAATAGGTATTGCCGTTTAAATATCCGCTTCCACCCTTCCAGCCCTGGTTATAAACAATTAGCGGAATACCATGCGTAGCCGATGATGCTGCAAGAATATAGGTGATTAAACATTCGTTCCAGCCTTTTATGGGCAAGTTCATTGCCCAGTCAACGGTAGGGCTCCAATGCCAGTACAATACATTTTGGCCGCCACGGCGAAACCAATCCCATTCCACACGGTTTACAATAATATTGATATCATCTCTCAATGTTATTTCATTCGTATTAGCCGCATCAAAATATTGGCGTGCACATAATAATCCCATAACAAGGTATGAGGTTTCCACAAGGTCGGCGCCATTATCATTAGGGCTGAAAGGCACTGCTGCACCGGTATTTCCATTTATCCAATGAGGATATGCGCCATGAAAGGTTTGCGCCGTGTTTTTTAAAAAAGCAACTATTGTTTGCATTCTTTGCAAACCTTCATTACGGGTAATAAAACTACGGTTTATGCCAACGGGAATGGCCATAATGCCAAAGCCCGATCCGCCGCTGGTTGTTACATCGCCTGATGTATTTCTTTCTCTTGCCAGGCCGCTTGCCGGGTGGCCAAAATCCCAAAAGTATTTAAAGGTTTGCTCCTGCACTTTGGTAAGCAATGCATCTTCGGTTATTAAAGGGAACTTATCCGAAGAGTCTATTTTACTTACAAAATTTATGGTTAGCGCCGAGAGCAATTTACCTCCGGCCTGCGACTTTAGTGTTGTATTTACCGAAAGAGAATATTTTGTTAAGGCTTGTAAAGAAAGATTGGGAATAATATTAATTGCACTATCGCCATTAGACATTGTACTTTGATAAGAAATTAAAGCGCCCTGGAAATTCCTGAAATTTAAGGCAGGCGAAACAGTAGCTGCATCAATTTTTGTGGAGAAATAAAATTTTATTACCGGATTAAAACTGCAATCATATTTTAAATTTAAAAATGCTGCGCCATCAATAGTTGCGGAGGAAACAGAAAAACCGGGTGGCGTAACCGGCGGATTTTGATCTGAATTATCTTTTTTACAACCCAACCATAAAAAAGACATGAAAACAATATAGAGGCATTGCTTCATAAGCGGTATAAATAGGCATTAAATTTACGATAAATTCTACAGTTATTATTGCTGCTGAAGAAACTTAACAGTATTAATCATATCAAAATGCAATATCCTGTCTTTATCATTAAAACGCACATGCTTCCTATAGCCTGCAAGAACAGATTCTAATGTAGGAGAAGATTTTAAAGGCCTCCTGAATTCCATTGCCTGTGCGGCTGTAAATAATTCTATGGCTAAAATTTTATACAGGTTATCCAACAGCCTTTTGCATTTTGTTGCTGCATTTGCACCCATGCTCACATGGTCTTCCTGGTTATTGCTGGATGGGATGGAGTCTACACTTGCCGGTGTGCAGAGTTGCTTATTTTCACTCACTATACCTGCTGCCGTATATTGCGGAATCATAAAACCGCTGTTGAGCCCTGGATTTTTTACCAAAAACGGAGGCAGGCCACGCTGCCCACTAATGAGTTGATAGGTTCTGCGTTCGCTGATACTTCCTAACTCTGCAAGAGCAATACACAAATAATCCAGCGCCATTGCCAATGGCTGACCATGAAAATTTCCGCCACTCACAATTAAATCCTCATCGGGAAAAATATTGGGGTTGTCGGTTACGGAATTTATTTCTTTCAAAAATATTTCGCTCACATATTCAATGGCGCCTGCGCTTGCGCCATGCACCTGTGGAATGCACCGGAAACTATACGGATCCTGCACCTGCGATTTTTTTGCGCCGCAAATTTCACTGCTTTGCAGCAGGTTTCTCATTTCAGCCGCAGCCGATAGCTGGCCTTTATGGGAGCGAACCAAATGAATAAATTCATTGAGCGGCTCGGTACTACAATCAAAAGCATCGAAGCTTATAGCCGCAATTGTATTGGCCCATTTTGCCAGCTTTGTTGCATGTATTAAAATATAGCAACCATAAGCGCTCATAAACTGAGTGCCATTAATTAAAGCCAGGCCTTCTTTACTTTGTAAATTAATGGGCTGCCAGCCTAAATGCTGTAAGGCTTTAGCTGCCGCTATTATACTGCCATCAACCTTTACTACTCCTTCGGCAATAAGCGGCAGCGCCAAATGGCTCAAAGGTGCAAGGTCGCCGGATGCGCCCAGGGAACCCTGTGTAAAAATTACCGGAAGCACATTGTGGTTATACATATCCACAAAACGCTGAACAGTTTGCAGCTGCACGCCGGAATTACCATAAGCCAGCGATTTAATTTTTAAGGCAATCATGAGCTTTACAATTGGTTCAGCAACTTCCTCGCCCATTCCGCAGGCATGTGAACAAATGAGGTTTTTTTGCAGCTCTTCCAACTGGTTGTTTTCAATAACTACGTTTTGTAAAAAACCAAAACCGGTATTAATGCCATAAAATGGCGCTAGGCTTTTCTTCAATTTCTCATCGAGGTAATTGCGGCATTTTACAATATTATCCTCCGCAGTTTTACTAATAGAAACCTTATGGCTATGGCCGGTTAAAGCGGTAAGCTGATCTATTGAAGTAAACGGGTTATCGAGAATGGTTGGTTGTAGGCTCATATAGGCAATATCCTTAACTGGTAAAATTTTATAAAATTTAATTCAAAAGTAAATAAAAGAGATAATATTGGTTAGTAAAATAAACAAGCTAAAAATCAGGCGGGCAACCTGAGGTCGCAAAAATAAAGTTATAGCTACAATCACTATACACAAATAAAACGAGCTATCCTTAAAAATCCTGAGCAGAAAATAAATTTTATTTGCTAATTTGAAGTTTAAAATCCGGCCTTTAGGAAAGAATCTGCTAAAACCCATGAAATTGACCGGCTATATAAATACCTTCTTAAAAAATAAAAATGCCCCTGTTAAAGTACAAGGGCAAAAACTAATTGAGGTAAACCTCACTACGGAATATAATCCTTATTGTGATTTGCTTCAATGCAAATATATAAAAAGAAAAAAACATGGAAAACAAAATGAAAAAAATTCTAGGGTTGGATATTGGAACCAACTCTATTGGGGCTGCATTAATTAACATACCAAAAGAATTTTCTGATTATGGGAAAGAAGGAAACATTGCATGGATAGGCAGTAGAATCATTCCAACCGATGGTGATTACTTGCAAAAATTTGAAAGTGGCGCACAAGCAGAAACAAAAGCAGCATTTCGAAGGAGTAAACGTGGCGCAAGAAGATTAAAACACAGATATAAGTTACGAAGAACACGACTTATAAAAGTTTTTAAAGCATTAGGTTGGCTTGATGAAAATTTTCCATTAGATGATTCAAAACAATTTAACAAGAACATAAACGAAAATGGCTACTCCCTAAAAATCAGCGATTACTTACCCTTTTCAGGTGAAACCATTTCTGAATTTGAAAAAGAATTAGGTATTGATGGTAAGAAAAGTAAAAAAGGTAAAAGCATAGTCCCCGAAGACTGGATTATTTATTATCTGCGAAAAAAAGCTCTTACCACGAAGATTACAATTCATGAATTAGTTCGAGTTATTTATATGCTTAACCAGCGTAGGGGGTTCAAGAGCAGCAGAAAAGATTTAAAAACAACAAATGTTCTTCCATATAATGAATTCATAGAAAAGAATAACAAAAAAGAATGGGGTGAAGAAGGTATCGAAACACAATTTGTAGTTATTACAAAAATAAAATCGGTAACATTTAAAGAAGAAAAAAAAGATAAGAAAGGCTATGTCGTATCAAATACTTATGCCATTGAAGCAGAAGACCAAAGGATGAAAACTTGGGAAGAATCAAGAAAAGAAAAACCAAAATGGGCAGATGATAAAGACGACAAGAACAAAGAAATTGAAAAAAAGGAATTTACATTTTTAGTTACTCATAAGGTTGATAAAGACGGAAAACTTACTCAACTCAAACCACAATTACCTACAAACGATGATTGGGCACTTTGTACAACTGCCTTGAGTGAAAAAATGCAGGAAGGAAACCAACATCCTGGAGAATACTTTTACAATCAAATTAAAGAGGCATATAAAGCAAACCGAAATTTTAAGGCTCGTCAATATCCTGTTTACAGATGGCGCTATAAAAATGAATTAGATGCTATTTGGGAAAAACAATGTGAATTAAATAAAGAACTCAACAAATTTAATGCTGCTAACGCAACACTCACAAAATTGGCAGAAGTGCTTTATCCCACACAGGCTAAAAATAATATGCCTAAGTTATCTGAATTCCAAAAGCATGACTTATTACACATCATAAGCGATGATATTATTTATTACCAAAGAGAATTAAAATCGCAAAAAAATTCCATTAGTGAATGTCGCTATGAGAAGAGAAAAGGTATTGATGGCGAATATTATGGATTAAAATGTATTCCTCGTTCTTCTCCCCTATTTCAGGAGTTCAGAATTTGGCAAGATATACACAACATACGAGTTTTAGAAAGAGAAGTAAAAGTAGATGGAAAAACAAAATTAGATGTAGATGTAACTGCTTCTTTCGTTAATGATGAGATAAAAGAAAAGCTATTTGATTTATTTAACTCCAGAGCAACTGTTAATGAAAAAAGAATACTTACTCTTCTCAAAGAAAATCATCCCAATTCAAACATCAAACTTGATATTGACAAGAAAGAAAAAATACATTCTCATAGGATCAATCTTTTTGCAAGGCGTGATGAACTAAAAGGAAATGAAACGCTTTCTCGTTATCGTTCTCTTTTCGATAAAGCCGAATTTGATGGAAAAGAAATTGTGAATGACAAAGAAAAGCTAATGAAGTTATGGCATATAGATTATTCCATAACCTCCTCAGATGAAGAAAAATCAAGGAAAGGTATAACTACTGCTTTAAACAAACTTTTACCTGATAACTCTAACAAAGAAAAAGTTATTGAGCTATTCACTAAGCTATCAGAACTCAAAAAGGAATATGGCTCCTTCTCCACCTGTGCAATTAAAAAAATGCTACCTGTAATGCGTTGCGAGAAATATTGGAACGAGCAAGATATTACTCCTACAATAAAAGAAAGGGCAACGCAGATTAAACAACGATTGGATGACATCAACCACAGCATTAAGAGAATATCAGAAATTGCTGATGACGATGTGCAAAAACAAGTACTAAAAAGTTTTATTGAAAAAACTGATTTAGCCAAAGGCTTAAACACCTATCAGGCAGGTTACTTAATTTATGATAAGCACTCAGAAAAAGATAAAGCCGTAATTAATTCTATTGAAGAATTTGGTAAGTACATACAAAGAGAAATACCTAACAACAGTTTACGCAACCCAATAGTAGAGCAAGTTGTAAAGGAAACCATGTTTTTAGTTAGGGAAATATGGAAAAAATATGGGGAGATAGATGAAATTCATATTGAATTAGGAAGGAACTTAAAAAACAATAGTGATGAAAGAGATAAAATTTCAAAAGCTCAGGATAAAAACTTCACTGAAAAGCAACGGATTAAGAAGTTGCTTTATGAATTGATAAATAACGGTTTTCACCAATATAAAGAGGGTACTGAAATCGAAGATGTGAAGTTTGAAGTTACGCCAAACCCAGAAAGCCCAGCGGATATTGAGAAGTTTAGAATATGGCGTAGCTTATCAAAAGGCACAGAAAAAGAATTTAAAGACTTATTGGAAAAGGAGAAGAAGGATAATAAGGAATATATACCCACGACAGGCGAAATAAAAAAATATGCACTTTGGTTAAGCCAACATTGCCGATCTCCATATACCGGTAAAATAATTCCGCTTAGCAAGCTCTTTGATATTAATCAATATGAGATTGAACATATTATCCCTCGTTCAAAGATGAAGAATGACAGCTTTAACAACTTAGTTATTGCTGAATGGGGAGTAAATAAAGCCAAGGACAAACAACTTGCTGCAAATTTTATTGCTGATAGCAAAGGGAAATGCAAATACGGAGACACGGAGTATAAGTTATTTACCTATGAAGAATACGACGTTTATTGTAAAGACGTATTCAAATTTCAAAAAGCAAAACGTAAGAATCTATTGGCTACAGAAGTACCCGAAGATTTTGTTGAAAGGCAATTAAACGACACCCGCTACATTGGCAGGAAATTATCTGAGTTACTTGCACCCGTTGCAAAAAATGAAAATGGGATTCTTTTCACCGGAGGAATGATTACTTCCGAACTTAAAAATAATTGGGGGCTAAACAGGGTCTGGAAAGAATTAATGCAACCTCGCTTTGAACGATTAGAGAAAATAACAGGGAATAATTATATCGTACATGATAAAGACGAACATAATAATCCTGTAATTCATTTTAATGTAAAAGAAAATGAGAAATTAGATTTAAAGCGCATTGACCATCGTCATCATGCCTTAGATGCTTTAATTATTGCAGCGACCACGAGAGAACACATTCGTTACCTAAACACATTAAGTGCGGCAGATACAGACGAAGAAATAAAAAATTTCAAGCGAACCTTAGTAAAAAGCAAAATCAGGGATTTTAAACAGCCATGGGATGGTTTCACAAAACAAGCAAAGGATAAATTAGAAGAAACGATTGTTACCTTTAAAACAAGTAATAAAATTATTTCCACACCAACCAATCGGACTGCTTCATGGAAAACAGAAAGCGAAAAGCAACCTAAAAAGATTTTTAAAGAACAAAAACAGAATGCTAAATGGATGGCAGTTAGACGGTCTATGTTTAAAGAACCATTGGGGGTGATCCAACTCAAGGAAACAAAAATGGTTCCCGTTAAAGACGCATTTGAAATTGAAATTGAACGGCAGTTAATTGATAAAGACTTAGAAAAAAGAAAAACAGCATCTTATGTTTATGACCAATATGCTAGGCAAATCATAAAAGAGCTAATCAAACGCTGTAACTCAGGTATTGATGAAAAAGATTCATTGATTAACGAAATAGAAGAGTATCTAACTAAGAACAGCAAGAAAATTGAAACAGGAAAAGTCAACAAGAAAGGGAAACCACAATACAAAACCCTTTATCAATTAGCTGAAAAAGAATACGAAGCCATAGAAGTTGCACACTTTATTCCTTATAAAACTAAACGAATGGATTTAACTAAAAAAGATTACGTAGAAAAACTAACGATTGAAAAAATGAAAAATGATTTTCCTTATTTCTCATTCATTAACAAAAACTATTTCGACTCACTTCCCAATGAGAAACAACTAATCATTACAGATGCGGATCTTACCATTTCACCAAACAGGAAAACAAGTGCCTTTAACTTATTGATGCTGGACCATATTTTAGAGTACAACAATGTACCTAAAGAAGCATTTAATGCAGAAGGGCTTGAAAAATTAAACAAGAAAGCAATAGAGAATCCTAAAATTGGGAAAGAGATTAAATCTATTACTCGATTAGATGGAACAGTAGATATTGAAGATATGTTTAACGGTGGTTTTTATGAAACAGACAAGGGAGCAATGGCATACTTCATAATGTACGAAAATCCAAAAATCAAAAAACGCACCGATTATAGGTCTATTGCTACACACAAAGCAATCGAAAAAATTGTAAAAGGCGACCCTATTGCAGAAGATAGAGATGGATTTGATAAAATTATTCTTTCACCAGGGGATTTAGTTTATGTGCCAACAAAAGAAGAGATTGAAGGTAAAAAAGAAATTAATTGGATTAATAAAAAGGAAATTTCCGAAAGAGTTTATGTTATGCGGAAATCAACGGGCAAGCAATGCTATTTTCTTAAATCAAGAATATCTGATTTAATTATTTCTTATGATAGCGATTCGAAAACAGGAGAATACGGCAGTCAAAATTTAAGTGAAAAAAGTGATGATGGCATTAAAATAATTGATGTTTGCATCAAACTAAAAATAGACCGGCTCGGCAACATCTCAAAAACAGGTAGTTACCAAACTTCTTCAACTACAAACAATAATGCGGTATCCGAACCGGAAGTGAGCTATACCAAAAGAAACTGGACATTAAAAAGCTTTAATTCCTTTGAAGCAATGGAAGATGATCAGTTGGCCTATTACGCTGCCATGCCACCAATAGAGCGGCTCAAAGCTTTAAAAGAATTGACACTAAACGCATTTGGATTCAAGCATGAATCTGAAATGAACGCCCCCGATCGTAAACTAAAATTTGATGAATAGCTATGAATATTTTTTTTAAAGAACACCATGAAATCCTGGCTGCACTTTTAAAGCACCGGGTAAATTTTATGCTTATTGGCGGCTATGCGGTAAATTATTATGGATATCATCGTACAACCGGAGACATGGATATTTGGTTAGAACCATCTAATGAGAATAAAGAAATGTTGCTACAGGCATTTACTGCTTTAGGATTTGACGATGAAGGCATCCACACTATAAGAAGCTGGGATTTTACAAAAGCCCAAAAATTTCATATTGGCAGTAATAGTCAGCCGGATAAAACAGAATTTTTGACGCATATTTCAGGAGTAGCATTTCCAAATGCTTTTGCACAAAAAACAATGGCAGATATTGATGGCTTCAGTCTGCCCGTTATACATTTCAACAGCCTTATTCAAAATAAAAAATCGTCAGGTCGTACAAAAGATCTGGCAGATGTAGAGTATTTAGAAAAAATTATACGGTTGAAAAATAAAATAAAATAGGTGTAAGTAATTTTGAGGCATTGCTATATGTCTCAGTTAAAAAACCGAATGCGCACTATATGATAAAACGCACTCTTTATTTTGGCAACCCGGCTTACCTTAAAACCGAAAATGAACAATTAGTAGTGCAACTGCAAAATGAAGTTGCCCAGCCTAAATCTATTCCTATTGAAGATATTGGCATATTGATATTGGACCACCGGCAAATCACCATCACCCAGTCTTTACTTTCAAAACTTTTGGCCAATAACACCGCAGTAATTACCTGCGATGAAACCCACCACCCTACCGGTATGCTGCTTACCTTAGACGGCAATTCTCTTCAAAGCAAAATGTTTCAAATACAAACCGAAGCCAGCCTGCCCTTAAAAAAGCAATTATGGCAACAAACCATTGCTGCCAAAATTCAAAACCAGGCAGGCATGCTTGGCTTTCAAAGAGCAGAAACGCAATTATTGTTAAACCTGGCATCCTCGGTAAAAAGTGGCGATAGCGATAATGCCGAAGCCCAGGCAGCGGCATATTACTGGAAAAGAGTTTTTCCGGGGACATTATCATTTAGGCGGGAACGGCACGGGCCGCCGCCAAATAACCTGCTCAACTATGGCTATGCAATATTAAGGGCAATGCTGGCCCGCAGCCTCGTAGCCAGCGGCTTGTTGCCTACGCTTGGTATTCATCATCGCAACCAATATAATGCCTACTGCCTTGCCGATGATGTAATGGAACCTTACCGGCCTTTTGTAGATTATGTAGTTTTTCAAATTATGCGCAACAATGGCGCATATTTGGAAATGTCGCCCTCCATTAAAAAAAGCCTGCTGGAAATACCGGCAATGGACGTAAAAATTGATGGAAAAAAAAGCCCTATGATGAATGCGGTACAACGAACTACTGCCAGCTTAGCCAAATGCTATGAAGGCAATGTGCGCAAAATTTTATATCCAGAGTTTGACTTATAAAAAATTGGGCGCAACAGCTTAAAAGTTGTGCAAAACAGGTAAATAAAAATGTTTAACCGGTTAAATGCTTATCGAATTATGTGGGTACTAGTATTTTTTGACCTGCCTACCGAAACTAAGAAAGACCGTAAAATTTACACAAAATTCCGTAAAGATATATTGGCCGACGGCTTCACTATGTTCCAGTTTAGCATTTACCTGCGCCATTGCCCCAGCCGGGAAAATGCAGAAGTGCATATACAAAGAGTAAAAAAAATACTGCCCGCCAAGGGCCATATAGGTATTATGTGCATTACCGATAAACAGTTTGGCATGATGGAAATTTATAGAGGAAAAGAACTTGCAGAAGCTCCGCAACAGGTACAGCAATTAGAATTATTTTAACCGTATAGAAATAAAAAAATGGGCATAAAACCCATTTTTTTATTTGTAAAACTTACTCTAAAAGCATTAAAATCAGTAGCTTAGCCAAATTGTGTTGTATAAGAGCTAAGCTACACAAAAATTTGAAAGCAAATCACAACCAAAAGGATCAAGGTGGGCTACACAAAATTTGAAAGCAAATCACAACCACTTCCAAACAGTGGCCCTACCGATGTTGTATAAGAGCTAAGCTACACAAAAATTTGAAAGCAAATCACAACATAAACCCCATACTCAACCTTTCGAAATAGGTTGTATAAGAGCTAAGCTACACAAAAATTTGAAAGCAAATCACAACCAGGGGCGAGGATGCAGACAATAAATTGAGTTGTATAAGAGCTAAGCTACACAAAAATTTGAAAGCAAATCACAACCGTGGGATGGATGACCCGGCAAAGATTAAAGTTGTATAAGAGCTAAGCTACACAAAAATTTGAAAGCAAATCACAACATTAAGTATAATCAAGATTTACATAAGCAGGTTGTATAAGAGCTAAGCTACACAAAAATTTGAAAGCAAATCACAACAGTGGAATAATGTTTTGCGTAAAAAAGCCCGTTGTATAAGAGCTAAGCTACACAAAAATTTGAAAGCAAATCACAACAATCGTAAGTAATACCTCCTTTCGGTAGTGGTTGTATAAGAGCTAAGCTACACAAAAATTTGAAAGCAAATCACAACGTCGAACATCGGTAGGGTCGAGAGGTGATAGTTGTATAAGAGCTAAGCTACACAAAAATTTGAAAGCAAATCACAACCCTACAAAGGTAGGGCAGACATGATGTTTCGTTGTATAAGAGCTAAGCTACACAAAAATTTGAAAGCAAATCACAACTAAAAACCCTGGTTATAGTACAGATAAAAAGTTGTATAAGAGCTAAGCTACACAAAAATTTGAAAGCAAATCACAACTGTTATACCCTCTATGTCATCAAGATAAAAGTTGTATAAGAGCTAAGCTACACAAAAATTTGAAAGCAAATCACAACAAGAAAACTCTACGGAGTTTAAAACCGGCGGTTGTATAAGAGCTAAGCTACACAAAAATTTGAAAGCAAATCACAACTACTGTAATGTGCAGGCCCGATTGTATGAGGTTGTATAAGAGCTAAGCTACACAAAAATTTGAAAGCAAATCACAACTACTGTACCAACGAAAACTACAGAGGAGGAGTTGTATAAGAGCTAAGCTACACAAAAATTTGAAAGCAAATCACAACTTAAAAAAACTGATGTGCAAATCTTGGATGGTTGTATAAGAGCTAAGCTACACAAAAATTTGAAAGCAAATCACAACGTTAAACGTTGCTATTGATAAGAGTGGTGGTTGTATAAGAGCTAAGCTACACAAAAATTTGAAAGCAAATCACAACAATGCAGAGTGGTATGTTACATCGGATAATGTTGTATAAGAGCTAAGCTACACAAAAATTTGAAAGCAAATCACAACACGGTGTTAAACCAACACAATCTGGAACTGGTTGTATAAGAGCTAAGCTACACAAAAATTTGAAAGCAAATCACAACTGCCGAATTTGATAGTAAAATTTCAGACGAGTTGTATAAGAGCTAAGCTACACAAAAATTTGAAAGCAAATCACAACGCTTCAAGGGTATTAAGCCTTGCTGTTAAAGTTGTATAAGAGCTAAGCTACACAAAAATTTGAAAGCAAATCACAACAACCTTTTTCTGTTCCCTTTATGGTCTACCGTTGTATAAGAGCTAAGCTACACAAAAATTTGAAAGCAAATCACAACATTTGAAGGCTCTTTTACCGTTGAAGCCGGTTGTATAAGAGCTAAGCTACACAAAAATTTGAAAGCAAATCACAACTGGTACTCGCTTTTTTTAAAATCATCCCAGTTGTATAAGAGCTAAGCTACACAAAAATTTGAAGCCAGATAAATTATTCAAGTGGGGAAATCACAAAACTAAACCCGGGTTTTATTACCTTTATCTTTTCACCACTAAAATATTTTTACAATGAAAAATCTATTTGTTTTAGGAAGTATAGCTATACTATTAGCCTGCAATAATAACCCTAAACCGGGTGAGGTTTCTGTAACCAGCAACGATGGAAAAACCACGGCCAGCATTGATGCCAATAAACTGGTACAAGCATCGGATGACTTACAAAAAAAGACAGAGGAATTGCAAAAGCTGCCACCCTATACCCTGGAGCAGATGAAGGCATTTCTTCCGGAAGAATTAGCCGGCGCAAAAAGGGCTAAATTTTCAGCAAACAGCGCAATGGGAACCGCATATGCTGAAGCTGACTATACCTTCAATGATTCAACAGAAATAAGCCTGAAGCTATTTGACTGCGCCGGACAGGCTGGCGCCGGCGTTTACAGCATGCAATACCTGGGAATGATGAATTTTCAGTCGGAGAGTGATGATGAATATACTAAAACGATTGACTTCAACGGCGGAAAAGCTATAGAACAAGGTAAAAAAGATGGCAGCCGATCTACGCTAACTTTCCTTGCCGCAGATCGTTTATTGGTAACTTTGGAAGGCGAAAATACCAGCGCAGACCTACTAAAGAAAGCCGCAGGAAATCTTAATTTTAAATAAAAAACAGTAAGCTTTTCCAAAAATATTTATACAGCTTTTTTAGCTGTTTTTTTTTAAAATTTCTTTAGCGAAGCTTATTACTATTATTCATTGTAGCTTTGTTTTTTCTGCTGTTTCAATCTTTATATGTTCAATGGAAATTTTTTGTTTTTTTATACCTGTATTGAGCTAAATCAAACAATAATTTGCAAATGTGGTTACGGGTTAAAATCGTTATTAAATTAGTGTATTTTTAAAGAAAAAAATATGTTTAAAAGAAAAATTGCTTTATCAATTCTTTTTTTACTTTTTGTTTTTTTATCAATAGCGCAGCAAGTAAAAATCCTTACATCGGGCACAAAAGCCAGCTTTCGGGGGTTAAGTGTTCCCAACGACAGCACTATTTGGGTAAGCGGTAGCAATGGTACCGTTGGCAAAAGCAGCAATGGAGGTGATACCTGGCAATGGCAAATTGTGCCTGGGTTTGAAAAAACCGAATTCAGGGATATTGAAGCATGGGACAGCAACACCGCAATTATTATGGCCATAGCCGAGCCTGCTTATATTTTACGTACAACAAATGGCGGCAAAAACTGGGATGTAGTATATAAAAATGAAACCCGGGGAATGTTTTTAGATGCCATGGATTTTTTTGACGGTAAACACGGCATGGTAATTGGCGACCCAATTAATGGAAAAACATTTTTGGCAACCACCAAAAACGGCGGCAAAAACTGGCAGGAAATACCCGAAAATAAAAGACCGGTTGCAGACAGTGGCGAAGCCTGCTTTGCCAGCAGCGGTACAAACATTAAGCTCTACTCCAAAAGAAAATATTATTGCATTACCGGCGGGCTGAACAGCCGGCTCTTTATAAATGGAAAAGACATAATTGACTTACCCATAAATAAAGGCAAAGAATCCACCGGCGCCAATTCTATTGCCATTCACAATAAAAAACTAATGATTGTGGGCGGTGATTTTACAAAAAAAGATGCGGTAACCGGAAATTTTATTTTTAGTAATAATAAGGGCAAAAATTTTACAGTGGCACAAAACCCGCCGGGTGGCTACAGGAGCTGCATAGCATTTATTAAAAACAAAACCTGGGTAACCTGCGGCCTCAATGGAGTAGATATTACAAATAATGACGGTAAAGATTTTAAAAATATTTCCCATGAAAGTTTTCATGTGGTACAAAAATCAAAAACAGGTACAAAAGTATTTTTAGCCGGGGAAAAAGGGAAGCTGGGGATTATTAATTAACGATCTTCCATTATCCAATTATTATTTCCACTTTCCACTTTCAATTAAAAATATACATTATACATGATCAATTAAGCATTAAAACACATCATTTTATTTATTATCTTTCCTTTCTTAATTTTGTAAAAAACTAATATTATGGCTTCATCCAAAATTGTATCACTATTAGGAGCACAGGCAGACAGCCTCTTAACCCATCAGTGCAAAGGCATTACCAAAGAAGAAATACATCAACCATCGCCAGACCATGTAGATAAAATTTGGAGCAACAGTAACCGCAACAACCAAACCCTAAACAGCATTCAAAAAATGCTTTCAAATGGCAGGCTTGCCGGCACGGGCTACCTTTCCATATTACCAGTTGACCAGGGAATTGAACATAGCGCAGGCGCATCATTTGCCCCCAACCCCATTTATTTTGATCCCGAAAATATTGTGAAACTGGCCATTGAAGGCGGCTGTAATGCCGTTGCTTCTACCTTTGGCGTTTTAGGAATAATAAGCCGTAAATATGCCCATAAAATACCTATGATGGTTAAAATAAACCATAATGAGTTCATCAGCTATCCCAACAAATTTGATCAGGTAATGTTTGGCCAAATTAAAGATGCCTGGAACATGGGCGCAACCTCTGTAGGCGCAACCATTTACTGGGGAAGCGATAACAGTACCCGGCAGCTGCAGGAAGTAGCACTGGCTTTTGAACAAGCCCACGAACTGGGCATGTCAACCGTTCTTTGGTGTTATTTACGAAACAACGCCTTTAAAGTAGATGGTATAGATTACCATACAGCATCGGATTTAACCAGCCAGGCCAACCACCTCGGCGTTACTTTACAGGCCGATATTATTAAACAAAAATTACCTACCAATAATGGCGGTTTTCTTGCTACAAAACATGGCAAAACCTCTCCATTGGTTTATGACAGGCTCACTACAAACCATCCTATAGATTTGGCCCGATACCAGGTGGCCAATTGCTACATGGGTCGTGTAGGTTTAATCAATAGCGGTGGCGAAAGCAAGGGCGCTTCCGATATGGAAGAAGCAGTAACCACAGCCGTAATTAATAAAAGGGCCGGCGGCATGGGTTTAATAAGTGGAAGAAAAGCATTTCAACGCCCGCTAAAAGAAGGTATTGAATTGCTCAACAGCATACAGGATGTGTACCTGGATAATTCCATTACCATTGCTTAAGCATCCAATCTATCATCAAAACCCCAAAAGATGAAACAAGAAGAGGATATAGAAGGTAACCTTACCGGCGACCAGGAAAAAAGCGATATGGAAGCAAAAACGAGTTGGTTTAAACGCATAAAAAAAGGCATCCTCACTTCCACAAGCGATAAAAAAGATGCACCGGAAGGCTTATGGACAAAATGCCCGGTATGTAAATATACCAGCATGGTGAGCGAACTGGCCGAAAACAAATTTGTATGCCCTCAATGTGGCCACCATCACCGCATTGGCAGCGAAGAATATTTTGATATTTTATTTGATAATGATTCTTATCAAATTTTATTTGCCAACATAAGATCCAAAGATTACCTGCAATTTGTTGATTTGAAACCCTATGATAAAAGGCTTGAAGAAACTTATGAAAAAACAGGCATTAACGACTCCATAACCGTGGCACATGGCAAAGTAAATGGCCACGACCTTGTAGTGGCCTGTATGGATTTTGAATTTATTGGCGGCAGCCTTGGCAGCGTAATGGGCGAAAGAATTACACAAGCCTGCAACTATTGTTTTACACACCGTATCCCTTTTATGATTATCAATAAAAGCGGTGGTGCAAGAATGATGGAAAGCTCTTTTTCCCTGATGCAACTGGCTAAAACATCCGGCGGACTTACCTTATTAAGCAATGCAAAAATTCCATATATATCCCTTTGTACCGACCCGACTTTTGGCGGCACTACAGCTTCTTTTGCCATGCTTGGCGATATAATTTGTGCCGAACCTGGCGCCCTTATTGGTTTTGCAGGGCCAAGGGTAATAAAAGAAACCATTAAAAAAGACCTGCCGGAAGGCTTTCAACGCAGTGAATTTCTTTTGGAACATGGCTTCCTTGATTTTATTGTAAACCGAAAAGACTTAAAAGAAGACATTGCCAGGCTGCTTTTATTATTTAAAAGTTAATACTAATCTTTACTTACCTGATTTATAGCCGTAGAAAAATAACTACGGCTTTTTTGATAATTCCCTACACTAAGAATACTGCTAAAAAAGGGGCAAAGCAAATACTAAAACTAATTTTGCGGCGTATTTATAGAAGTTAAAATCCGATTTTTCTAAACAAAAATCTTAAAATCCAGTTAGCATGAGTAAACACCTACTTAAAGGCGTATGTACGTTCATATCTATGATTATTATATCACTGAACGTATTTTCACAAAGTTTTACGCCAGTATACAGCTCCATGACCGGCTTCTCAAACGGTTATTACGAGTACCTTCCGCAAGGTTATTGGAATAACCCCGATGAAAAGTTTCCGCTCATCATCTTTGTTCATGGAATAGGAGAATGTGGTAACGGCACTTCCGATTTAGGAAAAGTGTTGGTACACGGCACTCCCAAACAAATCAATAATGGCAGCTTCCCCACATCTTTTAATGTAAATGGGCAAAATTTTAAATTTATTGTATTGGCGCCGCAGTTTACCGGTTGGGCAGCCTATATACAAATGAACGATGTAATAAATTATGCCGTTTCGCATTACAAAGTTGACTTAAACCGTATTTACCTTACCGGCCTTAGCATGGGTGGTGGTTGCGTATGGGAGTATGCTGGCTACAGCCAGGAGTATGCATCAAGAGTGGCAGCAATTGCACCCGTTTGCGGAGCTTCTTCGGCAACTACAGATAAAATTAACCATATTGCCAACTCCGATCTTGCCGTATGGGCAACACATAACCTGGGAGATGGTACCGTAGGTGTTGCAGCAACCAATACTTATGTAGATGGCATAAATGCTGCACCAAACCCTCCTACTCCATTAGCTAAAAAAACAATATTTCCTGTAAACGGGCATGATGCATGGTCGCAAACCTATAACTTAAGTTTTAAAGAAAACGGCTATAATGTGTATGAATGGATGCTCACCAATAAAAGAAATGTAGAAGCGCTTCCAGTTACCGGTTTCACTTTTAGTGCAATTAAAGCTTCACAAAATACATCGCTGCTCAAATGGAGTACACTTTCAGAAACCGCCAACCTGGGCTTTGCTGTAGAAAAAAGCATTAACGGCGTAAACTATACTCAAGTAGCCTTTATAAACAGCAGTAGTATAAATGGAAGTGGCGCTGTGTACCAGTTTATAGATCAGCAGCCGCAACGTGGTAAAAATTATTACCGCATTAAGCAAGTTGATATTGACAACCGCTTTTCCTATAGCAGCGTTAAAATACTCAATTTTGATATTAAGCCCGTTATACAGATTGGCCCAAACCCGGCAACTGATTTTATTACCATTAAAACCGAACTGGGAAATGCAAAAACGTCGGTAAAATTATTCAACCAGCAAGGGCAACTATTGCAAACTGCCGCCGCTACATCTCAGCAGCTTTTTAAGTTACCGGCAAGCAATCTACCCAATGGCGTTTATTACCTGCAGGTAAATAATGATGGCAATATTGAAACACAAAAAATCCTTATTCAACATTAACCTATAAAAAATACGTATCTGAACGGACTGCCTGTTTTTGGGCAGTCTTTTTTTTGCCTGCCTTATATTTGTAAAAAATAAAAGTTGGAACTTAATAACCGCAAAGCTTTACATGAATATTATATTGAAAGCCGCTATAATGCAGGTATGGTGTTAACCGGCACCGAAATAAAATCGTTGCGAACCGGAAAGGTAAGTTTTAACGATAGCTACTGCTATTTTCAAAAAAACGAACTTTTTGTAAAAAGCCTTCATATTGCAGAATATAAATACGGCACCGATGCCAACCATGACCCATTGCAGGACAGGAAATTACTGCTCACAAAAAGAGAACTGAGAAAACTCGAAACAAAAATCAAGGAAAAAGGCTATAGTATTATTCCATTACGCATTTTTATTAATGAAAAAGGATTGGCAAAAATGGAAATAGGACTGGCCAAAGGAAAGAAAAATTACGACAAGAGAGATACCATTAAAAACAGGGAACTCGAAAGAGAGTTGAAGAGAAAGTACAATAGTTAAAAGTTGAAGGTGAGTTGTACAAATTGTACATTATCAATTATACATTATCAACACTCACTAAGGCTAATAGGGATATTTACTGCAAGGCCACCATCGGCGGTTTCTTTGTATTTATTATTCATATCAAGGGCAGTTTGCCACATGGTTTTAATTACGCCATCCAGGCTTACTTTGGCAAAATCGGGTGTGCTTTGTAAAGCCAGCTGACATGCCGTAATTGCTTTTATAGCGCCCATAGTATTGCGTTCAATACACGGGATTTGCACCAGGCCTTTAATGGGATCGCAGGTGAGGCCAAGGTGGTGCTCCATGGCAATTTCTGCCGCCATTAAGGCTTGCCGTTGTGTTCCGCCCATGCATTCGGTTAATGCCGCAGCAGCCATAGCACTGCTTACGCCAATTTCTGCCTGGCAGCCACCCATTGCAGCAGATATGGTTGCACCTTTTTTAAAAATACTACCCACTTCAGATGCTGTGAGTAAAAAATTGATTATTTTCTCATCGGTATTTCCTCCTCCAAAGCAAACATAATATTGCAATACAGCCGGAATTACGCCAGCAGCCCCGTTTGTAGGTGCCGTTACTACCCTGCCAAAGCTTGCATTTACTTCGTTTACCGCAAGCGCAAAACAACTTACCCAATCCAGTATATAATTAAAATGGCTGCCGCCTTCTTTTATTCCTTTTACCCAGCTTTCATAATCGGTATAATGTTTTCCCTCCATTAATTTTTTATTGAGCGTTGCCGATCTCCTTTTAACCTGCAATCCGCCGGGCAGGTACCCTTCTGAATGGCATCCTCGATAAATACTCTCTTTCATTACCTGCCAAATTTTCAACAACCCTTCTTTTGTTTCTGTTTCACTTCTCCATGCATTTTCATTTTCCATTACTACTTCACTTACCGACATACCAGTAGTACGGCACCAATGCAGGAGGTCTTCTGAAGTATTTATAGGAAAAGGTAATTCTGCCTGCACCGATGCGGAAGCATCTTCACCTTCTTTTTGAACAAAGCCACCGCCAACGGAATAATAGGTTTCGGCCCAGCTTTCTCCATTGCTGAATTTTGCCAAAAAACTCAATGCATTGGGATGGTAAGGTAAAGACTCGGAATAAAGAAATTCAATATCTTCTGATGGAGAAAAAGTAATTTCATGCTTAGCATTCAAATGTATTTTACCCAAATGTTTTATAGCCGAAATTTTTTCGTCAATTGCATTTACATCAAAAGTTACGGGATCTTCGCCACATAAACCCAGCATTACGGCTACATCGGTACCGTGGCCTACGCCGGTTTTTGCCAATGAACCATAAAGAAGCACTTCTATTGAAATTACCAGTTGCAGCATTTCTTTTTCTTCCAGGGCCTTTACAAACCTTTGTGCTGCACGCCAAGGCCCAAGGGTGTGGCTGCTGCTTGGCCCTACGCCAATTTTAAACATATCAAATACCGAAATGGCTTCGTAATTACCCATACTGCAAGCTACGCAAAATTAGCACAGTAAAAAATGGGGTACTTGAAATGACCCAATAGTAACAAAACCTTTTGCTATGTAGTGATAGTTTTATTCCACGGCAACCAGTTCCACATCAAAACGCAGGTAAGAGTTTGCAGGAATTATTATGGAACCATTTTGTCCGGTAACTGCTGTACTGCCATAACCTAAAGATGGAGGTATAAATAAACTTATTTTTCCGCCGGGTTTAATTTTGGGCAAGCCATATTTCCATCCATTTATCAGGCCACCCAACTCAAATGATGCAGCGCTGCCCGTTGCAGTAGAATCGAATATAGCGCCGCTGGTAAGTATGCTGCCTTTATATTTTACCGTTATATAGGAACACATGGACGCAACAGCGCCCTGGCCATTGGTAGTAATGGTATAAAATATACCACTGCCATCCTGCGTAGCCGTAATATTATTCACTTGCAGAAAATCCTGCAATGCTGCAATTTCAGTTGCTGTTGCTTTTACAGTTGGATTTGCGTAAGGACAGGAGCTTTCTTTTTTGCAGGCGCTAAAGAACAAAAGCCCGCAAATTGCTGCCCATAAAAATTTCATTTGGTACATAGAAAAAATTTAAAAATAAAAATAAGACTTTATAAGATTATAATAATTGATGAATGGACAATTTTTCTACAATAATATTTGCCATTTTTAAAAATGCTTCATGGCTGTAGCCTGCAATATGTGGCGTAAGCAATACATTATTCCGGTTCATGAGGTTTTGGTACAATTGAGTTTCTTCTTTGTTCCAGGAAGTTATTTTTTCATTTTCAATAACATCTATAGCTGCGCCACTTATCATCTCATTATCCAAAGCCGCTATTACAGCTTGTGTATCTGCAACTTCTCCCCTGCTGGTATTGATAAACCAGGGCTTTAATTGCAAATGGTTAAAGAAATGTGCATTGGCCAAATTTTTTGTTTCGGCAGTAAGTGGCACATGAAAACTAATCACATCGCAATACCTGCTTATTTGCTCCATATTGGCTTCTCTCACATTATGCCCGGCAAAACCCGATTTATATTTATCGTAAGCCAACACCGTAACATTAAAAGCAGATAGCAATTTTGCAAAAGCGGCGCCGGTATTACCATACCCGATAATTCCTACAGTTTTGCCGGAAAGTTCTGTTCCACGGTTTTCAATTCTCAGCCATTTTCCCTGCTTTACTTCGGCATTGCTTTTTCCTAAATTATTCATTAAGTGCAGCAACATACCCAAAGCATGCTCTGCCACTGCATTGCAGTTACCTTCGGGGCTGCTGAAGCATTGAATATTTTTTGAATTACAATAGTCAAGGTCTATTAGCTCAAGCCCACTTCCCAGCCTGCCAATCCAATTCAGGTTTGTGGCAATGGATAGTAGAGGTTTATCTACTTTAATTCTAGTAGTTACAATTAACCCATTTGCTTTAGGAATTTCCTGTATTAATTTTTCGTAACTAATAGAGGGTGCATATAACACATCCCAACCTTTTTGAACAAAAGAATGCTGCATACTTTCATGAACCGGCGCTGTAATGATTAGTTTTTTCATTTACAGGCTATCATACTTATTTCTACTTGGGCATTTTTGGGTAATCCTTTTACCGCTACGGTTTCTCTTGCAGGAAACACAGATGCATCACCAAAAGACCTGCTGTAAACTTCATTTACCTCTGCAAATAAACCCATATCGTTTAAAAAAATAGTTGTTTTCACTACATCGGAAAAGCCATATCCTGCCTCTGTTAATATTGCCGAAAGGTTTTTCATAACCTGCACTGCTTCTTCCTGCAGGCTGGTATTTTTCATATCGCCGGTGGAAGGCTCAATGGCAACCTGGCCCGAAATAAATAAGAAATTACCTGCTTTTACCGCCTGGCTGTATGGCCCTATTGGCGCAGGCGCTTTTGTTGTTTTAATAATTTGATTGGTCATAAAATTAAATTTAAATTATCTTCTGCCTTGAAAAAGGGCAATATTGTATCCTGCACGAATAATGGGTACGGTACGGTTATAACTATCCTTATATGGTGAGTTTTTACTTTGGCCCACATCCCACAATACACATAAATAATAAAATGAATTGCTACGTTCCCTGCCGCCGGCATAACCACCACCTACCAGTAAGCTATGAGCATCTAATGAATGGGTTTCTTTTTGATAACCACTATTGGGAGCAGGGATATATTTTAACTTAATAAAATTAAATTCATATTGTGCCTGGGCAAATAAAAAGCGCAATGGGAAAACCCTAATAAATGCCCCCGGGCCATAAACCGTTTGCCTGATTTTATCGTCAAATACCACATTATCCCTTTGTGAAGTATAATTAAAATTAAGTGCGACTGCTGCATCCAGCCATTTAGTAATGCTGTAACCAAAATAAGGGCTCACTCCCAATGTGGTTACCTGGTTGCCAAACTGTAAAGTAATATTGCCGCCGGTGAAGAGTTTATCTTTTCTAAATCCGCCATTGCCGCTTTCTTCGTCTTTATCGGATTGAGCCAAAACAGATGAAAACAAAACAAACAAAATTGCCAGTGAAAAAATTGATTTTTTTATCATACTTTTTAATTTAAAAAATTTTTCCGGGGTTTAAAATATTATTAGGGTCAAATACTTTTTTAATGCCTTTCATCAATTGAATTGAAGTATTGTTAAACATAATATCCATATATTCTTTTTGTACCAGCCCAATACCATGCTCGCCACTAATGGTACCGCCGAGTGATTTAACGGTTTCAAACAGCGCCCTTAATGCTGGTATTACCTCAGGATTATTAAGGCTATACCGGCAGCCGGGTTTTTTAATGCGTATGTGCAGGTTACCATCTCCGGCATGGCCGTAACACACGGCATGAAAATCATATTGCTTTCCCAGTTCCTTTACTGCCTTAATTAATGCGGGCAGTTTTGCCCTGGGCACTACAGTATCTTCTTCAATGGTATAGCCATCTGCCTTAACGGCTTCTGCTACACGCCTGCGGAGTTTCCATAGTTCAGCTTTTTGCTGCTCATCATCTGCAAATAAAATTTCACCGCAATCAAAACCTTCAAGCACCTGCGAAATTTTTTCCATTTCCTGCATTAAGGATTCCTGGTGGTTTCCATCTACTTCAATAATTAACTGTGCTGCAACATCATCATTAATTGTAATGGCTGAGCTATTTACATAACGGCTTACAATTTTTAGCGCATCTATTTCTACCAGTTCCATTGCGCTAGGTACAATACCAGCCCTAAAAATTTCACTCACCGCAGCTCCTGCATTTTCTAAATTATTAAAAGGCACAAGCATCAGCAACTCATACTTTGGGTACGGCAATAGTTTTAAAACTATTTTCGTAACAATACCCAAAGTTCCTTCGCTTCCCACTATGAGTTGTGTTAAATTATAACCTGTGGAATTTTTTAATACATTGGCGCCTGTCCAAATTACTTCACCTGTGGGTAACACCACTTCAAGGTTTAATACATAATCTTTAACTACACCATATTTTACCGCCTTGGGCCCGCCGCTGTTTTCGGCAATGTTACCACCAATAAAGCAACTTCCCCTGCTACTTGGATCGGGTGGATAAAACAAACCTTTTTCTTTTACGGCATCCTGCAATACTTCAGTAATTACTCCGGGCTCAGTTGTTACCTGCAGGTTTTGTTCATCAATATGCAAAATAGTATTGAGCCTTTCTGTGGATAAAAGTATACCGCCAAACTGAGGCAATGCGCCTCCACTAAGGCCTGTACCTGCTCCTCTTGGCGTAACCGGAATTTTATGAGCATTACAGATTTTCATTATTGCCGCAATTTCTTCTGTAGTTTTTGGCTTTATGACTATATCAGGAGGAAAATGCAAATCTTCTGTTTGATCCTGTGCATAATTATTTAAGGTCAACTCATCGTTAAATACAAAATTTTTGCCCACAATAGATTGAAAAGCGTGAATATGCAAATTGTAATTCGTGGATGAAATAGCGGGCATGAGTTTCATTTGGGCAAAATTCGTAAAAAAACTGCATTAATCAGAATTTGGGACAAAGTGCCTGCCTGACTGAACTTGAAGGATAAAACCCTTTTTTGACCAGGCTGAATTCCAGCGCACCTCTTCCATTATTATAATTTTTTAATGAAGACATAGTGATATCATAACTAAAAGTAAACTGAAGGTTATTGATCTCAAATCCTGCAACAGGAATAAGGGCATCTTTATGCCGGTAATATACACCTGCAATAAGCTGGGTTTCGCCTGCTTCGGATAGATTATAGTTACCGGTAAAGCCGCCTATTAATTCTGAGGCTTTTGCCTGCGTAGTAAAATAAATATTGGGTTTTAAAATTAAAGATGGCCCGGCTTTAACTATGGCGTTAATAAAAGCAATTTGCCTCATGGGAATGGTGGCACTTGCCGAGCCATCATCAAAAAAGGTTTCTTTGGGCTTATTTACATGATGAATGGAATAGCCGCCATTGATATAAACATCTTCATTAGGGAAATAAGCATAGTTAATGCCGGCCTGCATATCGAAATAACTTACATTATTGGTTTGCAATACTACTGATGTGGGCAGGTGGCCATCAAAAAAAGTTCCGTCCCATTGGTCGGGGAATTTGAGTTCGGCAGGATTTATGCGCTTATTAGCCCAGCCTAAATTAAAACCGGCGCTCAATAAGCTGCTGAGGCCAAGCATTTGGTGATAAGCCAAAGAGCCGTAAACTTTAGTAGAGCGAAGGCTTCCACTGCCTACCACATCGCTCTGTACAAATGCGCCTACACCAAGCCAGCCGTTATCAAATTTGTCTCTCATTAATTGTGCATCGGCAAATGCGCTCATGGTTTTATATGGCATTGCCATAATGCTGCTCCACTGGTTGCGGTAAAGCAGCCCGAACCTGTAATCGGCATCGGGAATAAAACCGGTATTGGCAGGATTGGTACTTAGCGGGGAATTATAAAACTGCGAGAAATGCAAATCCTGACCATTGCCTGAAAAAATGGCCATGAAAAAAACAATAGTTAATATGGTTATTTTTTTTATCAACCTTTTATACCTTTTAAAATAAATACGCTTTTTAATGTTTAGCGAATTAAAGTTATATCTCCTGTTTTTCTTAACTTTTTGCCATCGGTAAAAATTACATCCAATGTATAAGTGTACACATCCATGGGTTGTGGCTTGCCTTTAAATGTTCCATCCCAACCCTGTTGTTTGTTGCTGGCAGATTGAAACACTAGTTGTCCCCAGCGGTTATAAATTTTCCAATCCATTTTGCCAATGCCAAAACCTACTACATTAATGCTGCTGTTGATGCCAAATTTTCCAGGCGTAAAAGCATTGGGTACATCAAGAGCAGGTAAAATTAATGCCCTTGGAAAAAGGAAAAAAGTATCGGTGCAACCAATATTATTATAAGCAATAAGGGCCGCAGAAAAAGTTTGTGTTGCATTATACTGGTAAGTTGGATGAATAGCAGTGGAACTTGCGCCATCACCAAAATTCCATAAAAAGCTAATTGCGCCGGTTGAGAGGTTGGTAAAATTGGTGGGCATATTTACAATAGGTGGATTGGGACTCCAGGATGCATTAGCCACCGGGCCATTTAAAACAGTTATGGTAAAATAGGCCGAAGTATCAACCAAATTACAGGTATTGGGATTTGCAGCTATAAGGCGCACCTGGTAAACACCAGGATTGGTATAGGTATGTGAATGTAAAGGATCGGAATTTGTAGAAAATTGGCCATCGCCATATTGCCATAAGTAAGTTAAGCCGCCATGTGAAAGGTTTATAAAATTAGCAGTAAATGGTGCACAACCCACTTCAGGCACAGAAAAATTGGCATCCACCAAATCGCTTACGCTTATGCGTTGCGTATCGGCCACTGGCGAATTACAAAATGCTGTATCTTTTATGGTGAGTATAACGGTATAATCGCCGGTAGTAGCATAAGAATGTTGCGGAGCCGTAGCATAATCCGTTACAACAATGGGGGAACCATCTCCAAAATCCCAATAAAAAGTTTGTGGGCTAAAGGTGTTTCCTACAGAGGTAGAAGTATTGCTAAATTGAAAAGTAAGGTTTTGGCAGGGCGGCAATTTTATCCAATTAAAAGCAGCCTGTGCGGCATTGGTGCCTACTTTTATGGTAACATAAGAGGTATCTCTTACATTACAGGTGCTGCTGTCTTCGGCTATAAGCATTACACGGTGGTTGCCTGCTGTAGAAAAAATATGAAAATTAGAAGCTGTTATTGTTGTATCAAATCTATTGGGGTTATCGTTAAAATCCCAGTAATATTTTTTGCCTTTTAAAACCAGGTCTTTAAAATCCACCCTTCCACCAACACAAATAATGGTATCATTTACTACGCCATCTACAGCAGCTTCTACCTTACTGCCCACACCGGAAAAATTCATTTCTATTTTAATAACGGCCAGGTTATAACCGCCATTATCCCGGCAGGAACTTGCCCCGGCTGTAATTGGAAAACCAGCGCTGCCATCACATTCTCCGCAAATTGCCTGGTAAATAACGCCGTTGGCATCAAAGCGGCTTGTACCGCCATCTACATGTTCGCCAAGGCCTCCGTTTCTACCAAAATGGCTGGCAAACAAACGGCTTTGTGCATTTTTTTCCAACACAAAGAAATAGAAATCTTTTCCATCGGGAATAGGGATGCCACTTAAAGGATTGGTTTCGGGCAGGCCCTGGGTTGTACCCGGGGAATAACTTCCATTAATACCTCCGCCCCAGCCGGAAACATATACATTTTCACAACGATCCACTAAAAATGCAATGGGTGAAATATTGGGCTGTGCTATTGCTGTACCAAAAATGGTAGAATAAACATAGGCAGAAAGATCGGGCTGCAACTTTGCAATAAATTGTTTTGAACCCGGGTTGGAATAAGCTGCACTTACAACGGGCCATGAACCGGTAGTGGTTCCCATTATATAGGGGAACCCTTTTCTATCGAATTTTAATCCATAAATAAGATCAATACCAGAAGTGCCGAAATAAGAAGTTTTAATAATGGCGCTGCCGTCATTTTTTATTTCGGTTACAAATCCATCTGCAATGCCACCCTGGAAATTAGGTTGCAGAACGCCGGATTTATTGCCCGGTAAATTATTGCTTGCCGTTGCGCCGCCAACATATAAATTTCCGGTAAAAGGATTTAGGTTACAAACAAAACAGGCATCATCGAGGCTGCCCCCAAAAAAAGTAGAAAAAATTACACTGGTTAAATTGTTGCTGAATTTTAGAATAACCCCATCCTGGCTACCGCCAAATGTTGTTTGAATGGGCGAATTGCTAACCGGGAAATCGTTTGATTGGGTGCAAGAGGCAAGGTAGGCGTTACCGGCACCATCAAGTATTATTTCACTGCGGGCATCATCGCCATAATTCCGCCGCAGGCTTACGGCATTATTTGTACCAACATATTTAGGCCGAATGTTTACGCCATCATCCTGAGAACCACCAATTTTTGTAGCGCCTAAAAGAACCGAGCCTGTAGCATTGAGTTTGGCAACGATAATGTCATACTTTCCGCCTATGCCCTGCTGCGAACCACCACCAGCCAATGGAAAATTAGCTGAGCTAGACCTGCCTGCAATATAGAGGTTGCCTGCTCCGTCTGCAATAAGGCTATGGGGTTGCTCATTTCCACTGCCTCCAATATAGGTAGAGAATAACTTAAGCCCGTTTGTTGCGCCAAACTTTGAAATACCAATATCGTAACCGCCAAAGCTACCTTCATCGAGGCCTCCATTATAGGTTTGATCGTAAGCACCGGAGCTTACAGGATAACCGCTGCCGAAAACAATTCCACCGCCATACAAACTTCCATCGGGGCCGGGAGTGGCCGTGTAACCCCAGTTTTGGGCCGTACTGCCGCTAAATGTTGAAAATATTATTGAAGGATCAATAATTAATGTTTCAAGTGGGTTGTAATCTTTTATGGCAATGCTTACTGTATTTTCTTTTAAAACAAATTCACTGGCAACTTCTTTGGGCTTTCCATCGTATGACTGATAAGAATATGGATAAAGCTCTTTTACTTCACCAACAGGTGTGGTGATAACGAGGTTTTTATTTTTGATGGCTAATTTGGGCCCGTCATATTGCAAAGTAATAGCCTTTGGGTTGCCTCCGGGCCTTACTATAAAATCATATTTTAAATTTCCCGAACTACTGTAATATCTGATATCAATATTAGGGTAAACATTTTTATAAGTTATGGCCTGAAAAACTTTACAGTCACTTGCCCATTGAGCCCGGTTATTGCCAATAAAATAATTATTTACAAATTCAAAAGGTTTATCGGGTTGTATAAACGGGGATGCGGAAGCATTTAAAAACTTAACCTTGTAGGCAAATGAATGCAAGGTAAATTTATCGGGGAAAGGCCGGGTTGCCGTTTCGTTGCCATGAACCATTTCTGTAAACATCTTTACATCATCTGCATTTTGCAGCAAAATGGTAAAGCCGTTTTTTTCCAGGTAAAGCGAACCGGCGCTTACCTCAGCTTTGTATTGTACATTATTATGCCACTGGCCTTTGTTTTGTATAAACTCAATTTGCCCAAAAGATTTTTGAGAACAAACCACAAAAACACTTAAACTAAATAAATAAATTATATGATAAAAACGGACCAATGCTTTTTTATTAAAAATACGAATTATAAACGAAAAAAAAAGGCAAATCGTTTGCCCGGTTATACATTTAATCTCACTTTAACGAATAATTTTTACATTCATTATCCTACTTTGCTCCACCGGGTTTTTGCTTTTTGCTGCAGTAAAAATTGCTTTACCCTTTCATGGCTTTTAAGTACAAGTTCGGGGTCGAGTTCTAAAATAATTTCAACAGAGTTTCGGGCAGCTTCCAGCATTTCTTTATCGTTTACAATACTGGCCAGTTTAAAATCGAGTGCGCCGCTTTGGCGTGTGCCGTCTATTTGCCCCGGCCCTCTTAGTTCCAGGTCTTTTTCGGCTATGAGGAACCCATCATTCGTAGTTTCCATTATCTGCATTCTTTCCCTGGCATCTTTCCCTACTTTTTGACCAGTAAGTAAAATGCAAAAACTTTTTTCTGCACCACGGCCTACTCTTCCTCTTAATTGATGCAATTGAGAAAGGCCAAATCTTTCGGCGCTTTCAACAAGCATTACCGAGGCATTGGGAACATTTACGCCTACTTCAATTACTGTTGTAGCCACCATTATTTGAGTATCGCCTTGTACAAAACGCTGCATGTTTGTATCTTTTTGGTCCGTAGGTTGCCTTCCATGCAGCATACTTATCCAATATTTGGGTTCGGGAAAAAATGCCTTCACTTCTTCAAAACCTTTCATCAGGTTTTCGTAATCCAGCTTGCTGCTTTCTTCAATTAAAGGATAAATAATATATACCTGCCTGCCTTTGGTAATTTCTTCTTTTATAAAATCCATCACCTGAGGCCTTGCTGTTTCGTTTCTATGAAATGTGGTGATGGGTTTTCTGCCCGGAGGCAATTCATCCATTACGCTATAATCCAAATCACCATAAGCTGTTAAGGCAAGCGTACGGGGAATGGGTGTTGCCGTCATTACCAAAATATGCGGTGGTAATAAATTTTTTTCCCAAAGTTTTGCCCTTTGTTCCACACCAAATTTATGCTGCTCATCTACTACGGCAAAGCCAAGGTTTTGAAACTTTACTTTATTTTCAATTACGGCATGTGTGCCAATAAGTATTTGCACAGCTCCATTTTCGCAGGCCTTAAGAATTTTTTTTCGGTTTGCAGCAGTTGTTGAACCTGTAAGGAGTTCCACCTGAATGGGCAGCTTACTTAGAAAAGTTTTAATATTTTCAAAATGTTGCAATGCCAGTATTTCTGTAGGCGCCATCAATACACTTTGAAAATGGTTGTCTGCTGCAATAAGCATACTTAAAAGAGCTATCATTGTTTTTCCGCTGCCTACATCGCCTTGCAAAAGCCGGTTCATTTGTTTGCCGGCGGCAGTATCTTTCCTTATTTCTTTTAAAACTTTTTTTTGGGCATGTGTAAGTTCAAAGGGAAGATACTTGTTGTAAAACGTATGAAATAAATCTCCCACTTTGTTAAACACCTGGCCACGGCTAAAACGGTGCCTTTGTAACCGTATTTGGCCCAGCCTTAATTGGGCAAAAAATAGTTCTTCAAATTTCAACCTGCGCAAAGCCTGCTTGTATTGCTCCTCATTTGCAGGAAAATGTATTTGGCGGTAAGCCAAAAAACGGGGAACAAATTTATACTTTACTAAAATTTCATCGGGTAAATTTTCATTGATATCATTTACTGATAATTTGGCCATTAATTCTTTGGTGAATTTTGCCAAAGACTGCCCCGTGAGGTATTTTGCCCTTAATTTTTCTGTTGTGGGGTAAACGGGTTCCATCCATGCTTTTCCCGTGGAACTTCCGGTATTGAAATTTTCTAAATCGGGATGCGCCATTTGTGGTTTCCCCAAAAAGAAACCCGGCTTGCCAAATACAAAATATTTGTGGCCGGTGTGCAAGGTTTTTTGCACCCATGCAATTCCCTGAAACCAAACCAGTTCAATAATTCCCGTATTATCTTTGAGTATACCTACAAGGCGCCTGGTTTTACCTGTTGTTATTAATTCAAGTGAAATTAATGTTCCGGCAACATAGGCATACTCTATAGAAGATTTTAGCGCTGCAATTTTATCTACTTTAGTTTTATCTACATGCCTGTATGGAAAATGGTTCAGCAGGTCGCTGAAGGTAGAAATATTCAGTTCCTTGCGCAGTAGTTCCCCACGTTGAGCGGAAATTCCGGTTAAGTATTCAATCGGTGATTGTAATATATTGATTGCCGGGTTGATAAATGTACTTTGTACAAATTTAAGGGATTAGTGTAGAGCGTTGAGCGTTAAGAATTTTAAATTATGAACTCAAAATTTATAATTCTTACCTCTTAAAAAAAATTCTTTTCCCTGAAGGTTTGGGTTTTGAATAAGGATTATACTCCGGCTGCTCACCTAAAGATTCAGGCAGCTTTTGCTTATCAATAGATTTATTAAGCAATTTTTCGATAGCGGTAAACTTCCTTTGCTCTTTTGGGTTAATAAGCGTTATTGCAGTACCATCGGCTTCTGCCCTTGCCGTTCTGCCAATACGGTGTACATAATCTTCTCCATCATGCGGCACATCAAAATTAATAACCAGTTCAATAGAATCTATATCTATACCACGGCTTAAAATATCTGTAGCCACCAATACCGGCAGCCTGCCACTACGAAACTGGCCCAGTACTTCTTCTCTTTGCTGTTGCTCCAGGTCGCTATGTATTTCGCCTGCAGAAATTTTATTGCGCTTTAGCTCCCTGGTAAGTTGTTTTACACTTTGCTTGCTGCTGCAAAAAATAAGTACAAATTTGTATTTATAATCCCGGAGGATATGCAAAACTGCAGCAATTTTTTGAGCATCATAAACCATAAATGCTTTTTGTACAATTTTTTCCGGTGGTTTACTCATAGAGATGCTCACCTCTACCGGGTGATGCAAAATGGACTGCGCCATCTTTTTAATATTATGCGGCATTGTAGCGCTAAACAAAAGATTTTGGCGCTTTTGCGGCAAGTGCTTAATAATAAACATAATGTCATCATAAAATCCCATGTCCAGCATCCTGTCGGCTTCATCTAAAATTAAATATTGCAGGTGCTGCAGTTTTACATAACCCATTTTAATATGGGCCATCATTTTACCGGGTGTACACACAACTATATCGGCGCCACTGCTTACTGCTTTTTTTTCCTGAACAAAATTATTGCCATCGCCTCCGCCATAAACTGCAATAGAACTTACATTGGTAAAATACGATAACCCTTCAAGGTGTTGCGATATTTGAATAGCCAATTCCCGGGTGGGCACAATTACCATTGCATTGATACTTCCCGGGTGGGAGCCTTTTACCAAAAGCTGGTTGATAATGGGTAGTAGAAAAGCTGCTGTTTTTCCTGTACCTGTTTGTGCAAATGCCAATACATCTTTTCCAGCTAAAATATGGGGAATTACTTTTTCCTGTATGGGAGTTGCCTGCTGGTAATTTGAGGCATCTATTCCGTCCATCAATCTTGCGTCAAAGCCAAATTCGGTAAAATTCACTAAAGCTGGTTTTCAATTAGGGCACAAAGGTAACTATTTACCTTAGATTAATTGGCATACCATTGCCCATACAATGCATTTACTATCTTTACCCTATGGTAAAAGCCGGGCAATACAATAAATTAAAAGTGGTACGTAAGGCAGATTTTGGGTTTTATTTAGATGACGGTGCAGAGGGTATTTTGTTGCCTAACAGGTTTGTACCTAAAAATTTGAATATCGGGGACGAGATTGAAGTGCTTGTTTACCATGACAGTGAAGACAGGCTTATTGCTACTACTCAAAAACCACTAGGCATTGTGGGTGATATTGTAAAATTGAAAACAGTAAGCACTACGCCACAAGGCGCTTTTTTAGATTGGGGATTAATGAAAGATTTATTTGTTGCCAAAAGCCAGCAACTCACCGGTATGCGTACCCAGGGAGAATACCTTGTAAAAATTTACCGTGATGAAAAAACCGGCAGGGTTGCTGCTTCTGAAAAATTTGACAGCTCTTTAAGCAACGATCAATTAACGGTAAAAGTTTTGGATGAAGTAGATTTAATTGTGTACCGCCGTACCAACATTGGCTATGTGGTTATTATCAACAACCAGCACACTGGTGTTTTGCACCACAACGAGATTTACCGCACCATATCTGTTGGCGATAATTTTAAAGGATTTATTAAAAATATTTACCCTGAAAATAACAATATTGATGTTGCCGCCGGAAAACCAGGCTATAAAAGAGTGGAAGATGAAACGGAAAAAATTTTGCGCTTACTGAATGAGAACAATGGTTTTCTTCCTTATCATGATAAATCGGCGCCGGAAGAAATTTATGAATTTTTTGGCATGAGCAAAAAAACATTTAAAATGACTGTTGGCAATTTATACCGGCAAAAAAAGATTTCACTGGAAGAAAACGGGATGAGGCTTTTATAATGAAATTACTGAAAAGCGCTTAATGCCACTGTAGGTTTGCCATTGCTATCAAATGCGCCCAAAGTATAGCCCTGCCATTGTGCATAGGCTTGCGGCTCCCAATACAAAACACCCAAACCTTTGTATTGAGCAACAGATTTTGTTTTATTAATTAAATCCTCCAAAAAAGATTTACAAGCCTGCGGGCTATCCCAGGCCATTCCCGCTTCTACAATCATTACCTCTTTATTATAACGGTCCACCATATCATTCAAGTTGGCAAGGCATTGCATATTTAATTGCTGCCAGTTAGTTACCAAAGGATAAAGAGACATCCCGATTACATCGAATTTTGCATGGTAAGTTTGCAACCCGTCAAAATTCCAGCGAAAAAGTGCATTATCCCAGCCATTGGAAAGATGAACAATAACTTTTGCATTGGGAAAAACAGATTTTACCGCATCGTAACCTGAATTAATCAAGGCTGCATAGTTTGCCATATTTATGGAAGCTTTCCCTTCCGGCCACAATATGCCATCATTGGTTTCATTGCCCACTTGTACCCATTCGGGAGTAATATGATATAACTTTAACGTATTTAATACATCAATTGTATGAAGAGCCAGCAAAGATTTTAACTCATTTATACCCTGAGTTGCCCATGCTGCCGGCTTGGTTTGATGGCCGGGATCGGCCCAGGTATCGCTGTAATGAAAATCAATCATAATACGCAAACCCAAATTTTTTGCCCTAATGGCTTTTGCTAAAACATCCTGCTTGCTGTTCCAGTAATTTACAGGGTTCACCCAAACCCTTAACCGAATGGTATTAACACCAACTGATTTGAGCAAAGCCATACCTTCGGTTTGGGCACCTGCATTATTATAAAATTTTTTTTCATTTGCCTCCATCTCGGTTAGCCAGCTTACATCTGCGCCCTTTGCAAAAACATAAATATCGCTCATATAAGGATCGGGTTTCTCGATACAGGTTGAAAAAATTAACCAGCTAAAAAAAATAATAAAGTGCTTCATATTTTCTACTGCAACGCTTAAAAAAGATATTAAAAGAAAAACATGCACAAGCCCAAACCTACTGTTCCACCAATGATTGTTGCAACAGCATCCCAAATATCGTACCTACCCAAGCCGCTTATTAAGGAAAATATTTCAAACCCAAAGCTTACGCATACCACGATAATAAAAGCAAAAATAAAAACCAGCTTAAGGTTTATATTCATTAAAATTCCGGCACTGCACAATAAAATAGCCATAGTAGCACCGGCATAAAAATGCCTCCATTTATCAGCTTCTATTTTCATGTATTTAAAAAATAATTTAGCCTAATGCAAGAAAAGGAAAATGAAGTCAAATGTAGGATTATTGTAAGAAATTAAATAGTTGCCTATATTAAGTGTAATTGAGAAGCAATCCGCACAAGGGAAGCAGTGTTTTTTGCTTCAAATTTTGCCAGCAAATTTTTACGGTGTGTGTCAACGGTTGTTACACCTATAAAAAGTTGTTTTGCTATTTCGGCATTTGTCATCCCTTCTGCAATTAGCTCAAGTACTTCTTTTTCACGGCGGGTTAAAACAATATGAAAACTTTCGTCTTTACGCAAAGCTTGGGAAGCTTCATCACTTAAAAAGGATTTCCCTTTTGCGACAGTAGTTATAGCTTCCATAAGCTCTTTCTGCGAAGCATTTTTTAATACGTAGCCCGAAGCCCCATTGTCCATCATTTTCTGAATAAAACTTTGCTGGTTGAAAGTGCTGAGACCGATGATAAAAACAGATGGATATTTCTCCCTTACTTCCTTGCACAAATCAATTCCGCTTTTATCCGGCAGGTTTATATCCATCAGGATTACATCGGGTAACTGCTGTTTCAAAAAAGCCTGGCAGGAAACTGCGTTCATAGCATGGCCTGCCCATTCAATGGCTTTTTCATTTTGCAATAATGAACGGATGCCTTCTATTACCATATAATGGTCGTCTACTATAAAAACTTTTATTGCCATCAGGTATTTAATTCAATTAAAACAGATGTGCCCTTTCCGGGCTGTGAATTTACATCGAGTTTTCCTTTTAAAAATTCAACCCGGTTTTCAATATTGCTCCAGCCAATTCCTTTAGCTTGTTTTAATATGGAAGTATCAAATCCTTTGCCATCATCTTCTACTGTTACTGCCAATAAACCATCTGATTTACTTACCTGTACAATAGCATTGTTGGCACCAGCATGTTTTATGGTGTTATTCAAAAGCTCCTGTACAATACGATATATTGCTATGGCAGTTGTTTGTTCTACTTCTACATTTTCCAATCCAATGGATTGGTAAGTTACCTTTAATGCGCCGCTTAGGTTTATATCATTGCAAAAATCTTTTAATGCCGTATTCAATCCAAATTTAACCAGGGCTTCGGGCATCATATTATGTGCCACACGGCGCATTTCTTTAATTGAACTGTCGAGCATATCCATGCTGCGTTCAAAAGCCTGTGCATTGTCAGGCGTCATAATAAGATTTCCTTTCATAGTCTGAAATGAATATTTAATGCCACTTAGCATCCCTCCTAATCCATCATGCAGGTCTTTTGCAAGGCGGGTTCGTTCCTGCTCCTCTCCTTTGAGTACTGCTTCGGTGGCGGTTAATTGTTTTTCGGTTTCTAATTCGGTGATACGTTGCTGCTGAAGTTTTTGCTTTTGCTTATAGTTGAAATATATAAGCAAACTGATACACAGCAATGCCGCTATGGCACCTGCAAGGAAAAGGTTGAGCCTGCTTTTTTGCTTTAGTGCCGATTGCTGTAACTGAATTTGCACATTTTTCTTTTCCGATTCATATTTTGCCTCTCTCTCAGCAAATTGCCTTGAACGTTCGCTGTTTAAAACACTATCGTTTATTGTATGATATTGCTCCGCATATAAATAAGCTTCCTTGTATTTACTTGTGGCAAACATAAGCTCCTGCATGGCAGCCAGGTAACTTCTTTTTTGATGCGGGTCTTTATTATTTTCATAATAACTGCTGCACTGCTTTAAATACTCCTGTGCCATTTTAAACTTTTTCTCCTGTATGGCTATCCTTCCCAACAACATGTTTACACGGGCAACAACATCAGGCACCTCCAATTGCTTCGCAAGCTGCATGCTTTTTTGGGCAAACAGTTTTGAAGAGTCTATTTTCTTTAACTCATAAAACTCTTCTGCAATACTTTGGTAGCTTGAAAGAACATAAACCCTGGGTACTACTCCATTTTCCAACTGTGGTAAATATTGCAAGCGAATACGAAGGGCTCTTTCAAACTCTCTGTTATCATAGTAATTGCCGGCTTTTTGCTGCATATAAAGTGCAATTATGTTTTTTGCTTTACTACTCTGCGCAACATAACTTTCAGCAATGGCCAATGCCTTATTGATGTATTCATCTGCTTTGGGTAAATTACCAAGTGTACTAAATACAGCACTTATATTTGAATACAGGTCAGATTTTTTTTTGTCCAGGATGCGTTGCGTAAGTATCTTATATTCAAAAACCTTAGGGTTTTCAAAAATTTCCTGCGTTTTAAGATAAAAATCAATACAGCTATCGTACTCACCAATTTCGTATTTAATAGTAGCCATTTCAAAATACGCTCCGGCTGTTAAGTACAAAATATTATTCTCTTTGGCCTTCTGTAAAGAGGCCCTGTAATACATCATGGCTTTATCCTTATCATTTACAGCTTTGTGCCAAAGTCCCAGCATTCTGTACGAATTAGATATGGATGCTGCATCATTAATTGCTTTACTTTTTGCCACGGCTTCTTCCAACAACTGTTTGGCAAGTGCACTGTCTTTTTCACCAATGACATAACCCACATCCCAAAGTTTTCTGACATGGCCTGTATCCACTTTGGTTTCACGAATATTATTGACTAATTGGATAACACTATCCCGGTTATACACCTGTGCACCTGCAATCATACTAAAGAACGGTAGCAAAATAAACCCAGGAAGAATTTTACAAAGCATTTTGCAAAAGTTTAAATTATATGATATATCCCACTTCCCCTTTTTCCATGATTTTTTCATTGCTTCCCTAAATATCCTGTTTTTAAAGGATATGAAAACAGAGTTGTTGAAAATAGATTTGTTGCAAAATATTTTTTATGCGAAAATTATTCATACTTATATCCCTGTTAAATTGTTATTGTGCATTGGCGCAGTGGAGCCCCAATCCTTCATTGAACAATGCAATTTGCAACTACACAAGCCATCAAATGGATGTGCAGATGGTATCAGATGGTAGTGGTGGCGCCATTGTTGTGTGGCGTGACGGAAGAAATATTGCCAATGCAATAGATATCTATGCACAACATATCAGCGCCAGCGGCAACCTGCTTTGGAATGTTGATGCTGTGCCAATCTGTAATGCAGCATCGGACCAGTTTGCACCAAGATTAGTTTCCGATGGAGCAAACGGAGCAATTATTGCCTGGTACGATAACCGTTCCGGCAACTATGATATTTATGCTCAACGCATCAACTCTTCTGGTGTTGTACAATGGACAACTGATGGTGTTGCTATTTGTATTGCTACAGGAAATCAAAATGCACATCAATTACTGGCCGATGGCAACGGTGGTGCATTTATTGTTTGGAGTGATGGCAGAACAAGCGGCCCAAATGCTGATATTTATGGACAACTGGTGAATGCAGCAGGCGTAGTGCAATGGACAGCGAATGGGGCGCCAATTAATTATGCCTCAAGTCTTCAAAATATTCCGCAACTAACGTCAGACGGCGGCGCCGGCTTTTTTGTAAGCTGGGAAGATTGGAGAAATTTTGGACAGACAGATATTTATGTTCAAAAAGTAAGCTCCAATGGATTTTATACATGGTCGTACCTGGGAGTAGGCATTTGTGTGGAAGCTAATGGTGCACAATACAATTCAAAAATTGTTGCCGACGGGGCAGGTGGCGCTATCATTTGCTGGCAGGATAAAAGAACCTCCAGCTCCGATGATATCTATGCACAAAAAATAAATACTAATGGCGTGGTACAGTGGACAAACAATGGTGTGCTTATCTGCAATGCAAGCGGCTTACAAATAAACGAACAAATGCTGAGTGATGGCGCAGGTGGCGCTATTATTTGCTGGGAAGACCGGCGGGCGGGACAGGATATTTATGCACAACGTATCAATACTTCTGGCGCTGTGCAATGGGCTGCAAATGGTGTGGCCGTTTGCAGCGATGGAAGCAATCAAAACGAAGCGCAAATAATAACAACAAGCTCCGGCGCTGCAATAGTTTGCTGGACAGATTATCGAAATGCACCGGGAGATATTTATGCCCAAAAACTCAATAGCTCCGGCGCAGCACAATGGGCTGTTAATGGTGTTCCGGTATCCAATGCCACTAATGACCAGGCAGCAGCAGCCATAATAAATGATGGTAACGATAATGCCATTATTGCATGGCGTGATTTACGAACCACAAATGATTATGATATTTACAGCTCCCGTTTATTAAGCAATGGAACACTACCGGTTCGGTTAATTGATTTCAGTATTACCGAAGCCGCAGACCATGTAAAATTATATTGGAAAACATCCGATGAAATAAATAATGCAGGGTTTGTTATTGAGAGAAGTAATGATGGTATAAACTGGGTAAACATTGGCTATGTAGCGGCAAACCCGGCTTCTTCATCAATAACCAGGTATAGCTGGAATGATTATGAGCCACTGAAAGGCAAATCGTACTATCGTTTACAACAAACAGATTTGGATGGCAGCCGGGAGTATTCTAAAATTCTTTTCATCAATCGAAACCTTTCCAATAATAGCATTACTGTTTATCCAAATCCTGCCACAGATATTATCAACATCAATTTTGGTGGACGTTCTTTTACAGGAACCGTTCAATTATTCAATCATGCAGGCCAGTTGATGTTGGAAAGTAATGTTGCCAACCAATTAACATTTGGAATGAACACAACTTCATTTGCTAAGGGAAAATATAACCTGGTATTTAGTTCAGCAAGTGAGAAATTTTCAAAACCAATTATTGTGCAATAGGATAAAATATCCTGTTTTAAAGGGATAAGCAGAGCCGCAAAAACAATACACATTTACATGCTCAAAATAAGTTTATGAAAAGATATTTGAGTTTAGTTTTATTTATTTCAGTTTCCGTTATTTCAATTGGCCAGCCAGGAAAAAAAACCGGGCAGCAAAAAGTTCCATCGCAAGCAGAAATAAATAAAATGATGCAGGATGAATTGGAGAAATTACCGCCTGAACAAAAGGCGCTGGCAGAGCAAATGATGAAACAGCAACTGCAAAAAAATAATGGCACTGGCGGCAATGGAATGATACCTGCACTCAAAAAAGAATTACTCGCCAAAATACCAAAACTTACTACTGCAGAACAATACAAAAGTTTTCTTGGAAAACTGAACCAGCAGGCCAGCCTGAAAATAAGAGCCGAAACAATAAATGCCGTAAAACAACTAATTGAAAAATACAAAGAGAAAAAAACGGGGTTGAATAATATACCGGTTACCTTATTTATGCAGGGGCAAATTGAAGCTGCCATATATGCCGCAATTATTTGCGCACAAAAAAATGAAAACATCCTGCTTTCACAAAACAACCTTGCATTTATCCTTCATCAAGCCGGTTATGCGCAATTTGCCTTGCCTATACTGGAATTTCACCTGGCAAAAAACCCGGATGCAGTTATATACAACAATGCCGGGCAATGTTATTTTACATTGGGCGATACTGCGAAAGCCTTTAAATATTTTATGGCAGCTATAAGACTTAACGACAATATAGCCGAGGCACACTGCGGTACGGCGCTTTTATTGATAGCACAAAAAAAAGAAGCCGAAGCAACCCAGCATATTCAAAAAGCATTCAGGGATGGCTATTCAAATATGCTGGAAGATGCCGTTACCAACCATAACATAAAATTGAAAACAGATAAAATGATAAAACCGGTGGAAGAATATTTTAAGCCGAAGGATTATTCACCGCTGCCGCCAGTAATTGAAAGGGTGTCACTCATAAAAAAGTATGAAAAAGCACAGCATTTAGAAACGATTCTCTCCGGATGGCAAGCAAAAAGCGATGCTACAGATACTTTATTTAAAACAGGCAACCAGGCCTGGGAACAAAGCAAGGTCACGGGCATTATTGCTCTTCCTATGAAAAGAAAGGCCTGGTTTATGAACCGCCTGCTCACATTGGATTTGCAACATTACATCCGGGAAAACGCAATGAAACTTCAACAGGTAAACAAAAAAATTACACAGGAATATAAAAAGATGGAAGAGGGTATTGAAGAGGAATATAAAACCGGGTCGTTTAATTCCATGTACGAACAGTGCAAAATGAAAGAAAGATACCTGGACGGTTACCTGAGGGCTACATTTACCCCAGCAAAAGAAGCAGAATATATAATGCACCAAAAACTCATTAGCAATATCAATCAACAATTACACTGGCTTAATTTTTTACTGGAGCCAAATGAGTTCAGGCACCAGTATTTTAGCATGGGTACTTATGTTTTATCCAGCCAGATAGCATTGAGTAATGTGCAACAAATGTATCCGCTGCCAATTAATATCGCCACAGCATGTAACGAAGTGCTAAATCACCCACCCAACCCGGAAGATATAATAGGTGTGAATGGCAAATGCAATTATTCAGTGAAAATACCGGCAGTAGTTGCAAGTTTTAAGTTTACCTGCGATGGTTGGGAGATTGAAGGAGGCGAAGGAATTGTAATCAACCTAATTGTAAAAAATAATGCAAAGCATGATTTTACAATCGCTTTTGGGCCTGGTGTTGAAGAACATGTTGGTCCAATAAGTTCGGGTGCGAAAGCACAGTTTTATGTCAGTTGCAATGATGATGGCCCTACTGATATGGGTGTTCGTGGAGAAATAAAATCGGAGCTGAACCTGATAACCAAACAATACGAAGCCGGCTATGCTGCTCAAATTGGCTTAAGTAACGTTACAGTATTTCAAATGGATGGAAGTGGTAATGACCCTGACCCAATTTTTAAGTATGACGCTAAAAAATAAATGCTTATGAAAAAAAATATTGTCTTAATTATCTTCAGTCTCCTTACTGTTCCGGCCTTTAGCCAGCTTACTGCAGAACAGCGCATACAGGACAGCGTAATTGGTTGGTGGAACGATAACTACTGGGATCGCAACTGGAAACCGCAAACAGACCCTGTTGGAAAAAAGAAAGAAGTCCACCTTAAAAATATGATAGAGTGGATGAAAAAAAGTTATACACCCGTTGGCGGCCTGGGTACTGTTACACGTTATTTACAAAATGGCGGGTATGGTGTAAAGTTTATGGTATGGAATGTAAGCCATGAAAAAGAATGGACAGATGCAAAAGGAAACTTTAAACCCATACCGGAAGAGAATACGAAATTCTATATATCGGTCAATAAACTTTTTGGCGCATACCCTGTTAGTTTTATTAATAAACCGGGGCTTTATCTTTTTACCTGGCAACCCGATGGATATGAAAACGAATATTATAAAGACAAACGTATCGAAGGCATACAACCTGATGCCGCAAAATACATTACCATACGAAACGAAATGCAGAATATTATTTTGGCACCGGATAATAAACTTCCCATTACCCCGGTTACAAAAGGAGAATACTTACAATTGGCTGATGAAGCACTGTCAACACAATTTGTTAAGGCCAGTGAGTATGACAAAAAAGCCATTGCCCGCATCCGGAAACATATTGCACAAATAAAAGAAAAACATAAGGCAACATTAACAGAAGCTACAATATTAAAAGAAATGCAGCCTTCTATGTACAGCCTCGATGGGTTTGACCCTTTTGAAATTTCGCCATACAATAAAACACAAAAACAATATTACCCTTTATATAAACTAACGGCTGATGTACAGCAAAAGCTAAAAGCAGCAGAACCTCAATGGGTGACTATTTCAGTACCCTTTAAAACAAAGCAGGATGGCAACCAATTGCATGAAATGTACACAGCTATCACAGAGAACATCAATTATGATTATATCTACGATTACTTTTTTAACCCGGATAAAATAAAAGGCATTCCTTACAAGGCGGCAAACGAAGAACAATTGAATGTAAGGCTAAGCAGATACCGCAATAAAAACAAAGCGAATTAAAAATACCTGATATTCTACTCAATTGTTTCCATCGGAAAAAATGATTGCGTAAAAGTCATTTAAAATATTCCCGGTTTACACAGGTGTAAAAGGGATTAAAAGGGTAAATCCTCAGATTGAAAAATATTACACAAGGTTATTTTTCACCGCCAGTTTAATTAACCCTGCCGTATTACTCACATTAAATTTTGCCAGCAGGCTTTTACGGTGAGTATTGACTGTAGGAACACTTATAAAAAGTTTCTCAGCAATTTCAGCATTGGTAAAACCATCGGCTACAAGGGTTAATACTTCTCTTTCTCTTCTGGAAATTAAAGGCATTGCATTTTGCGTTTCTCTTAATGCCAGCGCTGCTTCCATGCTGAGATAGCTTTTGCCTTTCATCACTGTGGTTATACCTTCCAGGAGTTCTTCCCTGGTAGCATTTTTTAAAACATAACCTGCAGCGCCACTATCTATCATGTTTCTAATAATAGGTTGTTGGTTAAATGTGCTTAATCCTAAGATATGAACGGAAGGCAGTAACCCACAAACCTGTTTGCACAAATCAATCCCACTCATGTCGGGCAGGTTCACATCCATCAATATTACATCTGGAGTGTGCATTTTTAAAAAAGCTAAACAAGACGCAGCATTGGTGGCATGCCCCATCCATTCAATATCTTTTTCATTTTGCAATAAAGAACGGATACCTTCAATTACCATGTAATGATCATCTACTATAAATATGCTTGCCTTCATAAAACATTTATTTCTATTAATACTGATGTGCCTTTGCCTATAGATGAATTTACATCTAATTTTCCTTTCAGAAATTCAACCCGGTTTTGAATATTGCTCCACCCTATCCCCGTTGATTGTTTTAGTAAAGTAGTGTCAAAACCTTTTCCATCATCTTCAACTGTTATTGCCAACTGCTTTTCTTTTGGTGAGAAATGCAATTGCACCAATACATTTTTTGCAGCGGCATGTTTAATGGAATTATTTACCAATTCCTGTACAATCCGGTAAACTGTAACAGCAGTAATTTGTTCTGGATTTACACCTGTCATGCCTACAGATTGATAATTTATACGAAGAACGCCGCTGCGGCCAATCTCATTACAATATTCTTTCACAGCTGTATCCAATCCGTATTTCATCAAAACCTCCGGCATCATACTGTGTGCCACACGGCGCATTTCCCTGATGGAACTATCCAGCATATCAATGCTGCGTTCAAATGCCTGGGCATTGCCAGGTGTCATGATTAAATTCTCTTTCATATTGCTTAGTGAAAATTTTATTCCGCTTAACATACCGCCCAGCCCATCATGCAGGTCTTTGGCTAGCCTGGTTCGTTCCTGCTCTTCGCCTTTCAATACGGCTTCAGTGGCGGTAAGTTGTTTTTCCGTTTCTAATTCCTCAATTTTTGCCTGTTGCAATTTTTGTCTGTTTCTATAATTGCGATAGATGAGCAGGGAAATAATTAACATGGCTATTACTCCGGCTGACAGAAAATAAATAAAGGTTGACTTTTGTTTGAGTTGATTTTGTTGAAGTAAAATTTTAATTTCTTTTTTTTCCGTTTCATATTTTGTCTCAAATTCGGTGGACAACTCCAGTAAATTATCAGCGTTAATGCTGTCCCGTAGTGCATCTTCCTTTTCTTCAAATTGATGTGCTGCTCTGAAATCCTGACTGGCGTATGAAATATCTGCCAACAGGTTGTATAATTTCAATGTTTGCTTCCGGCTATCGTTTTTTAAAGCAATAATAAGCGCCGAGTCTGCATACATCCTAGCCAGAGGAAAATTCTTTTTTTCCAAATTGTACATTGCTATCCCCTTTAAAGCAATAGCCTGTGTCTCCGCCAAATCCATTTCTTTTGCGATTAAATAGGCTTTGTCAAATGTTTTCCTGGCTTCTTCTAACCTGCCTAATTTATAGTGAATATCACCCAGGTCAAGCAAAATGGCGGACTCTGCGTACTGGTCGCTGATATGACGGCTTATTTGCAATGCTTCTGTAAAATAAATTTCTGCACTATCCAGCCTTTTTAGAGATGAATAAACAATTCCAAGGTTAGTTAAACAATAAGATTGATTTAAAGGGTCCTCCACCTCATTATCAAAAATTTCAAGCCCCTTCTTACCATATTCAATTGCCTTTTGATACTGGGTTAATTCAGTATAAATATTTTGAAGATTGCTGTATGCAATACCCAGCATTCGCTTGTTTCCCAGTTTATCCAAAATGGGTAAAGCCTGCATGTAATAATAAATAGCCGAATCCTCTTTTGAAATCATGTGAAAAGAATTGGCTGTATTGATAGTGGTCTTTGCAATGGATAGTTCTTCTTTCATTTGTTTTGCCAGCACCAATGCCTTTTTGTTTAAAAGGAGCGATGAATCAAACCTGCCCTGCATATTAAGCACAGCGGTATAATAAGAGGCAAATTTTATCTCGCCGGGTTTATAGCCAATTTTCTGGCTGAGTTGCAAAGATTGATGATAGTATTGCTTGGATGTTTCAGGTGCAACTCGTTCATATTGTTCCCCAATATTGAGCAAAAGGATTACCTTATTTGTATCCTCTTTTGTAGTTTTTAATACCTGCAACATGCTATCAATTACCCGGTCGCCCTGGGCACTGCTGTAAAAATAGCTTACCACAAAAAATAGTAGTGCCAAATATTTTCTCATTCTCTAAAATACATTTTTCTGTAGTTACAAAGAACTATAATAAGAAGCAGTGTTATATCATCTTTTTTAATGATTTTTTCTGCCCGGGGATAAAAATCATCTTTTTTAATGATTGCACGGCGAATAACCCGGCGCTATTTTTACATTAAACTTTTGAAAATGAAAATATTTTGCCTTGTTATAGCTACTGTTATCCTTAGCACTTCCGCATTTTCCCAAAAACAATCCTTTGATGTTGTTTCATATTCTACCCCCAAAGGCTGGCAGCAACAGCAAAATGAAGGCGGCCTGCAATTATCCATCACCGATAAAAAAACCGGCGGATATGCTCTTGCTGTTATCACCAAAGCAAGGGCTTCAACCGCAACTGCCAATGAAAATTTTATAACCGATTGGGATAAGTTGGTAAAATCTACGGTGCAGGTAAATGGTGAACCGGAGATGCAGGAACCAACAATAGAGAATGGATGGGATATTATTTCAGGATGCGCTAATTACACTGATGGCGGAAACACAGGCATGGCTACTTTGCTTACTGCTACCGGCGGCGGTCAAATGGTAAGCGTAGTTTTGATGACCAATGCAAAGCAATATCAAAATGACCTGCTTGCTTTAATCAACTCATTGGAACTTTCAAAAGCTTCGCAGTATAAAGTAAATATTAATTCATCCTCAGCAGGTCAATCCAATACTGCTGCTGTTGTGGGTTTGTGGTGCGTTTATATATTAGAAACAACAGGCTATTACAGTAACGGGCAGCCACAATACACGGGCGGTTACTTGAGAAAAGAATATTCATTTAACCCGGATGGTACTTATATATTTCGCAACAAACAATGGTTGACTAAATCAAAGGATATATTATTTATTTATGAAAACGGAACCTATACAGTAAATGGAAATCAGATAACCCTATCACCAAAAAACGGGAAAGGCCAATTCTGGAGTAAAACTTCCAGTACAAAAGAATGGGGAAAGCTATTGAAATCATCCGAATACAAATTGGAAAAAGTGACCTATAGTTTTGAAATAATAGATGATCCTGCGTATGGCCATAGTATAAAACTGAAACCTGGTAAACCTACTCAACGGGATGGTGGAAAATTCAATGCGCCTAATGACACTTATGAATTTCGCTACAAAAACCGTGGAGAACTGGGTTCATTAATTGATAACCCGCCTGGATTTAAGAATTGATAAAATCATCTTTTTTAATGAGGGAACCATCTCTGTTTAGCTCATATTTTTACTAAAATTCATTAGCAGATTCTAAAAACATTTCAATGATAAAATACAATTCTGTTTTATTGATTGCTTTGCTGTTTGCAGGAAATATTGCCGCACAATCGAAAAATCCTACTTCAAACAAAGAAGTACAGGATAAAATAAAACAGGCACAGCAACAATTCGACAAACTCACCCCCGAACAAAAAAAAATGATGGAGCAAATGGGTATGTCAACCAATGTACCTTCAATGCCCGCCGGAGTTACGGATGCACAAATTGGCCTGGCTGTAGGTGGTGATGAAGTACCTAAAAGAAATGCAACCCTGATTGGCGCCATTCCTAAGATAACGCTTACTGCCGCTACTGTTCCGGCATATATTAAAACCCTGAATGAATATATTGAAAAAGGGGTAGCCAATGATGTGAGAATATTCGGACAGCAGGTGTATTCGGGCTTTAAGCAAAATAAGTTTGATGCTGCTTCTATTGGTAATGCTGCCATTGGTTACTGGTCCATTGGCAACCCGGATATTGCCGTATATCTGATGGGCAGAGCCTGTGCAGATGACCCGTCAGATGCTGACTTGCTCAGCAATTTTGCCGCTATGATGAGCATGGGTGGAGCGCCACACAAAGCCATTCCGTTGTTGGAATACCTCAACAAAGAATACCCGGACAATACAACCATTTTGAACAACCTGGGGCAGGCATGGTTTTATTTGGGTGAAGTAGATAAGGCAAATGCAAACCTGGATAAAGTAGTAAAAGCTTTTGCCTATCATCCGCAGGCAAACTATACACAATGCCTGATACAGGAAAGTAGAGGCAATAAAACAGGGGCTATTGAGAAAATGAAAAGTTCATTGGCATACAATTATTCATTGGATAAAGTGAACAAGTTGCGCAAGCTGGGTTATTCTGTAAAAGGCAGTGATATGCGCATTCCATTTCGTCCCGATCCGGATCCATTGGGATTGAGAAAATTTGTTCGTCCCGATGCGCCTGCTTCTTATGAACAGGAATTAAAATTGAGTGTCGATTGGGATGCCTTTCAAAAACAGGTGAATGAAAAATCCATGTCGTTGGCAAAAGAATTGCTTCCATATCAACAAGCCAATAATCAAGAGGCACAGCAGAACTATAAAAAATTCAACAATAAGAGTGTAGATGACATTTTGAAAATGAAAGCCAGCCCTGTAAAAAAGTCTAATTTATATGAAGTAAATGCACAAAAAAACCTTGAAGCAATGAATAAAGATGGTGGAGTTGGCTATCGTTTAAACGCTGCGAAAAAACAAATTGACGATTTGAAAAAAGATTTTACGGCAAAGGATGAAGCGCAAAGAAAAACCATAGAGAAGCAAAATAGCATTAAAGCTGAAAGTGAAACTGAGCTTGCAAAAAAGGGAGAGAATATTGGTTTTGATAATTGTGTGGTACAAAAAAAATACAGCGAGTGGGTGTATGCCAATTACAATAAACCATTGGAAGAAGCCTACAAAAATTATTTACACCAGTTGTATTTAAAAATTAATGAAGAATTATATTGGAAACAATTTACGCAGGATGCACCCACCTTTGAAGCAACAAAAATTGCTGCAAAAAAAGAATGGCTGGCAGCGCTGGGTAATACAAGATATCTGGCCACTAATAAATATGGCAAGTGTGAAACACCCGAACAAAAACCATCCCGTTACAAGCTGGCTGATTTTGATGAGATGCATTGTAACTACACATCAGTACTTGACTTTGGCGTGTACAAACAAATTGTGGAATGCGGTAAAATGCGGGTGGAATTTGATGCAGGAAAATTGAGCGGTAATTTCAATTTCAAAGCCGGAAATAATGGTAAAGATGAATTTGTAAAAGGTAATTTGGAAGCTACAGTTATTGACAAATCTGTTTCTGTAAAAAAAGGTCCGCTGCAGATAGGTGCAAATGTGAAAGCGGGGATGGGGGTAGAATTTACCAACAAAGGAATCAGCGATGTGTATGCTACCGGCGAAGCGTCTGTTAGTGTGAAGTCAAATATTATAGAAACTTTTGACCAACATATTTCAGAAGCCAATGGCGGTGATAAAAGCCAGCCCGGCATGGGCGATGCCCAGTTGAGTGACAAAGGTGTGGAGATAGGAGTAAATGGAAGAATGAGTTTGATTTCAGGAAATACATCCACCAACATATTTGTAAAAACACCAAATTAAAATAGTAAACAATGAAAAAAAGAATTCTGATAATTTCAATAGTAACTATTTCTATTTTTTCGCAGCAGCTAAAAGCGCAAGACTGCAAAACCTCTGCAGAGTTAGATGCCTCACCCGGCAAATACCTCACTGCAGCCCAGTATCCCTGGCCTGCTGCCAGAACAGAATATTTTAGTAAGATGACCACTGCTACAGATAAAGCAATGGCAAAAAAAATATTGGGTGATTTGGAAAAAACAGAAGCACAAAGCCATGCAGGGTTTAATCTTACAGGGGGTAATTGGGAAAATGTTTATACTTCCGATGGCTATCAATATTTTGGCAAGGTCAAATTGGGCCAATACACATTTCAGGCAGCGTTGTACGAATACTTTTGTGCTAAAGGAAAATTGACACGCAATAGTGAATTCAGTTCTGTTTTGCGGATGTATGTAAATAAATTACAACTAACAACATTAGATAAATTTTTATCTGCCCCCTTTGGCAGCAGCTTCCCTACTTATGATTTTGGAATGCAATACGCAGATTGGAAAAATCATAAACCTGCTGATGTAAATGCTCAATTGATAAACCTGTTTACATACATTAGCTGCAATAATAAACAGCTATTAGATGCCATCAATACCGGAAAAAACTATTTTCAGAATGTAGCGGAAAAAGACATCAAACCGAACAACCGTAATAACTTTGCGTATCGTTATTGGTTTATTAAGAAAAAAGATATCCCTGTTTTAATTCCCGTAAGCCGCAAAGAATATTTGCAAAGCCTGCTGGAATATTACGAAAGAGAAAAAATTCATTTTACAAAACTGGTTGCACAATTGAAAGAAGAAAAATCTGGCAGCCTAAAGTATTATGCTAATTGGGAGAAAGATGTAGCCGACAAAATAGCTGTTGTAAAAAAAGCAATGAGCGAACATAATGAAGAATGGTTGTCGGCGCAGGCGGTGATAAATCCTGGAGCAGACAACAGCCAAACATATAATGCAAAACTTCGGGAACAAACAAATTACAATCGCTTCTGGAAATTTTATGATAGTGAAAAAAATATGTGTGGCTTATACAAATACAGTCCTGAATATTTTAAAACATCCCCCAAAGGTCCGGCCAGTCCGCAGTTGATAACAATCGTGTTCCGGTATGTTACCATTCCTTCATCACTAAGGATGCTGAACAACTTCACAAAGAATTTTGATTTTGACAGGTTGCAGAAATTGTTGGAATAAATGCATAGCTCACGGTTTAAACCGTGGGCTATGTTGGAAAATCAATCCACTTAAAATGGTTTCAACCATTTACCGTTATTTATTTTTTATCTCAATCATAAAAATCATCTTTTATAATGATTGCCCGGACTTCAGCTTCCCTCTACTTTTAAAAAAAATTATAAGGAATGAGACTATTATCTTTCTGCTCTCTATTTATTTTACTCACCATATCTGCTCTTGCCCAAAAGCCATCCAAGGAGCAAATGAAATCCGATAAAAAAAGGTATGCAGAAGCTCAGAAAAAATTGAATGAGCAGCTTTCTAAAATGAGTCCCGATGCCAGGAGGATGTACGACAGCATGACCGGCAGCGTGGGCATGCAACAAAAAATAAATGATGCTAACAATAAGCTGAGCAGTAATACTGCAAACTCAAAAAAGGGTACGGTTTCCAACGGTATTGTTCCTGAAAAAAACACAAAAGCAATAGCGACTATCGCAGCCATGCCATCTAATGCCAATATGAAGAATTATATCAGCACTGTTGGCAACACCACCTTATCGGCTGTGTTGCCAAAAGCAAAATATATGGCCGATGATATTTACAAAAGAGTGGGAAGGACGACAAATACCCGGATTTTGACAGGAAGAACAATGAGTTTCTCGCCTACGCCAATCCGTTAATCAGAAAATACCATTCAGACAAAATTGAAATATTCCGTACCTGGCTTAATGCATTTTGTACCTGGATATGGTACATAACCGGCAACCCCAAAAACACCGTGATGACGATGTGTATTGCATGGACTGAGGGTTTGGAAAATTATTATGAAAGTGCAGTGAACGACCAGGAAGCCATTGCAAAATCATGCATTGAACAAAACGGTGATGGCAGTAATTTTATTTCTGTACCGGAAATCCCAAACTTTAGTTGCCCTACCCTTGTAAAAGTTCCGCTTGGAAATGATTGGCAGCAACTCAGTAGCGCTGTTAATCATTTTGATGCCAACAGTTTGGGAATAAAAAATAATCCTTCTAACCCAATTCCCAACCATACGCAGGCATTGGGCGGCGGCCGAAATTCAATTGCACAGCTGGGTGTGCCGCCATTTGTACAATCGGCACAAGGCCAAATAAACACGGGAATGATTAATGACAACGATGATGAATTGGCTCCGTTAACCAAAATAAACAATACCGATGATTTAGTTCCACTGCCTAAAATTGCTGCGGATGAATTAACACCCTTACCCGATTTGCGCCGAAGTAAAATTTTAAAAAATCTTTTGAGTAAAATGATGAGTGCGGATTGTAATATAAATAAATTCAAATACAAGCCTCCTGTTTTTGAAGTGGGTATAGGAGAACTTACCATTGAAGAACCCACTAAATCTATAAAGGAAACCAAGACAGAAGGTAATGTAGTTTATGTAACTTATGATGATGGATCTGTAGCCGTTTTTATGGAAGACGGGTCTATATTGGAGATTGAAGCGCCCACAAAGAATGTAACTAAAACCAAAGAAGAGGGCAACATTGTGTATAACACCTACGATGATGGTTCGGAAGCCGTTATTATGGAAGATGGCGCTGTGCTGGAAATTGAAGCGCCTAAAAATCCGGAAAAAACAGTAACCAAAAAAATACATCTATAAATTCTCTCCGATAATAGCCAACGGCACTATGGCTTCTTATGTGGATGAATCGTTGATGCGGCACCTGCCTGCATCATCGCCCAATTGTAAATTGGTAATTGAAAAAGTAGAAGGCGGCAAAGCCAGCGGCTATTTTGTAATGGGCACAATGATACAAGGTCTTAAAGCTGTTACAAAAGGTGATGCCATGCAGGAAACATTTACAGACGGTTTTTCGGGAGAAATAAAATGTACTTTTACGAATGTGCCGGTTTATTAAAGCGGATGCTCAAATGAATGAGGTATGTCGTAACATTATAATTTATAACTGTATAAAATAAAGCAATACAAAGTAGCAAAAAATATTTAACCCTGCATTTCTCTCAGTTTCGCAATATACGCCTGCTTATTTTGCTCCCTGTTGTTCAATGAAAAGGAAGTGAAGTACTTATGAGAAGCCAAAAAATCAATTTGCTTTTTAACCCATTCTTCTTCAGTTGTTATCATAGAGCATTGCTTTAGCTCTTCAAATAATTTATTTGCGGTTATTTCTACTCCGGCTCTTCCTAAATAATCCAGGTCGGCATCGCAAATAATGCGTTCCAGGTGTGTTTGGGGGTTTTGTGGTGATTTAGTTGCCATTATTAAATGGCATATCTTTTCAACCTGGTCTTTGCTAAAATTATATTCAGGTAAGATTTCTTTTGCAAAATCACAACCTTTTTCTTCATGGTTATTATAAGAAAATAAAAAACCTGAATCATGTAAGGCTACTGCTATTCGAAGCAGGGATTTTTCTTCATCGGAAATATTTTCATTTGCAGCTATAAACATTGCCGCTTCCAACACATTACGGGTATGCCCAATATCATGATAAAAAAGCAGAGGCGATAAATTTTCTTCCAGGCGCCCCAGTACATACTTTTCTGCAGAAATAAAATCAGGTATAGAATCAGGCTTCAACATTTACCAAAATATTAATGGTTATGCTTTTTCAATTTTAAAATACCTCCTGTGGCTTCTTTTATATTTTGGATATAAACAAAAGCTTTAGGGTCAATTTCTTTGATAGCCACCTGGATTTGATGTATTTCCAACCGGGTAACTACTGTTACAATAATGTCGCAGTTGGTTTTCACATCAAAGCTGCCGGGCAGGTAACCTCTTTCTCCTTTATATACGGTTATTCCTTTTCCAAAACCATTTACCAGCAGGTTTTTAATATCTTCCTCATGAGAAGAAATTATGTTCATTGTGGTGTATTGCTCTATACCATCTACCACATAATCAGCTGCCCGTGTTGCAGTAAAAAAAGTTATGAGAGAATACATTGCCGTTTCCAGGCCAAATTGTGTGGCAGCAATAGTAAAAATAATGGCATTAAAAAGCATAATAATTTCGTTGCTGGAGAAGCCAGTTTTGCGCTTGGTAAAAACGGCAATTACCTCTGCCCCATCTATTACGCCTCCGCAACGAAGTACCAGACCTACACCTGCGCCCATTGTTAAGCCGCCAAAAATAGCTATGAGCAATTTATCTTTTGTAATGGCATTTATCTCTATAAAGTAAAGGCCTATAGCCATTAAAATTATAGCAAAGATGGTTTGCACTGCAAATGTTTTACCTATGCGGCGAAAGCCAAGGTAAACCAGGGGAAGATTAAGGAACAAAGTAAGGAAACTAATATCCCAATGATAAATTTCGTGGAGCAATATGGAAATACCGGTTACTCCGCCATCTAAAAAACGATTGGGGATCATAAAGCCACGCATGGCCAGTACGGCCAATCCCACGCCTGCAAACATTTGCAACAGGTTTCTAATGGAAAAAATATGTACCCAATTTATGGGATCATTAAATGCTTTTTTCTTCATGAATGCAATATTCTATAAAAAATGAAACGATTACCCGGTACAACCTGTTTAATTAAGTACTTCATAAATGACCACTTCCCTTGCTTTATTTTTTAAAAAAACCGTGCCTACTTTTTTACATTCAAATGACTGTTTTACTATTTCAAAACAATTGTCGGTAATTACAATTTTATTATTACCGGCAACAGACTGTAAACGGCTGGCAATATTTACTACGTCTCCAATTACAGTATAGTCAAGCCTTTTTAATGCTGCAGAGCCAATATTGCCAGATATCATTTCGCCGCTATTGATACCAATGGAAATCTTGGGAGTAAAGTTGAGTTCCACAGGCAATGCGTTAATTTTATTCCTAATGGCAAGGCAGGCATCAATTGCCCTATCGAGGTGAAAAGGTCCTTTAAAAACAGCCATCACACAATCACCAATAAATTTATCAACAATTCCATTTTGCGCTATAATCTCGGTAACCATAAGGTCAAAAAGCCGGTTTAAAAGCTTCACAACGGCATCAGGGTGTTCCTTTTCACTTATAGACGTAAAGCTGCAAATGTCAATAAACGCAACTGAAGCTTCAATAGTTTCGTTGGCGGTAAGCGATTGTTCATATTCATGGCTCACCATAAACTTGAGTACGTTCTCATCAACATACATCTTAAGTATGTTATTTTCCCGTATTGCGTTAAGGGTAATTTTAGTTTGCCTTACAAAATCAATTGTTTTTTTCATGGTAATCTCCAGGTCGGTAAAATTAACCGGCTTGGTAACAAAGTCAAAAGCGCCTCGATTCATTGCAACCCTGATATTTTCCATATCACCATAAGCAGAAACCATTACGGCTTTTATCAATGGATTAATTTCGTTAAGCTTACTTAATAAGGTAAGCCCATCCATTTCAGGCATATTAATATCACTAAGGATAATTTCTACATCGGGATGTTCCTGAACTTTTTTTAAAGCTTCATTTCCATTGGCGGCAAACATAAATTCATATTGCTGGTCCCGAATTTGTTGCCGGAATTTTTGCCTAATGAGCATTTCCAAATCGGCCTCATCATCTGCAACCAAAATCTTGGTCATATTTTCACATTTTTAAGTTTACTTAAAAGTAAGGTAAAATCAATTGGTTTGGTTAAAAAATCATCTGCGCCAAATTGAATAGCCTGCTTGTAATTTTCATCATCACCATAAGCAGTTATCATCATAACAATGGGCGGTGGCTTTTCATATTTTAATTTTATTTGTTTTAATAATTCCAGGCCGCTCATACCCGGCATATTGATGTCAGACAATATGAGTACGGCTTCCCTTGCATGCAGGTTCAGGTATTTGAGCGCATCTTCTCCTGAATAGGCAAAGTCAAAATCCAATTCATGGTTGCGGATTTCTTTTCTAAAACGCTGTTCAAACAAGAACCTTACATCTGTTTCATCATCAACAACGAGTATTTTCATTTTATTTAAAATTTATAAAGGTAATTGAATAATAAATTCGGCAAATTCCCCTTCCCTGCTTTCTACGGTTAAGTTACCGGAATGTACTTTTGTAATAATATCATAACTCAGCGACAAACCCAGCCCTGTGCCTAAGCCAGATGGCTTAGTGGTAAAAAAAGGTTGCAATATTTTATCTTTTATTGAGGCAGGTACTCCATTTCCGTTGTCATACACACGTATTTCAGCCGTTCCTTTATTGTGCTTTGTACTAATTTTTACTGTTGGCTCATACCCTTCTCCAAGCTGGTTTTTCTTTTCGGTAACCGAATAAAAAGCATTATTAATTAAATTTAATATTACCCGGCCCAAATCCTGTGTTACCACTTTAATTTCAGGAAGGGTTTCATCGAAAGAGGTTTCAAATTTTGCATTAAAAGCCTTGTCCTTTGCCCTTAATCCATGGTACGACAAGCGCAGGTATTCATCACATAAGGCGTTAATATCCGTGGGTTCTTTTTTGCCTTCACTTTTCCGGCTATGCTGCAACATGCCCTTTACAATGTCACCGGCACGTTTGCCATGAAAATTAATTTTTTCGGAATTTTCTTTAATATCATTTGCCAATAGATCAACATCTGCAGTATTGCCTTTCTTTATTTCTTCCACCAATTCAGTTATTAACTCTTTGTTTAACTCACTAAAATTATTTACGAAATTTAAAGGATTTTGTATTTCATGGGCAATGCCGGCAGTGAGTTCACCCAAAGAAGCCATTTTTTCGGATTGAATTAATTGCTGCTGTGCAGACCGAAGGTCTTTAAGGGTATTGTCTACTTGTTGCTTGGCAGCATCCAGTTTATTAAAATCTTCGTAGCGGGCATAAGCTGTAGAAATGGTATCGGCCAATGATTGCGCAAGCGATAATTCTTCTTCTGTTAAAAGATTTACATTGCCCACATACAACATGCCCTGCGGAAAAGGCAAAAAATGTAAATACAGGTTTTGAATGGGGTTGCTCATTAAATAATCTTCAGCAGAAGCTATTGCACCCAGTTTCACCAGGCTATTTGCCCATTCCAAAAATGTTGTTTCATTCCACTGATCTATTAAAGCTTGTTTCTTCTTCCAGGAATTAAATATTTTTTGACTAAATACAGTTTGATTTGCATTTATTTGTAAAGATGCAATTGATTTTCCATCTGGCGTAGCAAGATAAATTCCTAGTTTTTCAGTATCTTCATCATGCACCAAAACAACGCCGGAGCGAACGAATGGTATATTTAAAATATTTAATTCCAGCCAAATCAAAGGGGTTATTTTCTCAAGGTCTTTTGTGGTACGCATGGAGGCTATTTCGGCCCTTATACTGTCTAATGAAGCCCTGTGTGTTGCTTCTTTTTTTTGTTTTTCAATAACTGCTTTTTGTTTTTCAATTTCGCTAATACTTGCATTTAATATGTTGGTGATAGCCGCTTTGTCCATTATGGTTCGCTGGTAGCGAAATTCGGCGCTATCAATTGTTTTTTGTACAGCTTTCAGTTGTTTTAAAAGACGCTCTTTTTCTTCGCTGTTTATGTCAAGGGAAAGGATGATGTTCTTTAAATCTTCCATTGTATAAAATTACCGGTCTGTTTACTTTATTTCCTCCATCACTACCATGGAGCAGGTTTCGTTATGAAAATCGCAGACACTGTCCTTTGCCGTTCCGATTTCTCCGTATGTAAAAAAACCAATTAAAGGTTTATTCCAGATGCTCCTGATTTTTTCTGCTTCATCGCCTGTCATAGGGCCAAGGGCCAGGTGCCTTGCTTTGCATGAAAACATCAGCACCGCATCCGGGTTTTTAATTTCGTTTTTTAAGGCGCTTACTTTATCTGCTGTTTTTTCAATTAAATCAAAACCGGGCGGCACTGAAAATTTTACTTTACTGCCTTGCGGAATGCCACCGGCAAAAATCAAAGCCTTGCTGTCGGCATCTACCATCATCGGCGCCCGCAGCACCACATTGCCGTTATCTTTTTTTAGTTGCAAAGGATATTGGGCAAAATTCATCACCACAATTTCTGCTGCCGTATCCACGGTTCCTGCAAATTTGAAAAACTTTACAAATACATCTGCCGCAGGCTCGTCATCAATGGTGTACACAATATTACCTTCGGATTTGGTAATTGTTTTTTCAATGCCAATATCATCCCAACCGCTGGTGGCAAGGCCATGTATTTCCACTTTATCCCGGTTTACCACAAGTGCAATAAGGCCGTTGGAGCTTTCGAAAGTATTACTGAAAACATAGGAAGCCTTCATGGTTAAATCATCGCCGGCAAGGCCGCCATAAAGTGGAATTGTATCATCTACATCTTTTACTCCTTTTATGATTTGTTCGGCATCAATGGTAAGCCCGCTGGAAATAACAATAATGGAAGGCTTACTAAAAGTTTCCTTTGCTTTTTTTGCAAGGCTGGATGCAATGCTGTATGTATCGCTGCCTTCTTCACGCAATATTTTAAAATTCTCTTTGTTCATATCCAGCAGCATGATAACCGATGAGTGTTCCAGCACTTCATCATCCACAATTTCCCCGGCGGTAGTGGAGCCAAACACCGTTACATTCTTTTCGCTGAAAAAATCAACAATGGATTTCCTGTCCCTTGTGATGGAAGAAAATACGATTGCCAGAGTGGGGGCAAAACCATCTTCAATAGCTTTGGCGTATTTTGATTTTATTTCATCAATTGTTTCGCCGTATATATTTTTTGCAAGCATAAAATTGGTTTAGAATTTGAAAATAATTAAGACTGTAATTTTCTAAAGGATGCAATTTGAGATACGTTTTGTATAATAATATTTATCAATGTTGGAATAAATGAACCGTTAACGGTATTGCTCAGCCAGGGATTCATGATGGTGGATATAATAAAATTAATCGGGTCATTGTATCCGTCGTTTCCATTCACACCAAGCCTTTTTCTTAAATCGTCCATAAGTACATTGCCGTTATTGATTCTTGTAAACTGAGAAGAGGTAACAACGATGGGTGTTTCTTCTGTATGTTTTTCATAAGGCTTAAAACTAAAGGCTGTATAAATTGCATTGTTAAAATCATTAATTGACTGCATGTTTCCGTTTGGCGTTCTATCAGCATTATAATCATTATACATATAGGTAATAATGGTTTGGTCGCCACCGAGTTCTTTAAACAGTGCAAATGCTTCCGGGTCGTTTATCAGTTGTTGGGTACTTACGTTTACAATACGGTCCCGTATAAACTGGTACTGCTGCAACACTTGTGGCGCCGGTAAATTTTGCTGTATAGCCGGAATGGGAATAAGTGGAACAACAAAGAAGGGAAGGTTTTGAATGTTTAAACAAACCAATGCTGCATAAAACCGTTTTGCATTGAAAAAACATTCGCCGGAAATTTTGCCATAGCCACTCATATTGGGGCGAATTACTTTATGGCTAAAATACACCGCCGCTGCGGCAGCGCCGGGTTTGGAACCTTCCACACCATATACGCCTACCGTTGGGTCAACACCGCCATGATACACTACCGGCGCCGTAAATGAAACTAAATTTCGCATAGCAGAATTCCGGTAACACAATCCGCCGGCAGGATAAGGCACATAACCGGATTTATGTGGGTCTATCGTTATTGAATCGGACAATTGCAAAACTTTATATTGCTCCGTTACGTAGTTGCTCATGGGCAAAGCAACAATTGCATCTTCGTTCATTAGTTTAAATGAAACAGGATTGCTGTCGTCATTACTATTAAGCATGGTTTTATAATAACCGCCCCATGCAGCATCGGCATGTATGGCAAACTCCATTCCCTGCTGCCTGTATTTTTCCCTAATGGCTAAAATACCATTTAAAGGGTCTACCTGGCTTTCTTCGGTAGTGCCAATGATGGCAACAACATTCATTACCGGAATTTTTTTAAGCAGGCATTGGCCGAGCGCAGCATCCAAATGCGTTAAATCCATTCTTGCCTTTACATCCACGGGTATGCTCCACATATTGCTGGCGCCAATACCCAGTATAGCTGCGCCTTTGGGCCAGGAGTAGTGGCGGGTGGAAGTGCAAATGGATACAGGTGTTTGATTAATATCGGGCAGGTATTTGCTCAAAACATCATGGTAGCCGATATTTTGCACAGTATAATTAGCAATGGCATTGCTTACATCCGCAATAGGAATATTGTATTGCGATGATAAATTGTTAGGAATAGCCAGCACTTCGTCAATGGGCAGGTTGAGTAATGTCCAGCTATCTAAATTAATTAAGGTTGCAGTTGTTCCATTTAATAAAGTAACCTGGAAGCCTTTTGCATTTTGAAAAATAGTTTCGTTTAAAATAGCCTGCTTTACACTTGCTGCATAAAATTTTAAATTTCTTGCCATCCATAAACCTTCCAGGTTGGCAACGCTTCCATCGCAGGTGATATGGCCCCAGCCGGTAACCTGGCCCTGCGGCAAATCAAATTCTCCCGGCTTTTTACCAATGGGGTTTACTGAATAGCCAAGCATTTTACACAGTTCATTACCTACATGCATTTCCAGCAAAGTGGTAACGGGTGATGCTTCAGCAGCCACGTTGTTTTGATTGTACATTAACGCCGCAAAATAGCCGAGCATACCGGGCAGCGTGGTATCCCAAAGCATGTGACCAATGGTGCGCATGCTGAAAAAAGTTCCTGATTGCTGTAATTGGGTGATGAGTTTATCATATTCCAAACCCATTAACAGCATGGTTTCCTTAAAGCCTTTTGATTGCTGAATATTTGTATCGAGATAATCGGGGTCGTTTGGAAAATAATTTTTACGAAAATCAACATTACCCTGCAGGGCAAAGCCCATGAGCTCCAGCATGTATTTTGCATTACCACCACGGGTGCCGAGGAAGAGAGCTTCTAAAGTTTCGCCGCCGGTACCTTCTAATTTTATCCGTTTTTCTTCCGGCTGGCTCAAATGAGATTTTAATAATGCTTCGGCAAAATGTACCGAATGCTTTTTATCTGTGTGTTGCATGATGGTGGAATAAAAGATAAATTAAAATGAACGAAGTTGAAATGACTTGTAGTAAAGTTTATAACAGGATGCATATTTTATTGTAAAGCTGTATATTTTGATAACTGACTAAATATTTTCTATTTACCTTTTGCTTGTATTAAGCCCGGTGATTTTGAATTGCCATCTCAGATGCCTAATGGTATGCAGACGAAAGGATTGCGACGCAACGATGATGCCATGAAAAACTAAAGCTGGTATCAAAATAAAAATATTTAATAACAACACTATACCGTTAAATCGGAATTAAAACAATCCCTGAAAATTTTCCAGGAGCCTTCTTCTTTTTTCCAAAGCTGAATGGATTTTCCAATATCCTTATTGGCGCCGCCTTTCTGGCTTAAGGTATAAGCTTCCTGCACGCCTACTATGCCGCTATCGGCATACACAATAGTTGCAGTAACGGCATACTCTGTAAAACCCTGGCTGATGTAACCTGCAATGGCCGCCTGTATATTTGCCCTGCCTTGTACAGAAGGGGCGCCACCTGCCATAAATTCGGCATCTATGGTATAGCAGGCTGCAACACCTGCTGCATCGCCTTTGGCCATAGCAGCGGCGAAGAGTTGGTTTTTTTCAAAAATAGCTTCCCGCACAGCGCCGAGGCTGTCGGTGTGATTGTCTTTTGTTGTCATTAAGAAAAATTTAGTTGTTTTGAATTTTGAAAAATACTTCATCCATATTTTTCAAACCCTGCTTGAACAATCTAAAAGCGAAAGTGGTTTTTAATAAGTTATTTCCAGGATTTAAAAGGGTAAGGGTTGAATCAAAAAACTATAGTACCAATACTAAAAACTTTATATTAAATAATAAAATTCTTTACTAAAAAATTTTTTGCTACTCAATTTAACTAAGTTTTGGTAGAATTACAAAAAAATATCGATTCTCCTGCTTTGAGAATAAATTTTTTACCAAAACTCAGGTATTGGGTAAAATAATTGTAAACTCTGTTCCAGACTGTGCTGCAGCTTCGCCAGGCATAGTTTCTACTTTTATTTCCCCGCCATGAGCTTTCACAATATCATAGCTCAAACTCAATCCCAATCCTGTACCCTGCCCTGTGGGTTTGGTAGTAAAAAAAGGCTGAAAAATTTTGTCTTTTACACTTTTAGGAATGCCATTGCCATTATCTTTTACCTTAATTACTACTTTACCATCCAGCTTTTGCGTAATTATTTTAACAGTAGGTTCAAAATTTTCAGGAGCAGCTTTCTTTTTTTCTGCAACTGCAAAAAAGGCATTATTAATTAAATTTAAAATCACCCTGCCCATATCCTGTGAAACCACTTTAATTTTGGGTAGGTTTTCATCAAAAGCAGTCTCAAATTTTGCATTAAACGTTTTGTCTTTTGCCCTTAAGCCATGATAACTCAACCTTAAATACTCGTCGCATAATGCATTGATGTCTGTTGGCTCTTTTTTGCCTTCGCTTTTGCGGCTGTGGTGTAACATTCCTTTTACAATAGCGTCGGCCCTTTTACCGTGGTGGTTAATTTTATCGGAGTTTTCTTTTATATCGAGTGCAATATCTTTTACTCCTTGTGTATTCCCTTTATCAACTTCATCTACCAGTTCACTTATTAATTCTTTGTTTACTTCGCTAAAATTATTTACAAAATTTAATGGGTTTTGTATTTCATGCGCTATGCCTGCGGTAAGCTCACCGAGGCTAGCCATTTTTTCAGAATGTATCAATTGCACCTGTGCCGATTTTAAGTCCTCCAAAGTTTTTTCCAGTTGAATATTCATGTTTCTTTTTTCCCTGAATCGTTTGAAAAATATTAAAGCCCAAATAAAAGCTATCAGTAAACCAACAATGGTAATGTTGCGTACCAGTTTTTGTCTTCTAATTTCCGATTGCTGAACCGAAAGTTGTTTATCCTGGCTGGCTTTCAGCATGGCCTTTTTGTTTTGAAACTCCAACTGGTTGGTGAGGCTGGCGAGTTTTGCGGCTTTTTCAATTGCAGATACCGAGTCGCTATAACGCTTGTATTGTATGCTGCTGAGATAAGCCATTTTATAATTTTCTGAAGCTTCATAAGCGCCTGAAATGCGCCGGTAAATATCTTCCAGGTTACGGTAATCGGAACTGTCTGTATCTTTAATGGCCTTAATGAGGGTTACCTGTGCCAATTGTGGATTATTTTGCTTTAAATACACATCTGCCATGCCTTGCAGGGCATACGAAACCCTGTATTTATCTTTGTAAGCCGTGCCAACCTGGTAAACAGTATCAAAATATTTCAACGCATTTTCATTATCATGGTTGAGCAGGAAATTACTGGCAAGTTCAGCATAAGAATCTAAAATAAACCGCCCATCTTTATTTTTTTTAGCATAGTCCAATGATTCAAAATTATAGGCAATAGCTTCTTTATATTTACCTTGCTTAACAAGGATATTGGACATATAAAGCAAATTGCTGCTAAGGTAAAAATTCAATTTAGAACGTTTGCGAATAGCTAGTGCCGTGGAGAAGTTTTTAAAAGCCGTATCAAGCCTACCTGAGCGCATATTTGTATTACCCATATCGCTGAAAGTAGTGGCAATATTATCGGAATCATTTAGTGCTCGTGCAATTATTAATGCATCTTCCTGGTTTTTTAATGCTGCAGAAAAATCTTTGGCCAGCATATAGATAAACCCATTGGCCAGCAGACATTCTATAATAAATGAAGAGTCTTTTATTTCTCTTGCAATGGCAAGCGCCTGCAGGTTATTTTCCAGTGCATCTCCATACTTTGCCATTCCTCTTTGGGTTAAGGCAATAACATAATACAAGTAAGCAATTTTAGTGCGGTTACCTATTTGCTGGTATTGCTTAAGGCTTTTATTTAAATATACCAGCGAACTTTCATAACTATTTTGATTGGCATAAGTTTCACCAAGCTTTTGAAATACAGATGCCAAACCATCTTTATTACCAGTTTCACTATATATTTTTTCAACATTTTTAAAAGAATCTATAGCAGTCTGGGTATGTATTGCCATAAATGAGCTAGCTAAATTTTCTAAAGATTTTGCCCATAAGTTTTTGCAATAGAGGGTATATTCAGGATTTTCATTAACCATAGTGCTACTTAATAGCTGTTGCGATAGCTGCAAGGCTTTTTCCGCATATTCTTTGCAGCTGTCGTATTCGTAAACATTAAAGAAAGCAGTAGAAATAGTATTGAGCAAACGCAACCTTGCCGTATCGCTTTTAGCCGAATGTAATTGCTTCCCCAAATCATTTACATTCTGCGCCAGTATATTGCCACAGCAAAAAAACAATAGAAAAAACAATAATTTTAAGTGTTTCATACCCTATTACCAATTAAAATGTTGTAACATTTCATCGTTTAGAAACGGTATATTTAATTGCTTGTAAATATACAATACTGCCTGCAAAATTCATCCAAAAGGCAATATAATAAGAAACCCAGTTCCCTCATTTTCTTTAGTCTCCACCTTTATTTCTCCTCCATGCGCTTTCACAATATCATAACTCAAACTCAATCCCAATCCTGTTCCCTGCCCGGTTGGCTTAGTAGTGAAGAAGGGTTGAAAGATTTTATCTACAATGCTTTTTGAAATACCATTGCCATTATCTTTTACAGTAATCAAAACATTTTTGCCTTCTTTCTTTGTGCTTACGTCAACTATTGGTTCATAGCCGGTAATGTTTTGTTTTGATTTTTCATTTACAGCATAGAAAGCATTCGTAATTAAATTTAAAATCACTCTGCCAATGTCCTGCGGAATAATATTTATTCTGTCAATAGAGTTATCAAACTCTGTCTCAAATTTTGCATTGAATGATTTGTCCTTTGCCCTGAGTCCATGATAAGCCAATCTTAAATATTCATCACATAAAGCATTGATATCTGTTGGTTCTTTCTGCCCTGAACTTGTTCTGGAATGTTGCAACATGCCTTTTACAATTTCACCGGCCCGTTTGCCATGATGATTTATTTTTTCTAAATTTTGTTTTAAATCATTTGCTATTTCCTTAGCATCATCCAAATGCCCTTTTGATATTTCTTCGTTCATTTCATCAATGAGTTCTGTACTTACTTCTGAAAAATTATTGACAAAATTCAACGGGTTCTGTATTTCATGTGCAATGCCGGCGGTGAGTTCGCCGAGGGAAGCCATTTTTTCTGATTGGATGAGTTGTTTTTGGGTGGATTTTAAATCGGTAAGAGTGGTTTCTAAAACTTTATTGGCTTTTTGCTTTTGTTTATTGTTGCGATAAAGGATAGAAACAACAACTAAAAAGATTGCCAGCCCTGCCAATAGTGCCAGTTGCTTTTGTTTATTTTGAGTAGCAATCCTTTTAGCTTCATTTACGTTCTGACGTTTCTGCTGATCTAAAATGATACGTTGCAATTCCTGGAATCTTTTAGGTCCTGTTAAACTATCTTTTTCTGTATTGGCTATAGATAAATATTTATAAGCGCTGTCATACTTATTTTTTTCCTTAAACAGATCACTTAGTAAAATAGAAGCATCATAAATACCTTTTCGAAAAGAAACAGTTTTCCCTGTATTGATAGCATTGTATGCATACTTAATACTTGAATCAGTTATCTTCATATCTTCATATAGTTTTGCCAGTAACACATTGTTCATAGTAAGGTTCCTGATGTCATTATCAATGTTTGCTTCAACGATTCCCTGCTTATAGAAACGCATAGCTTTTTCTTTGTCCCCTTTTAAGTTATATGCATTGCCCATTCTGAACATCATTTCTGACCATGTTATAAACTCTCTATCATTATGTTTTGAGCTACTGGCCTTATATACCAGTTGCTGATAATACAATGCGGAGTCCGGCATATTCATCAATTCATAGATATTACCAATGTTCGAAATTTCATTATAAACCATTCCTATGCTTCTTATTGCCCGAAACAAGTCCTTAGATTGAAAATAATATTCATTGGCCTTTCTGTAGTCAGCCAGTTCCATGTAGGTATTTCCAATGCGGTTTAGCACAAAGGCTGTAGTATTGCTATCTCTTATTTTTCTACTAATATTCAATGCTTCAAACTGTAGTTGCAGCGATTCGGGCAATTTGCCACTTTCCAAAACAGTGGCGCCTTTTAACGATAACATTCTGGCCTTTGATGCTGGAAATTGTAATTTGATTGCATACTCCAATGCTACGTCGGAATAAAAAAGTGAGGAATCTACATTTGAAAACCGGTAACCATTTGCTAATTGGAAAGCAAGGTTTAATCTGGCTGTATCATGAACAGATGTAAGTAATTGTTTTTTTAGTTTAGCAATATCCTTATTTTGCATTTGTGCGAATGAGGAAACGGATAAACATCCATAAAGAATAATTGCCAATAACATTTTACGCATATTTTTTTATTTGAATGGTAATTGAATAATAAATTCGGTCCCTTCCACTTTCCTGAAATCATCAGGATTAACTTCGTCAACTTTTACTGTTAGCGCTGCTTCATCGGCATACAGGGTTTTCACTTTCAACTCCCCACCATGCGCCTTCACAATATCATAACTCAAACTCAACCCCAGCCCTGTTCCCTGTCCGGTTGGCTTGGTAGTAAAGAAAGGTTGAAAGATTTTATCTTTTATTGCCGATGGTATTCCGTTGCCGTTATCACTCACTTTTATTTCAATCTTATCGCTCATTTTTTTTGTTTGAATGGATACGACAGGTTCATAGCCATCCGGCTGTTGTTTCTTTTTTTCTGATACGGCATAAAAGGCGTTGGTAATAAGATTAAGGATTACACGGCCAATATCCTGCGGAATAATTTTTATCAACCCGATGCTATCATCATATCCGGTTTTGGTTGCTGCATTAAATGTTTTGTCCTTAGCTCTTAAGCCATGATAAGCCAGTCTTAAATATTCATCAGCCAGCGCATTAATATCTGTCAGTTCTTTTTGCCCGGTGCTTGTTCGTGAATGCTGCAACATTCCTTTTACAATTTCACCGGCCCGTTTGCCGTGATGATTTATTTTTTCTAAATTTTGTTTTAAATCATCTGCAATTTCGGTTGCCAATTGCTCATTGCCTTTTGCCAATTCTTCTTTCATTTCATCAATGAGTTCTGTACTTACTTCAGAAAAATTATTTACAAAGTTCAACGGGTTTTGAATTTCGTGTGCAATGCCGGCGGTGAGTTCACCGAGGGAAGCCATTTTTTCGGATTGGATGAGTTGTTTTTGTGTGGCCTGCAATTCTGTTAGCGCTTCTTCTGCTTTTTTTCTTGCAGCTTTTATTTCAATTAAATCCTGTTCGGCCTGCAATGCATGTGTTTCCGCCACTTTCAGGTCATTGAATCGTGTAAAAGTGAGGTTGAAAACACCGGCGAACCGTTCGAGTAATTGCAAAGTATCTTCCGGTTGTTCATCCGGCGAAGCCATACCAATAAATCCTTTGTTGAAATAAGCGATGTATTGCAATCTTCTTTGTTGTGCCATTCCACCTTTGAAAGGAACATGAATGCTGTTGAGGTATTTAAAATATTCCTGTAGTTCTTCACCTTTCATGTCAATGACCAAAGATTTTTGCTGCTTCTTCCAACCGGCAAACATTTTTTTAAATGAAGAATTATTGTTGAGGTTATCTTCATAAGCCATACTTACTTTGCTGCCGTCTTCATCTGTAATCCAAAATTCAACATCTCCATTTTCGTTTTGTGCAATGCATATATACAAACGATTTGGTTCGATACCAAGCAGGATGAGTTGTTGAAAAAGTACGGCAGCTGTTTCTGCCAGTTCATCGGATTTCTGCATGGCCAGTGTTCTGCTTCTTACTCTTTCCAACGCTGTTTCAATCTTTGCTTCCCTTGCCTGCGCTTCTGCTTTTTGCAAATCAAGAAAACGGGTATAGGTCTGTTCAAAAACTTTTCCAAATCGAAGGAATATCTGTGTTTCAGTAAATGGTTTGGTTGTAATAATAAGCAGGTAGCCGTATTTAAAAGTAACGGCATGATTTTTTTGCCATGTGGGCATAGGCTGCCCGCTGTCTATCAGTTTTTGAAGACCTTGCCTAAAAGCAGGTATCTCCATAAAAGATTCATAGTATTTTTTTTGTTTTTCCCCTTCATAAATTTCTTCATAAAGCCCTGCCTGGATTTTCCATGCTTCATACATGCGTTGTTCACCCGGTTCAATATTATATGGATGAGAGAAAATACCAATACTGGTCCATTTTTGAACCATAGTGTTGTTTTTATCACAGATAGCAAAAGCTACACCTTGCAGTTCTGCACCTAATTGTTTTAATTGGTCGAATAAGAGATCAGCAGTCGGAAGCAATTCATCACTTTTATGCATTGCCATTGTTCTGCTTCTCACCCTTTCCAAGGCTGCTTCTATCTGCGCTTCTCTTGCCTGCGCTTCTGCTTTTTGGAGATCGAGAAAGCGGGTATAGGTTTGTTGAAATACTTTTCCGAAACGCATTAGTATTTTATTCTCTTCTTCTGAAAAAGGTATTGCATCAAAATTCTCAATGTAAAGGCCAACATTATCTAACATAACCGTGGAAACCGCAAGTCCTTTGCATTGCATATAAAATTGCTTTGCTTCTTCAGGTATTGTGAATAACTGAAAAAGGGAATGATAGAATTTATTTTTTTCTTCAAAATCCAAAAGATCGGGATGAAAGGTTGTTCCTCTTGTTTTGGCTTCAAGAAAACTATTCCAGGTAGGTGTATCAAAATAGGGAATGACTGCAAAGAATGGTTCCAGGTTAGGGTCAGCCAGCCAGATGTGCATATCATCATGGGCTTTGTAATCAATATAAAAACCGGCATGCTCTGCATTTATTTTCAAATGAACAAATTGCTCCAGCACCAACCGAATCACTTCTTTCAGTTCATCACTTTTGTGCATAGCCATGCTGCGACTGCGCACTCTTTCTAATGAGGTTTCTATTTGCGCTTCTCTTGCCTGTGCTTCTGCTTTTTGTAAATCAAGAAATCTTGTATAAGTCTGTTCAAATACTTTTGCAAAGCGTTTGAAAATATCATGAGCTTCGGGTACCGGTTTGTAAGTAATAAATATTAAATACCCGTACTTGTGAAAAGCAACATGGTCTATTTGTGAGGCAGGGAAAGGGATACCGGCTGCTTTCATCTGAAGTAATTGATCACCGACACCAGGCAGGCTGCATAAATATTCATAATGTGTGGGACATTCATCTTCGCCAATTTCATTGATGAGTAATGTTTCTCCTCTCTGCCCGGCTTCATAATAGCGAAGAAAAACACCTTCTCTCGGCGTTACATATTTTTCAAATGTTCCCTGGCCATTGCTGCCCCATTCTAATGAATCATTTTCTCCATAAATATTAAATGCGCAAAACCAGGTGGCCACACCCAGCGCCTGCACCTGCTTTACCAATTCAAGAGAGAGAGCAGCAAGTTCATCACTCTTTTGCATGGCAAGAGAACGGCTCCGCACTTTTTCCAATGCCGCTTCAATTTCCAAATCACGGTTTTGTGCTTCCACATCTTTTCTCTTTTGCTCTAATTCAGCAATGGTTTCTTCCAAAAGAATGGCAGTAGTTCGCTTTACTTTTTCGGTACGATCTAATTTGAATTCAGTAATGGCTATTTCTTTGTCTGTATCCTTTACCGCTTTCAATAAAGTATTTTTTTCTTCCTCAGTCAGATGTTCTGATTGTTGGATAGAATTTAATATGGATTGAAGATGTTGATTCATTAGATAATTGATAATGGTGAATTGTGAATTTTTTTGTAGCTACGTGACTCTAATAATAGTGCTACCTGAATTTCTGCGGTAGAATTGCCTTTTTTTGATTTTGCTTTCATACGCTTTTTCTTTTTATTAAACCCTTTCAGGGTTCTTGTTACTTCATTTTGTTTTCCCCTGGGTTTCACCCTGGGTTATTTATATTTAAGCCCTTCGGGCTTGTTTGTTCACTTTTTTACCTTCCGGGTTTGGCACTAACTATTGTTGTTTAAGCTGTCTGGACTATTAGTCATTTCAAATTTGTTAGTATGCCTTTTTATGGTTAATGCATGTTGATAAAGTTTAAGTAACCTTCCTACATTCACGATTATCATCACCATTCACAATTCCTTCAGCGTTACCACACAACAAGTATTATTATGAAATTCATGTTTTCCTCTCTTCGATTTTCCAAACTCACCATAACAGAAAAACCCGATGAATGGCGCATTCCAGACTTTCATTACCCTTTCAATTTCCTCACTCGTCATTACGCCAAATGATAAATACCTGCTGATACAGGAAAATATGATTACGGCATCTGCATTATTTTGATTTTCATTTTTTAGTTCCGAGCATTCACTTACTACGGTATCAATTACATCAAAATCTGGTGGTAACGAAAAACGGACTTTAGCGCCTTGTGGCACTGTGCCGGCACATATTAATGAACGATCATCTCTATTTCCAAACATGGCGGTTCGCATTACAGGTGGTGCACCTTCTCTTTCCAACTGCAAAGGATAATAAGCGCCAATATTTGTTAGCACATCTTTATCCGGATCGAGATCAATATTCAGCCCCAGGTATTTTATAACAAGATCGAGCGCAGGTTGGTCATCTATTGTGTAAACGACATTGCCCACACTCTTAGTTACTGTTTTGGTAATGCCGATCGGTTTCCAACCGCAGGTGGCAACGCCTTCTACATGAATTTTTTCTTCATCAATAATTAAGGCTACTATTCCCGTTGTACTTTTTTTACCGTAAGTAAAAACTAAAGGTTCCCGCAATTGCAGGTCATCACCGGCCATGCCGCCAAAGATGGTTGCTTCACTTCCAAATCCTTCTTCAATGCCTTTGATGATTTCTTCGCCATCGGTTTGCAGCCAACCCGAAGCAATGATGAATGCCGGATGAGCAAAACTACTTTTCCCTTCTGCACCTAACTGCCTTGCAATTTCATGAGTGCTGTTGTCACCCTTTTCAAAAAAGGCCACTTTAAAATATTCCGGATTTATATCGAGTAGCATGATGACGATACTTCCTTCCTGAATTTCGCTGCTGATAAATTCACCGGATGTGGTGGTGCCAAAAACCTGGATTTCATTTTGATGAAGAATGGAGACAACAGCATCCATATCCTGCTTTACGGATATAAACGCAATGGCGAGTGTGGGTTTGAAATCTTCTTTCCTACACTCTAATATTGCTGCTTGAATTTCTTCAGTGGATTTTCCTTTTATTGACTTTGCTTTCATTCGTTTTTGTTTTATTGAACCCCTGCCCGTCCGATCAGGCGGGCCTTCAGGGTTCTTGTTACATCTTTCGTTTGCCCCGGATTTCATCCGGGGTTATTCATATTTAAGCCCTTCGGGCTTTTAGTCATCGCAACTTATTTTCTATTTTATCCAGTTTTTTTGCCTTCTTGCCCTTCATGGTTTACAATTTATTATACACTGTTCCACTACCATTTGTTTTGCTGCTTTCATATTTTTGAACCCTTTCAGGGTTCTTGTTACTTCCTTTTGTTTTCCCCGGATTTCATCCGGAGTTATTTATATTTAAGCCCTTCGGGCTTTTAATTCCTTCTATAGTGTTCCTCTTTTCTTCCCATGTTATTTACCTTTTAGCCCTTCGGGCTTTTTAGTGGCTCACTTTTTTACATCCCCGGGTTTTACATTAGTTAATCATGTTTAAAACCTACTGCTTTGTTAGTTCACTTTTTCACTTCACTGGTTTTTATCAGGTTTTATATATATTTAAACCCTTCGGGCTTGTTAGTTCTTTAAGAATTGTTCCCAGTTTTACAAGCGGTTAATTTCACTTTTGTTTTTTTAGCTTTTTACAATTAATTTTTCCATGAACCCTTCGAAATTTTTCTATTTAAAATGCATTCTGTTTTTTTCATGAGTTAAGTAACGCAAAATCCCGAAGGGATTTAATTTCAATAACCCTGTATGCAATGCAGGAATATTGAGAGACCGAAAGCACCACAACCACGAAGTGGTTGAATATTTACAATAAATACTTTTCATCGAATTCTAATTTATATTCTATTAAAAGTTCTTTCAGTTCTTCAACAAAGGTTTTTGTCTTGTGATGTTCTTCCTGGTTCTTTACATAATTGATAAGATTTTCTTTTGTATCGATAGAGTACGTAAAAGCGGCATAACCATCCTGCCAGCCATTAAAATTTGGGAAAAGCTTTTTGTTTTTTATATAATCACTACTTGCCAGTTTTATATCCTTTACTAAATCGGCTAAAGCCACGGAAGGATGCAGGTGTGTTATGATATGAATATGGTCTTCTATACCACCAATCTGGTACAGATAACATTTATTGTTATTTAAAATGCCCCAGATGTATTTATACAACTCTTTTCGGTTTTCAGCCTCAAGAGTTTTCTCCCTGTATTTTGTACTGTAAACTATTTGATACAGTATTTGTGTGTATGTACTCATTCATTTTATTTTATTGAACCCTTTCAGGGTTCTTGTTTCACTTTTCAGCTTTCCCCGGATTTCATCCGGGGTTATTCATATTTAAGCCCTTCGGGCTTTTAATTACTTCTATAGTGCTCCTATATTCTTCCCGTGTTAATAAAATTTAACCCTTGCGGGCTTTGGTAACTTCCTTCAATTGTTTTTCCTATGTTACATTTTGAATTCATTTTATTTTAAATCCATATAGTTATTCCTTTAATTCCTGCAACGAAAAATCCCGAAGGGCTTTAATTTCATTTACCGTGCATTTCATGCAGGGTAAATGAGTATGAGAGCAACACAACCACGAAGTGGTTGAATAATTACAACAAATACTTTTCATCAAGTTCAACTTTATGTTCTATTAAAAGTTCTTTATATTCTTCAAAAAAGGTTTTCGTTTTGTAATATTCTGCATATTACTTTACATAGCTCATAAAGTTTTCTTTTGCTTCAATCCATAAAATTGTTTCTACAAAACATTTTCTGCTTCGCCAATCATCACCGTTACTCCCCCAGTTGCAAAATTGGCAAGGTCGGCTACAGCAGCCTGTCCTTCGGGTGAAGCCATTGTTTGTTGCATGGTTGCCTGGTCTGGAAAATGCAATTCTGCCATGCGGTAGTAAGCCGGTTTACCACCGGTAGTATCCGAAACAAATTTTGTAAGATCCACTTTTGATACATTCTGCATCTTTGAAGAAAGCGGCAGATGTGTTTCGTAATAATACTTTTCGAATGCCAGGGCATCCACTGGATGGCCGTAGAGCAATGTTGCTTTGATCATAATTGATAATTGTGAATTGTGAATGATTAATTTTTGACCTCTTATTTGTTTTGATGTTTTAATTATTGAATTCAATAGCTATTTATTTCGGTGCTATCTTTTAATGTTCAATTTATACTCCTGAATAAAAAAATGGCTCTCTTCTATTCACCATTCACCATTCACCATTATTCTACATTTCCTTCAGCGCCACTACACAGGTTGTCAGGTTATGCATTTCCAGATTACCACCTGTTGCCCTTCCTAATTCTGCATTCGAAAACATTCCAACCATTGGTACATCCCAAACATTTTTCACGCCTTCCATTTCCTCTTGTATCATAGGGCCAAGCGCAACCTGCCGCCCTGCACAACTAAAAACAACTACTGCATCTGCTTCAGGCATTTCGGTTGATTTTAATTCTTCAACGCCATTTATTACTTTATCCACTACATCAAAATCGGGTGGTAATGAAAACCGCACTTTACTGCCCTGGGGCACTGACCCACTGCAATAGAAAGAGCGGTCATTCCAATCTATCTGCAGACCTGGCCGCATGACAGGGTCGCCCTTCTCCCGTTGCATTTGCAACGGAAAGGTAGAAGCTATTTCAAGAATAAGTCCGGTATTATCTGGTGTTACATTCTGAATGCCACCATACTTTGCCGTAAGGTCCAATACAGGAATATCATCAACAGTATAAACATGATTTCCTTCACTTTTGGTGACGGTTCTTACTGTGCCAATAGCATTCCATCCACAGGTTGCCTTGCCTTTTATCTTGATTTTATCTTCATCCAAAACCAATACCACCATGCCCCTGTTACTTTCCTTTTTATTGGTAAAAACAAATTGTTCAGAAAAAGTGTAATCATCCCCGGCGCCGCCTCCATATACATTTACATGCTTGCCAATTATGTCTTCAATACCAAGCAACAATTCTTCGGCATCTGTTTCGGTATTACTGCTGGCAATCAGGAAAGCCGGATGAGCAAATTTTTCCAAAGATTGTTTTGCAACGGATCTTGTTTTCTCCCGGCAATTTTTTTCAGGAAACTCATCGAAACTGACATAAAAATATTTTGGGTTGATGTCTAACAGTAAAACAACAATGGCTGCGCTTTTTGTATCTTCATCAATGAATTGTCCGTTCGTGGTTGCTCCAAAAACAGGAATGCCTTCATCATCCAATATTTTGCAAACACTTTTTCTATCTACTTTAAAGGATAGAAAAATAATAGCCAATGTTGGTTTGAAATCCGCTGACATACTTCGTTGTAAAGCAGCTTTTATTTCTTCTGCAGAATTTCCTTTGATTGATTTTGCGGTCATGTATTTAATTGTTAATGGTGAATGGTGAATTAATTTGACACTCTGTTTTGTTTGGCAGTTTTAATTATTGATGTTAATAGTTTTCTTATCTCTGTGATGTCTTGAAATATTGATTCGTACTGATTTTTATCTATATATCCTGACTGATTTAAGAGTTCAATCCAATATTCTGTTTCGTTCGCTTCTTTTTGCGCTATCGCTAATTTGTGTATGAAATCAGATTTGCTTTCTGCTTGTTCCGACTCCCTCACCATCGCTCCGATGGAAGTCCCACATCGTAATAATTGCTTACTAAGAATAAATTCTTTCTTTTCAGTTTGCAAAAATTGATACAGTTTAATTATCCGCAAGGCAAATGCAAAACTTTTTGTTTTTATAATATTTTCTTTCATAAAGCTCAATTTTTATAGTTAGTTTGTTTCTCCTCATTCACAATTAACAATTCACCATTCACAATTCTTTCAACGCCACCCAGCTTACTGTTGTTCCATGAAATTCCGGTCGGGTATCATCTAATTTTCCATACTCTCCAAGCGAGAAAAAACCTGCCATTGGTTTATTCCAGGTTGCAGCTAATCCATCTAATTCTGCAGACAACATTGGCCCCAATTGAGATAATCTGCCTACACATGAAAATACAATCATGGCATCTGCTTCGGGCAATTCATTTTCCTTAATCGTTTTGGCGCTTTCAATAACAGCATCTATGACTTCATAGTCGGGCGGAAGTGAAAAACGAAATAGCGAGCCTTCTTCCGCTGCAGCACCTAACATGATTGACTTTTCTTCTTCATTCCATTGTACAATTGGCCGCATCATAGGTTTTCCTTTTACTCTTTGTACCTGTAATGGGAAACTGTCAATCCCTTCTGCTTTGTTATTCAGAATTATATCTTTTCCCAGAAATTTTTTTATGACATCCAATGCCGGTTCATCATCAATGGTATAAACCCAGTTGCCTTCGCATTTTGTAATCCTTTTTTCTGTGCCCACCGGTTTCCAACCTGATACAGCTACACCCTTTACTTCCACCTTATCTTCATCTACAATCAATGACAATAAACCGGAATCATACTTTGATTGATTTGTAAAAACAGTTCCGGAAAAGTTTACCGGTTCACCTGCACCGCCACCAAAAATGGCAACATCTATTCCTGCTTTATCCAAAATCCCCCTGATAACATCCTCGCCTGGTATTCTTATATCGGCAGTAGAAATAATAAATGCAGGGTGATTAAAACTTTCTTTGCCTGATTCTCCCACAGCACAGGCAGATTCATATACTGAGGACACATTAAAATCTTCCAAAACTATTTTGAAATGAGCCGGAATCATATCGAGCAATAATGCAACAATGCCTGTTTGCTCTATTCCTTCTTCATTAAATTTTTCTGCAGTGCTGACACCAAAAATGGAAATACCTGCTGCATCTAATATTGTTGACACTGTATCAATATCTTCCAGGTTGGTAATGAAAACAAAAGCCAGCGTGGGTTTGAAGCCGTTGCTTGTAGCTTTCTCCAAAGCGGATTTAATTTCTTCGGGCGTTTGTCCTTTGATTGATTTTGCTTGCATTCGTTTTTGTTTTATTGAACCCCTTTCAGGGTTCGGTTACATCGTTTTGTTTCCCCCTGGGTTTCACCCGGGGTTATTGATGTTTAAGCCCTTCGGGCTTTTTAGTTTACTTTTTTCCTTCATGAATTTCATCTGGGGGTATTTTATGTTTAAGCCCTTTGGGCTTATAGAACCCCTTTTTTATCTCTTACTTTTCCATCCGGTTATTCATATTCATATCTTTCAACCTTAATAGTTTTTGTATTTAGTTTTTCTAAGTATCGTTCATACAATTCAAATTTAAATTTGGAACTCTTAATGTCAAACAAGGCAAAATCCCGAAGGGATTGAATTTCAATAACCCTGTATGAAATGCAGGGTAAACGAATACGAGAGTACCACAACCACGAAGTGGTTGAACATTTACAATAAATACTTTTCATCGAATTCAATTTTATGTTCTATTAAGAACTCTTTCAATTCTTCAATAAAGGTTTTTGTTTTGTGATGTTCTTCCTGATTCTTTACATACATTGATAAGATTTTCTTTTGCATCGATAGAGTAAGTAAAAGCGGCATAGCCATCCTGCCAGCCATTAAAATTTGAGAAAAGTTTTTCGTTTTTTATGTAGTCGCTACTTGCCAGTTTTATATCCTTTACTAAATCGGCTAAAGCCGCGGAAGGGTGCAAATGAGTTATGATATGAATATGGTCTTCTATACCACCAATCTGGCAAAGATGACATTTGTTGCTATTTAAAATGCCCCAGATATATTTATATAACTCTTTACGGTTTTCAGCCTCAAGCGTTTTCTCTCTGTATTTTGTACTGTAAACTATTTGATACAGTATTTGTGTGTATGTTCTCATTTCTGCTTATTTTATTGAACCCTTTCAGGGTTCTTGTTACATCTTTTTCTTTCCCCCGGATTTCATCCGGGGTTATTCATATTTAAGCCCTTCGGGCTTGTTCGTTCTTTAAGTATTGCTTCCAGTTTTAGAAATGGTTATTTTCATTTAAGCCTTTTGTTTTTTTAATAACTTTTTACAATTAATTTCCCCATGTACTTTTCGAAATTTTTCAATTAAAAATAATTTTAGTTTTTTTTCGTGGTTTTAGCAACGAATAATCCTGAAAGCCCGCCTGACCGGACAGGCAGGGATTTAATTTTAATAACCCTGTTTGAAATGCAGGGAAACTGCATACCCGAATACGACAACCACGAAGTGGTTGAATAATCACAATAAATACTTTTCATCGAGTTCAATTTTAAGTTTTATTAAAAGTTTTTTCAATATTGTCAGCATCCCTTTTTTTAAGTTCAAAGAATATTGATAAAGTTTAAACAACCTCCCTACGCTTACCAACATCAATTCACCATTCAAAATTCACCATTATCTCACAATTCTTTCAACGCTACCATACAACATGCATTATTGTGATATTCATTTTTACCGGTTTGAGATTTTCCATATTCTCCATACGTAAAAAAGCCTGCCATAGGCGCATTCCAAATTTTTTGAACCTGCTCTATCTCCTCTTTTATTACCATTCCAAACGATAAATGACGGCTCACACAGGAGAACATAATCAGGGCATCGGCTTGCTGTTGTGCATCGTCTTTAATGCTTTTACAATCTGCAACAACTTTATCAATGGAATCAAAATCAGGTGGCATCGCAAATTTTATTTTTGAACCCTGCGGCACATTGCCCGAAAAAATAAGTGAGCGGTCTTTGCGATTGGCAAACATGGCGGTACGAATTACAGGGCCAGTATTTTCACGTTCTACCTGCACCGGGTAATACCAGGAGCTTAGAAAGGTTACGATTTCCTTATCGCCACCCTGCTTTATCTCAACGCCAAGAAAATTCAGTAACACATCCAATGCCGGTTTATTGTCAACGGTATAGACAATATTACCTTCGCTTTTAGTAACTGTTTTTGTAGTGCCAATCGCATTCCAGCCACAAGTAGCAATACCTCTTACGTCAATTTTATCTTCATCAATAATGAGTGTTACCAATGAATTGTTTCTACTTTTTCCGTTGGTAAAAACAAAAGTCTCTTCCAGTGCCAGGTCATCTCCTGCCTTACCGCCAAATATGGTTACATCTTTTCCTTCTGATGAAGAAGCTATTGAAAAACCATGTATGATTCCTTCTACTATTTCTTCTCCATCCAAAGCCACTCCTCCCGTTGCAATGATAAATGCAGGTTTATCAAAAGTTTCTTTTCCGGTGATACCCAATTTGCTTGCATCTTCGAATGCGGCCTCTCTGTTGGTTTCAATAAATTCTATTTTAAAACAATCGGAATTCATGTTGAGCAGTAATATCACAATGCTGCCCGCTTCAATTTCGCCATCAATAAATTCTCCTGCAGTGGTAGCGCCAAATATCTGTATGCCTTTTTCGTCTAATAACTTAGAAATAGCTTCCCTGTCTTGTTTTACAGAAAGGAATACAATGGCGAGAGTAGGCTTGTATCCATCATACATACTTTCTTGCAACGCTGATTGAATTTCTTTGGTAGATTTTCCTTTAATAGATTTTGCTCTCATTATTTTTCAGATAACTTATTAATAATTGAATCTTCAACCGGCGTTTTAATTTTTATTACAAAATCCATTACAATATTAGGAACCGTTGCCGATAAAATATACTGCTGCACTTTCCAATCATTGCCTTGTTTCACCAACACACCTGAGCCACGACAAATTTTCATTTGCGTATTCAATAATTCATCAAACCAGGCAAACATTCCGGTTTTATCAAAATAAATATGGCGTTGCAGCGCAGTGAAATTCCAGGCACGACCTTTATCGAAAATTGGTTTTGCCCATTGCATAAATTCTTTTTTATCCCAGCGCTCGGTAGCATCTGTGCCGGTGAAAATGGCATCATCGGTATAAAAATTAAAATAGGCTTTGTATTCTGCTTTTGCAGCAGCCCTGTTAAAAGAATCAAGCAGGGTATTGATTTGCTGCTGCTCCTTTGCAGTATCAATTTTTGAGGTCTCGGATATAGCAGCAGGTTGGGTGCAGGAAAATAGAGAAGCAATAAAAATCAAAGTAAGCAATCCTGTTATTATCTTCATGGCAAATAAATTATTGTTGTTTAAATTGGGAACGGCTGCTCATGCAGCCGTTCCCAATTTTATTTTGTTTATTTATGAACTTCCATATCTATTTCTATCAGTTGCCCTACCAACGCCAATTCTTTAACGCCTATCCAATTACCAGCGGGGAAATGTTTTTTATACAAGCCCGCCCTGTAGCCACATACTTTTATAAACTCCTGCATGTTGGTTGTAAAAATATTTTCTACTACCACATCATCAAATGTGCATCCGTAATGTGCTAAAATTTTTTCCAGATCGCTATAGCAGTTCTTCATTTGCTGTTCCAAATTACCAGGCGCCAAAAGGGTACCTACACTATCCATGCTTACTGCCCCGGATATTTTAATCACATTTCCAATTTTTACAGCATGAGAATATCCGTAAGTTTTTTCCAGTTCTGGACGATATAAATAGAATTCAGGTTTTGCAGGTTCTTCTACAGTTCTTTTTATCTCCGTTTTTTCTGTTGCAGGAGCATGTTGGTTACAGCTTGTATTAAAAAAACTTGCGGCAATAATTACTACAATTAGTAATGGGCTTAAGTAATTTATTTTTTTTATCATGTTAGCTTTGATTTTTAGTTTAATAAAATGGTTGATAACTCTATTTTTGAAAAATATTAATAGCCAAGGATTTTTAAACACCATACTTTTATTTTTCTTTCAAAGCCACCCAGCAGCAAGCACCGGAATGAAATTCCTGTCTTCCGTTTTTAGCCCTTCCATATTCTCCATATGTAAAAAACCCAGCCATAGGCGTTTGCCAAACATCGGCTAAACCATTGTTTTCGACAGTTACCAGCGGGCCTAATACCGGTGGCCTTCCCGCACAGGAAAAAATAAGTAATGCATCCGCATCACCCATGTTTTCACTTTTTATTTGTTCTGCCTGTGCAATGATTTCTTCCGCAATATCAAAATCAGGCGGTACTGTAAACCAAAACTCGGTTCCTTCCTGCATTTCACTATCCATCACTAAAGCATTTTCAACATGGTCAATACTCATCGGGGAACGCAGAACAGTTTCTCCCGTCTCCCTTTTTACAATAAGCGGATAATGAATGGAAATTTCTTTAAACATATTAAAGTCCTTGTCATCCAACTTCTCCGTTTGACCTAGATATTTAAAATACATTTCTATTGCAGGTTTGTTGTCAATTGTATAAAGTAGCGTCCCTTTGCTTTTGGTTACTGTCCTTGAAATTCCCATAGGTTTCCATCCCGTTATAGCCATTCCATTCAGGCTTACTTTGTCCATGTCCACCACTAGTGCCACTATACCCAAATCAGTTTCCTGCTGATTATTAAAAACATAAGTACCAGAAAACGTCCAATCATCCCCTGCCATTCCGCCAAAGAATATTTTATCCGTGCCAAAATAGTTTTCAAGGCTTCTTACAAAAGTTTCGCCATCAAAATATTCTCCCTTTGCAGTCATGCCGGTACTGCAAACTATTACTCCTGGATTCTTAAATTTTTGAAGTGCATCATTTGCCAGTTTAGATACGGCATCACTGATGCTTCTATCATTAATCTCTTCAAATAAAATAGAATAAAACTCTTTTGCCATATCAAAAAGTAAAACAACAATTTCTCCTTCGCTCTGATGGCCGTTAATAAATTCTCCGCAGGAAGTGGCGCCGAAGACATCTATTTCTTCTTTTTGAAGTATTTCACAAATAGCTTTCCTGTCCTGCTTTACAGAAATAAATACAATGGCAAGTGTAGGTTTAAAATTTTCGTTGAGGTGCTGCTGCAATGCCAGTTGAATTTCCCTGGGATATTTTCCCTTTACCGTTTTGGCTTGCATAAACTGATATTCTAAATGATGAGCGTTTTATTTTATTTTCCTTTTACTTCATACTATTCACTCAAAAATTTTTTTGGGTTGAGGTATTAAATTTACGTAAGTTTCCAGTAAATTACTGCTGTTTTTTTATTGAAGTAACGCAGCCTGGCATTTCAAAAAAATACGGAACAAGGGTTTTTGAAGGTTCAATAGTAGCGTTACTTTCCGATGCAAAATTTTCCAAAGATGGTTCCTAAAATATCCTTGTCTACTTCTACCCTACCCGTAATTTCGCCTATATAATGCAATGCCCTGCGGATATCTACCGACATAAGGTCGCCGCTAATTTTTTGAGTAAGCCCTTTTTCTACTGCATTAAGGCTTTTTTGTGTTTCTCTTAATGCGGTAAGGTGTCTTGCATTGGTTACAATGGTATTTTCTAAAGTAATATCTTCTTCTACAACTTTATTATAAAGCATTTCCTTTACCAGGGAAATATCATTTGTATTTGTTGCACTAATATATCCTTGCATCAACAGTAAATCAGTCCTTTCATTACCCATTTCTTCCTGTAAAATATCGGCTTTATTATACAAATCAATAACCTTGGTTGCATAAGGTTTTAACCATTTTGCAATTTTTTGGTCTTCGTACTTATTTCCGGATGCATCGTGTAAATGAATAATTATGCCGGCTTTTTCAGCATACTGCCGGCTCCGTTCTATGCCCAGGTTTTCTATAGTATCGGTTGAGTGGTCTCTTATTCCCGCTGTATCAATAATTCTGAAAATAATTCCATTAATATTAAGAGATTCTTCAATGGTATCTCTTGTGGTACCGGCAATATTGCTTACAATAGCCCTTTCTTCGTTGAGTAAACTATTAAGCAAAGTAGATTTGCCTGCATTGGGCTGGCCAATAATGGCTACCGCAACCCCGTTTTTTATTACATTGCCCAGCTGAAATGATTTTATGAGTTGGGCTATTTTTTCCTGAAAAGTCTGTATGAGTTTTTTCAATTGGGAGCGATTGGCAAATTCCACATCCTCTTCGGAAAAATCAAGTTCAAGCTCAATTAAAGCTGCAAAATTTATCAACTGCTCTCTTAAATCATTCAACTCTTTTGAATATCCGCCCCTTAACTGGTTTAGCGCCGTTTGCTGTGCCGCTTTTGAATTTGCCGCAATAAGGTCTGCAACGGCCTCTGCCTGTGCAAGATCGAGCTTACCATTTAAAAAAGCCCGTTGGGTAAACTCACCCGGCTTTGCCAGTACCGCACCCTGTGCAATAATTGCTTCCAAAATTTTTGATTGAATAAATGCTGATCCATGGCAACTTATTTCCACCACATCTTCGCCGGTATAAGATGCAGGGTTTTTAAAAAGGCCAATTACCACTTCATCCAGTATTTCTTTTTTATACCTGAGTACACCCACATGAAGCGTATGCGAATATTGCTGCATTAAATTTTTATGAGGAAATAAGCTGTTGGCAATGCTTAATGACTTATTTCCGCTAATGCGAATTACGCCAATTGCTCCAATACCCTGAGGCGTAGCTAATGCTACAATTGTATCGGTTAAATCTGTTTGTACATCCATTTTATGTAATAAGATATTTGCAAACTACACATGTAAATATAAATAAAAAAGCCCCCGAAACAGGAGCTGATAAAAAAGAAAATTTGATTTTATTCTTCGTTTACCTGGAAAGTTATGGGCTGGCTGCGGTAGGCATTTACGTAAGTACCATTTTGTAGTGCCGGCACCCATTTAGGCCCATTTTTAATTACTCTTATGGCTTCTTCTTCCATTCCATAGCCAAAGGATGTTTCTGCTTTTATTTCGCTTATTGCTCCGGTTTTGCTTACAATAAATTTAATAATTACCTGGTAAATTCCAGGTGATGCGCCATTTTCTACAGGTTCATTTGCGTTTAATTTACTTTTGAGGTAGCGTATCCAGGCAACCTGTCCGCCGGGGAAACTTGCTTCTACCTCTACCTTTACAAAATCTATTTCTTTATCACTGCTTTTTCCTGCATCATCTAAAACATGTGTTCCTTCTTCTTTTACAGGTACCTTTATCACTTGTGTAGTAATTTCGCTTTTTATAGTTTCGGTGCTGATAACCTGGGTTTCACTAATGTCTTCAATTTTTTCATCGGGATTTACTTCTTTATCGTCAACAACTTTTAGTGTTACGTATTTCACCTGGTTTACTTTTTTTGGCAAAACTGTTTTGGGTAAAGGTTTCAAAGCCGGTGGCTCCGGCAATTTATCTTCTTTTATTTCTCCAATACTTACTTCTTTCCACCAAATTTCTGCTTTGCTTTTTCTTACCATTTTATGAGCAAGTAAATTTCCTGCCCAAAAAAGAAGCAACAAAGCTGCAATGCTAAGCAATGCCTTTGCCATTGCATCCGGATATTTTTTTCGTAGCTGATAAGCGCCGTATTCTTTATTTTTTCCATCAAATAAAATGTCCAGCAGATCTGCATATAAAATTGTATTTGCTTCCATGGTAACCATGTTTGTTTTTTATATAGAAGCACTATTACTATCTATTCCATAAAAAAAAATTTAAATTTTTTTTTTTTTTAAACCCACAATAATCAACCGGATTAAATGTATAAGTTAATCAAAAATGGAATTTTTATGTCAGCAACAAATGATACACTTTATCAACTAACTGCCCTCTTCTTTACCCATAAAATTGATGATTGCTTATTGTAAAATTTTAAACAACAAAAAAGCCCCCGGAAACGGGAGCTTATATTTTAAAAAAATCAATTGTGCTTATTCTTCGTTCACCTGGAAGGTAATAGGCTGGCGGCGGTAGGCATTTACGTTACGGCCGTTTTGAAGAGCCGGAGTCCACTTAGGCCCATTTTTAATTACTCTTACAGCTTCTTCTTCCATACCATAGCCATGTGAGGTTTCTGCTTTTACATCGCTAATGGTACCGTCTTTACTTACAATAAACCTTACAATTACCTGGTAAACCCCGGGAGGGGCGCCATTATCTACCGGTTCATTGGCATTTAATTTACTTTTTAAGAATTGTATCCACTTGGCTTGTCCACCCGGATAGCTGGCTTCAACTTCTACCTTATTGAAAATTTTATTTTCATCTTCATCCACTTTTGGCGCTTCTACTACATTTGTACCTTTGTCTTCTACAGGAGCCTGTACCACTTGTGATTTATTATCACTTTCAACTGTTTTAGTGCTGATGGCCTGGTCTTCTTTTACTTCTTCAATTTTTTCATCGGGTTTTACCTCTTCATCTTTTACCACTTTTGGCGGCACAAATTTTACCTGGTTAATTTCCGGTGGTGGCGGTGGTGTGGGTGGTGGAGGCGGAGGCGGAGGCGGAGGCGGAAGTGGCTCATCTTTTTTAATGTCTGCCATTTGCGTTTCCAATACATCAATCTCTGCATTTGATTTTTTGGCAACTTTATTGGCCAGTAAAGATCCCAAAAATACCAGCAAAATCAAAGCCGCAGTTATGAGCAGCGCCCTTGTCATGGTTTTAGGGTAATTTTTACGCAGTTGGTATGCTCCGTATTCCTTATTCTTTCCATCAAATAAGATGTCCAGAATATCGGCATTTAAAATTTTATTTACATCCATTGTAATACTGTTGGTTTATTGTATAGATTCAATAATGCTATAAATTCCACAAATTTATTTTATACCATTGGCCTGCTCTGTAAGCCTTATGAGTTCCATTTCTGCCGGCGTAATATCTACTTCAGCATAATGGCCGGGTTTTATGGCAGATATACTCATTTCATCCAATATATCAATGGCATTCTTAAATGTGGATTTTGGGGCAGATTTAATTATATACATCAAATCTCCCTCGGGTGTACTCTTCTTTTTCTTTACAATAATATCCCTTATATCTTTAAAGCTTGAAGATTTAAACTGTTCGCTTAAAGTATTGGGGTCTAACTGGCCAAAGTAGTAATAAACCTGATCTTTTTGCCCAAGCAAAATAGTCATAGCGCCTGAGTTTTTTACTTTTAGTTGCTGGGTGGTATCATCATCTTTGGGCTCGTTCATGTTCATGGCCGTACTTTGGCTCATGGTTGTTGTAAACACAAAGAAGGTAATCAGCAGGAAGCCGAGGTCCACCATTGGCGTAAGATCAACCCTGGTTGATAGTTTTTTAGATTTTTTTACGCCGGGCCCTTTTTTATGGCCGCCACCCGACGAGGTATCCATTTCTGCCATTGGAAATATTTTATGTGTTTATTAAATAAAGTTATTTAGCACCTGCTCCGGAAACCGATTCGTTGTACAATTCCGAACCTATAGGAACAGATTCGCCATTGGTTACTATCCTGAATTTAAAAATATCGTTCTTTTTTAAAGACTGTTTAATAGATTTAAATTGAGGGTATAGTGTTTCATTATCTCCTTTTACGAGAAGCATTTCCTGTAACGTACGCTGATCGGAACCTGCATACACATTTGATATGCTTCTAATCCAATCGGTCATTTCATTATTAGCACTGTCAATGGGTATGCCGGGCATCTTGGTAGCTGGCAACTGCTGGCTTAAGCCCAATGCGCTTTTAACCATATTAAAAGGCAAACCGTAAAACTCCTGCTTTTTCCATTTTGTAAGTTCAGGTGCAGAAAGGTTTAGCCCTTTGGTAAGGTTAACATTTTCCAAAATTTCACCCTTTTTAGTGTCATCTCCCAACATCAGGAAAGCTTTTCCGTCTTTGGTGAGCGTTATCATTATGGATTTATCCGGCACCGCCTTAGCCGAAATAGAACTTGGAGGAGTAACTGCAAGCACTTCCGGTGGCTTTTGCTTGGTAGCCAAAATGAAGAAAGTTAACAAAAGGAACGCCACATCACACATTGCCGTCATGTCAATATTTGTGCTCTTACGTGGTATTTTAACTTTTGGCATGCTGAAATTATTTTATAATGTTTTCTACTATATAGATGCAAAAAATCCCTGCTTCCATAAATTATTTGTACAGGGAAGCAAAAGACTGGGTTAAAGTAAAGCCCGATTCGTCAATTCCGTAAGTAATAGCATCAATTTTAGTAGTAAATATATTATAGAAAATAATGGCAATTGCTGAAGTACCGATACCCAAAGCTGTATTATACAAGGCTTCGGCAATACCTACAGAAAGTTTTTGAGCAGCGCCACTTCCTCCGCTGTCTTCTCCAAGTGCAGCAAAAGAGCGTATCATTCCCAATACCGTACCCAACAGCCCAAGCAGGGTTGCAACAGAGGCAATGGTAGAAAGAAACACCAGGTTTTTTTCCATCATTGGCAGTTCAAGTGAAGTTGCTTCTTCTACTTCTTTTTGAATAGCCAATACTTTTTGTTCGGTATTTAACTCGGTATTAGAAACCATTTCTTTGTACCTGTGCAGGCCTGCTTTCATTACATTGCCTACAGATCCTTTTTGTTTATCGCATTCTGCAATGGCGGCATCTACATTTTTATTGGCAAGGTGATATTGTACTTTACGGACAAAGTCGGCAATATTACCATTACCTTTTGCCCTGTTGATGGTAATGAAACGCTCTACCACAAATACCATTACGGTTAAAAAGCAACCGATAAGGATAGGCACAATAATACCACCCAAATACATTTTATGAATTGAGGCCGGGTCTTTCAGCCCTTCGTGGCTTGGCCAAAACCAGCCAGTGCCTACATGAGTAAACGCATCGGCGTTACCCAGGTAAAACCGCCAAAAAATATAGGCGACTATTACACACAGTACCGGGGCGATCAAAGAAATAATGTTACTTGATTTTTTTGCCTGAACCGATGTAACCGGTTTTGAAGTTGCAGTTGGTTTGATGTCTGCCATAAATTTCTAATTTTAGAAAGTGAAGTTGATAATTTTTTGGTGCTTAAATTTAGTCTTGCAATGCTAAGGAAAAAAATTAATAATTTTTCTCTCTTAACAAAACGAGCCAACAAGTTAATAAAATAATTGAAAGTTTAAGGGCAGAAATACAAAAAAAATAAAATAAAAATATAGAGAACTAATGTAATACAGTATTTTTCCCCAGCTTATTCATACCGGAGCGCTACTATAGGATCGAGGTTGGAGGCTTTATAAGCAGGGTACAAGCCTGCTACTAGGCCGGTAAGGCTGCATACAATAATGGAAATAAGTACCCATCCCCAGGGCAATACAAAACCTGTTTTGAGCAATATGGCCACTATATTTCCTACTAAGATGCCGGCAACAATACCAGCGGCAGCGCCCATTAAACTTATTAAAATAGATTCAAAAAGGAACTGCCTTCGTATATCCTGCCTGGTTCCGCCCAATGCTTTAAGTAGCCCAATTTCTTTGGTACGTTCATTTACGGCTACCAGCATAATATTCATAAGCCCTATTGCGGCGCCAATTAAGGTAATAAATGCAATACCTATAGTGCCTTTCTCCAGCCAGCTAAGGTTGTTAATAACCGTTTCTGCAATGCTATCGCTTTTATCTATAGAAAAATTATCATCGTCTGTTACCTGTAATTTGCGGATAGGCCGAAAAACAGCAGTAGCTTCACCCGAAGCAACATCAATCATTTTAATATCACTCACTTTTACGGCAATACTATAGGACGACCTGGAGGTACTGTAATATCGCCTTACATTGGTAAGAGGTAATAGCACTACCCTTCCGGTATTAAAAAAAGCGCTTGAGCCTTTGTCTTTTAAAACGGCAATAACTTTATAGGGCCGGTGATCTACATTCACTACTTTATCAATGGCTTTATTCGCATTACCGGCAAATAGCTTTTCGGCAACGGAACTTCCCAAAATACATACACTGCTGCCCGAATTTACTTCTACGGGTGTAAAATTCCTTCCGGTTGCTACACTGTACCCGTTTAGATCAACATAGTTTTCATCAGCGCCAAAAATATTTATATCAGGATTGGTTTTTTTATTATTGTAACTGGCCACAATTTCACTTGCTCCCATTAAGGCTATACTGGTAACCGTTCCTGGAAATGTATACCTGTTTTTAAATTCTTTGGCTTCGGTAAAACTTATGGGGATGCCGATATTGGATTTTTTTTGCCTTTCGGGGGTTTTCTTTTGTACATTTCCGCCACGATTATTTCCAAAACGCATGAACCTTGCATTGTACCTAATACCAAATGTATTGGAACCCATGGTAGAGAAGCTATCTGTTAAGCTATTGCTTGCCGCCCTTATTGCAGTAATGATAAGTATCAAAGCAAAAATACCCAGCGCCATTATTATAACGGTAATTATAGTACGCAATTTATTGCTCTTAACATTTGCCCAGCTTAATGCAATAGATTCTTTAACATTGGATGCCATAAGGCGAAATTAGGCTTTAAGCCTTAAAAGATGTATTAAAAATATAACCAGCCCAGCAACGCTTCAGGATAAGCACCAAAAAGAATAATGAGCGCTACAGTAACTATCAGCCAAAATTTAAAACCAGTAGTTATTTCTTCATTTTCTACTATTGGTTCCCCCGGAGCAGGTTTAAAATATATTGCCTGTATAACCCTAAAATAATAATAGGCGCTTACTGCTGCCATTAATACGGCAACAATTACCAACCAAAGAAATTTACCACTGTTAACAGCGGCAAGTAACATATAAAACTTTGCCGAAAACCCTGCTGTTAAGGGAATACCAGTTAAAGACAACAAACAAACTGTAGCAACAAAACCAAGTACAGGCTGCTCTTTTCCTAATCCGTTAAAACCATCAATAGTATAATCTTTCATTTTAAGAAGTATGGCAAAAAAACCTATTGATGCCAGGCAATAAGCTGCAGCATATAAAATAAGCCCTTCTTTTGCCGGTTGGCCAAGGGCAAAAATGGCAAAAAGCATAAATCCGGCCTGCGCTATGCTCGAATAGGCCATCATTCTTTTTACACTTTGCTGAAAAACCGCCGTAATATTACCAATTACAAGCGTTGCCAGAATTATTAATGCAATCAAATTTTGCCATTGCTGCTGAACATTATTGAAAGAAGTATCAAACAGGCGGAGAAACGCCACAAAACCCGCCACTTTAATAATGCTTAGCATGAACGAGGTAAATACTGTTGGCGCACCATCGTAAACATCGGGAGCCCAAAAATGAAAAGGGGCAGCCGAAACCTTAAATGAAAGGGCAATCATTAACAATACAATGCCTATTGCCATCATCACCGATAACTTCCCCATACCTATTTGTATCCTGTCTATATAAAATGACCCATTAGCATTGCCGCCATAAATAAAAGTGATGCCCAGTAATAAAATACCGGTAGAAAAACTGCCCAGCAAAAGGTATTTTAAAGCGGCTTCATTACTTTTTAAATTGCGCTTATCGCTGCCGGTGAGGATATATAATGGGATAGACATTATTTCAATACCCAGGAACAACATTAATAAAGTGTTGAATGTAGCAGAGATACATACCCCACACATTATGAAGAAAAGAAGGGCAAAATATTCGGGGATATGCTTTCCCACTTTTTCAATATCCTTCCCACTCAACAAAAAGAAAAGAAGCAGCGCAGCATAAACAATAATAATAAATGTAAGGTTGAAGTTATTGGTTTTTAAATGATGTAATGCATCATAAGCAAACAAAGGGTTGCCACTTTGCAACTCCAGTACGCTAACAATAAGCCCTATTAATGCCCCGCCAATTGCCATAGGCCTTGCCATTGCTTTGTTTTTTAAAAAAACGCCGGCAAACATCATCAGCACGCCCCATAAAGCAGAAAATACTATTGCATTCATAATTTTATTTCTCCAAATTATTTATACCTGTTCATTAGGTTAATTTCATTAATATCCAGTTGGCCACATCGCTGGTAAGGTCAAAAACAGGCTGTGGAAATACCCCCGTAATTATGATACCCACAACCACTATTGAAAGGGCAACTTTTTCATCTATAGAAATATCCTTTACATGATCTGTTGCCGCATTGGTATTGCCATAAAAAATCTTTTGCAGCATCTTTAATGTATAAACCGAAACCAGTATAACACTTAATGTTGCAATTGCCGCATACCATTTATTTACACTAAACAACCCGCTCAGCATCATAAATTCGCCAACAAATGAATTGGTGAGTGGCAAAGCAAGATTGGCCAAACCAATTATAACGGCAAAGATGGTTAAAGCTGGTGCTTTTTTTGCAATACCGCCCAATTCGCTCATTTTTCTCACATTCACCTGCCGCTCCAGTAATTCTGCAACCATCCACAATCCAATTACACTTATACCATGTGCAAGCATTTGAAACATCATGCCCTTTATAGATAACTCATTAAATGAAAATATTGCAGCGCTCATTAATCCAATATGAGCAATTGAAGAAAAAGCAATTAATTTTTTAAGGTTATCCTGTACCAGGGCAATACAACTTGCATAAATAATTCCAATTACCGAAAGCACCATTACCACATGGGCAAATTTTACCGAAGCCAATGGCACCACAGGCAACAGCCATCTTAGTACGCCGTACAAGCCCATTTTAACCATGATGCCGCTGAGTACCATGGTAACCGGCGCAGGTGCCTGATCATAAACATCTGGCTGCCAGGAATGAAAAGGGAAAACCGGCATTTTAATGGCAAAGGCAACAAAGAACAACCAAAATAACCAGGTTTGTTCGGCGCCGCTTAGTGATGCGTTGTAAAAGGATGAAAGTAAAAAAGAATGTGCAGCATAAGTGCCATCAGAAAAAGTACGTGGCGCAGTATGCAAATACACATAAATAATACCTACCAGCATCAATAAAGAGCCGGCAAAAGTGTACACAAAAAATTTAAAAGTTGCCTGTATGCGCCTTTCATCGCCCCATTTACTGCTCAAAAAATAAACAGGTATAAGTGCCAGTTCCCAAAAGAAATAAAACAACAAAGCATCCTGCGCCGTAAACACACCCATAATACCACTTTGTGCAAGCAACATTAATCCAAAAAAAGCCGGTGCATTTTTAATCTTCCTTCTCCAGGTAGCAGCAATTATGAGCGGGTAAGCCAATGCCGTAAGCAAAGTAAGCAACCGGGACAAACCATCGAGGCTGAAAAAAATACTGCTACCCAAATATTTTAACCAATAGTACACTACATTGTTATAAGAAAAATATTGTTCATCACTATAGCAAAGGCTGGTAAGCGAAACAACAAATACCACAATAGAGGCAAGAAAAGCCAGGGTTTTAGCAGCTTTTTCTTTGCCCGTAAAAAAACAAAGTATACCGGCAACAAACGGCAGCCAAACCAACAATTCAGGAAAAGTAATATAAGTACCCAAAATGCAATATTTTAATTTACACGAACAATTGAATTACAAATAATAAAATCATGCCCAGTACCATCAGCAGTACATAAGCGCCTACCTGCCCGCTTTGTAACAAGCGTGCCTGCCTGCTGGCATAGTTTACCAGTTTTCCCACGCCATTCACCGTACCATCAATCCCTTTTTTCTCTGCAATACCATCTAAAAATGCAGATAGCGCCATTAGTGGTTGTACCACTATTGCATCATACAATTCATCTACATACCATTTGTTTCGCAAAATTTTTCCAAAGCCTTTTGCATCTCCTTCGCCCTGGTAATTTTTAAACTTGAACCAGGCAAATAAAATAGAGGCTATAACCAATAAAGTAGACAAAGCCATTAATATATATTCTGTACTATGGCTTAAATGAAAATTTTCGTGTGGCACAACAGGCGAAAGAAATTGAGCAAGTTCATGATGGCCGCCCAACACTTCGGGCACTCCAATATAACCGCCGATTACACTTAATACGGCAAGAGTTATCAATGGCAAAGTCATTAACCATGGGCTTTCATGCAAGTGGTGCTGTTGCTCCGATGTACCTCGGAACTTTCCGGTAAATGTGATGAAGTATAAGCGAAACATATAAAAAGCCGTAAGCAATGCAGCAAACAAAGCCAGCCCATAAAAAATTTTATTGCTGCCGAAAACACCGGCAAGTATTTCATCTTTACTAAAGAAACCCGATAAGCCGGGAATGCCGGAAATTGCCAGGCAACCAATAAGAAAAGTAATGCTCGTTATTTTCATGTGTTTATGCAAGCCGCCCATTTTACGAATATCCTGCTCGCCGCCCATTGCATGTATTACGCTGCCGCTGCCAAGGAATAATAGCGCCTTAAAAAATGCATGAGTAAGTACATGAAAAACAGCAGCAACATAATAACCGGTACCTAATGCAATAAACATAAAACCCAATTGGCTCACGGTTGAATAGGCCAATACTTTTTTAATATCATTTTGCCTGATGGCAATTGAAGCTGCAAGCAAAGCAGTTGCCAGGCCTACAATGGTAATAACTGATTGTGTAAAAGGCGCCAGTGAAAATAATGCATTGCTGCGGGCAATTAAATAAATACCAGCAGTAACCATGGTGGCTGCATGTATTAAAGCACTCACCGGTGTTGGACCGGCCATGGCATCGGGCAGCCAGGTATACAATGGTATTTGGGCGCTTTTACCCGTAGCGCCAACTAATAATAATAAAGTAATGCCCGTAATATCGGTAACAGAAAATTTGCTTAGTGTTTCCTGGCTAAATACTATATTAAAATCGAGTGAACCTACCCTTAACACAATCCAAAAAACCGCCAGCAGAAATGCGAAGTCACCTATACGGTTCATATTAAATGCTTTGTTGGCCGCATTGGTAAATTCTGTGTTTTTAAACCAGTAACCTATAAGCAAATATGAGCAAAGACCTACGCCCTCCCAGCCAATAAACATAATTACAAAGTTGTTGCCCAATACCAGCAGCAACATCATAAACACAAAAAGGTTCAAATAAGAAAAATACCGTGCAAAATCTTTCTGGGGTTCATCATGCATATAGGCAACGGAATATACATGAATTAAAAAACCCACGCCGGTAATAATCAATAAAAATAGAGATGAAAGCGCATCTATTTTAAAATCAAAGCCCAGGTGGAGGGTATTAATATGTATAAAATCAAATAAATGTACCGTACCTGAAAGGCCATTTTTTACCTGCCAAAAAACCAAAATACTAATGACAAAAGAAACCAGTATTACTGCACTGCCTAAAAAGCCTGCAACGGTTTTTGAAAGAAAATTACGGCCTGCACCATTAATAATAAAACCGATTAACGGCAATACCGGAATTAACCAAACTAAATTCAAAATATTACTCATAAGCCTGAATATAGTTGCCCTTTACGGGCAATTAGTTCTTTAACCTGTTCAAAAAATTTACATCTATGGAATGAATGTTCCTGTACAACATTACAATAATGGCAAGGCCCACACTCACTTCGGCGGCAGCCACTATCATTATAAAAAACACAAAAATCTGGGCATCGCTGGCAAATGTTGCCGAATCTTTTGCCACGGTAGCCATATTGGCCGTATGCATTTTGCTGAATGCTACCAGCAGCAGGTTTACTGCATTCAACATTAATTCAATGCACATAAAAATAAGTATAGCATTGCGGCGAATAAGTACGCCTACAATACCAATAGTAAATAAGGCCAGCGATAATGTTATGTAATAAGTAATATCCATTTTTTATAATTGTACATAAAGGCCCACTCCCAGGGTTTCCGAAGCAGGTTTTATGGAAAGTATGTCTTTAATTGTTTTTGTGGCAACACCATTAAAAATATCCACCGCTTTATACGATGCGCCTTTGGTAAGCAATTTTACTATTACTCCACTGGCAATAGTGCTTATGCCCGATGCTATGGCTACCTGGTATTCACTTTTCTTCACCGAATTTTTGAGCGACCTGGCAGTACCATATACCGCAACTGCAGCGCCTGCATAGGCAGCAACCTTGTAAATAGTTCTTCCGGTTTTAAAAGTTTTAAACAGCTTGCTGGCTTTTTCATTCTTTTTTAAGCCAATAATTTCAGCAACATTAAATATTTTATCAATTGGACTTTTACCCAGTGCAAATTTTGGCGCCCATCCTTTTTGTACATTGATAGTTTTACCCAAAAGAGAGCCGATATCCAGTTTGGATAAATCAATCTTCCTTAGGTCAATATTTTTTAAATCAATTTGAGCATGTACATTTCCTGTAAAGCAACAGGTGGCCAGCATTAAAATAATAAGTTTTTTCATGAGTATAAATTAAACAGGTTTATCTTTTTTACCAATAATTACTGCACCTATCATGGCGCTTAAAAAAAGCACGCTACTAATTTCAAAAGGCAACACATAATTGGTGAATAATGTTTTACCTAGTTTTTCAATCAACCCCGATTCACCAGTTTTCATCAATACGGTATTGTGTACCCCGGAATCTTTAAATGCTGCAAGCAACACCAAAAAAAGGCAGCCGCCAGAAATAATTCCAACCAGCCGAAGCCGGTAATTTTTTACGGGTTCCGATTCTGCATTGAGGTTCATGAGCATTACCACAAATAAAAACAACACCATTATTGCCCCGGCATATACAATAATATTGACTATGGCAAGGAACTGTGCGTTTAATAACACATAATGGCCGCTAATGGAAAAGAATACCACAATCAGCCACAAAATACTTTTTACGGGATTCTTCGAAAACAGCATCATTAGTGCACTTCCCACTGCCATTGCCGATAAAATATAAAATAAAACTGTTACCATTCTTTTTTTTACTTACGTAATTTTTAACTTTCTTTTTTGGCCCTGTTGCCCAAAGCTTTTTTATACTCCTCCGGGTTTTCTTTTGGATGAGGTATTAATAAATCCTGTTTATTATAAATAAATTGTTTACGCTGGTAATCTGCCGGCGCAAAAGTTTCGCTCAAATAAATGGCATCTTTGGGGCAGGCCTCTTCGCAAAAGCCGCAAAAAATACACCGCAGCATATTGATTTCGTATTTAGCGGCATATTTTTCTTCCCGGTAAAGATGCTCTTCTCCCGGCAAACGCTCTGCCGCCTCCATGGTAATGGCTTCTGCAGGGCAGGCAACAGCACACAAGCCACATGCAGTGCAGTTTTCACGCCCTTCTTCATCTCGGTTCAAAATTTGCAAACCCCTGAATACCGGGCTGAACGGACGGGTTTTTTCGGGATATTGTATGGTAGGCTTTTTCTTAAAAATATGCCCGAATGTTATAAACATACCTTTAAATATTGCCGGCAAATACAACCTTTCCCAAAGGTTCATTGGCCTTCTGTCTACTGGTTTTGCCTTGTTGGTTAATGCCTGCATTTCTTTTTCACTAAGTTTTACAAAAATATGTTAACCCTTACTTATTAAGGAATAAAATTACTGCTCCTGTTACCAGCATGTTAAATAATGCCAGCGGAATTAAAATCCTCCATCCTAATCTCATCAATTGATCATATCGGAAGCGTGGAATGGTCCACCGCACCCACATAAATAAAAATATAAAGCAAATGATTTTTAGAAACAGGGAAACGATACCTAATATTGCCGCAATGTTTGGTGATAAAGAAGATTCATCCACAAAAGGAATATCGTAACCACCAAAAAATAATGTAGCCATTACCGCACTGCTTATAAACATATTGATGTATTCGCTAAACAGGTAAAGGCCAAGTTTCATAGATGAATACTCGGTATGGTATCCTCCAATAAGTTCATTTTCTGCCTCCGGCAAATCAAATGGCGTACGGTTACATTCTGCAAAAGCGCATATCAAAAAGATGAGGAAACCTAAAGGTTGTTTCCAAATATTCCAGCTAAGCAAACCACCCAATGCCCCTTTTTGTTGTTGTACAACAATTTCATTTAAACTAAGTGTGCCGGTTATCATTAGCAACGCAATAAATGATATACCCATTGCCAGTTCATAACTTATGATTTGCGATGCAGCCCGGAGCCCGCCCATTAATGAATATTTATTATTACTTGCCCAGCTCCCAATCATAATGCCATATACACCCATACTTACCACTCCAAATACATATAAAATACCAATGTTTACATCGGCAATTTGCAACGCTACTTCCCTGCCGCCTGGTAATATTATTTTGCTGCCCCAGGGAATTACGGCGCTGGTCATTATAGCGGTAAGCATGGCCAGTGCCGGCCCTAAAATAAATAAGGCTTTAGAAGAAAAATTGGGTATTATCTCTTCCTTAAAAAATAATTTTAACCCATCTGCAAGTGGTTGTAACATGCCAAATGGCCCTGCCCGGTTTGGTCCCGGCCTGTCCTGCAAAATTCCGGCAACTTTTCTCTCGGCAAAAGTGGTGTACATGGCTACCACTAATGAAACAGAAACCACTACAATAATAAGCACCAGTTTTTCAATAAACATTGCCCAGTCAAAAAATAATAAGTCAATCATTTAGTATTTTTGAGTACTGTTATTTTAATCATTAAAATCAGAAGAATTTGCAGGGCGGTTGAGTTTGCTCAAATCCCTGTTTTCTTCATTAACGCCACTTACGTTATGAATGTCCATCAATAATTTTGGTTTCCTTCCATCCATTACTTCTCCAAAAGTTTCCTGTGGTTTGTCATCTGTTTTATATTTATTGGCGCCAATTACCGAATGCCGGGATATGGTAGTTAACCCTTCAATTACCCAATCACATGTTTTCTTTTTATCGAATCTGCAGGTGTTACAAATCCAGCCCGGTTTACCATCAAAACTTTGCACTTCGCCAAAAGGGTCTTTACGGGTTGTTACCCTGTACACTTCATCGCCCCTTAACCACAAAGTTGTTTTACCACAGCAATTTGACGTTTCGCAATTTCTATGGGCATCTACGGGCTTGGTAAACCACACCCTGTTTTTAAAGCGGAAAGTTTTATCGGTTAATGCACCAACAGGGCACACATCAATCATATTTCCGCTAAAATCGTTATCAATTGCTTTGCTGATATAGGTAGAAATAGCAGCATGATCGCCTCTTTCAATAACACCATGCACCCTTTGGTTGGTTAGTTGAGCAGCTACATAAACACAGCGGTAGCAAAGTATACAACGTGTCATGTGTAACTGTATGTAAGGGCCAATATCTTCTTTTTTAAAAGTCCTTTTTACAAATTCGTACCGGCTTCCGGAATTGCCATGGTCGTAGCTCAAATCCTGCAGGTAACATTCGCCGGCCTGGTCGCAAATAGGGCAATCTAATGGATGGTTAATAAGCAAATATTCTACCACACCTTTTCTTGCATCAAGCACCCTTTCGCTGGTAGTATTTTTAACTATCATCCCATCCATTACTGTTGTGCGGCAACTTGCCATTAATTTAGGCATTGGCCTTGGGTCGGCGGAAGAACCTGCAGCTACTTCTACCAGGCAGGTACGGCACTTGCCTCCTGTATCTTCCAGCTTACTGTAATAGCACATGGCCTGCGGCGCTACTTCAAAACTTATTTGGCGTGCCGCATCTAATATTGTTGTGCCCGGGGCCACCTCAATGGTAAACCCATCAATGGTAACTTTTAGTTTTGCCGGGGTTTCTTTTTTAATTTCGTCTGCCATATTGTTTTATTTATTCCCTGCACTTCAGGAACTTCTCATCAAACAACCTATATCATTTAATTTCTCTAATTCAGAAATTGAAATTTTCTTATTAAATATTTACACTGCATCAACTTTAAGTTCATCTGCATAATGTGCCAATCCATAATTTTCCCTTAGGCACAGTTCAGGATTATTTACATGCCACTCAAACTCATCCCTAAAATGCCTGATAGCGGCAGCCACCGGCCATGCGGCGGCATCTCCCAACGGGCAAATGGTATTGCCTTCGATCCTGCGCTGCACATCCCAAAGTAAATCTATATCCTTAATGGCGCCTTTGCCTGTTTCAATTTTATGCAATAATTTTTCAAGCCAGCCTGTGCCTTCCCTGCAAGGGCTGCACTGGCCGCAACTTTCGTGGCGGTAAAACCTTGCTAAGGTATAAGTGTGTTTTACCACACACTGGTCTTCATCTAATACAATAAATCCGCCAGAGCCCATCATGGTGCCGGTTGCAAAGCCGCCATCGGCAAGGCTTTCGTAATTCATTAATCTTTTTTCGCCTTTGGCGGTAGTGAGCAATAAATTTGCCGGCAATATGGGTACCGAGGAGCCGCCGGGGATACAAGCTTTTAATCTTTTACCATTGGATATGCCGCCGCAGTATTCATCACTGTAAATAAATTCTTCTACCGAAATGGTCATATCTATTTCATAAACACCTGGTTTATTAATATTGCCACAGGCAGAAATTAATTTGGAACCGGTGGATTTTCCTACACCTATTTTTGCATACGCTTCCCCACCTTCGTTGATGATGGGTACTACAGCAGCAATAGTTTCTACATTGTTTACCACAGTTGGCCTTTCCCACACTCCTTTTACTGCCGGAAAGGGTGGTTTTATTCTTGGGTTGCCCCTGTTGCCTTCAAGCGATTCAATTAAAGCAGTTTCTTCTCCGCAGATATAAGCGCCTGCGCCTCGTTGTACATAAATTTCACAATCGAAACCGCTGCCCATAATATTTTTTCCTAAAAAGCCATTTTGCTTTGCTTCTGCAATAGCTTCTTCTAAAATATTGGTTATCCATGCATATTCTCCACGTATGTAAATGTAACTTACATTACTGCCCAGCGCAAATGAAGACACGATCATTCCTTCAAGCAAAAGATGCGGAATAAATTCCATGAGGTAACGGTCTTTAAAAGTACCAGGTTCGCTTTCATCGGCATTAACCACCAGATGCCGTGGTACACCTGCTGGCTTTGCTATAAAACTCCATTTTAAACCAGTAGGGAAGCCGGCGCCGCCACGGCCCCGAAGGCCGCTCTTTTTTACTTCATCCACAATTTCTTCCGGCTTCATTTTTAATGCTTTCACTACACAGCTGTACCCACCCTGCCTGCGGTATACATCAAAAGATTTTATGCCCGGAACATTGGCGTCTTTTAATAAAATTTTTTTGGTCATTGTCAATATCAAAAATCAATTGTAAATATTCAAACCCTTTATTGCATGCTTATTTACTTTTGATACATTATTTTATTTTTTAGGATAATCGTAATTAAACATCCAGTGTACGCCAAACTTATCTTTTGTCATGGCAAACCTTGCACCCCAAAAAGTATCCTGGATAGGCATCGTAACCGTACCGCCTTCAGCCAATGCAGCAAAGGTATGTTCGATAGCTTCGAGGCTGGTAAAATTTAGCGATAAACTTACCTGGTTGCCTGATAGTGTACTTACACCCGGAGGACAATCACTAACCATAAACTTTAAACTACCCATTTCAAATACGGCATGTAATATTTTATTTTTCATATTATCATCCTGCGCCATATTGGCTTCGCCAAATGTAGATTGCATGGTAACCGCACCATTCAAAGCCTTGCAGTAAAAGGCCAAAGCCTCTACTGCATTGCCGTTAAAATTTAAGTAAGGTATTATTGCTTCCATAATTATTAATTTTTAAATTTTAAATCTAAACTTTCAACCCCTTACATTCTTCAATAATTGTATCTACTTTTTCACGGGTTAATTGTTCTTTATAAATTTTACCCAATTGCATCATGGGAGCATAGCCGCAGGCGCCAAGGCATTCAACGGTTTTTAAAGTAAACATCCCATCTGTTGTAGTTTCGCCTTCTTCAATATTTAGTTTTTGCCTGATGTAATCAATGATATCATCGCATCCGCAAACCATACATGGGCCGGTACGGCATACTTCAAACACATATTTACCTACGGGCTTTTGGTTATACATGGAGTAAAAGCTCACCACTTCATATACTTCAATAGGCTCCAGCTTTAATAGGGTTGCTACATAATTCATAACAGGCACATCAAGCCATCCGCCAAATTCTTCCTGCGCTAAATGCAGTACGGGCAGCAAAGCGCTTTTTTGCCTGCCTTCGGGGTAGTGGCTGATGATTTCAGCTACTTTTTCCAGTTTTTCTTTTGAAAATTCAACACTCATATTGCTAAACACAAAATTTTATTAAGCATCTAATTCGCCTGCAATTAAATTTAGGCTACTCATGGTAATAATGGCATCGCTAAGTAAGCCTCCTTCAATTAATTCAGGATAAGCCTGGTAATAAATAAAACATGGTCTCCTAAAATGCAGGCGGTATGGCGTTCTTCCTCCATCGCTTACAAAATAAAAACCCAACTCACCATTTGCACCTTCCACACTATTATATACTTCGCCTTTTGGCATTTCTGTTTCGCCCATTATTATTTTAAAATGATAGATGAGCTCCTCCATTTTGGTATAAACATCTTTTTTCTTGGGAAGATAAAATTCCGGCACATCTGCATGGTACACTTCTGCATCGGCACCTTTGATGGCTTGTATTTTTTGATAGGCCTGTTTTATAATGCTAAGGCTTTGCCACATTTCCTGGTTACGCACCAAAAACCTATCGTAACAATCGCCGGTACTGCCAACAGGAATGGTAAAATCAAATTCTTCGTAACTGCTGTAAGCTGTATGTACCCTTACATCATAATCAACACCTGCAGCACGTAAATTGGGGCCGGTAAAGCTGTAATTCAATGCTCTTTCTGCACTTATTGCGCCGCAACCAATGGTGCGTTCCATAAAAATACGGTTGCGGGTAAACAGGTTTTCAAATTCTCGTAATTGTGCCGGATACCCTGTTTTTTCGTCGAGAAATTTATCCAGCTTTTCCCATGCCACCGGTGTAAAATTTCTTTCAAAGCCGCCTATACGGCCAATATTAGTGGTGAGGCGTGCCCCGCAAACCTCTTCATAAATTTCATAAATAAGTTCCCGAAACTGCATTACATAAAGGAACCCTGTATAAGCACCGCTATCCACACCTACTATTGAATTACAAATAAGGTGATCGGAAATACGGGCTAGCTCCATAATAATAATGCGAAGGTAATCTACCCTTTTGGGTGTTTTAACGCCCAGCAATTTTTCGCAGGTAAGCTGCCAGCCAATATTATTAATGGGAGATGAACAATAATTGAGCCTGTCAGTTAATGGCTGGATTTGGTATAATGGCCTTCGTTCTGCAATTTTTTCAAAAGCCCGGTGAATATACCCTACGGTAGATGTGGCTTTCATGATGCGTTCGCCATCCATTTCCAGCACATTTTGAAATACACCGTGTGTTGCTGGATGCGTTGGGCCAAGGTTTAGCGTAGTGGTTTGCTTTTCCAAAGAACCTTTCGGCAACAATATATGTTCTGTAGCTTCTGACATATTATTTTTTGAAGCAGCTTTGCTGCAAATTCACTTTTAAATCAACCTTTATAATTTCCCCTGCCAAACATTTCATCATCTTTATCAGATCTGGTTTGGTCTTCTACCGGGTATTCTTTGCGCAGGGGAAAATAATCCATTTCATCTACATTTAACACCCTAATTAAGTTAGGGTGACCTACAAATTCTACCCCAAAAAAATCATAAGTTTCTCTTTCCATCCAATTTGCACCGGCATACATTGCAGTTGCGCTGTACACTTTGGGATCTTGTATTGAAGCAAAAACCCTAAAGCGCAACCTTACATTATCTATCATATTATGCAAATGATAAACAACAGCAAGTTCACTACCTGCATTATCAGGAAAATGAACGGCCTGAAGGTCGGTTAAAAACCGAAACCTCAATTCCTCATCATCATAAAGAAACTGCAACACTTTTAAATTAATTTCTTTGGGTGCCGTAAATGAAAGCATACCGTAAGACTGCTCCCAATTAGAAAGCAGTTCTCCAAATTTTTCTGTAAGTCTTTGCTGTATCCTTTCGTTTGTCATTTTTTAAGAACAATACATTAATGGATGATAAGTATTTACTATTGAATGCCGTAACCTGCCAGTAATTGTTTGTAATGATCGCTGTTACGGCGGCGCAAACTTTCGTTATGTACCAAATCCTGTATTTTTAAAAGCCCATCTAATATAGCTTCGGGCCTTGGTGCACAACCGGGTACATAAACATCTACTGGAATAATTTGATCTATACCCTGCAAAACGGAATAAGAATCGAAAATACCTCCACTGCTGGCACATGCACCCACAGCCATTACCCACCGGGGTTCCGCCATTTGAATATACACCTGCCTTAATACCGGCCCCATTTTTTTTGCGATGGTACCCATTACCATTAACAGATCGCATTGCCGTGGACTAAAACCTACCCTTTCGGAACCAAAGCGTGCCAAATCATAATGACTGCCCATGGTGGCCATAAATTCTATACCGCAGCAACTGGTGGCAAAAGGCAAGGGCCAAATTGAATTTTTGCGGGCAAGGCCTACCACTTTTTCAAAGCTGGTTGCCATAAAACCTTCGCCCATGTATCCTTCCGGTATGCCTGCAAATTTTACGGTATTGTTATATTGAACCGGGCGTTCCATTTTACGTTTTATTTTTTATATTATATCCTAATTTTTCCTATCGCATCCCTTTCACTACAGGTTACTTTTTAAAAAAGTATCAGCATCTTATATTATAACCTCATTTTTATTTGTTTTAATCTTCCCACTTTAAAGCGCCTTTTTTAGTGATATATATAAACCCTGATAAAAAAAGCGAAACAAATAAAGTTACGGCTATAAATCCTTCCCATCCTAATTCCCTGAAGTTTACGGCATAAGGATAGAAGAAAATTACTTCCACATCAAATAGCACAAATAAGATAGCCACCAAAAAATATTTTATGGCAAAGGGTTGGCGGGCATTTCCTTTTATTTCTATGCCACTTTCAAAATTTTGCAATTTTTCTGCCGTTTTTCTTTTTGGGCCCAAAAGGCTTGACCCAATTATCATTGTTGCTACCAACCCTGCGCCAAAAATTAATTGCAGGGCTATAGGGAAGTAGTTATAGGCGCTATTTAACTCGTTGGCTTGTAATAAATAAAATTCCATGGTATGCAAAACTCTTTCAACTGCAAAAATAAGATAGCACAACGAATATTCCATCATATAAAATAAAAGCCTGCATTATCTCTTATTATGCAGGCTTTATAAAAACACTTAATGTGAAATTATTTTCGTGGCGTTCTTGGTGGCTTAGGCGCCTTAGGCGGCTTTGGTGGTGCGTTAGGATCGTTATTGCTGATAAACTCCTTATTGGCCAGTAACTGTGCATCCTCCGGTTCAAGCATCAGGGCTTTATCCAAATAAGTTAAGGCTGATGCTTTATCTTTTTTCTGGTTGTAATAATATTCAATAAAAAACCTGTAGGCGCCTGAAAGCTGGTTTTTTACTTTTGATTTATCAGGAGCTGCTTCACCCAACTCCACCACTTTTGTATAAGCTGTTACAGCAAGCCCTAAAACACCTGTACTGTCTTTTGCCTGTAAGGATTTGCCTTCCATATAAAAGCCAAACACATCGGTAGGATATTTGGTTTCATACAGTTGATAATAATACGCTGCAGAATCGTAATTACCGGCACGGTAATAATTATATGCAGTATTGTGAATATCTACATTAGTATAGTTTCTTTTTAGGTCAAGCACTTTTTTATACCATTCTGCTGCTTCTTTATACCTTTTTTGGTTATCAAATGCCTGGGCCATTCCCTTAAGATAAGAAACCTTATTGGCTTCAATACTGTCCATATCTACTGCTTTTAAAACATACATGGCTGCTTTATCTTCATTGCCCGGCAGCTTTAATAATATTGCAGAGTAGGCCGCATAATCGCCACCGCCAATTTTATCCGAAATTTGATTTTTAAAATATTCTTCAAATAATGCCTTTGCATTTTCACGGTATTTAATTGCAGCAGCAGTATCCTTTGCTTTTAATGATGCATTTTCTAACTTATCATTGGCATATGCTTTTAACCCGTATAAATTAGGGTATGGGCTTGAGCCTTCTGCAGCTATACAAGCATCTGCAGCTTGAATAGATTCCAGGAAAAAACCCTGTGCGTACTTCATTGATGCTTTATAAAAACAAGCTTTAGGGTCATCATCAGAGTTTGCCAGCCATTTATTGAGATATTCGGCAGATTTATTAACATCAATATTATAATAATAATTATATAGAGTTGCGTACACCGGTGCATAAGCAGGGTCTTTGGCAATGGCATCGTTATAATATTTTAAATACAAGGGTTCCTGTGCCACACCCTGAGTTTGATATACCCGGCCGGTGCGGTAAATAGCCCTTGCATAATTAGGGTCGAGCCTTAGCGCTTCATTGTAAGAAACTACGGCATTGCCACCATCGGCAAATTTACGGTAAGCATCCCCAAGGTTTGCCAAAACTTCGGGGTCATTAAATTTTTTAATTTGTGTTGCCTGCTTTAATTTTTGAATGGCATAATTTGCATCGCCGTTTTTACTGTCGGGGTTGCCATTGGCATAACCCACGGCATTGAGTACATCTATTCTTTTGCCTTCGCTTAGTGAAATTGCCGTTTCAAAATGGTTGCGGGCATCTGCAGATTTTCCTTCAATTAATTCCACATGGCCCACACCTGCCAATACCAGCGGACTATTGGGGCTGGTTGCCAGTTTTTCCAGGTATAATTTTTTGGCACCGGCATAATCTTCAAGCCCAATATAAGCCTGTCCCAGGTAGTAAATAGCTACTTCGTTTAAAGGCTCTTTATCTACTATCTGCTTAAACAAATCCCTGGCGCTTTGATACCTTTCATAATACAAAAACTTTTTACCCTGCTCCATACTTTGGGCAAAGTTTACCTGCACAAAGCATAAGAAGAATAAAAAAAGACAAGCTGTTTTAAGTTTGTTCATCGTTGGTTATGTTTTGTTTTAAGATTAGACTGTTGCAATGTCTGGTAAAAATATAAAAAAACGTTAAGGAGCTTGTTAATTTTCAGGAATTTTCTCGTTTACCTTTACTGCCCTTACATCAAACTGCATTACGGGCACCAGGTAAGCCCTCCTAAATATTAATTGCCCCCGTTCAAATTTTAAAAACCCGGTAAAATCGGTTCCCAGCCCCAAATGGGTTTCATTAATAATATAATATATTCCTCTTACTAATGGGTAGTGCTTACTGCTGATGCTTTGTTGCATCGGTTTTACAAATGGCGAATCGGGGCAAATAGTACACTGCACATATGCCATTTTTACTTTTTTAAGTTTATTTATCTGTGCAGTATCTTCCGGGTTGCCTATATGGCTAAAACCCACCAGGCCAATAGCATTTGGGGTTTCTGCAATGTAATCAATTACTTCATCGCTGTTTTTTGCCGCTTTTACTACCGTGGTATCAAATTTATTTCCTTTTAAAACAGAGTCCAAAATAAAACGAACAGTTCCGGTGGTATTTACACCATCGAAAACAATTTTTTGTTGTCTGTTAATTTTCCCTTCCATTTGAAGTTTTAACCTGTTTAGCGTAAAAAGACTGTCGCTGCTTTTTGCATTTACCAAAACCACTACAGCATCCAGCGCCACTATGTTCCATCCGGGCACATAATTCATGTTATTTTTAAAATAGTCTTCTTCCTTGTCATTTAATCCACGGCTTACTATAATGAGTCTTGTAACCGTATCTTTCCATAAATCTTTAAAGCATTCAGCCTCGGGTTTATAATGTGCAATTATTTTTGAATCGGGAAAAGATGCTTCGTACATTTTTATTTGTTCCTCTATTACCGGCTTAAAAGATTCATCAACACTAATGTTTATTGTTCCATGCCCGGGTGTATCATAAGCTTTTTTATCCTTTTCGGAATTATTACATGACATAATAAGGCAGTAGGCAAAGCCGGCAATAACCATAGGGTATCTTAGTATAAGTATCATTAATTTTTCCTGAAATAATTTTGCTTTACTCCACGGTAAACCCTAAACACACCATATATGACACAAATACCACCCAGTAATTTCATAGTGCTATCATCCAGGTTTACATCAAACCTTGTTTCAAAATACTTATTAAAAAAAAGGAAAACACCCATTGCCGTCCATAGCAAGCCCATACCCAGGTCCATAATACTCCGCATCCTGGCGTAGCCACGGTCTCTTTTATTGAGCTCGTCATTATCAAATTCTTCCAAAGCCATTTTTTAAAGTTTAGAACAGGCAATTTACAACTTTTAATTTTTTTGATTTAAAATCTAAAGTCCAAAAATATCTTAGCCAAAAGCATGCTCCATTTTAATCAAATTTCTTACTCATTATTCTAATCTGAAAATGTATCAATAAGATACAATTTGTTTAAGATTACATAACTATTATTGCTCAATATTTACGTGTTGTCTGCAAAAATAAGCAGTTACATAAACACACGGAACCATCTAAATAAGCACTTTTGACAGCATTTTGGCAAACCTTATCTTTGCCGGATGAAAATTTTAATGGTTTGCCTGGGAAATATTTGCCGTAGCCCTTTGGCAGAAGCTGTTTTAAGAAAAAAAGTTCGGGATGCCGGGCTCAATTGGTTTATAGACAGTGCAGGAACAAATGGATTTCATACCGGCGAAGCGCCCCATCATTTTACGCAAAAAGTGGCAAAAGCAAACCATATAGACATTAGCAACCTAAGGGCAAGGCAATTTACGGCCCTCGATTGTGAATTGTTTGATAAAATATATGTAATGGCTGCAGATGTGCTGGAAGAAGTTAAAGAAATTGCTGGCAAACAATTTAACCCCGGAATGACAGATTATTTTTTAAACGAACTCCACCCCGGAAGAAATGAAGATGTTTTTGACCCCTGGTATGGCGGTTACGATGGATTTGAAAAAGTGTACCAGCTTATTGACGAAACCTGCAATGCCATTCTTAAAAGTTATTTTACAGCACTTAAAACAACACAAGCCCAACTATAAATGACGAGGCCAACTTTACCACAGGGAATGAGGGACTTTTCTGCAGAAACAGTGCAAAAAAGGGCATACATTTTCAACACAATCAAATCTGTTTTTGAATTGTATGGGTTTCAGCCATTGGAAACGCCGGCAATGGAAAACCTGGAAACCCTCATAGGCAAATATGGCGAAGAAGGCGATAAACTCATTTTTAAAGTATTGAACAACGGGCTCAGCGACCCCAAAAATATTGACAAGGCAAAAGAAGGTTTTGAAAAATTATTGTTGGGAAAAAATACAAACGCACTTACCGAAAGGGCTTTAAAATACGACCTTACCATACCCTTTGCCCGCTATGTTGCCATGAACCACAAGCAACTTAACTTTCCGTTTAAGCGCTATCAACTCCAACCCGTTTGGCGAGCAGACAGGCCGCAAAAGGGCCGATACAGGGAGTTTACCCAATGCGATGCAGATGTTGTAGGCAGCAATTCCTTATGGAACGAAACAGAGCTTGCATTAATTTACGATACCGTTTTTAAACAACTTGGCCTTAAAGAATATACTCTTAAAATTAACCACCGCAAGATTTTAGCAGCGCTTGCCGAAAAATGTGGCGGCTTTGAAAAATTAACTCCCATAAGCAATGCCATAGATAAGCTGGATAAAATTGGGCTTGAAAAAGTAATAGAATTATTGGGGGCAAATCTTGATGCGACGCAGGTAAAGCTTGTGGGGGAATATTTGCAGATAAGCGGAACCAATCAAGAAAAATTATTGAAAATAGAAAAGCTGTTTTTAGGAAATGCTGGTGCCAAAATGGGCGTTAATGAAATAAGGCATATCCTTTCCAAAGCAAATGCGGCAAATATTGAAATAGATTTTACCCTTGCCCGTGGGCTCGATTATTATACCGGTATCATTTTTGAAGCTAAAGCGCCTGAAATGGTAAATATGGGAAGTATTGGCGGTGGAGGGCGCTACGATAACCTTACCGGCCTCTTTGGTGTACCCGATATTCCTGGCGTGGGAATTAGTTTTGGTGTTGACCGTATTTTTGATGTAATGGAAGAACTCAACTTATTTCCTGCAACCATTCAGCAACAAATAAAAGCTCTATTTTTTAACCTGGGCGAAAAAGAAACGGAAAAAGCTTTTGAAACCGCACAGCTTCTTCGTAGCCAGGGTATCGCTTGTGAAATATATCATGAACAGGCCAAAATGGACAAGCAGTTTAAATATGCCGAAAAGAAACAGATTCCTTACGCCATTATTATTGGAAGCCGGGAGTTGGAAAGCGGAAACGCTGTTATTAAAAATCTTCAAAAAGGAGAACAACAACTGTTATCTTTGACAGATTTGGTACCTTTTTTTAAATCAGTTTAAATAGCCTTAAAAATTATTCACTTAACAAATTTTAAATTTAAAATGAAACAGCAACGTTTTCTTTCTTTTGTAATACTTGCATTTTTATCAGTTATGGTTTTTTCCTGCAAAAAATCAACAAACACTATTGGGTTAACGATACCCAGGGATGCAATGTTTGCCTTTTATGCAGATGGCAAATCGCTGAACACAAAATTGCCCTGGGATTCCATTAAAAACAATGCTGCAATAAATGAATTGCTTAGGGATAGCAGCCTTTCTGCAGTAGCCAAAGCCGCAATTGAAAACCCCGAAAGCACAGGTATAGATATCAATACCGATTTTTTATTTTTTATAAAAAGCGACTCAAGTGGCGGCTACGCTGCTCTAGAAGGCAATTTAAAAGATGCCGCTAAATTTAAAAGCTTCATCAGCGCTGCTTACCCTGGCATTACCCATGCAGAAAAAGACGGCGTACATTTTTACAGCAAAGACCAAATTACGGCCTCGTACAAAGAAAACCGTTTTATTATTGCCGGCGAATTACCAGAGTTCAATAAACGCAATAAGGCTTTTAATTATGCAGAAAATGATACTGCAGCAAAGCCTATGCATGTTTCAAAAATGGATTTAAATGCACTGGTTGCTTCTCTTTATACAATTAAAAACAAAGAAAGCCTTGGCACCGATAGCAGGTTTACTGCCGTAACCCAATTAAAAGGCGATATACATTTTTGGTTCAATGGAGAGGCTTTTATGAGCAGCAATATAGGCACTATGGCAGCCGTAATGCCCATGCTCAATTTATCGAAACTGTACAATGGCAATGCATCCGGCGCAGCAGTAAATTTTGACGATGGAAAAATTACTGCACAAACTTTATCTTTTGCAGGCAAAGAAGTAGAGGACCTCTGGAAAAAATACAAAGGCTCAAATGTTAATGAAGACCTGCTCAACCGCATCCAAAGCAATGATATTACCGGCTTTATTACTTTAAACTTTAAGCCTAAAGGCCTTGAAGAACTAATAAAATTAACTGGCGTTGACGGCCTCATCAATATGGGTCTTGCAGAAGCAGGCATTAACCTTGATGATTTTATAAAAGCCAATGGCGGCGATGTATTATTTGCCGCAACCGATTTTAAAAAAGATACTTCCGGAAGGCAGGATGCAAATTTTGTATTTGCCGTTTCTATTGGTGATAAAGTTTCATTTAAAAAATTAATTGATGCTGGCAAAAAAACCGGCGGTATGGGCGCTTCATCAAAAGTCGCCTACAACTCCAATGATAAATATTTTGCCATTGGCAACAACAAACCCTATATAGATAAATTTATTGCAGGCGGAAAAACAGACATGCCGTTCCTGGGCAAAATTTCCGGTAACCCGATGGGTGGCTATATTAGCCTCCAAAAAATTATTGGTTCCATGCAATCCGGCAATTATTTAGATTCCTTGGAAAGGGAAGGACTGATATTGGCCAAAAAATATTGGGACTATGCCTTAATGAACGGGGGCAAAATGAATGGCCATGCTATGGAAGGCTATTTTGAAGTAAACTTTGTAGATAAAAAAACCAACAGCTTAAAACAATTGAACCAATTTATGGTGGCTGCCTACAACCTCGAAAAATTAAGAAAAGAAAAATTAGATGCACAATACGGGCCAGTTACCGATGTTATTATTACGCCTGTACCTCCTTTAGATACAACCGAAGTTGCAATTCCGCCTGCTCCTTCTTCTAAATAAATAAAACAATTTTTAATAACCGCCAATAGCAATATTGGCGGTTTGTAATATACTACTGTACATGCAAATAATTCTCAACGAAGTTGCCCCGGTTTTTATGGATCAAAGCGCCTTTTCCCAGTCTGATATTTGGGGCAAAAAAGTAGTAATAGAAAAAGGTGAGCGGTTACAAATTGTTGCAGCAAGCGGTAGCGGAAAAACTTCTCTTATTAATTTCATGTACGGCCTGCGGAAAGATTTTAAAGGCGATATTATTATTAACCAAAAAAATACCCGTCAATTCACAGCCGAAGACTGGGCAACATACCGCTCAGCGCATATCAGCATTATGTTCCAGGATCTGCGCTTGTTTCCACTCCAAACCGGCAGGGAAAATATAGAAATTAAAAGGAAACTCAACCCGTTTAAAAGCCCTGAAGCTTTGGAGTTAATGAGCAATGGATTGGGGATACAAAACAAATTAAACCAGCAGGTGCAAATTTGCAGTTATGGAGAAAAGCAGCGCATAGCAGTGGTGAGGGCGCTTCAGCAACCTTTCAATTTTATTTTACTTGATGAACCCTTTAGCCACCTGGATGACAATAACCGCAAAAAAGCCATGCAGCTTATTGAAGAAGAAGCCACACAACGTAATGCAGCCATTATACTAGCGGATTTAAAACCTATTGAATTTTTCAATGCCCAACGAACCTTATACATGTGAAAAAAGATATTTCCTATAAAACTATTGCCCGCTTACTCAATACCGGAGAAAACCGTTTGTCAAAAATTGGAAGCTATACCGGCCTTGGCGTAGGCATGTTGTTATTATTCTGCTGCGCCCAAATGTTTATTAACCTGCAGCAATTAATAAAAGATAAAAACCTGCGCAAAAACGGCTTCGATTATATCTCCATCTCCAAAAATATTACCAACCAAAATATGGGCGGCGACAACCGGTTTAACAAAGCCGATATTGAAGCCTTAAAAAAACAACCTTTTATAACTGCTGTTGCACCTTTAATCAGCAACCAGTTTAGGGCAAAAGCAAGCGCCGGAAATATCCTGCCATTTAGTACCGATCTTTTTTTAGAATCCATTGACGATGAATTTATAGATACACTCCCACCCGGTTTTAAATGGCAGCCCGGGCAAGTAGATGTACCCATCATTTTTTCGTCGGATTACCTGGAAATCTATAATGTATTTGCGCCAGCACAGGAACTGCCGCAATTAAGCCAGGCAACCATACAAAGCGTTAATATCACACTGGAATGTTTTTCACCATTGGGTATCCAATCTTTTCGTGGGCATATTGTAGGCCTTAGTGACAGGATAAATTCTATACTGGTTCCAAAATCTTTTCTTACCTGGGCTAACTTACATTACGGCAATTCCGAAAACCCCGAAGCTTCGAGGCTTTACCTAAAAACCAACGATGCCAACAACGCTGATTTACTTAATTATTTACAACAAAAAGATTACCGGGTAAATAAAGATAAAACCAAGTTTGGCCGGGTGAAACAAGTATTGCAGGCCGTTTTAAGTGGTATGGCCGTATTTTCTGTTTTGGTGATACTGCTGGCTATGCTGCTGTTTTCTTTTTACCTGCAGCTCATGATTGCCCGCAGCAAAGACAATTTGCAATTGTTGGTTACGCTCGGTTATTCTCCTCAATGGCTGGGGAAAACGGTATCACAAAAATGGGTTCCTGTGTATGCCATTATTATTTTAATTGCGTTGGCAATAACACAAATATTTCATTTAATTTTCAGGCAGGGCATTTTTAATGGAGTAGAATTATTACCGCTATATATCCATTGGATGGTAGCTGCACTTGCTGTAGTACTGTTCCTTATTTGTATATACACAAATGAGAGGATGGTTAATAAACTAATAAGGAAATTATAATTAAACTGATTTCAAATGTAAAGAACGTTATGAAAAGTTTATTGCGTATTTAAACCGATTCATAAATTATTGCAGCACCCTGCCCTACTCCTACGCACATTGTAGCAAGGCCAATCTTGCTTTTTCGTCTTTTCATTTCATGCAATAAAGTAGTGCTAATTCTTGCACCGCTGCAACCCAATGGATGGCCAAGTGCTATGGCGCCGCCGTTTACATTTACTTTTTCAAGGTCCAATCCCAGGTCGTGTATGCAGGCAATGCTTTGAGCAGCAAAAGCCTCATTTAGCTCAATTAAATCCAGGTTATTTATAGTAAGCCCGGCACGGTCAAGCGCTTTAAGGGTGGCAGGTACCGGGCCAATACCCATTACGGAAGGCTCTACACCGGCAACTGCCATAGATTTTATTTTTGCCATTGGCGAAAGGCCATACTTAATAACTGCATCTTTGCTTGCAAGCAATAAAGCTGCTGCACCATCATTTATTCCGCTGCTGTTACCGGCTGTTACTGTTCCGTTTTTTAAAAAAGCAGGTTTTAACTGGCCAAGTTTTTCCAGGGATGATTCCCGTGGATGTTCATCTTTTTCAAAATCAACTAAGTCTTTACCTGCTGTAATTTGAAGTGGCACAATTTCATCTGTCCATCTTTTTTCTTTAAATGCGGTTGCATATTTTTGCTGGCTTTCCAAAGCAAATTCATCTTGTGCATGTCGGCTGATATTCCATTGTTTTGCCACATTTTCTGCGGTTTCTCCCATAGTATAGGGATAATACAGGGTTGATAAATTATTATTTACAAAACGCCATCCCATGGTAGTATCAAAAATTTCAGGTTTCCTGTCAAATGCATTTGAAGCCTTTGGCATTACAAAAGGCGCTCTTGTCATACTTTCCACACCGCAGGCAATTATAAGATCGCCATCGCCGCAGGCAATTGCCCTAGCGGCATCCATAATTGCCTGCAGGCCGCTTGCACAAAGCCTGTTTACCGTAACTCCGGCAACCGTAGAAGGCAGGCCCGCAAGTAAAGCCGACATTCTTGCTACATTGCGGTTATCTTCACCGCTTTGATTGGCAGCTCCGGCAATAACATCTTCAATGGCAGTTACATCAATTGCATTATTACGCAGCAATAATGCTTTAATTACATGGGCCAGTAAGTCATCGGGGCGAACCGTACTTAATGCCCCTCCATATTTTCCAATTGCTGTACGTACTGCATCTATTACAAAAACTTCCTGCATACTTATTAAAATAGGCTTTTAAATTACCTTATCCATAACAAAGAAAGCCAAAATTCCCCAATATCAGGCTATCCGTATCTTTGCGCCATGGATTACCCCAAAAACATTAGGGAACTGGGTTTAGACCAGTTAAAAGAGTACTTTATATCTATTGGCGACAAAAAATTCAGGGCCATGCAGACCTACGAATGGCTCTGGAAAAAAAATGCCCGTAAATTTAGTGAAATGACTAATCTTTCGCTGGATTTAAGGCAAAAACTGGAAGCCGATTTTGAATTAAACAGCATTAGCACCGACCTTGTTCAAAATAGCGCCGATGGAACCGTAAAAATGCGCTTTCGCACATTTGATAACCATTTACTGGAAGGCGTAATAATCCCAACTGAAAAAAGGTTTACCGCCTGCGTTTCTTCTCAAATAGGTTGCAGCCTCAGTTGTAGCTTTTGTGCTACCGGCCGTATGGAAAGAAAACGCAACCTTAGTTTTGAAGAAATCTACGACCAGGTTGCCATACTTAATGAGCAATCAATTAAAAGCTTTGGCTCAGGGCTTACCAATATTGTATTTATGGGCATGGGCGAACCTTTACTAAATTATAAAGATGTACTTAAAGCCATTGAAAGGATTACGTCTTCAGACAGTTTTGGCATGAGCCCAAAAAGAATTACCGTATCTACTGCTGGTGTAGCTAAAATGATAAAAAAACTGGGCGATGATGGCGTAAGGTTTAACCTGGCTTTATCGCTGCATGCCTCAAACGATATTAAACGCAACGAAATAATGGATATTAATGAAACCAATAACATTAAATCCCTTACAGAAGCGCTCAATTATTTCTATGCAAAAACCAAATCGGCCATTACCCTGGAGTATGTTTTATTAAATGGCGTAAACGATAGCCTGCAGGATGCTAAAGAACTGGCAGAAATTTATAAAAGGATTCCGGTGCATACCATTAATGTAATTGAATATAACACAGTAGATGGAATTGCTTTTACTAAATCAGACGAAAATAATACAGAAGCTTTTGTAAAATACCTCTCTGGCCGCAAGGTAAATGTGCATATTAGGCGAAGCAGGGGAAAAGATATTGATGCTGCCTGTGGGCAATTAGCAAACAAATAGCACAATTGTATAATATTTTGTGAAGTTTATTCGTTTAACTTATTTTTAAGGGAAGCAATTAAACTGTTTAAAGAAAACCCAGTCTATAAAAACATAATTGATTAAATAAAACATCATGAAAAAATTACTTGCAATATCTTTTGTATTAACGGCATTCGTATTTGCATCTAGTGCACAGGTGCATCGGCAATCCAAAGGCATTCAAAAAGGCAGCAGCCAGCATATGAATAAAAAAATGGAGGGCCTTAATCTTACCGAAAGCCAAAAAGCGGATATTAAAAAAATAAGGGAAGAACAAAAATCCCAAATGGAAACTTTAAAATCCTCGGGGCAGTCGCAGGAAGATATTCAAAAGCAAAGAAAAGCCATAATGGAAACTTACAGAACCAAAGTGCAGACAGTACTTACCACTGAGCAAAAAGAAAAAATGAAGGAGCAAAGACTCAATAAAAAAGAAAATAAAAGGCAAAAAGCCGAAAAACTCAAACAGGACCTAAACCTAAGTAACGACCAGGCGGTAAAAATGCAATCCATTAATGCCAACACTCAATCAAAACTTCAGGAAATCCGCTCCAACAATTCGCTAACACCTGTACAGAAAAAAGAACAAATAAAAGCCCTGCACCAACAAACCGTAGCCGACCGTAAAAGCATCCTTAATGAAGAACAAATAAAGAAAATGGAAGAAATGAAAAAAGACAAAATGCAGAACGGTGACTCCCAAAAAAGGAAGTTTAGATGAAATAAATAATTAACCTCTTAATAAACCATATTACCTCAAACCGCCTTTACCTTGTAAGGGCGGTTTTTAAATTGAGCAAACAACTGTTTTGCTTATTAATAATTTTTGCATTGCCACAAAGGTTTAGCAATTTGCAGATAAATAAAGGTAAATGCAAATAAGCCAGCCGGCAAATATTATACCCGACAGAAACCAAGCCTTAAATGAAATTTTAACTGCTGGTACACTTTGGGATATTATTGTAATTGGTGGCGGCGCAACAGGCTTAGGAACAGCCCTGGATGCCGCAGCAAGAGGTTATAAAGTATTGCTGCTGGAGCAATGTGATTTTGCAAAAGGAACATCGGGCAAAAGCACAAAACTCATACATGGCGGAGTAAGGTACCTGGCGCAGGGAAATTTTAAACTGGTTAGGGAAGCCAGTATAGAAAGGGGTTTATTATGCAAAAATGCAGCACATCTGGTAGAAAATAAAACTTTTATAGTTCCCGTTTATACCTTTTTAGATGCTATAAAATATAGAATTGGATTAAAACTTTACGATTGGGTTTCGGGCAAATACAGCCTTGGCCCTTCCTATTTTTTAAACAGCAAAAAGGCAAAGGAAATTTTACCTGCTGTAATTACAAAAAACTTAAAAGGCGCAATACTCTACCACGACGGGCAATTTGACGATAGCCGCCTTGCCATAAACCTCATGCAATCTATTTGGGAAAATAATGGTGTTGCTTTTAACTATGTACAAGTGAAAAAGCTCAACAAAAATGAAGAAGGGAAAATTTGCGGATTACAGGCCATTGATTTGGAAACAGGCAAAGAATTTTCATTTATGGCTAAGGCAGTAGTGAATGCAACAGGTGTGTTTACAGATAATATACTGCAAATGGATAGTGCAGGCCAGGCGGTAACCATAGCGGCAAGTCAGGGTGTGCATCTTGTATTACCCAAATTTTTTTATGGATCCGATAAAGCCATGCTCATACCCAAAACCAGCGATGGCAGAGTTTTATTTATTGTTCCCTGGCACCAAAATATTTTGGTGGGTACAACAGATACTCCAGTTGATACCATCAGCATTGAACCCAAAGCTTTAGAAGAAGAAATTGAATTTATTTTAAAAACTGTATCGGCATATTTAATAAATAAACCAGGCAAAAAAGATGTACTTAGTGTTTTTGCAGGCTTAAGACCATTAGCCGTATCCAACAAGGGAAATAAAAAAACAAGGGAAATTTCAAGGAGCCATAAAATAATTGTATCCAAGTCCCAACTCTTTAGCATCATTGGCGGCAAATGGACCACCTACAGGTTAATGGCCGAGGAAATGATTGACACTATTGAAAAAAAAATGAAATGGCCACACAAGAAAACTATTACAAAAAACCTTTCCCTGCATGGCAACCAGCAAAGTACCAATAGGAGCAATCCCCATTATTATTATGGCACAGATATAAACAATATTGATTGGGATGGAGAATGGATAAGCAAGCCCTTAAACATTTGCAGCAGCCAGGTAAAATGGGCTGTTCAGCAAGAAATGTGCCGTACCATTGATGATTTTTTGAGCCGCCGTACAAGGGCTTTATTACTGGATGCAGCAGAAAGCATCCGCATAGCGCCAACGGTTGCACTGCTAATGGCAAAAGAATTAAACCATGATGAAATTTGGATAAAAGAACAAGTGGCATTATACTATTCCGTTGCCCAATTTTATTTACTGCACTAATGAGAAAGCATACCGGTATTTTTTAAAAAATTACAGTACATTTAGCATACAATCATTTTTAATGGCTGATTATATCCTTTCCTTCGACCAGGGAACAACCAGTTCAAGAGCAATTGTATTTAACAAAAAAGCAAATATTGTTTCTATTGCCCAAAAAGAATTTACACAAATATTTCCCCAGCCGGGCTGGGTGGAACATGATGCCAATGAAATTTGGAGCACTCAAATTAGTGTGGCTGCAGAAGCGATTGCCAAGGCCGGTATCCCTGTAAATAATATTGCAGCCATTGGCATTACCAACCAGCGGGAAACAACGGTGGTTTGGGATAAAAAAACCCATCAACCCATTTGCCATGCCATTGTGTGGCAGGACAGGCGCACAGCAACCTATTGTGACGAACTGAAAAAGGCCGGGAAGCATAACCTGATTTTTCAAAAAACCGGACTGGTTACCGATGCTTATTTTTCTGCAACAAAACTTAAATGGATTTTAGATAATATTAAAGGCGCAAGGCAAAAAGCAGAAAATAACGAACTCTGCTTTGGCACTGTGGATAGCTGGCTGCTATGGAAGTTAACTAACGGAAAAGTACATGCCACAGATGTAAGTAATGCAAGCCGCACTATGCTGTATAATATTTATGAATTGCAATGGGACGAGGAATTACTTCAACTATTTACTATCCCAAAAACCATTTTACCAAAAGTAAAAAGCAGCAGTGAAATATACGGGCATACTTCAAACATACTCAATGCACAATCCATACCGGTTAGTGGAATTGCAGGCGATCAGCAGGCTGCACTTTTTGGCCAAATGTGTTTAGAACCCGGAATGGTGAAAAACACTTATGGCACAGGTTGCTTTATGCTAATGAATACAGGCAGCAAACCTGTAACTTCTAAAAACAACCTATTAACTACTATTGCCTGGAAAATAAAAGACGATGTACAATATGCTTTGGAAGGAAGCGTATTTATTGGAGGTGCAGTGGTGCAATGGCTAAGAGATGGATTAAAACTTATTCAATTCTCTGGTGAAGTAGAAGCCTTAACCTCAAAGGTGCAGGACAATGGCGGCGTTTACTTTGTACCGGCTTTTACCGGCCTTGGAGCGCCTTACTGGAACCAATATACAAAAGGAATTATTACCGGCATTACAAGAGGAACAACAGATGCACATATTGCACGTGCTGCTGTTGAAAGTATCGCATTTCAAAGTATGGATTTATTAAAAGCTATGGAAGCAGACGCCGGGCTCACTATTAAAGAACTTAGGGTAGATGGTGGCGCAACCATCAACAATTTGCTCATGCAGTTTCAAAGTGATATGGTAAATACAAAAGTGATAAGACCAAAAGTAACCGAAACCACTGCTTTGGGCGCTGCTTACCTTGCCGGCCTTGCTGCAGGTTTTTGGAAAGATGTTCAGGAATTACAGCAACACTGGCAAACTGAAACTATTTTTTCTCCATCATTTAATGAAACTACCCGAAAAGCCTTACAAGCGGGCTGGCAAAAAGCCATAAGGGCAGCGTTAACTGAATAATTTATATACCAAAAACATTTTAAACATGACGGCAGCATTAGCAGAATTAACAGGTACAGCATTGCTGATTATTTTAGGCAATGGCGTTGTAGCCAATGTAGTACTCAACAAAACCAAAGGCAATAACAGCGGATGGCTGGTTATTACTTTCGGCTGGGCAATGGCATTATTTGTTGCTGTTTACACCTGCACCATGCTTGGTGGAAGCGGACACCTCAACCCTGCCGTAACCCTTGCTTTTACTTTTTTTGGTGATTTTGACAAAGCGCTTGTTGTTCCATATATTTTGGCGCAATTTGCCGGCGCTATTGCCGGTTCAATAATTGTGTGGATAGCCTATAAAACACATTATGATGCTACTACTGACCCCGAATTACTCAGGGCAACTTTTTGTACCGCTCCTAATATTTACAGCCCGGTAAATAATGCACTCACCGAGTTTATCGGCACTTTTATTTTAATGTTTGGCGTATTGGCCATTTCTCCAGCGGCATCTACATTAGGCACATTAGATGCCCTGCCGGTAAGCTTACTTTTATTGGGTATTGGCCTTTCGCTTGGCGGGCCTACAGGTTATGCCATCAATCCTGCAAGAGACCTTGGGCCAAGAATTGCCCATGCAATTTTACCCATAAAACATAAGGGCAACAGCGAATGGAATTATGCATGGGTACCAGTTGTAGCTCCTGTATTGGGGGCAATACTTGCTGCATTGGTTTTTAATTATGTAAAGTAAATGAAAGCTATACTCTATTCTAAATACAAATAACCTTTCCTAACTTTGCCCTTCACCTACTGTTGCAAAACAGCAAATACAATAAACATGAGCCAGGATCCATTCAAAAAGTTCAAAAACCCAAAAAAAAACAGTACCGTTAAAGAAGAATTAAGGCAGGAGAAGAAAAAGTATAAAAAAGAAAGAGCTGCCTACTTTGATAAACTGAAAGAAGAAAAATACCAGAAAAAAAAGGGCACTTTCACTTCAGCCCAACCCATTAGCCAGTCTACACCTAAAGTAAGCAAGGATGCAAAATCTTCACATGAAGTAATGCCCTTAAATAAATTTTTGGCGCATTGCGGTATCTGCAGCCGCAGAGATGCAGTGCAACTTATTACCGAAGGCAAAGTAAAAGTTAATAAAACCGTAGTAACGGAGCCCGGCTATAAAGTACAAAAAGCCGATGAAGTAACTTATAACAACAAAAAAGTTTTTGTTACCAAAAACCTGGTTTACATTTTACTCAATAAACCCAAAGATTATATTACCACTACCGATGATCCGCAAGGCCGCAAAACTGTTTTGGAACTGGTAAAGGCATCGGGCCAGCAACGGGTTTACCCAATTGGCCGTTTGGACAGGAATACTTCGGGTGTATTGCTGCTCACCAACGATGGCGACCTTACCCAAAAGCTAAGTCACCCAAGCTACGAAGTAAAAAAAATTTACGAAGTAAAGCTGGATAAACCTTTAATAAAAAATGATTTCGACAAAATTTTAAAAGGCATAAAACTCTCTGATGGCCCTATTACTGCAGACAGCCTTGCCTATGCCGATAGTAAAGACAAATCTATAATTGGGATAGAAATTCACAGCGGCAGAAACCGTATTGTACGCCGCATATTTGAACACCTGGGTTACGATGTAAAAGGCCTGGACAGGGTGATGTATGCAGGCTTAACCAAAAAAAATGTAGAAAGGGGAAAATGGCGTTTTCTCAGTGAAAAAGAAATAAGGCTGTTGAAATACTTAAATGCTTCAAAAAAACCAGCCGTTGCAAAAAAATAATATTCAAACTATTTATGAGGATGAAAATATTGTAGGAGTAAACAAACCTGCAGGGTTACTTACTATCCCAGACAGGTTGCATTCAGAAAAATCACTGAAGGAAACCCTCATAGAAAAATATGGCGCTATTTATACCGTTCACCGTATAGATAAAGATACCAGCGGGCTCGTACTTTTTGCCAAAAATGAAAATACTCACAAATATTTATCACAGCTATTTGAAAACAGGCAGGTTCAAAAATTTTATTTAGGCATTGTTTTGGGAATGCCGCAAAGCAGTACGGGAATCATTGATGCGCCAATTGCCGAAAACCCCATTCATAAAGGCACCATGTATATTCACCGAAAAGGTAAGCCTTCCCAAACTTCTTACCAGGTTTTGGAAGCAAACCGGCATTTTTCTTTAGTGCAATTTGAACTGCATACAGGGCGAACACACCAAATAAGGGTGCACGCCAAAGAAATAGGCCATCCATTGGCATGCGATGCAATTTATGGCAATGCACTACCCGTTTATTTATCTTCAATCAAAAAAAAATATAAGCTAAGTAAAAATGAAGAAGCAGAAACGCCAATCATCAACAGGCTTGCCCTGCATGCTGCAAAATTAAATTTTAAGTTACAAAATGGCAAATATATCCAGCTTGAAACGCCTGTGCCAAAAGAATTCAGGGCGTTGATGCAACAGTTAAAAAAATTGCATTAAGCAACAGGGATTTCTTACAACAACATTGATATTTATATTTTACTGCTGTTTAACGGAATTGTTTTAAATTACCCTAATATTTTCTAAACCATGCAAACGGCTCCTAAAAAGGTTATTAACGGATGGGCTATGTACGACTGGGCCAACTCGGTTTACAACCTGGTAATAACTACAACTTTTTTCCCCATTTATTTTACAGAAATAACCCGGGCTCCACCTATGAATGGCACAGTACATATTGCAGGGCGATATTTTGTAAACACGGCGCTTTACAATTATGCATTGGCAGCCGCATATTTGATAGTGGCCATTTTAATGCCCATACTTACCGCAATAGCCGATGCAAGGGGAAACAAAAAGAAGTACATGCGTTTTTTCTGTTACATGGGAGCAATTTCCTGCAGTGCACTTTTTTTCTTTACGGGTAAAAATATTTCGTATGGGGTAATTTGTATGATGATGGCGGCAATAGGTTTTTACAGCAGCCTGGTGTTTTACAACTCCTATTTACCCGTAATTGCATCTGTAGAAGACAGGGACCGTATCAGTGCAAGGGGTTTTTCTTTTGGCTATATTGGCAGTGTAATTATGCAGTTGGTAGGTTTTTGCCTGGTAATATTCCATAAAGAAATACCATTCCTAAGTTCTGAAGCCGATGCGGTAAGGGCAACCTTTTTACTGGTAGGAATCTGGTGGATTGGCTTTGCTCAAATTCCATTCAGGCGTTTACCTAATCCTAAACCTGCCAATGAAGACTCTTTTAGAATAAATGTTTTTTCCAGCGGTTTTATTGAATTAAAAAAAGTGTTTGCACAGGTTAAAAAAATGAAAGTGATGCGCAGGTTTTTAGCCGCTTTCTTTTTTTATAATATGGGTGTGCAAACCGTAATGCTTGTAGCCAGTAATTTTGGCAGCAAGGTATTAAATTTACCCTCCACCAATTTAATAATAACCGTTGTACTCATTCAATTAGTAGCCATTCCTGGCGCTATTTTCATAAGCCGTTTATCTATGAGGTATGGCAATTTAAAAATTTTAATGGCCGTTGTATTACTTTGGGTAGGCTTATGTGTGTATGGATATTTTATGCAAACCGCCACAGATTTTTATATTCTTGCCATGATTGTGGGCCTGGTTATGGGCGGCATTCAGTCATTAAGCCGTTCTACTTTTAGTAAACTGATGCCCGAAACAAAAGACACCGCATCTTTCTTTAGCTTTTATGATATTACCGAAAAGATTGCCATCATCATTGGGCTTTCAACCTTTGCATTAATAGAAGAAAAAATAAATATGCGGAGTTCGGTTTTTTCTTTAATGATTTTTTTTAGCATAGGTTTTTTATTTTTGGCGTACGCTTTTAAAGGGCAAAAAAACGAACCCATATATTATGCATTATGAAATTATATAGTATCAATACCGGTTATTTTAAATTAGATGGCGGCGCCATGTTTGGCGTAGTGCCCAAGAGTATTTGGCACAAAATAAACCCTGCCGATGAAAACAATCTTTGTTCCTGGGCTTTGCGCTGCCTGCTAATTGAAGATGGCAAAAGGCTTACATTAATTGATAATGGCATTGGCGATAAACAGGATGAAAAATTTTTCGGCCACTACTATTTACATGGTAACGACACTCTGGATAAATCCCTGGCTGCCCATGGTTTTAGCAAAAATGATATTACCGATGTTATCCTCACCCATTTGCATTTTGACCATTGCGGCGGAAGTATAAAAAGAGATGGTGACAAATTGGTACCTGCATTTAAAAATGCCGTTTACTGGAGCAATGCACGCCATTGGAAATGGGCTACCGAACCAAACGACAGAGAAAAAGCTTCTTTTTTAAAAGAAAATATTCTACCTATTAAAGATAGCGGCCAGTTAAAATTTATAGAAGCCGATGGAAATAGTTTCCCGGAAAATATAATTATCCGACAGGTTTTTGGCCATACCGAAGCTATGATGCTGCCCCAAATAAGTTATAAAGGCAAATCTATTCTTTATATGGCCGACCTTTTGCCCTCTGCAGGCCATATTCCCCTGCCCTATATTATGGGTTACGATATGTTTCCATTAATCACCTTAAATGAGAAAAAATCATTTTTGATGGAGGCGCTTCAAAACGAATACATTTTATTTTTTGAACACGATCCAGCCATTGAATGTTGCAACCTCCAAATGAGTGATAGAGGCATTAGGATGAAAGATCAATTCCTTCTTTCTGCAATATAATTTTTTATTATCTCAGGCTAAGTAATGATGAAAGCGGATATTTTAAATTTTGATAGCCCATCATATCTATTACCACTTTACCTACCGATATAGGGCTTTCAACCCTAAGCAGTAACCGGTTATTATCATTACTTATCCATGCACTCATTTTTTCGCCGCCTTCAAATATGGTACCCTTAAGCAATAAAGGTTTTATTTTAAAAGCCGTAAACTTACCATAGCGTGTTTTCACTTTTTCTTTGCCCATATAGCGAATGTACATGTGGAAAATTTCATCATCCAAAAACATGTCAAACGGAATTTTATCGCCGGGTTTATATTTATTAAAATCAATATTACGGGAATAGTATACAGCGCTTACCACATCCTGCATGCAATCAGTAATTGAATAAACTCCTTTTGTACTGGTTGCCGTATTGGCTTCCTGGTTAAAGCTTACATTATTATATATTTTATGTCCGCCTTCATCTACATTTCGTATAAACTTATAAGGCAATAGTGTAGCGGTATCTGCATAGCTTTCATACCTGTCTCTCACCTTAAAAAAATTATCGAAAAATGCATACGTTTTGCCTTCACCCACATAATGATAAACAGGTTTTCCATTATATCTTTCTAATGTAGTGGTAAAAGTAGCTTCACCAGCACCAATATATCCGCCAAGTGCACTATAATACACTTTCATCAATATCTTTTCGTTTGCTTTAAAAGTAGTATTCCGTATGCCGCAATAATCGCTACCGCTTTGGCTATGGGAAGCCTGTATTGGGGCAACGGTAAAACCTGCGATTGTAAAAAAAGCAACAATCGCTAAAGATGGTTTTGTAAGGGCTTTAATCATTTTCTTTAATAATTTTTACTTTTAATATTAATATGCTGCCTATTATAGCAGGTAACACAAGATTTATTAACCATATACCAAATGAGGCTACTTCTATACCCAGTATATTGGCGCTAAATACCTGCAATAACTGAACACTTGCAGCGGCCCTAATAGGCAACTCGGTAAACCCTATAGTAGGGGTAAATGCCAGCAATAAATAATAAACTGCCAATAACCAAAAACAAACAACCGGGTGGATATTAACCTGCAAAACATGCAATAAAAGCATGTACTGCAATATAAACACCAGGTACCTAAAAATTGATAAAAATAATATCCTTAACAATTGTTTACGGTTAAAATCACTGAGGTGCTCTATATACTTAACAAGTTTTTTAAAAACACCTGCCCTGTTTATTAATGTTACCAAAAAACCTGCTCTCAGGTATAACAATAATAACCCAATACATACTAAGACAGATATATAAAGCAAAATGTTTAACAAAAAAGGCGATAAAATAATATTTAACATTTTACCTTGCCCGCCTATAAACCTAAAATACACTAAACCTGCCGTACCCATTAGCAAGGTTACAAACAGTTGGCTCATACTACCCAAAATAGTATGAGATATTGCTTTAAGCCTGTTATTTTCATTTATATATAAAATTCTTCCGCCGTATTCGCCTATTCGGTTGGGTGTAAGCATGGTAATACTGCAGCCAGCAAGTACACTTTTAAATGCGGTTAAAAAGGATAGTTTTTCAAGTGGCGCCATCAACAATTGCCATTTACGGGATTCTAATGCCCAGTTTACCAGCATTAATAAAACCACAAGCCACAAAAGCGGGTTGTGTACCGAATCTTTAATATGCTGCCAGCGAAGGTCAAAGTCGGGTTGCAGATACACTTTTTTATATAATATCCAGCATAATAAAATGAATACTACGGGGCCCAAAAACCAGTTAATTAATATTTTAATATTTTTATGCAGTCAAATAGTAATTTAATTCGGTAAAAATAAGTTCCTCCTTGCAAAAAACATCAAAAATCATTTTAGGTATTGATCCCGGCACGGTAATTATGGGTTACGGGCTCATTAAGTTAACCGGAAATCAAATGGAGCTAATAGAAATGGGAACCCTGAAATTTTCTGCAAAACTGGAACCTTATGAACGGTTAAAAAAAATTCAGCAAAAAATAACAGAAATTATACAGATGCAAAAGCCGGTGTGCATGGCAATTGAAGCGCCCTTTTTTGGAAAAAATGTTCAAAGTATGCTCAAGTTGGGCCGGGCACAAGGTGTAGCCATTGCTTCGGCAATGCATGAAGGAATAGATGTTTTTGAATACGCTCCAAAAAAAATAAAACAATCGGTAACCGGAAACGGAAATGCAGGCAAAGAACAGGTTTATAAAATGCTCCAGCATTTGCTGCAACTAAAAAACAAGCCGGCCAGCTTTGATGCTTCAGATGCATTGGCAGTAGCCGTATGCCACCATTTTCAAAATTGCGGCATACATAACAATGCCATAGCAAAATCCAAAGACTGGAAAGATTTTCTGCAAAAAAACCCGGAAAGACTAAAGAAATAATTGATTGGGCAACCTACTCTATTAACTGGTTTTTCATGGCATAAAATACCAGACCCACAGAGTTTTTAACGCCAAAGCGCTCCATGAGCCTGTCTTTAATAGCCTCAACGGTTCGGGCGCTAATATCCATTTTTTGGGCTATTTCGCTGGCTGTAAATTCCATACATACCAGCGTAAGCACTTCTTTTTCTCTTTCGGAAAGCACAACTTCGGAGCTTAAAGAAGGATTAAATTTTTGCTTGCTGTAATTCTTCTTTATTAAAACTTTATTTACAAAAGGATTGAGGTAAAAACCAGTACGCATTACATCTACTATGGCCCGCCTTATTTCGGCAGGGTCGGTACTTTTTAATAAATAACCAGATGCGCCACAATCCATAAGATGGCCCACAAAACGGTCGTCTTCATACATGGTGAGTATAATTACCCTAATGTTGGGATAAAGCTTTGTAATAGTTTTAGTGGCATCTATACCGTCTTTAACCGGCATTTTTAAATCGCAAAGAATTACATCGGGGTTGCCTTCGGGAATTTTTTGCAGGAGCTCTTCGCCATTTTCTGCTTCAAATACAAACTCAAGGTTTGTATAGGGGCGTAACGACAGTATTACTCCTTTACGGAATATTTTATGGTCATCGGCAATGGCTACTTTTATAGTTTCGGGGGTCATACGCTTAGCGTAAAAATAGGAACAAGTTTACAAAAAAAAAATTTTATAATCTTGTCTTACCTTGAAAGTTATACTGAACCGGAAAAATGAATATCTTAAAACCTATACAATTAAGGATAATTCCTGCTCATATTCCCGTGGAATTTCGAGGGTAATTTTGTAATAAGTATGGCTTTGGTCTATTTCAAACAATATCCTGCCATGCAGTACATTCATTCGGCTGGCAATATTTTTAAGGCCCAGCCCGCTGGATACATGGTTTAATTTATCAAACTCTGCCTGTACTATTCCCTTGCCATCGTGGTGAAGGCGGATGTACATATTTTCTTTTGTACAGTTTTGGGTAAGGTGAATAAAGGCGGCATTGCTGTGCTTAATAATATTTCCTACAAGCTCCTGTATTACCCTAAAAGCCAGCAATTCCTGGTCAGATTTTAACCTTTCCCTGTAATCATGAAACCTGGCGCTGGCATTAATTTGTCCGCTGCCACTAATTTTTTGGAACAAATCAATGGTGGCGCTTTCCAATCCAAAGTTTTTAAGCGTGGGTGGCATAAGGCTATGGCTAATATTACGTATTAACCTTATTGTATCATCAATTATTTGCCTTGCGCTGTAAATATTTTGCAGTTGTGCAGGTTTTTCAAGGTTCACCATATTTTCATTAAGGTAGAGCCTGGCTGTAGCCAATAAAGGGCCTGCATCATCATGCAGGTCGGCGGCAATGCGCTGGCGCTCTTCTTCCTGAAAACGGATACTTGCCTGCAGCAATAACTGTTGCTTTTCGGCTTCCATTCTTTTCATTTGCAGGTGAAAGCGGATAACTTTGCGCTGGTGCATAATTACAAAAACAATAATACCGGCAGCCAGTGTTATCATGCCAATAGAGCCTATCAGCATCATACGGGATGAATCCTGTGCCTCCTGTAATGCCTGTAAAAAAAACATTCTCATGAAGGGTTTTTTAGGTTTTCGGGTGTAAAATCATCAAGCTGCAAATTATCGGGTATTTGTAATTCTTCTATTCCTTTGGTTGGTTCGGTGGCAAACAGGGCAATGCAAAATATTAATGCTTTAATAATTGTCATTACACTATATATAATCCTAATGTTTTCCTGAAGTGTATTATTATCACTCGTATTAAACATTATAGGAAAGAAAAAAGAGCCGGTAATAAATATAAAGAAGCCCACACATATCCAAAAACTGATGGTTTGCGATAGTGGGTAATTGGTAACCGTTCTCACTTTTTCGTAAAAATAAAATATTAGGTAAACCATTAGCACAAAAAAGGAAACCATCATGGGGAGCGTATAAAGGGTTACCCACCCAAACCAGGTATAGTAACCCAACGAAAACAAAATAATTATCGGAGTGGAAATTCGAATTATCTTTTTAAATACCTCGGTATCCAATAAGCAGTATATTATATATACCGGAGCTGCAAATTCAAAAAGAGTAGATAAGTTTATTAGAATATACATGATATTCGCAGAACCCAACTTATTTTTAACTAAAAATGATACAAAAGATAAAATAAATAAAAGTAAAACTCCAATTCTATACATAAAAAAAACCCTTAACGCTTTTGTTGTTAATTTCTTTCGAAAAATAAAACAAAAGATTAAAGGCAAAAGCTCAAATATTGGAGCAAAAATTGCTAAGTTTTTCAGAATCTTGTAGTTAATTTCAACAAATATAAAAAATACTTGTTAAAAACTAAAGAAACTTGAAAGGCCTACCACCATGCAAAACACCACATAGTAAAAAGATTAATTGTGGTTTACGATTAAATATCACAGCAAACATGCCTCATTTAAGTTATCCACAAAAGTGGATTACTTTGATAACGTATCTTTACGAACCCCACAAAATAAGTAATGATAAGCGTTTCAGAGCATTTACTAATTATTTAGTATCCTGTTCTTATCGCAAATATACGAAATAAAATAGTATTTTTACTATTGAAATTATAGTATGAATACGTAGTAGAAATACCGGTATAGTTCGAAAGCTTACGAGTGAGATATACGAATATTATAAAAATATTACACCTGTTTTCTAAATATTTTACAAAAATAATGCCAGCATTTTTGGAAAATTGTAGCCCTGGAGACAAAAAACAACATAATATTTTCTTAAGTACAATATGTATGGTATTAGTACGTTAAATTTGGAAAGTATTTTTACCAGTAAAATTCGTTTATCACATTAAAAAAATATAAATAATAGTAATTTTTCCATTTTTTAATAAGTTATCCAATATTATACAAACCTAAAAACCAAAGAGAGGGACTTACACATGCCACTTGAAACTTTAATAAAATTTGCCATAGCCGACGACCACAAAATTTTTAGAGACGGTATTAAAATGGCGCTTAGTGATAAACCCAATTTAAAACTACTATGGGAAGCCGAAGACGGCAAGGATATGATGCATAAAATAGGCATAAAAAAACCAGATGTATTATTAATGGATATACGTATGCCGGAAATTGACGGCATCAATGCCATTCCACTCATACGTAAAGAATTTGAAGACATTAAGATTATTGTACTTTCTATGTACGACGATCAGCAAATGATAAGCAAAATGATGGAAACCGGCGCCAACGCCTATCTTACCAAAACTACAGACCCACAGGAAATTTATGAAGCCATATTATCCTGCATTGCAGATGACTTTTATTTTAACGACCTGGTTAATAAAGCTTTTAAAGGGAGGCTGATGCAAAAAAAAGGGGTAAGGCAGAATTTTGGCAACCATACTCCTGTTCATTTCAACGAAAAAGAAGTTAAAATACTTCAACTACTTGCAGAAGATAAAACCACAGAAGAAATTTCTAAAGTAATATTTTTAAGCCCCAGAACAATTGAAACTATACGGCAAAACATGAAGTCCAAAGTAAATGCAAAAACAATTGGTGGCCTTATTATGTATGCCATGCGTAATAAAATTATTGAATAATTTAGGCCCTGTATTTTATTGTTGTGCTACCGGTACCTTTTTTTCACTAAACACACAGGTTACCTTAAGGCCCATTGGCTCGTAATATTTTTGGATAAGATGGCGGATATGCTCCTCAGCAAGTTTTTTATTAGCGTCGTTTTTCTGCAGGCTATTTAACTGGGTATTGTATAATATTTTTTCCACTTTTACCAAGTCATCTAAACTAAGCGAATTTAACCAGCCGGTTTTTCCAATTGCTTCTAAATTATTTAACAGTAATTGAAAACTCAGCAATTGTACAGGCGGTAGAAAAACCGTTACCTGCTTTGCTTTGCTGTCAATATGAATTGCCTGGTTTTTCATTTCTACGCCATATTTAGCTTCGAATGGTATGCTTAAGTTGAGGGTTTTTTCAATAAAAATATTTTTTAGCTCGGCATACATGCCTGTATTATCTTCTTTATTGCTTTCCTTAATTGTTGCTGTTCCGCTAACACTTAGTGAACCAAGTTCCGCTATCTCTTTAATAATTGCAGTATTTTGAATTATGGTGGTTTTGGTTTTGTTATTGCAGCTTTTACCCAAATAATAAAATGCAAAAGATAGCATCAGTAAAATAAAAACGAGTACCTTATTGCTTATTTTCATCACTTAATTTTTTGTACGAGTTTATAACTTTTTTCAATCAAGTCCTTTATTAATGATGGTTTCAGGTTGCCATTTACAATAATGGTATTCCAATGTTTTTTGTTCATGTGGTAACCCGGGATAATGCTTTGGGGAAAATTTTCCCTAAGTTCAATCGCTTCATCCGGCTGGCACTTTGCATTAAATCTCAGTGGTATTTCATCCAATGCCAGTAAAAGGAAAATTTTATTATCTACTTTAAAAACCAGGGTTGTTTCGTCAAAAGGAAAACTTTCCTGTACACCAGGCAAAGCCAAAGCATATTTTCTTATTGATTCTGCATCCATTTGAAACAAACTTACAAGAAAATAATTAATCTTGTTTTAAGCAAAAAAATGCCTGCTAAAAATTTGTACCTTAATCGTAAAAAAAAACCTCCCTTTTTTTGGGAGGCTTTAATTATTTTCAATAAACTGTATTATCGCATGATAGTTAAATCGGTTTTAACTGTAAATACCCTTCCGTTTACCAGGCTAAACTGCAGTACTGCATAATAAGTAGCATCAGGAACCGGTTTGCCTTTATAAGTACCATTCCAGTTGTTCTGATAATTTTTATTTTCATACACTTTGGCGCCGTACCTGTTAAAAATACTTACTTGTACGTTTTTCAAACATTCAATATTGTCATATACAGTCCACAGGTCATTAATGCCATCACCGTTTGGTGTAAATGCATTGGCCACTTTAATGCAATATGGAATAATGTTCACTATAATATTATCCGAGGACTTACAACCATCGGCATCCGTTGCTGTGAGCGTATAAGTAGTTACACCAATTACATCGCCGGTAATTAATGGTGATAAAACTGTTGCAGAACTTAAGCTTATTGGCGGTGTCCATGCAAAAGAAACTGCATTGGCGCCTGCGGTTGCCTGTATAAAGGTTTGCTCACCATGTACAAGTTCCAGTGCAGATTGAATGATGTTTACGCTTACACCGTTAAATACATTTACGGTAACGTTTTCATTTAGCGTACACAAGCCAAGTGTACCGGTTACGGTAAAGGTATAAGTACCGCTTGCTGTAGGTGTAAATTGGGGAGTTGCCGAAGCAGGATCATTTAGTCCTTCTGTTGGGCTCCAGGAATAAGATGCTGCATTACCTGAAGCGGTAAGGGTTACCGGCTGTGCGCCATTACATATTGAGGTATCGCCAATAGCACTTAACAGCATGTTATTGGTAAAGCCAACCGTTACAGGAATATCTTTTACGCATCCTAAAGAGTCTTTTACGGTAATTGTGTAAGTACCCTGTGGAACGCTAAAGTCAGGCGTTGGCACAAAATCTGTTGGCGCTGTACTAATGGCATAAGTAAATGGAGTAAAGCCCAAAGGAGTGTTTACGCTTGCAACTCCATTATCGGTACAATTGGCATTGGTTGAAGCTGCCGTTGCACTTACCACATCAATTGCTACAGTAACATTTACCGTATCTGCACAGCCCAAAGCATTTTCTGCAATTAGCTGGTAAATACCGGCTGCAGTAACTGCATCAGGCGTGGTTACCGTATTACCTCCAAAAGTCCAGGCTGTTGTAAAGCCCGTTGTATTGTACACTGATGTTAGGTTTGCCGATCCACCTTCGCAAATATTTAAGGTAGTATCCTGCCCAATCGTTATAAGGAAAGTTTCCACGGTTACTATTGCGGTATCAACACAACCACTTGAATTTATTACAGACAATTGATAAATTCCGGCCTCCGATACTGCTGTTGGATTAGATACCGGCCCACCGCCAAATGTCCATGTTGTAGTAAGTCCTGTTGTGTTATAAATTGTTGTAAGGTCGGTTGTACTTCCTGCACAAATTTGCACCGTAGAATCTAAACCTAAGTCAGGAGGAGTGAGTACAGTTACTAATGTAGTATCGTAGCAAATAGTACCATTGGGTGCATTTGCAGTAACAAAATAAACATATTGGCCTGGAATAGATGGAGGGAATACCGTTGTAGGATTTTGCTGTGTTGATGTAAAGCAATTAGGCCCGGTCCAGCTATAAGTAGCGCCTGGTACATCTGTAACGAAAAGGTTTACAGAACCGCCTGGGCAAACTGGCCCATCATTGCTGCCATCAAGCTGGCACACAATATTACAATTACTGCTACCAGTACCGGCCGTTTGCTGGTACACAATATAACCAGCCTGGCCATTATAATTGGTTACAAGGAACAGGTAATATTCCCCAATTTGTGCATTAGGTATAAAGGCATCTTCTACAGGCGCCGCCGAATAACTACAATCCACAACTGGGCCATTTACATCCAACCCACCTGCAGGACCGCAAACCGATGCAAGGTCGTTAAACGGACCCCAAACGATAAAGTCTACGTCAATAGGTACACCTGCACTTGTAAATTGGGTAATGTGAATATTAATATCACCTGCGGTTTGAATTTGTAAGTAATAGAAAGTTGGGTTTGGTGTGGTAAACAAGCAATCTACCTGTCCAAGGCTGGGTACACCAGTTACATTCATCACTGTATCGGGGAAAGCGCTTGTACAAAAAGATTGCGCTGTAGTACAATTTGAAGAAGGTTGAGATGGCGGAGGGACAGTTATACAAAGTCCAAAAGTTCCCGTTCCACCGCTATATTGCCAAAATCTTACCCATATTGTTTCACCGGAAATAAGGTCATTCCTCACAATCCTTGGCATTAACCCGTTTTGGCTATCATCATCATCACATTCTATTAACGTAAGGTTATCACAGGTTCCCCTGTAAATGGCCATGCCGCCATCGGTTATAGATCCAGTTTGTGTATCAAAAATTAATTTTCCTTCGCAGGGAACTACTACTTTAAACCATACGTCGGGTTTGCTTGCTGCAGGAGTAGTAAATGTTGCACAACCCGGCACCGGTGCGCCAGTAGTTGTTGTAGAGCCTTCATTGGAATACATAGTATAATTACAGGTATAAGCTGCATTAATATTAATGGCACCACATGGGTCATCATTGCCCGGAGCCGGTGGAGGGGTATTTACGCATATTCCAAAAGTACCATTATTGTTATTGCCGTTTTCCCACACTCTTATCCAAATAGTTGCACCCGGCGTTAAGCCAGTACTCATTATCATGGGCATCAATCCGTTTTGGCTATCATCATCATCACAATCTATTAAATTAAGGTTATCGCATGAGCCACTGTAAATTGCCATGCCAGCATCGGTAACTACACCTTGTTGTGTATTAAAATTTAAAGCGCCACCAGCAGGTACGGTTACAGTAAACCATACATCACCACCCTGGTAGTTTGCACAGCCAGGTGCCGGAACACCGGTAGAATTACCAGCAAAGGCATTGGTAAATTGAGTATAGTTACAAACAGCATTCCCAACTGTTAATGAAATAGCATTGCAAGGATCATCATTAGAAGGAGGCGGCGGAGGAGTAGTTACACAAATATTAAATGTACCATTGTTATTACCGCCATATTCCCAAAATCTTACCCATATTGTTTCTGTGGCAATTAAATCGAAACGCATAATTCTTGGCATTAAACCATTGGGGCTATCATCATCATCACACTCTATTAAAACAAGGTTATCGCAAGTTCCTCTGTAAATTGCCATACCACCATCGGTAACAACACCTTGCTGAGTGTCAAAAATTAAAGCGCCACCTGCAGGTACTACTACCGAAAACCATACATCAGCGCCCTGGTAACTGGCACATCCCGGAGGGGTTACCCCTGCAGTATTGGTTGCCGCCTCATTAGTAAATTGCTGAAAAGTACAGTTATTATTGCCAACGGTTAAGGGTATTGCATTACAGGGATCATCATTGGCAGGCTGAGCATAGCTCAACTGTGCCGAAAGTAAAAAACACAGCGTAATCAAAAAAGGCATTGCAAAAATTTTTGCAAATTTTGTGGTTCCTTTTTTTGTTTTATTAAATGACATATGCAGTTGTTTATTAGTAATTTATCTGGTTTATATATGATTTAAAACTGAGGGGAATTTGATTTTAGATCGAATCGGATACCAATTTCATGGGCGCCTGAGCCTGATGTAAATACATTAATGGGCGTTTGATAATAATCATAACTATAGGTTAACCCTATTTTTTGTAAAATTTTTACGCCGGCCTGCATTGACCAAAACTGGTCAATCCTGTATTGAAGGCCCCACCAAATTTTTTCTTTGTAATTAAACATGGCGCCAAATTCATATTCAGATGGTGAATGTTCAATAATCCGCATCATGGCATTGGGGAGCAAATAAATATTATCGCCGGTTTGAATTTTGTAATTGGCATTAAATACATAATGCCTGTAAAGTTTACCTCTTTGGTTGGCATTGGATGGGCTGCCAAATTCCAGCTTAGATTGTATTAACTGGCTCACAGCAGCGCCCACACTTAATTTTTGATTGGTATAATAAACCCCAGCGCCTGCATCAAAGGCAAATTTATTGCCAGAGCCTGCAAGTACAGGGTCTCCCTGTACATCTATATTGATTTTACTTTTGTCTATAGCATATTGCAGTCCCCTAACTTCTAAACCCAGGCCAAGCTTCTTTTTACCATCTAATGAAATAATATGCTTTGAGAAAGAAAGATCAATGCCTGTGCGACTTGTAGGCCCCGTTTCATCCCGGTAAATATATGCGCCCGCCCCGGCTTTCATTTTATTGAGGCTAAAATCGCCATACAACATATATGTTTTGGGATTTCCAGGAAAAGACGACCATTGGTCTCTGTAAGAAATACCAATCATATTATTATTGGCAATACCGGCAGCTCCGGGATTATACATAAAATTATGCTGCAAATACTGGCTGGTAAAATGTAGCTGTTGGGCTTCGCCCTTCAAAAACGGAAAAGCCAGTAAGATGACTAATGTAAATTTTCTCATAACAATTTTTGAATTGGGGTTAAAATTAAAAAATAAATGTTAAAGATTTGGGTTTACCCTTGCTTTTTTTACCACCTCCTGCAATAATTCAACAATTTCCACGTTGCTGGCGTTTTCCATTCTCCTATCAAATTCTGCTACCCTGTTTAAAGGAATGCCCACAAGCATTTTGCAAAAAAGCTGTGTTTCAGATTGTTGAATGATGCCATTAAGTTGTTTGATTGTCAACATTATATCATTTAAATTGAGGTACCCGAATTGTAGTTGATAAAATTTTAATATAGGTTTGGTAATTACCGGCACAATTTGTAAAGCAAGTGAAGCAGAGGTTTTATATGCATTAATTAAACCTGATACGCCCAATAATGTGCCCCCAAAATACCTTACAACTATTATGCATATATCGGTAATATTTTTGCTCTCAATTTGCCTTAAAATTGGTTTCCCTGCCGTGCCCGAAGGCTCGCCATCATCGCTGCTTCTGAAATTATTCCCATCAGTTCCCATTTTATAAGCAAAACAATAATGCACAGCTTTGGGATGTTCTTTTTTAATTTCCAGCATTTTAATTTTAAAAACTGCAGCAGCTTCACATGGAAATACATAAGCCAGGAACTTGCTTCCCCTGTCTTTAAATTCTGCCATGCCCTGCTTATCAATTGTATTATAGTGCTCCAAAATAATTTTGTTGCTTTTGATTTTGATAATACCGTATTTGATCGTTAAGGATCATTTGTTCATTCTGAAATAATGCATCCATTAATTGCGGTGCAGATAACCCATCTTTAATCATCAATGATTGATTGGTAATTACCCGGGCTTCGTCCCAAGTACCGGAACGGATAAGTGATTGCAACAATTGGGCGCCGCCTTCTACAATTACAGATGTTAAATTATGCTTTTGCAACATGGCAAGTATAGATGCTACCCTGTTTTCACTATGGTCAATTTTTTGATACAAAAGGTTATGTGTTTTTTCATGTTTACTAAAATTGATAATTATAGTTTGAGATTTCCCATCAAACAATTGCAAATGAGATGGCAATTTTAAATTAAGGTCAATAATTACTCTTACCGGGTTTTTACCATTCCAATACCGGTTGTTGAGCGCTGGGTTATCAATAAGAGCAGTATTTGTTCCTACCATTATTGCAGCTTCTTCACTCCTCCATTTATGTACCAGCTTATCCGTTAATTCATTCGTAATTTTAACCCTTGATTTATTTGCACCTGCTATAAAGCCATTGGCACTTTTTGCCCATTTTAAAATGATATAGGGCCGGTTTAGGGAATGAAAAGTAAAAAAACGTTTGTTTAAATTTATAGCCTGTTGTTGCAGGATATTTTCTGTAATTTTTACACCGGCATCTTTTAATTTTTGGATTCCTTTTCCGTTTACAGTAGCAAAGCTATCCCTGCAGGCAATTACTACATGGGGTATTTTATTTTTGATGATGGCATCAACACAGGGCGGGGTTTTACCAAAGTGGGCGCAGGGCTCCAGTGAAACGTACATTACAGCTTTTGCAATATATTGCCTGTCTTCAACTTTTACCGATGCCAGGCAATTGATTTCGGCGTGGTCACCACCGTATTGCCTGTGGTACCCTTCGCCAATTACCCTGTTGTTATAAACCAATACGGCGCCTACCATAGGATTAGGCGCTACGGTTGAAGTACCCAATGCTGCCAGTTGAAGGCAACGGTTCATATATTTTTCTTCTTCTGTCATATAAACTGAAAGGTGAAATGGCGCTGCAAAATTAGTATGTTTGCCAAGATGGAGATAAGTAATTTATACAATCAATATTTGCAGGCGCTGATAAAAATTTATGACAAAGGCGAGGCTACTGCAATTACCCATTTAGTATTTAAAGAAAAAGGATATTTTACCAAGGGCCGTTTACCGGATAAAAACATAGATTTGGCCAGGGAGGAAACAGATGATTTGCTGGGCATATTGGATAAATTAAAAAAGCATGTGCCGGTGCAATATGCGCTGGGTTACACCTGGTTTCACAACCTGAAATTTAAAGTAACGCCAGCTACATTAATACCACGCCCCGAAACAGAAGAACTGGTTCTGCAAGCAATACAATTTTTAAAGCCAAGGGAAAAACCCAGGCTAATAGATATTGGCTGCGGCAGCGGATGTATCCCTGTTTCTATAAAAAATAAATTTCCAAATACCATTGCTGATGCCATTGATATTAGCGAAAATGCACTCAATATTGCCCGTGAAAATGCCTTGTTGAATAAAGTTGCCATAAACTTTTACTGCATTGATTTTTTAAACAGGAAAGAAAATGATTTTACGGAAAAATATGACTGCATAATAAGCAACCCGCCTTACATTCCCAAAAGACAGATTAGCAACATGGATAAAAACGTAAGCTTGAATGAACCTCATATTGCTTTGTTTGTGCCGGATGACAACCCCTTGATTTTTTATGAAAGTATTGCAGAATTTGCACAAGGCCATTTACTCAATAGCGGCAAAGGCTTTGTAGAAGTACACGAAAATTTTGCAACTGAAACTTTGGATTTATTTAAAGCCAAAAAATTTTTGGCAGAACCGGTAAAAGATATATTTGGGAAAAACAGGTTTGTACATTTTACTCATTGCCTGTAACGGTTGCAGAAGTAGTGGCGCCAAGTTTACGGGCAATTTTCATAACCCTTACAATTTCTCCCCATTGTGCAACAGAATCTGCATTAATTACAACCGCAGGTTTTATACTATCGCCTTCATTAATAAATTTTCTTAAAGCAGGCTCCAAAGAATCGGCAACAATTTTTTTTGAGCCTACATAAAAATTCCTATCCTTATCTACACTCACCACCACACTTTGCTTTTGTTTAGTATCGCTTTTTGCCCTTGGCACACTCATTTTAATTACATTGGGATTGGCCAGTGTAGAAATCATGAGAAAAAACATAAGTAGTATAAACAAAATATCGTTCAGCGGGCCTGTGTCCACTTCAGAATGTTCATTCCTGTACCGGTTATTTCTTAAAGTTGCCATTTTAATAATTCAATGAAAAAAATCAACGTGTGGGTTCCTGTAAAATATCAATAAACTCGCTGTTGGCCACTTCCAGCCGGTTGGCCAGCCTGTTCACTTGCGTATCGAGATAACTGTAACCCAAATAGGCAAGCATACCAATGATAAGGCCCGTGGCCGAAGTAATTAATTTAATATACATGGCATCGGCAATTTGGCTAATAGAAGGGTTGCTAATTGTTGCAAATTCTTTAAGCAATATTACCAGCCCCACAATGGTTCCCACAAAACCAAACAATGGCGCAATACGGGCAATAACAGCCAAAATACTCAAATTTTTTTCCACTTTATATATTTCGAGTTTGCCCACATTCTCCATGCTTTTTTCTATGGCATCTATAGGCTTGCCAATGCGTTGGATGCCTTTATCTATCATTTTAGCTACAGGGTTATTGGTATTTTTCGATAAACTCCTTGCAGCATTTACATTACCGCTTATAATGTGGTCTTTAATAATTCTTATAAAATTTTCATCAACTTTTGAAGCTTTACGGATGATTAAAAGGCGTTCAAAAAAGAAAAATACGGCCAGGGCAAATAAAATAAATAAAGGAATCATTAAAGGGCCACCCTTGGTTAACATTCCCCAAACTGTTTCTACCTGAGCCGATGAAGCGGCTGCTACAGTACTATCGGCCTGTAAAAAAATAGTGAACATAGATTGTAATTATAAAATAAAAATTTGCTGCAATTAATTGATGCCTGGATTATTTACCTGCAATAAAGTAAAACCTGCTTTAAACTTGCTGTAATAAAATGTTAATCTTCAACATCATCATTTTATTTCTAAAAAATAAACGGTACTATTTTTTATCCATTTGCTGCATGGCCATTATTTCACGCATGGTACGTGCCATGCCTTCGCTGCTGCCATCCAGGAAGATGATATTGCCTTTGCCGTATTCTGCAAAGTTTTTTATGGCTTCCGTCCACATGCTAAATAGGATTACATTGGTATCCAGGTTGGCTTGTTTCATTTGCTCTGCTGCCTGGCTCATACCTCTTGCCACTTCTTCCCTAAAAAGTGCTACACCCTGGCCACGTAGCTGGGCAGCCAGTCTTTCTGCTTCTGCAGCAATTTTTATGGAGTTACCATCGGCTTCGGCAGCTTTGGTTTTAGTAATGAGTAATGCCTGGCCTTCATTTTCTGCCGCTGCTTTTAAATTATTACTTGCCACCACTTTGCTCATACTTTCTATAATTGCCTGGTCGAAAGTGATATCATTTATTTGCAGGTCAAGCAGGTGGTAGCCCCATTCTTCGAGTGAAGAATCTACGTGTTCTTTTACAAATTCCACAATATCCCGGCGTAAGCCCAGTATTTCCGATTGCTTTTTTGTGGCAACAAATGCCCTGATGTTTCCTTCGATGGTACGCACCAATGCCTGCATTAAATCCCTGTCGCTAAAAAATTTAAAAGCAACTTTACGAATGGTTTCTTCATCGGCGTTTTGCACCGAATATAAAAGCATTGATTTGAAATACACATTGGCCTGGTCAATTGTTACGGCCTGGAATTCCATTTCAACCGAACGATTTTGGATACTTACTTTTTTATAAATCTGTTCTAAAAAAGGTATTTTAAAGTTTAACCCTGGGCGCAAAATGCGCTGGTATTTACCAAACATAGTTACTACACCTATATAGCCCTGGTTTACAGTTACCAAACCCGTAAATACTATAAAAATTAATAGTATCAGCCACCAGTAAGAAGCAATAATTGCCATAGTAAAATTATTTTGAAATGAAGGTAATACAATTTGATTAGATACAATTAATATTAAGCTGATGCATAAAAAAAGTAGCTGCAATAAGCAACTTAGTTTTTAAAAAATAGTTACTACCTTAATTCATCATTGTGCCGATAATTGAAAACAATAAAGCCAGTGCAACAAAACCCAGGTAGATAATAACAATGATGCCATAAATACGAAAAAGAATTTTTAAGTTTGCCAGGCCGGTATTCATGGTAGTTTGATCATTTGTTTTTAAGCCAAGTTGCGTTTTATTACCGAATTTGTACATAATCCACGAAAGAATAAGGGATATAATACCCATTACAATATAGATGCCGCTAAGAATACCTACACCCATTTCGGCAAAAGGGTTTGCACCGGTGCCGGGCATTTCACTTAGTTTTGAAAAAAAGGCGCCGGCAAAAAATCCAAAAATGATAAATAGAACAGAAACTACCATGCCAGTTATTCCCAGGAATTTTCCCCACATGGCGGTTTCTTTCAAATGAGCATTTGCAACAGCATCAAGTGTTAAGTCGTTACTTAAATAGTTTTGATTGGGGGTTTGTTCCATATTGCATCGTTTTAAAAGTTGTATTGAAAATTACATTTACCAGTTCATTCTTTTTCTAAGTTGTTGAATATGGGCCACATGGTGTTTCCCATGCCATGCATAGCTGCCCAAAAGATACCAAAGCGATACCATTTTATTATGTACCGGGTGAAAGGCAGTACGGTTCCAGCTTTCGGCAGGGATATTTTTTAATATTTCCACCCACCTTTTATGGAGTGCAAATAATAAAGTAATAGAAATATTAACCGGCAAATTTTGGGTATCGGGCAACCCTGCCCATTTATCCTGGTTGTATGCTTTTATTGTATAATCGTTCTCGGTAAGTATAAATTTAAACCTGCAAAAAGCATTCATGTGGCTATCGGCAACATGGTGTACCAATTGGTTTACCGTCCAGCCTCCGGGCCTGTAGGCGGTATGCAGTTGTGCTACATCGAGGTTTTGCATTACCAGTTCCAGGTGCTGCGGCAATACGGCTATTTCAGCAATCCATTCTTCTTTCAATTTTTCAGAGAACGGCTGCTCATTATATTTGCCAATGGGATATTTTAAATCATCTGCTATCAATTTGCAATTGCAGGTTTTATATCAATGAGGTCAATATCAAAAATTAAAGTAGAGCCGGGTTTAATTAATTGCCCTGCTGCTCTTTCGCCATATGCAAGGTCGCTGGGAATATATACTTTCCATTTTGATCCTTTGGGCATCAATTGTAAAATTTCTGTCCAGCCTTTTATTACCCCTTTTAATGGAAAAGTTGCGGGCTCTCCTCTTTTTACTGAGCTGTCAAATTCGGTACCGTCAATTAAAGTGCCGGTATAATGCACTACCACTGTATCTGCTTCTGTAGGTTTAGGGCCATCTCCGGCTTTTACTATTTCATATTGCAGGCCGTTTGGCAATACAGTAACGCCCTGCCTTGTTTTGTTTTTAGCCAAAAAAGCTTCACCAGCCGCTTTAGTGGTATGGAGTTTTGCCTGTTGAAATTGCTGTAGTTTTTGTTGTAAAGTCATATTGCATTGTTGTTCTTCCATTAATAATTTTCTATTGCTCAAAACATCTTCAACTGCCCTTTTCAATAACTCGCTATTTAATTTTTCAATACCCTGGCCCTGCATGTTTTTTGCAATATTTACGCCTGCAGCATAGCTAAAGCTGTCAATAGCATTTTTCATATCCAATTCCGGCACATTGTTCTGTTGCACCGTTTTTTTCTTTTCTTTTTGAGCTATTGTATTTAAGGTAAAAAACCCCAAAACTGTAACAAACAAAATCCTTTTCATTCTTTTGATTATTTTATTCTGTTTAAAAATATTTACAAATTTATTCTTCCCGTATTTCTTTTCCTGTTAAATGTATGAAAACATCTTCCAGGTTGGCGCCTTTTACCGGCTTTGGCTTTTCAAAGCCGCCTGCCACAAGTTCATCTATCATGGCATCGGGGCTGGCCAATTTAATTATTTTACCTTCATCCATTATGGCAATGCGGTCGCAAAGTTGCTCGGCTTCATCCATATAATGCGTTGTTATAATTACGGTTGTGCCTGCGTTTCTAATTTCTTTTATTAAATCCCAAAGGTTGCGGCGTGCCTGCGGATCGAGGCCTGTAGTGGGCTCATCGAGAAAAATAATATTAGGGCTATTGATTAATGTAGTGGCAATAGAAAATCTTTGCTTTTGGCCGCCACTAAGCTCCTTTGCCTTGTTATGGGCTTTATCTTCCAGGTTTACTTTTTTTAGCAATTCAATAGCATTGGTATTACTATTATAAATACCGGAAAACATTTCAATTAACTCCAACAGATTAAGGCCTGGATAAAAACCCGAAGACTGCAACTGAACCCCAATGATTTTTTTGATTTCACCGGGCTTTTCATCAAGATCAAAACCATTTACAAAAATTTTGCCTGATGTTTTGATACGGAGGGTTTCTATTATTTCCAGGGTTGTACTTTTACCAGCGCCGTTTGGCCCAAGCAACCCAAAAATTTCCCCTTCAAATACATCAAATGAAATGCCTTTTACAGCTTCAAAGCTCCCATATTTTTTATACAGGTTTTTTACGGAAATTATAGGCTCTCTCATTATTTACTTTTGGGTATGTGATGCTGCTCCAGTTCTTCCATCATTTTATTACTGCCAATAAACAATGGGGTACGCTGGTGCAATTCTGTAGGTTGAATATCTAAGATGCGTATATCACCATTGGTAGCCCTGCCACCAGCTTTTTCTACAATAAAAGCAAATGGGTTACATTCATACATCAGGCGGAGTTTACCCTTGGGCTTATCTGTAGTTCCGGGATACATAAAAATACCGCCTTTAATTAAATTTCTATGTACATCTGCCACCATACTGCCAATATAGCGTTGTGTGTATGGGCCGCCGGTTTCTTTGGTTTTGTTTTGACAAACATTTATATAACTTTTTACCGTAGGCTGATACTGAAAAAAGTTGCCATGGTTTACAGAATAAATTTTGCCATTTTCCGGGCATTTAATTGCCGGGTGGCTTAGGGAAAACTCGCCAATTGCCTGGTCTAATGTAAACCCGTTTACGCCCCTGTTTGTGGCATAAACCAACATGGTGGAAGAGCCGTAAATAACGTAGCCTGCTGCAACCTGCTTATTGCCTTTTTGTAAAAAATCTTCTTTAGTTGCAGGCTTACCCAATTCGCTTACCCGCCTGTAAACACTAAAAATGGTACCTATAGATACATTTACATCAATATTTGAGCTGCCGTCTAATGGATCAAAAAGGCACACATATTTTGATTTATTGCTTATTTCATCATTAAAAATCACAATATCGTCCAATTCTTCGCTACCAATGCCGGCGCAACTAATGCCATGCCTTAAAACACCCATTAACTGATCGTTAGCGAACACATCTAGTTTTTTTACCTCTTCTCCCTGCACATTGGTGGTGCCATAATCTCCCAAAATATCCACCAGGCCTGCTTTATTTACTTCTACATGGATGCGTTTTGCCGCCAGGCCAATATCTCTCAGTAAGCTGCTTAGCTCGCCGGTTGCCCTGGGAAAATCCCTTAATTGCTGAATGGTAAACTCATCGAGGGTTTGTATTTCTCTGTTAACAAGCATAAATATTTTTAAGTTTACAAATTAGGCAATTAGATTTGCAGGCCAAAAGTAAGCATTATTAAAAAACACCGGAAAGAGAAATTTTCTTTTTAAAAACAGGCTTTTCGGTATTTAAAATATAACATGAAAGTTTTCAAATTTGGCGGCGCCAGCATAAATAGTATAGACAGGTTTAAGGATACAGCGCAAATAATTAAAAGCCATGCAAAAGATAAGCTTTTGCTGGTGGTATCGGCAATGGGCAAAACCACCAATGCACTGGAAAAAGTTGCCGGTTCTTTTTTTGAAGCAAAAAGCGAAGAGGCTCTTGCCTTGTTTCAACAAGTTAAGGACCAGCACAGGAATACGTTAAAATTTCTTACCGTAACCCATGCCTTAAAGGGTGAAAACCAGTTAAAAGATTTTTTTACAGAAGTAGAATGGCTTTTGTATGATAAACCGGTACGAAATTTTGATTTTTATTACGACCAGGTTGTATGTAGCGGCGAGTTGATGAGCACGGCTATATTGTATCATTACCTGCTGGAACTTGGCGTTAAAATTGCCTGGGTGGATGTAAGGGATATTATAAGAACAGATAATAATTTTAGGGATGCTGGCGTAGATTGGAAATTTACAGGAGCTGCCATACAGGATAAAATTTTACCATTATTTGAGCAATACGATGTGGTTTTAACACAGGGTTTTATTGGAGCTACCTATGAAAACGAAAGCACTACATTGGGAAGGGAAGGGAGCGATTATACGGCTGCTATTTTTGCCAACCTGATGGATGCCGAATCGGTTACCATTTGGAAAGATGTAGAATCGGTGATGAACGCCGACCCAAGAAAATTTGATGATGCTGTTAACATTTACTCTTTAAGCTATGCCGAGGTAATTGAAATGGCTTATTATGGCGCACAGGTAATACATCCCAAAACCATAAAGCCTTTACAAAATAAAAATATACCGCTGTATGTAAAAAATTTTTTGGACCCTACTTTGCAAGGCACTTCTATTACCAATAAATTGGCCAGGCAACTTCCGCCGTTAATTGTAGTAAAAGAAAACCAGGCATTGATGCAGTTTAAATCAAAAGATTTTTCTTTTGTGGAAGACAAGCCCATAGAGCAGCTGCATGCCATTTTTGATAAGGTAAAACTCAAGCCCAACTTATCGCAAAACACGGCCATTTCTTTGCTTTGCAGCTTTGACGACCGAAAAGAAAAAATAGACCAACTGGCACATCTTGCTTCGGAATTATTTGATGTGGAAATGGAGCGCAACCTTACGCTGCTAACCTTGAGGCATTATAATGTAGAAATTTATCAAAAACTCAGCACAGGAAAAACCGTTGTGTTACTGCAAAAAACCCCAGAAACCTTACAGGCGCTTATGAGAGAAAATTCCTTGGTTCAATAACAACCCTCTGTAAGAAAAATAAAAAAAGGCCATCGCAAAAAGGAAGGCCTTTAATTTTAAAACTTGTATAGAATCAATTACCGTCTAAATCTACCTGGTAATCGTATAAGCCATCGTAGCCGGGATAAAACCCACTAAGTGTAACCGTTTTTTTATCGGCAATAGCTTTGTTTAAGTCATCAGTAGTTTTTACATCTTTATCATCCACTTTTACAATAACAAAGCTGTCTTTCATCCTGGTTTGGTCATTTAAGGGGCCTTCTTTTATTCTTTTCACCACTACTCCACCGCTCACTCCGTATTCTTTCGCCCTTCTTTCATCAAGGGTTGCAAGGTCTGCACCAAGTTTATCCATTGCTTCAGCCTGTTTTACCATGCTTATGTTTCCTGATTTATTTTTGAGGATAACCGTAGTAGCCATTTCTTTATTATTTCTAATGTAGCCTATATTAATTTTATCGCCTGGTTTAAACCGGCTAATTTGGTCCTGCATTTCTGCACCGCTTTGCAGGTTGGTATTATTAATGCTTTTGATAATATCGCCCTTGCGTATACCGGCCGAATAAGCGCCGCCATCAGGCACGGCTTCATTTACATAAATACCCGTTACCTCTGCAGGTATATTGTTTTTAGTTTTTTCTTCGGGTGACAAATCACCGGCATCTACATAAGATACGCCGAGGTATGCCCTTTGTACTGTGCCGTATTTAATAATATCGTCCACTACTTTTTGGGCAATATTTACCGGTATTGCATAAGAATAACCGGAATAAAAACCCGTGGGAGATGCAATAGCGGAGTTGATGCCAATTAATTTTCCTTCGGTATCAATAAGAGCGCCGCCGCTATTGCCCTGGTTTACGGCAGCATCTGTTTGAATGTAAGATTCTACAGCCATATTACCGGCTTTTTGCTTATTTAAACCCAGTGTACGGGCTTTTGCACTCACAATTCCGGCGGTTACTGTAGTTTCCAGGTTTAATGGATAACCAATTGCCAATACCCATTGGCCCACTTTTACATTATCGGAATTACCGTATAATAAATAAGGAAGGTTTGTGGCATCCACTTTTATTACGGCAATGTCATAAGCAGCGTCTCTGCCAATTACTTTTGCGGTATATGTTTTTTTATTACTTAGCGAAACGGTAACCACATCTGCATCGGCAACCACATGGTTATTGGTAAGAATATATCCATCGCTGCTAATTAATACACCGGAGCCGGAAGCCCTTTGCTCGGGTATATAACCACGGCTACCACCAAAAAGTTGGTTAAACATATCGTCGTCTCCAAAAAAATCGCTGAAAGGGTTTTTTCTTGGGGTACTATTGGTAACCTGCTTTGCATTGGTTTTTGTTTTTATATGCACTACAGCCGGAATTGCAGCCTGCGCCGATTGTGTAAAATCTACCGGGCCTGGAGGCGCTGAAGAATCGTTCCCAAAGCCTGCATAATTATAATTAGAAGGTAATGCTGATTGCTGGCCGTAGCCGCCATCGTAATTTGATTTTGTGAATTTACCATAGCCCCAAATTACGCCTAAAGCAGTAACTGCACTTATGGCAATGGTTGCTAAAATCTGTTTTAGTTTCATGGTGAATCTTATTTTTTATATTTTCTTTACTAAGGCATCAAAAGATATGCCCATATCACAAAGTAACGAATGCCTGACAAATTGATTTTTACCTTCTGCCATCTTTAACATTAAATTAGTAAGGCTTTCGTACTTGGGCTGATATTTTGGCGCAAATAAATTTGCTACATCCCCAAAAGAAAAGCCATGGTATCTACGCTATCGGCATATTGAAATAAGCCCGGATTTTGTGCCTGGCCAAAAGGTACGTTACTATGCCCAACAATACATTGCAGTTCCCTATTGCTTTGCAGGCTTTGCTGCATTCCCTCAGGGCTGGTATAAAATTGGTAATGTACCTGGCTTATGGGCGAAAAGAAAGATTCGTTTTGCGTTAATAAAGTGCTTCCGTTGGTCATATAATATTTTCCGTTGAGCAATAAAATAGACAGTTGATAATCGTAATTATTCTTATACTTATGATGATCGGAAAAATACTGATATTTATCAAAGGCTTTAATTATGGGAATAAAATCGTAATTTTCAGGAACATAAATTTTTGTTACGTTGCGGCAACCCAACCCAAAATAGAGATGCATATCATCTGCAAGTTTTTCTAATTCTTCCGTGCTTTCGCTTCCGTTTAAAACAGCTACAGAAGTGCGGTTGCTACGGATGATGTTGGGATATTTTCCAAAATATTGTTCAAAATAACGACTGCTGTTGTTGCTTCCTGTTGCAATATATGCATCACAGTTTTTAAGCATTTCTGCAAAAATTACTTTGCCATTTACCTTGGAGTTCCAGCCTGCCATTACCTTCACTAAATGCTTAAGCAATACATCATCTTTAGAAGACATTTTAATCATTTGCTTATGGCCAGTAATAAAAACGCATAAAAAATCGTGGAAGCCAACCAGCGGAATATTCCCTGCCATCACAATACCTACGCATTTTTCCTGTATATTATCATCGAGTTTATAATAGCCTGCCCATTGGCGTAATTTGTCTTCTTTTAGATAATTATCGGCTATGCTGCCTGCAGCTTTTTCTAAAAATTCCCGGGTAAACCATCCATTTTTTTGTTCGGCCAATACTTGTGTATCCAGCCAATTGTCATCATTACTTTTTAAATAATTTCCCAGTTTTATTAACAATAAAATTCTTTCTTGTAAATTCATATTCTATTTATTAAATTGCAAGCAAAATTACAACTGATGGCAATAAAGATAACAGAAGAATGTATCAACTGCGGAGCCTGCGAGCCCGAATGCCCGAATAATGCCATTTATGAAGGCGGAGTAGAATGGGCCGTTGCAGATGGTACAACGGTAAAAGGCAATTTTAAACTTTTAGATGGCACAGAAATTGATGCCGACCAGCGAAATGCGCCAATAAGTACAGATATATATTACATAGTGCCCAGCAAATGCACCGAGTGCCAGGGTTTTCATGAAGAGCCGCAATGTGCCTCGGTGTGCCCTGTAGATTGTTGCGTACCAGATGAAGCCTATAAAGAAACAGTAGATGAATTGCTTGCTAAAAAAGCTGTACTGCATATATGATTTTTTTGTAGCCGTAAGGCTTAATTAAGCAGGTGATATTTCCTGCACATAGGCGAAAGTTTACAATACTTTCGCCTTTCTGTATCCCTGATGCCGTAATATTTTTATTATCTTGCTCCATAAAATAAAAAATATGAGGTTTTGTGCCATATTGGTATTGGTTTTGCTCTTAGCCTGTAATAATAAAAACCAGGAAAAAGAAAAACCCGTAAACCTTACGGAGGAAAAACTGGCATTAATGAAAGTCGATGCTGCTTTTTCCGATATGAGCGTAAAGAAAGGAATGAAAGCCGCTTTTATGGAATATATTGACAGTAACGGGGTAATGCTAAGGCCGGGATATACACCGCTTGTGGGTGCAGGCGCAATTGACTATTTATTGCAATCCAACGATACGGGTTTTACACTAAGCTGGAAACCCCAAACAGCCTTTGTTTCCGCATCTGCAGATATGGGCTATACCTATGGGATATTTGCTCTTGCACCCAATAAATCCGACAGTATCACTTTTGGCACTTATGTTTCCATTTGGAAAAAACAAAAAGATGGCAAATGGAAGTTTGTTTTAGATTCAGGCAATGAAGGTTTAAGCGAAAACTTCAATCACCCTCAACCATAATTATTATTTTTTGCCCACATGAAAAAAAAGATAGCTCTAGTTACCGGCGGATATTCAGGAGAATCGGTTATTTCTTATCAAAGTACAGATACTATTTTTAACCATACTGACAAAGATAAATGGGATTGCTACCTTATAGATATCCATCCCGAAGGCTGGTTTTATAAAACTGCAAGTGGAGAAAAAATAAGTATTGATAAAAATGATTTTTCAATAACCCTTAATGGCAACAAAATTATTTTTGATTCGGTATTGATAGGCCTGCATGGCACACCCGGAGAGGATGGTAAACTGCAGGGATATTTTGACTGCCTGGGTATTCCCTATACATCCTGCAATGCTGCTACTTCAGCGCTTACTTTTAATAAAAGATATACCGTTGCGGTTGCTGCATTTGCCGGTATAAATGTGGCCAAATCCATGCATTTGTTTAAAGGAGATAATACAACAGCTTTACAAATTACCAGCACACTTCAACTGCCGGTTTTTGTAAAACCTAATAACGGCGGCAGTAGCATTGGTATGAGCAAAGTTTCTGATGCTGAAAATTTAACCGCTGCATTAGAAAGGGCTTTTAAGGAAGATAACCAGGTGCTGGTAGAAGAGTTTATTGAAGGCAGAGAATTTACAATTGGCGTTTTTCAATCTAAAGACAGGATTATTACTTTACCCATCACCGAAATAATTTCTAAAAAAGAATTTTTTGATTTTGAAGCCAAATACCAGGGTGCAAGTGAGGAAATAACCCCGGCACAGGTAGAGGAAACCATTGCAGATAAAATTAGAGCAGCGGCTCAAAAAATTTATAAAGTGTTTCATTGCAGGGGAATTGTTCGCATAGATTTTATTTACAACGCAAAATCAGGAGATGTTTTTATGCTGGAGATAAATACTGTACCCGGCCAAAGCGCTGCCAGTATTGTGCCGCAGCAGGTAAAAGCAATGGGCTGGAGTTTAAAAGAGTTTTATACGGCGCTCATTGAAGAAAGCCTTAACCATAAATAATTTAAAATAAAAGCGTGTTTAAATTTATCACCAACAGGCCTTTTTGGGTAAACTTATTAGTAGCCCTATTTTTGGGAGCCCTTATCATTTTTGGGTTTTTACAAACACTAAGCCTTATTACCAAACATGGTGAATACCTAACTGTACCAAAAGTTACCCATTTAAAAACCAGCGAAGCCATAAAGCTTTTAGAAAGCAAGGGATTTGCTGTGGAAATTCAGGATTCAATTTATACAGATACGGCAAAAATGGGTGTAGTAATTAAGCAATTGCCCGATGCCAACAGTACGGTAAAAGTAAACAGAACGGTTTTATTAATAGTAAACAGGGTTACCATGCCCCTGGTAGAAATGCCCGATTTACAGGGAAAATCGTTGAACTATGCCATGGAAATATTAAATCGAAGCCATTTAACTTTAGGAGATACCAGCTTTAGGCCAGATTTTATGCTTGGTTCGGTACTGGAACAACATTTTAAGGGAAGCATAATACAACCAGGCGCCAAAATAAAATGGGGCAGTAAAATAGATCTGGTAATTGGTGGCGGACTTCAGGATCTTCGTATTCCTGTACCCGATGTTACGGGGATGATGTATGGAGATGCCAAACTTATTTTACAAGACCATGGAATTAATATTGGGGCTTTAATTGTAGAAACGGGCATCAGGGATACTTTTGCTGCTTTTATTATCAAGCAAAACCCTTCCCACTTATCGGAGCTTGATAAAAAAATTATGTACATGCAATCGGGTCAGGTAATAGATATTTGGTTATCCAAAGAGAACAAAGCCTTTACCGATTCTACTGCAAATAATAAAAATTAAAACCATGACCAATATTACTGTAAGCGAATTAAAATTAAGACTAAACCAGGAAGTAACACTGAATTTACTGGATGTAAGGGAAGCAGATGAAAGAGCTGAATTTAATATTGGCGGCACTTTTTTGCCCCTGGGTCAAATTCTTGCTTTACAAACCGAAGATATTGAAGACTGGAAAAACCAGGAAGTAATTTGCTATTGCCGAAGCGGCAACCGTAGTATACAAGCTGCTATGATGCTGGAATCACTTGGGTTTTCAAATGTAAAAAACCTGCAGGGCGGCATGCAAAGCTGGCAGGAAAATGAAAGAAAGTGATTTGAATGTTATTTTACTGCCGCATTACCTGAAACATCGCTTGAAGTAGAAGCCACTTCTTCTTCATCTCCAAATACGGCATGGTTAATTTCTGCATTTATGTATTTATACAATAAATCGAAAATAAGTATAAATGAACTAAGCAGTAAGCCCAAAATAAAACCAACCATACCAAATAACAAGCCAGATGGTTTGTTCTTTTTAAAAGGTGGCTCGGGTTTATCAAGTGTTTCAATAATTGGCGTTGCCTTTTGAAGCCTCCATAATGCTTCTTCACGGTTATTGGCTGCGCCTGCTTTTTGCCTTAACACCCTTTCTTTATCGGTAATTAAATTTTCTTTGGGTATAGTATATTCAATTTTTTCACCGGGTACAAACATGGTTGTATTTGCCATGGTTACTGCACGCTTATCAAAAGCATCCAACACTTCGTTGAGCGAATCGAGTTTACGCATGGTAAACATATAATCTTCCCTTGCTTTTCTTATTTTTAGATCAATATAAAATTGAGAAATTTTATTGATAATAATATTGGTAACCGGTGTAATGAGTTGCTTATTGGTATTAGTAAAGCTAAGCTCCAGCAGGCCGTTTTTTGTAAACTTTGCTGTTTGTAAGTTATTAAGTATTTCACCACCCACGGCTTTTAAAGCAGAATCTGTTTTGGGCATATCAACCTTGGCAGACAAAAAAGATTTTTTATCGTTCTCCGCATCTATAAGCAGTTCCGAAATGGTTTTATTGCCAAATTGAGGGAGCCTTTCCAATGCTACAGCTTCCCTGGTTCTACGGCTCATGGCCAGTTCCACAATATTAATGGATGCTTCCTGGCTAAAGCTTTTAGGCATTTCACTCGCCCCGGTAAGTTCCTTGAGCAGGTTTGATGTGGAAGAACTTTCATTGGAAGCCGTTAGAGGGAAAATAGTAGCCGTACCGGTATATTCTACAGATATTGTTTTGGTTAACAAATAAAATAAAATGGCACAACCCACGCCACAAATGAGCAAAATGAGTTTTAGTTTACCCATCCGTATAAATACCTTTCTTGTAAGTTCTTTTGATGTCACCCTTTTTTAATTTTATCGGATATATTTAAAAATAAAGCCTGTAATAATTACTGGTATAGCTGCTACAATAATAGATTTTGTTAAATCGCTTACATCGCCGCTTTTGGGTTTTTCCGGAATGGTTACAATTGAGCCTTCATCTACTTTTGGATAGCTCCGGAAAAATAGGAAGCCCCGGGTACGCTTGCTGCGGCCATTTGCATAGGTTACATAAATACGCCTCTTCCATGGCCGTATGCCATAACCTCCGGCTTTATCTATATAATACAATAAATTGGTATGTTCTTTATCAAATGCAATTTTAAGTGGAGATTGAACCCTGCCACGAATGGTAACAAAAGGATTTATTTCAGGTATAAACAATACATCTCCATCCATTAAAATAATATCGTATTTTGAATTTGGCTTTTTTAAGGCATTGTACAAGTCAATACTTACGGGTTCATCCAACAAATCTAATTTTTCCTGCACTGCGCTATCAATAATTGGCCTGCCTAAAGAATCAAACTTTTGCTTTTTTTCATATTTTTCCCTGAACTGACCTGTTCTTCTATAGAGCAAAGCGCCGCCCACATTGGCATTATCTGCAAGGCCACCGGCTCTTCCAATAAAAGAGGATAGCCTTTCGAATTTGCTGAGCCTTGGATAGTATCCGGGATACATAACCAAACCTTTTAAATCCACATTTTGTTGAATTTCAAAATTGGGGTTTTTGCGAACAAAAATCTGGTCGTATGGTTTGAGTATTATTTTATTTGCTATAGAATCCAGTTGCAGGTTGGGGTCTATGGCATAAGATTTTACTACGGTTCGGGTAGGTTTAAGGCTTTTTCTTGCCGAATCCATATCAACTACGCTTGAAATTTCGAGCCTGCCAAACTCTGCCGATTGTTTAAGACCGCCGGATAAGTATAAAAGGTCCTCAAGTGTCATTCCGCCATATTTTCTTACTTTGCCTTCTACCCTTATTTCACCATAAATTTCTACATATTGGGGATCGGAAAATTCACTTTGAGAAAACAATTGAATCACATCGTTTACATTTAACTCTACATTACTGGGGCTCCTGGAATCATTGCTACTGTATTCCGACAGGTCCACTTCCAGCCTGTCTGATTGCAAACTTGTAGAATCTCCGGCGTTACGAAATACATAGGCTCTGGGCAAAAAAGTATTACGGGTTACGCCGCCTGCACGGTTAATGATGTCAAAAAGCCTGTCGTTTTTGCGTAATTCATATACGCCGGGAAAAGTAACTTCTCCCCTTATTTCCACTTTATTACTAAGGCCAGCTTTTACAATATCCACCTTTACAATGTCGCCATCCATTAATAAAAAATCCTGGTCGGGCAACTGAGTTATGGCATTTGCATTTACATCCCTTTGTACCTGTGTTTCATTTTCTGAACGCAGGATTTTCATGTTGGATGCCAATGCCTCCGAGGTGAGGCCTCCAGAAAATTTTAATAATGCTTTTACGCCTTCATCTTTTCTTAGCTGGTAATACATTGGCCTTTTGAACTGGCCGGTAGCTAAAACTTTTTTCTCAAAAATGCCAACAATAATAAAATCATTGTTTTGCAAGTAAATATGTTTTCCAAAATCACCGGTTGTTAAATATTTATATACATCTAATTCATCTATAACTTTGCCTGCCCTTTTAATTTGGATATTTCTTAAATTTCCAAACTTTGAAACGCCACCTGCCGCATAAATTACATTAAATGCATTGCTAAATGCCGATACGGTTACAGGCCCGGGATTATTTACTTCGCCTACCACATTCACATTTATTCTCCTGGGCTGGCCAAGGCTTACCGAAATATTAGTGCTTGCCGGAACCACGCTTTTAAAACGGGCATAAACAACTTTTCGGGCATTTTCGAAAGTAAGCCCCTGAACATAAATTTTTCCAAGGCCAGATGGGAAAATGGCGCCATCTCTTGCAACAATATAATTTTCCTGGAACTCTGCACCGCCCCAAAGCGCTACAATAATATTATCGCCAACGCCAATGGGATAATCCAATGGCGGGGTAGACATTTCATCTACACTGGTTGTAGGAGCAAATGCGGCAAAATTGGCACCGTAAGTTTTATCGGGGCTGTAGGCATTAAATTTAATATCGTCTTTTACAACACTGTCTTTTTCAATAGTGAGTTTGGAGTTGAGCTCAGCATTGCGGTCTTTGCCGGTTTCCCGGTTTTTATCTTCAAGTAAAGACCTCAATTGCGGTTGGGTAAGCTCCTGCGGATTAATCTGGTTAGGATTAATTTCCTGAGGGATGCCTGTAGGCGGCTGGCTGATTGCCGGCAAACTCAAAAGAACAACAATAAAAAAAATTGAAAAAAATCTAAATATAAATCCTCGAATATTACACTGCATTTTCTTGGGTTAATTTTCTGTTCGCAAAGATATAGTTTTTATTTTGGCGGAAATTATAGTAAATCATTGTATTCCATCCATATTTCATTTAGAATTTCTGCGGCAGGTTTTATATTATTGATCATTGAACTTACCTGACCTATTTCCAATTCGCCATCATCCATATTGCCTTCAAACATGCCTTTTTTTGCACGGCCACGGCCCAAAAGCTCTTCCAGTTGCTCCTTTGATGCACAAATTGACTCTGCTTGTTGCACCTGCTGGTAAAAATTATTTTTGAGCAACCGCACCGGCGTAAGCGCTTTTAAGCTTAACATGGTATCTCCTTCAATGGCATCTATTACGGCATTTTTAAAATTATTGTGGCAGGATGCTTCAACACTTGCCACAAACCTGCTGCCTATTTGTACTGCAGAAGCACCCAATACAAGCGCTGCCAGCATTTGCCTGCCTGTTGCTATACCACCGGCAGCAATTACAGGAATATCCACCGCTTTACTTACACATGGTATTAAAACCATTGTTGTAGTTTCTTCTCTTCCATTATGCCCTCCTGCTTCAAACCCTTCGGCCACTACAGCATCGCATCCTGCATCTTGCGCTTTTAATGCAAACTTGGCGCTGCTCACCACATGCACTACTTTTATACCATTGCTTTTCAATAACGCAGTATAGGTTTTGGGATTGCCTGCGCTGCTAAAAACAATGGGTACCTGCTGTTCAATTATTGTACCAATATGCTTGTCAATATCGGGATATAATAAGGGTATGTTAACCGCAAAAGGTTTTCCTGTGGCCTGTTTACATTTTTGGATATGCTCTTTTAATACATCCGGGTACATGCTGCCGCTGCCTATAATGCCCAGGCCACCTGCATTACTTACGGCGCTTGCCAGCCGCCACCCACTTACCCAAATCATACCGGCTTGTATAATTGGCTTTTCAATATTAAATAAACCGGTAACTTTTGAGGTGCCCATTTTCATATAGAAAATGAAAATTATGGATTAAATAAAAAAAGTGAAGATTAAATTATCAACATTTAAACATTATTTTGATGAGCCTCCCAATTCAATTTCGGTATTATCGCCAATGTTTAAATTACGGCTCACACCTTTTACCGATGCATCGCTGCCTATAAGGGAGTTGTTTAATACAATTTCCTGTATTTTGGAATAAGCGCCAATAATGGTATCTTTTATAATACAATTGTTGATGATGCTATGGTCGCCAATGGAAACATTTGGCCCAACAACCGAATTTTGAATTACACATCCTTCACCAATACTCACTGGCGGAATTATAATGGAATTTTCATAGTCGGCGGATTTGCTTTCGCTTGTTCCAAATTTTTTTAACAATATGGCATTAGAAGCAATCAGCGAATCTTTTTTGCCGCAATCAAACCAATTCTCCACTTTAAATGGCAGAAATACAATGTTCTTTTCAATCATACATTCCAGTGCATCGGTAAGGTTAAACTCATCGTAACTTTTAATTTTAAGCTGTTGTATTTTTTCAATACATGCAAATAACTGGCTTGTTTCTTTAATTTTATAAATACCTACCAGCGCCATATTGCTTTTAGGTATTGCCGGCTTTTCCACTACCCTGGTTATAGCGCCATCCTCATTAATTTCGGCAACGCCAAAATTTCTAGGGTCATCTACTTTCTTTACACCGAGTAATGAAGTAGGTGCATTAATAACATCGTTTACATCGTATTCCGCAATGGTGTCGCCCATAATAATGAGCACTTCATCGTCAGCAACCAGGTTTTTAGTAAGATCAATGGCATGGCCAGTTCCCAATCTTTCGCTTTGGGTTACAAAATAGGACTGTATATCCTTATGGTTTGCCATAACATAATCCTGTATTTTATCGCCAAGGTAGCCCACAATAAAAATAAATTCTTTAATACCGGCATCTCTCAATTGTTCAATAATAATGCTCAGGATGGTTTTACCCGCAAGCGGTATCAACGCTTTAGGTTGTGTATATGTATGTGGGCGAAGTTTAGTGCCTGCGCCTGCAACAGGAATGATTGCCTTCATAAATGCCAAATTTCTTCTGCAACTAAACTATGCAATAGTTTAATTTAATTGCCGGTTTGTTTTAGGTATGTGAAATTATGTATTTTGAATGAAAGATACAGTTTAAAAATCTACAAATCTGTGCTGGGTAAAATGTAAGGGCTGCTTATATTTGTACTATAATAAATAATAATGCAACGAGATAATACCGTTTTTAATTTGATTGGCAAAGAATTAACCAGGCAAAGGCAAGGAATAGAATTGATTGCCAGCGAAAATTTCACCAGCTTACAGGTAATGGAAGCTATGGGCACTTCGCTCACCAATAAATATGCAGAAGGCTACCCCGGACGCAGGTATTATGGAGGTTGTGAAATTGTGGATGAAATTGAACAACTGGCAATTGACAGGATAAAGCAGGTTTTCAATTGTAGTTATGCCAACGTGCAGCCCCATAGTGGCGCACAGGCAAATGCAGCCCTCATGCTGGCCATTTTGCAACCCGGTGATAAGATTTTAGGATTAGACCTTAGCATGGGCGGGCACCTAACCCATGGCTCTCCTGTAAATTTTTCGGGAAAATTATATGAAGCCCATTTTTATACTGTTAAAAAAGATACCGGGTTTATAGATTACGAAATGCTGGAAGAAAAAGCCAGGTCATTAAAACCCAAGCTGATTATTTGCGGTGCTTCGGCTTACAGCAGGGATTATGATTATGCCAGGATAAGAAAAGCGGCCGATGAAGCCGGTGCTTTTTTAATGTGTGACATTGCACATCCTGCAGGCTTAATTGCCAAAAACTTAATGAACTCGCCATTTGAGCATTGTCATTTTATAACCAGCACAACACATAAAACGCTACGTGGACCAAGAGGCGGTATTATTTTAATGAAAACGGATTTTGAAAACCCAATGGGATTAAAAGATCCTAAAGGAAATATAAGAATGATGAGCCATATACTGGACATGGCCGTTTTCCCGGGCACACAAGGTGGGCCTTTGGAACATGTAATTGCTGCAAAAGCTATTGCCTTTGGCGAATTACTCAGCAATGATTTTACCATTTATGCCCAACAAATACAAAAAAATGCACAGGCAATGACCAAAGCACTGCTGGCAAAAGAATACCAGATAATTAGCGGCGGCACTGACAACCACCTGATGCTGATAGACCTGCGAAATAAAAATATTACCGGTAAAAAAGCACAGGAAACACTGGATAAAGCACATATTACTCTCAATAAAAATGCCGTGCCTTACGATGATAAAAGCCCTTTTGTTACTAGTGGTATAAGAATAGGCGTACCGGCAATTACAACCAGGGGAATGAAAGAAGAACATATGCAAACGGTGGTTGATCTTATAGATAATGTATTAATGAATATTGATAATGAAGCCATCATTTCAACGGTGCAAAATAAGGTGAAAGAATTGATGCATGCTTTTCCATTGTACCCCGAATTAAAAAATTAAAACCATGTTACAACGAATTCAATCTATCTGGCTGCTGCTGGCTTCAATATGCTCATTTGCTACTCTTAAATTCCCCTTTTATATGGGAACTGATAAAACAGGAGTGCCTTCATCTACCCTGGAGGCAACAGACAACTTTTTACTTATCATTTTCACTGTAGCTATTGGCGTTACAGCCCTTCTATCCATTTTTTTATATAAAAACCGGGCAATGCAAATAAAATTTATTGCCGGAAGCATGATTTTGGAATGTGTTTTGATAATTTTATACTACAATTATTCTGTGCAATATGCCGAAGGGCATTTTGTACTGACATCTATATTTCATTTATTTATTCTTCTCTTTTTATTTTTGGCAATAAGGGGAATTATTCGTGATAATAAAATTGTGAGAGAAAGCAACCGGTTGCGATGAATCAATTATAATTTAAACATATAACTATGAAAGCAATTTTAACCATACTGTTTTGTGGCTGTATTTATATTACCAAAAGCCAAACCATTACTATAGACAATACCGGCGGCACTTCTGGCCTTATTGGCTTAGGCAATAACCTTTACCATGCCAGCGAATCATTGTATACCAGCGATGAAATTGGCGCAGGCAATTTTACTTCTGTTGCAACGGCAATAGAAAAAATAGCCTTTAAAGCAGTTGCGGTAGGAGCAACAACCACATTCAATAATGTAAATATTTACATGAAGAATGTACCATCTACAACAACCACACTTACTACCGGCACTTATACAACAGCAGGTTACACCCTGGTATTTAGCGGTAGCGTTTCTATTACTGCAACAGGATTTACCGATATTACATTAAGCACTGCATTTGTAAGAAACAACGGAGACAACCTGCAGGTACTAGTTGAACGCACAGACAATACTTCCCATACCGGGTTTACCTACCAAACGTCAAATGGCAACTCTGTAAACCTTACGCTTACTACTACCCGCCGCTACAATGGTACGGCTGCTTTGAGCGGAAGTACCGTATTGGCTCAAAGCGCTTTCAGGCCGGCCTTAAGATTAAAGCATGAATTTGTAACCGATATAGCGGTACAGGAAGTTTATACACTTGGTCGTTTACCCATCCCCAACGGTACACCACATACGGTTACTGCATTAATTAAAAATTTTGGTACCACTACTGCCAACAACCTCAATGTTACTTTAAATATTACAGGAGCAAATACATTTACCGATGTTCAAACCATCACTACACTTACACCGGACGCTTCTCAATTGGTAACCTTTACCAGTTTTTCTCCTGCGGTATTAGGCAATAATAATATTGCGGTTTCTATTCCTGCAGATGATTTTACTGCAAACGACAGCAAAAGTAGTACACAAATTGTAAATGAAAATACCTGGGCATATGCCGATGGATCTGCACCTTTTGGTTCTACCGGTTCTACTTCTTCAACGGTTGACTTTGCTGCAAAATATAATACCAATATCAATACCAGCATTATTCAAATGCGGTTGCATTTTTCCAATACGCCCGGACGTAGTTATAAAATTGCATTTTGGGATGCTACAGGCCCAGGTGGCTCCCCAGGAAACTTAATTTGGGAATCTCCTGTAAATCTCACTACAAACCTAGGATACAATAATATTGTATTGCCAACGCCTGTTGCAATTAATGCCGGTGATTTTTATGCAGGTGTAAGGCAGGTGGTTTCTGCCAGCAGTATTTTTTTATCGTACCAAAAAGAATCTCCAATAAGGCAGGGCGCTTTTTACTATTATAATGTTCCTACAAGCACATGGATAGATATGAATGCCGTAACCACTACGCCTTACCGGTTAATGATTGAACCGAAACATTTATTGGCCATAAATGCTGCTGCAATAAGCATCAGTTCACAATCTGCTGCTAATTGCACCAAAAATATCAACGTTACTATTTCGAATGCCGGCACCAACCCTATTGCACCCGGTACTGCAGCAGTTACATTAAATATTGGCGGTGCAAATACCTACAATGCTACATTAAACAATACTACCAGCATTAATGCCGGTGGTAATGAAGTAATTGCATTTAATGGAATTAATACACCCAATAGCGGAACCAACTACGACACTGCTTTTGTAACACTAAGCGGAGACGATGACCAACTGAATGATACCATTGCATCCACATTTATCAGCGGCCCGGCTGCTACACTCTCCGGAGCTTCCTCAAATGGCGTTGCATTAGTGAAAAATTGTGAAGATGCAGGCTGGACTTATTATTCTGATCCGGCAGACTTAAACAGCTACCTGCTTTCTATTAACTGGGACCCCGGAAATTCCGGCGCCAATGCATTACCCAAAGCCAATGCCATTCCCCGTGTACAATTAGATGCAGGTTTTTTCTCTGCTACTGATATACCAACCAAAAAAGCCACCTATACTTTGCAACGTTACTGGAATGTTGATTTGATGGGCAATACGCTTACTGCTCCGGTAAACTTACGTTTCTTTTACAACCCTGCCGATAAAGTATTAGTGGATAATGCTGCTTCAAATTTTGCTACCGCAAACATTGGCACACTTGAACCCTCACAATGGTTCCAATTAACGGCGCCATCGTTTGTGGGAGATGCAGCCCATGTTATTCCCGACTTTGTGCTCAACTCCTATCCTATTTATAATAGCAACACGCTCAATAATACCATCAACGGAGTTTTATATGCACAATTTGATGGCTTAGCAGATATTACCGGAGGCACTTATGCAACCGGCGTTGGGCCAAGTACACCGTTGCCACTTTTACTTACCAATTTTGAAGCAAGGCAAAACGGAAGAAAAAATTTATTGACCTGGAGAACGGCCAATGAAATAAACGTACAAAATTTTGAAATTGAACGCAGCAGTAATGGCATCAATTTTTCTTCTATTGGAGAAGTAGCTGCCAATGGTACCATGCACTACCAGTTTGTGGATAATACACCTTTAAAGGGCACTAATTATTACCGCCTTAAAATTATTGACCTCAACAGTAGTTACCGTATTAGCGAAACAAAACTGCTAAGCTTTAATACATCCGGAATAATACTTTATCCCAATCCTTTAACCACAGCTGCAATGCTTGAAATAGATGCGGTAAATGCAGGTACTTTTGAAATAAGTATTTCTGATGTTGCTGGTACAATAATTCAATTAAATACAACCTATACAATTATTCAGCCGGGAATTAACAGGATACCGGTAAATGTTGCCCGGCTTGCACCTGGAACTTATTTTATTAATGTAAAATCTGATGGTTTAAAACAATCAATAAAATTTGTAAAACAATAAGACACAACAATTTTAAAAAAGGGGCCAAAACCCCTTTTTTATTTTTAAAAAATGCCTCAAACCTCTTTATTACCCGGTGTTTTAAATTAAGTTAACCTCTTAAAACTATTTTTTATATTACCATTAATAATAACTATTATTGCATACATGAGCAATAAAAGTTTTCATACTTATTTTACAATAACAGTTTACGCTCTTACTACAACTGCTACCACAACCCGTTAAGGGTTGTACTTTCTCATATTATCCACTGGGGCGTTGCCCACAAAACTTCGGTACCTTAATCATCTTATTCATTATTTTAGTTAATTATATGTTATGTATGTTTTAAAATTTGGCGGCAGCTCGGTTGCCACAGCAGACAATATTAAAAAAGTAATTTCCATTATTGAGCAAAGGCACATGAATACAAAAAAACTCATTGTTGTATCTGCCCTTGGCGGCATTACAGATATGTTGCTGCAATGTTCCCTATTGGCTGCTGAGGCTAATGAAGGTTACAAAGAACTGCTGAACCAGGTAGAGCAAAGGCATTTGGATACGGCACGGCAACTCATACCCATCCAATCTCAAAGTAGCATACTCAGTTTTATTAAAATGCAATGCAACGAAATGGAAGACATCTTCAACGGTATTTTTTTATTAAAAGAGCTTTCGCTGCGCATTAAAGACAAAGTGATGAGTTATGGCGAATTGCTCTCTTCCAAAATTATTGCTGCTGCACTTGAAAGTAGTAATAAAGTACAATGGGTGGACTCTACCCAACTAATAAAAACCAATTCTCAGTATGGTTATGCCCAGGTAAATTTTGATGCCACTGATACAAACATTCAAAAATATTTTAAGGAAAATGATACCCTTCTTTATGTTGCAAGTGGTTTTATTGCTTCAGATGAAAAAAACATAAATACCACACTTGGCCGTGGCGGATCCGATTACAGCGCAGCAATATATGCGTCAGCTTTACATGCCAAAAGCATGGAAATATGGACCGATGTACCCGGAATGATGACAGCTGACCCAAGGCTTGTACCCGCTGCTAAAACAATTGCTTCCATATCGTACCAGGAAGCAATGGAACTTTCGCATTTTGGCGCAAAGGTAGTTTATCCGCCAACCATTCAGCCTGCAATGAATAAAGGGATTCCTATAAATATTAAAAACAGTTTTGCCCCAAAAGATGCCGGAACCGTAATTGAAAAAAAACCAAAAAATACCGGCAGTACCGTTTCGGGTATTTCCAGCATCAATAACATTTCGCTTATCAGCCTGGAAGGCAGTGGTATGGTAGGTATTCCCGGTTTTTCAAAAAGACTTTTTGAAACATTGGCTGCACAAAAAATCAATGTTATTTTAATTACCCAAAGCTCCTCGGAGCATTCCATTTGTGTAGGCATTGATGCCCATAATGCCAAAACCGCAAAAGCCGCAATTGATGAACTTTTTGCTTACGAAATTGCCACAAAAAAAGTAGAGCCTTTGGTTGTAGAAAACAATCTTGCCATTATTGCACTGGTTGGCGATCAAATGAAAAACCACACCGGTATAAGTGGAAGATTATTTACTGCATTAGGTAAAAACGGGGTAAACATAAGGGCTATTTCACAGGGAAGTTCAGAGAGAAATATAAGTGCAGTTATCAATAAAGCCGATATAAAAAAAGCCATTAACGTAATTCATGAAGCGTTTTTTGAAATTGAATACAAAGAAATAAACTTATTTATTGCAGGCACAGGAAATGTAGGGAAAAAATTAATTGCCCAAATTGCCCGGCAACAAAATTACTTAATGGAAAAACTGGGCCTAAAATTAAAAGTTACCGGCATTGCCAAAAGCAAATGTTTTTTGATAGATGAAAATGGTATTGATGTAAATAATTGGGAAAAGCTGGTGAACAATGGATTGCAGGATGGCATAAAGATATTTGCAAAAAAAATTATTGAAAAAAACTTACGTAATTCTGTTTTTGCAGATATAACAGCAAGTGAAGAAGTGGCAGATGTTTATAAAGGCTTACTGGAAAAAAGCATTTCGGTAGTAGCCTGCAACAAAATTGCCTGCTCTTCTGCCTATTCTGTTTATCAAAAATTAAAACAAACTGCAAGGGAATATAACACCAATTTTTTATTTGAAACAAATGTGGGCGCAAGCCTCCCTGTAATAATTACTTTAAATGACTTATTGCAAAGTGGTGATAACATAAAAAAAATACAAGGCGTATTGAGCGGTACATTAAATTATGTATTTAATCATTACAACGGCAGCCTGCCTTTTGCATCTGTAGTAAAACAGGCTCAGGATGAAGGTTATACCGAACCCGATCCAAGGCTTGACCTGGGTGGAAAAGATGTAATGAGAAAAATAATGATTCTTGCCCGTGAAGCCGGCTTTGCAATTGAAATGGATCATATTATTAACAACAGTTTTCTACCCGAAGAATGCATGAACGGTTCTGTAGATGATTTTTACAGGCAAATGGAAAAACACGAAGCCCATTTTAAAGCTTTATATTCAGATGCTAAAAATGCAGGCTGCAAATTAAAATTTGTAGCCGTATTTGATGAAGGCAAAGCCTCTGTTGGCCTGCAGCACATTAATGAAGACCATGATTTTTATCACCTTTATGGAAAAGACAATATTGTTTTGTATTACACACAGCGTTATACCGAACAACCATTGGTAATTAAAGGAGCAGGTGCAGGTGCTGAAGTTACCGCATCTGGCGTATTTGCAGATATACTAAGGGCAGCAAAAGCCTAAAGTTTTTTAAATTATTAAAAATGCAATTGGATACAAATCCTCAAAGAACAGTTAAAGTAAGCGCACCTGGCACAGTAGCAAATTTGGTATGTGGCTTTGATGTGCTTGGCCTTTGCCTAAACCACCCGGCAGATGAAATGCAGGTTACCATTACCGGTAAATCTGTAATTACTATTTCCCATACAGGTGAGTTCCCTTTACCATTTGATGCGGCTCAAAATACTGCAGGCGCAGCATTGCTGGAAATAAAAAAATTATTACCTGCACAAACCGGCTTTGATATCTTCATTAAAAAAAATATAAACCCCGGAAGCGGTATTGGCTCCAGCGCAGCAAGTGCAGCAGGCGCAGTAGTTGCTGCCAATTATTTATTGGGCAACCCGTTTACAAAAGAAGAAATGGTTCAGTTTGCATTATTTGGTGAAAAAGCGGCTTCGGGTGTAAAACATGCAGATAATGTTGCTCCCTGCATTTATGGCGGCATTACCTTAATCCGCAGCATTTTTCCTGTGGATATCATAAGGCTTTCTTCACCGCCACTTTGGGTTACAGTTGTTCATCCTCAAATAGAAGTACGCACTGCAGATGCCAGGCAAATTCTAAAAAAACAAGTATTGCTAAAAGATGCCATAAAACAATGGGGAAATATTGCCGGATTGGTTGCTGGTTTATTACAACACGACTATAACCTTATATCCAGGAGTCTCGAAGATGTAATTATAGAACCGGTGAGGAGCATCCTCATACCTGAATTTAACGATATTAAAAAAAGAAGTATCCGGGCAGGTGCATTGGGTGGTGGCATATCGGGTTCTGGCCCATCTGTTTTTATGCTGAGCAAAGATGAGCAAACTGCTCAAAATGTAAAAACCGAAATGAATAAAATTTATGATGCCATTGGGCTATTGCATCAGGTTCATGTTACCAGCATCAATACGCAAGGAGTAAAAATTGTAACCGAATAAAATTAAATTAAATTTATAAAATTGTTTTTCTACAGCACCAACAAACAGTCGCCGGTTGTAAATTTTAAAACCGCTACATTAAACGGGCAGGCGCCCGATAAAGGTTTATATTTTCCTGAAAAAATACACATCCACAGCAATGAATGGATAAAAAACATTTCACATGCCAGTAACGAAGCCATAGCTTATAATGCCATAAAACCTTATGTAGGCGATACAATACCCAATGATATTTTACAAGCTATTGTTGCAGAAACCGTATCATTCCCTATTCCTCTAGTTGAAATAAACAGCCAAATTTCATCGCTTGAACTTTTTCATGGGCCTACATTGGCATTTAAAGATGTGGGCGCAAGGTTTATGAGCAGATGCCTGGGCTATTTTACAAAAAACATCACTAAAAAAATTACGGTACTGGTAGCTACATCGGGAGATACAGGTGGCGCAGTTGCCAATGGTTTTTATAATGTGCCCGGCATTGATGTGGTAATACTTTATCCTTCGGGCAAAGTAAGCACTGTTCAGGAAAAACAATTAACCACTACAGGAAAAAACATTAAAGCTTTGGAAGTAAAAGGAAGTTTTGATGATTGCCAGGCCATGGTTAAAGATATTTTTAGCCGCTCAGGGGATTTTCCGGGATTATTTTTAACATCGGCCAATTCAATAAATGTTGCCAGGTGGCTGCCTCAGCAATTTTATTATTTCTTTGCCTGCAAGCAATGGAAAAAAGAGTATGGCATCCCGGTAATTGCCGTACCCAGCGGCAACTTTGGCAATATTTGTGCCGGCTTAGTGGCAAAGGTTTCAGGCCTTCCTGTAAAACATTTTATTGCAGCCTGCAATTCAAACAACACGGTTCCGGAATTTTTTAAAACGGGGAATATAAACCCCAAATCAACTATTGCTACAATATCCAATGCCATGGATGTAAGCAATCCCAGCAATTTTGTAAGGATCCTCGAACTTTTTCAGCATCAAATCCCGGAATTAAAAAAATCAATTTCTGCTTACAGCATTTCGGATAGTGAAACCAAAGAAACTATCATTAGCACTTATAAAAAATATGGATACCTTTTAGATCCGCATGGCGCAGTGGGCTTTTTTGCAATGGAAAAATATTTACAGCAATATCCACAGGCAAAAGGTTTTATTGTAGAAACCGCACACCCAGTAAAATTTTACGATGTTGTAGAACCATTAATTAATGAACCTGTACCGGTGCCCAATAACATCCAATCTATACACTCCCTTGAAAAGCAATCTACTGTTATTGAAAATAATGTTGAAGAACTTGCGGCTATCCTAAAAAAAATGAATTAAAATAAGTTGTAGCACCGGAGCAGTGCACCAAAAAGTAAAAGATAAAATTATTATTTCAACCAATTGGCTAATACCAGTTCCCCCTGTGGGGTCAATATACTTTCCGGGTGAAATTGCACGCCTTTTACATCGTACTGTTTATGCTGCAATGCCATTATATTACCGTTTTCATCCCTTGCTGTTATTTCAAGCATTTGCGGAAAATCTACTTCACTCACCACCCACGAATGATAATGGCCCACTTTAATATTTTCAGGAAGCCCCTTAAATAAAGAATTGTGGTTATTAAAAACAGTACAATTGCTGTCTACGCCATGGTAAACGGTTGAGAGATTTAGCAACCGGCCGCCAAATGCTTCGGCTATTGCCTGGTGGCCAAGGCAAACTCCCAATATGCTTTTTGATACAGCATACTTTTTTATAAGAGGCAGCAGCAAACCTGCTTCCGAAGGCAAGCCCGGCCCTGGCGACAAAATAATTTTATCGTAATTGTTCACTTTCTCAAGACTTATACTATCGTTTTGATAAACATCTGGCCTTATACCTACAATCTTCTCTACCATGTGAACAAGGTTGTAGGTAAATGAATCATAATTATCAAAAACCAATATTTTCATACTTATAGCTATAAAAATTTTCCGGTATTGCTTTCCCTAATTTTTTTTAAATCGGAGGGCTTACCTTCAAAAACCAGTTTACCGCCTTCCACACCTGCTTCGGGGCCAAGGTCAATAATCCAATCGGCACTTTTCAACACATCGGTATTATGTTCAATAACCAATACGGAATGGCCCTGTTCAATAAGTGCATTAAATGAAGCCAATAGTTTTTTTATATCGTGAAAATGCAACCCTGTAGTAGGCTCATCAAAAATAAAAAGTATACTGCCATTTGATGTGCCTTTACCCAAAAAAGAAGCGAGCTTTACCCTTTGTGCCTCGCCACCACTAAGCGTATTACTGCTTTGCCCCAGTTTTACATAACCCAATCCTACATCGCTTAAAGGCTGTAATCTTTGTGCTACCAGCAAGGCCTGCCTGCTCTTTTTATCAGAGCTGAAAAAGGCAATGGCTTCATCTACATTCATCTCCAAAACATCAAATACATTGTTGCCAAAATATTTTACTTCCAGTACTTCTTCTTTAAATCTTTTTCCATAGCACACTTCACATTGCAAATGCACGTCGGCCAAAAACTGCATTTCTACAATTTGCTCCCCTTCTCCTTTACAGGCATCGCACCTGCCACCATCTACATTAAAAGAAAAGTGCCTGGGTTGAAAGCCACGCATTTTACTCAAATGTTGTGCTGCAAACAGGTCACGTATTTCATCATAAGCTTTTATATAAGTAACCGGGTTGCTCCTGCTGCTTTTACCTATCGGGTTTTGATCTACCATTTCAACCTGGCTAATAAAATCCAAGTCGCCTTTTAAATCTAAATATGCGCCGGGTTTATCGGTTCCTTCTCCTTTAAGTTTTTGCAGGGCCGGGTAAAGTATTTGCTTTACCAAAGTTGTTTTACCGCTTCCACTTACGCCGCTTACAGCACAAAGAACATTAAGCGGAAACCTTACCGAAATATCTTTGAGGTTATTTTGGGCTGCGCCTTCAAGAAAAATTGACCTGTTCCATTTGCGTAATATTTTTGGCGGATCAATAGTGAGTTCACCAGAAAGATACTTACCGGTAAGGCTTTTTTTGTTTGCAATAATTTCATCATAATTTCCTTCAGCTACAACCTCGCCTCCCAAATGGCTGGCAAATGGGCCCATATCAATAATATGATCTGCATGTCGCATCATCATTTCGTCGTGCTCAACTACAACAACTGTGTTCCCTAAATTTCTCAACTCTTTTAAAACTGCAATAAGCCTTTCGGTATCCCGGCTATGCAGGCCAATAGAAGGCTCGTCTAAAATATATAATGAATTGGTAAGGTTGCTGCCCAAGCTTCTGGTTAATTGAATACGCTGGCTTTCGCCGCCACTCAGGGAATTGGCAAGCCTGTTTAAAGTGAGGTAACCAAGGCCAACATCTATTAAGGTTTTAATGCGGATATTGATTTCACTTAAAATCCGTTTGGCAATTTTTTCTTCAAATTCGCTTAAGAATAATTCTAAAAACCATTGCTGCAAATCTTTAACGGGCATTTCACAAAGCTGGCCAATATGTTTTGTTCCTACTTTTACATAAAGCGCCTCTTTACGCAACCTGAAGCCATTACAGGATGTACAGGTAGTGCGGCCACGGTAGCGGCTTAGCAAAACCCTGTATTGCACTTTATATAAATTTTGTTCTACCTCTTTAAAGAAATCATTAAGACCACTCACATATTCATTGCCTTCCCAAATTTCTTTTTGCTGCTTTTCGTTGAGCTTCATAAAAGGTGTATGCACCGGGAAATCGAATTTTTTTGCAGCCTTTATAAATGCATTTTTCCATTCACCCAGCTTTTCCCCTTTCCATGGAGCTATGGCGCCTTCATACACACTAAGGCGTTTGTCGGGAATAATTAATTCGTGGTCGAGTCCCAAAATTTGTGAGAAGCCTTCGCAAACCGGGCATGCACCATAAGGGTTGTTGAATGAAAACAAATTGGGTACTGGTTCTTCAAAAACAATTCCATCCAACTCAAACTTATTACTAAAATGCAGTTTCTTTTTTTCGTTGATCATTAAATACAGGCTGCCTTCCCCTTCTGCAAATGCCGTAGCTATCGAATCGGTAATACGATGCAAATCATCTTCATCAAAATCTTTTTTCAAAATCCTGTCAATTACCAGGAAGCTTTCTTTACTATTTTTAATTTCCTGTACCTGTGCACTTTCATTGAGTACATCATCAATTTGTTTCACTTCCCCGTTTACCCAAATTCGTGAAAAACCTTTCTGCAATAAAATATCGAGTTCTTCCTTTACATTTCTTTTACCCAAAATTTTAAATACAGAAAGAATTACAATTTTATCCCCCGCTTTACATTGTTGAATAGCAGTAACCACATCCGCTATATCATCTTTCTTTACTATTTTACCGCTCACCGGCGAATAGGTAGTACCAACCCTTGCATAAAGGAGACGCAGGTAATCATAAATTTCCGTCATGCTGCCCACTGTGCTCCTTGGCGTACGTGTAATTACTTTTTGTTCAATGGCAATGGCCGGGCATAAACCTTTAATATAATCTACATCGGGCTTGTTCATACGTTGCATAAATTGCCTTGCATAAGCGCTAAGGCTTTCAGCATATCTTCTTTGGCCTTCGGCAAATAATGTATCAATGGTTAATGAAGATTTTCCTGAGCCGGAAACACCCGTAACTACTACAAGCTTATTGCGTGGAATAGAAACGGAAACATTTTTTAAGTTGTGCAACCTGGCGCCTTTAATAACAATGTTATTATTAAAAGAAGTTGTAGTAGCAATAATTTTTTCTGCTGATTTTTTTTCTTTGAGCATATCCTACAAATGTACAATGCATGTGGCTTTCCGAAAAGTGCATTCGTAAATTTCCCATACATTGTTTTAAAAACTATAGGATTTGTACGATTATTGCCCTAAAACTAAAAAAATTTTATAAAAACATTTGGTTAAATTAAGAATGTATATATTTTAGCAGTCCAATATCCAATAAAGGATGAAAAGCCGTTAACGATTTCTTCAGCATACGTTCTACGCACTTCTTCGCTTTTATTGGCCCTAATTAACAATGTCCTAAAAACTTTAAAACAGTAAAAGTTATGAAATGCCTCTCCAACCTAACTGATCAACAATTGGTACACCTTTATGTGAATGGTGATGCCGAAGCGCTTAGCGCTCTTGTAACCCGCTACAAAGACAAAATTTACACTTCCATTTACTTATTGGTTAAAGATAAGTACCTGGCAGAAGACATTTTTCAGGATGTTTTTATTCGTGTAATAGACACGCTTAAAGGCGGCCGCTATGTTGATGAAGGAAAATTTTTACCCTGGGCTATGCGCATTGCACACAATTTATGTGTAGACCATTTTCGTAAAGTTAAACGCACACCTACTATTAAAACCAGCGAAGACAGGGATATTTTTGAATCGCTTAATTTTTCGGAAGCCGGTGCCGATCAGCGTATGATGAACAACCAAAGCCATGATAAAGTGAGAAAAATGATTGATATGCTTCCTGAAGACCAAAGAGAAGTAATCATTTTGCGCCACTATGCCGATCTTAGCTTTAAAGAAATATCGCAATTAACCAATTGCAGCATCAATACCGCCCTGGGAAGAATGAGATATGGCCTTATAAACCTGCGGAAGCTGATGACAGAAAAACAAATTGCCTTATAATTGCCTTATTATTTTATTTTAAGCCCGGGTACATCCCGGGTTTTTTATTGGAATATATTTTTGTAATACAATTATGAACCCATTATTACGTTTTGCTATACAGGCAATTGCAAAATTTGTAGCTTGAAAAGCAAAAAAAATGCTTTATCTATGCAAATCAAAATTGCAACAACTGAATTGTTCAACCAAACCCGGTAATCAATAAAAAATGTTATTTAATTCCCCGGAATTTTTAGGCGCTTTTTTGCCATTAACGCTTTTTGTTTACTTTTTACTGAATAAGTATAAGCTGGAAAAATCCGGGAAACTGTGGTTATTACTCTGCTCTTTATTTTTCTATGCATGGTGGAAACCTATTTATTTGGTTCTATTAATGGCCTCAATGCTCTTTAACTATTTTGCAGGCCAAAGGCTTAATTATGTTGAAGACCCCAAATGGCGCAAAATATTTTATATTGGCTGTTTGATGGTGAACCTGTCGGTATTACTTTATTTCAAATACGCAAATTTTTTTGTTGATAACCTCAATTACCTTTTGCCCAAAGGTCATGAATTGATTATTGACCCCATAATACTTCCTCTCGCCATAAGCTTTTTTACGTTTCAGAAATTTGCCTACATAACTGATAGCTACAAGGGCGAAACAAAAGGATATAACTTTTTGGATTTTTCATTATTCGTAGCTTTTTTCCCCCAATTGATAGCAGGGCCAATTGTGCACCATAAACAAATTGTACCACAGTTTGAAAGCCACAGTCAAAAATTATTTAACACCGATAACTTTGTACGTGGCCTTTACCAGTTCCTTATGGGATTGATAAAAAAAATAATGATTGCTGATACCTTTGCCATACTGGCCAATGCAGGTTATGCAGAGGCACACCATCTCTCTTTTTTAGATAGCTGGATCACTTCTCTTTCCTATACCATTCAGCTTTATTTTGATTTTAGCGGTTATTCCGATATGGCTATTGGTGCTGCACTCATGTTCAACATCAAGCTACCCCTAAACTTCGACTCCCCTTATAAGTCAACCAATATCCAGGATTTTTGGCGAAGGTGGCATATTACTTTGGGTAATTTTTTAAGGGAATATATTTATATCCCGCTTGGCGGAAACCGCAAAGGCGAATTTAAAATGCTTAAAAACCTGGTGATTACTTTTTTGATTGGTGGGTTTTGGCATGGTGCAAACTGGACCTTTGTTGCCTGGGGTTTACTGCATGGTATTGCACTTGTAATACACAGGCTTTGGCAAAAAACCGGTATAAAAATGAGTAATGCATTAGGCATTACCATTACTTTTCTTTTTGCAAATTTTGCCTGGGTATTTTTCAGGGCTTTAACTATTTCAGATGCATTTGAAGTAATAAAAAGCATGGTAGGCATAAAAGTTGCTCATTATTCAGGGTCGCATGTATTTACAGATATTTACCTGCTGCCCATGATGCTAATGGGCGTATTGCTGCTTTTCTGGAAAAACCCTAAAGAGCTGGTAGCCGAATTTAAGCCCGATTACAGGCATTTGGCCTATATGATAGTTTTAGGTTTACTGGGATTATTATTTTTAAATTCTATAACGGCAAGCGATTTTCTTTACTTTGATTTTTAAATATGACAAGTAAAAAATTTTTAATACGGTATGCAATAATTATGGCTGTGCTCATTGGGCTAATAGCCAGCATTAATTATTATATTGACATTTATGGCCTCTTCAGGGGAAAAAAGGAACGTAAAGTGTATATCAATGAACGTACCAGCAAGTATCTTTTTTCCATGAGGTATATCCCCGAAAATTATGAAGGTGTAATTGCAGGCCCTTCTTTATCGGACAACTTGAACCCTGATGCAATAAAAGCTTATAAAATTTACAATGCCAGTATAATGGGCATTAATGTAACGGAAATGAATTACCTCCTCAATAATATTATTGACAGGGGACAGATAAAATTTGCCATTATTTGCCTGGGCCGTTACCTTACCAAAGATCATGGGCGCAAAAGTGCTCATATTGATCCCAAAGAATACTGGGGAGCGCTGGGTTCTACCAACCTACTCAAAACATACCTGCTGTATGGCATAAGAAAATATGACCTTGCACCAGGCAGGTATGCACCCAATATTTACAATACAGATGGATGGAACAATTTTGAACTGGAAATGCATAACCTTAATCCCAAAGACAGCATTGAAAAAAGAGTTGCCCATAAAGTAATAGATACTATTTCTATTGATCCGGTTGCTTACGAAGAACTGGATTTTATTCTCAAAAAACTGCGAAGACACAATATACAGGTTATAGGCTATTACAGCCCGGTACCTTATGGTATCTATCAACTGGATAAAACCGCTTACCAGGACTTTGAAAAACGTATTAGTGCTTTATTTAAGAACAACGATGTTTTGCTGAACCTAAATGAGGAAAAATATAGACCCATTAACAGCGATTACGAAATGTTTATTGACCACGGGCATTTAAGCCACAAAGGTCAGAGTTTTGTATTACAGCAACTCGATAGTATTTTAAATGTGCTTTACAAAAAATAAGCAGGGATTGAACCCTGCTTAAAATTAATTTAAAAAATTATTCCGTATCTATTATGTCATACCCAATATATTCCTCCAACGATATTTTAGCGGCTTTGTAATTCCTCCTTTTAGATACCAGCTTGGATTTTTCTTGCAGGTAAACCTGGTACGCTTTATTCATTTCTTCAAGGGTAATTTCACCATCAGCGTACGATTTTTTGGCGGCTTCATTTGCCGTAAGGTCGTACTCCAGCGATTCCTGTTGCAACATCATCACTTCTTTCATTTCCTTATAAGCCTCAAACCGCAATTGCACTTCCTCTCTTACCATATTAATCTTAGTTTGCTTATTGTACTTATTTATTTCAATATTACCTTTTGCAATGGCTTTATCTTTCTTTACCCTCGAAAAAATATCAAAGGGCACGGCCACACCAAAATTATACTTGGGAAAAAAACTTGCCGCAGCAGAACTATTCACCACAAACTCATTTACATTTCCATTTGCTGAGATAGCATTCATCCATGATTTTTTTGCATATTTCAACTCTGCTTTTGACACTTCCGTATTTACATCAGACACCGCAATTTCCGGGTTATGGGCAAGTGCATACTCAATGAGTTTTAAGTTTAAGAGAGAATCGTTATCGTAGCTGGTAAAATCTATTACCTTTCTTTTATTCTCTTTTACCTGGGCCATTTCTTCGGCTTTTTCTTCCAATTGCCTTACTTTATATTTCTTGCGAATGCTATCGGGAACCTGCTGTATTCTTTGTGCCCCACAAAAAAGGCTTGTTAAAAAAAATGCAGTTGCAAATAATAGTACTTTCTTCATAATATTTTAATTATTTTATTTAAATAATAATTGCCATGGTTTTGTATTAGCCTCTTGTTCTGTTTCCAAATTTATTCCTTCCTCATCAAATTCTTTCAACCTTTTTATAAGCGCCATGCATGAATAAAAGAGCAGCGCCGAAGGAAGTTGCCCAATAGCCACCTGTGAGAACTGACATACCATATACGGAAATAAGCCGCATAATATTGCTACCATGTAAACTTTGAGCTTTTTATTTTTCATTTTAAAATAATAATAAATGCCCTGGTAAAGTATGGTGGCATTTAACAAAAGATGAAGGAAGAGCCCTATCCACCCCATTTCGAGGCCTAGTTTTAACAGGCCACTATCTGGCGGAAAGCCTGCAAGAGGATGAGATGGGTAATACATTGTACCTTCTACACCTGTAGTGGAAATGCCTGAGCCAAAGGGGTGATAATGCATATAGGGTTGAATAAAATGCCGGTTTTTACTCCGTACATTTAAAGATTCTTCTTTGCTGTCAAATGTTGTACGTATCCTGTTTAATGTTGGGTTGCTGTTTATTGGTGCAAACAATACAAACATAAAAAACATAATGCTGCAAAACACAGCTATAAGTGTTGTTTTATTACGGATTGTAGTTAAGCCATATAAAGCAACACCAGCAGGCAAAATAATATTTGTGGTTCGGGTTCCTGAATAGGCCATACCCAACATTAATACAATTGTTATAAAAAAATACAAGCGCATCTTAAACTTGTCTTTTTCATTAATGGCAAAAATCAGTGTCATTACCCCAAATGAACCGCTAAAAATTCCATAGGTAACTACATCCCCAAAAAAAGAAAATTTTCTAAATTGCCCACCCTGAAACAGTAATTCAAACATACCTGGCTGGCTCATAATATATTTCATCTCTCCGGGCAAATAACCAACGTATTGCTGGTATATTGCATAAAGGCCGGCAAGTAATGCCAATATGGTCCATAAATGTATAAACACCCTGAACTTCCAGTAACGGTCAATTAAATAATAAGCCACCATATAAACCAAAACCAGGGTAAACAACCGCCGCACCGGTGTTGTCCACCCGGAAATATTGGGAATATTCGGGTTAAAAGCCTCCAGTACAAATGCCGCAACATTAAACATGAGTACGATAGAGATGGGCGTAGAAAATAAATTTTGTGTGGAGATAAGCCGTACTTTTTTACTAAGCATAGCACCAAGAGTAAGAAAATAAAAAAGCAAATCGAATGAAGATGCTATGGGAAGATCCTGACCAATGAGATGGCCTGGATAAAAAATAAAAAATGTAATGATAGTAGTAAGAAAATACCCATGCAATGGGCTAAATAAACACATATATAAAACGGCAAGCCCAATAAGCAAAACACCAATAGCCAGAGGAATAAAAAAGAAACCCTTTGCCGACATATAACCACATACCAATGCTAAAAGCAGCAGCAACGCAATTCCACCCGGTGAAATGAGTTTTTTATAAAAAATCTCATGCCGCATCCAATGGCCCAGTGCAATACCTTTCGATTTAATATATTCCTTTATCATCAGAAATAATAAATTTTAAGAAATAAAAAGGCCATAACAATGGTTACAAATAAAAGGGCAACAAACTGTGTGAGCTTTCCGGTAGTAGATTCTCCTTCTGCTTCATCATGGTACCCTTTTTCAATATGCATTTCATTTTCTTCCATTAAAACAATTTTAATTTTTTTGCGATGCTACTGCATTATAAAACAGGTTTATTGAATTTTCCCATGAATGTGATGCGGCGACTTCTTTACGCAATTGCTGTTTCTGTGCATTGTCTTCCTCAAGTGCCTTTTCAATTGCCAGTACATATTCATCAGAATCTTTGCATAAGTAGGTACAATTTGCAAATGCTTCCATAGTTTCGGTTGCAGTGGCCACAACAGGTTTACCTAATGCAAGGTATTCATCTACTTTTCTCGGATAATTGCCAATTGTAAGCTGGTTAATTAATTGCGGGTTTAGGCACACATCAAACCGGCTTACATAAGCTGGCAATTCTGGTTCGGTTTTTCTTCCCAAAAAATAAATATTTGGCATAACATGTAACTCCGATTTTTTAAAATCATCATCTTCCGGACCCACCAATACCAGGCTCCACCCTGGCCTGGCTTTAGCAATTTCGCCCAATAATTTTATATCTAATCTTGCCGAAGTTAAAAAACCGCAATAGCCAATTACCGGGTTTTTAATATTTACTAAATCTTTGGGTGTTTCTCCGGCTATTGGTTTAAAAAATAAATCACCACAACCCTGGCCAATATAGAAACTATTGGGGTTGTATTGCTTTGCATAGGAAGTTAGGTAAAGGGAATTGGCCACCACCAAGTCTACCTTTTTAATTAACTCCGGCTCAGATATTGTGCCATGTTTGCTAAAATAAGGCTGCGCCAGTAAAAAATCTCTTAAATAGTAAACGGTACAATCCACTTTTAAAAAATTCTGGAGATAAAGGCCGTTAAAAAAATCGTTATCAATAAATAAAACAGGGTTTTTAAAACCCAGGCTTTGCATTGCCTTATCAATAGCAGCAGCCTGTTTTCTATTGTTTCTTTTATTAAAATACCTGTAAATAAATCCGTGGTTCAACCAATTAATAGATTCAAGCATTACCTGAGGGTTAAACACCCATAAATTTTTCTCTACCTCTTCCAAAACCTTTTCGCCTTTTTCTATGCTCTGCTTCCTGTTTTGGGTTTTTATATCATCGGGCAACCGCCATGCCGTAACTCTGTCCAGCGGACGATTAACATAAATTACCCGGTTATGCTTTGCAATAACAAAGGCCATATCTTTAAAGTTGCAGCCAATTTCAAAGTCCCAGGGCTGTATACCAATCATAATAATATCTCTATTAACTAAAGCAGGTAAACTCATTTATACTTTTATTTTATCTCTTAACATTGTGGCAATTTCCGGGTAAAATGCAAAGGCGTATTTAAAACAATTGATAATATTTATTTTAAAATACCGGTATAAAATTACCTGCGAAACAATAAAGCCAATAATGTTGCTTACAATTGCAGCATATGCAGCGCCAATAAACCCAAATTGTTTTATGCAATAATAAGTTATGGCTACATGCAGCAATGCAATAAAGCTGATGGTTAAAAAATTTACCTTTGGCCTTCCGGTAGAATCTATAATTACACCAAAGTATTTTAAAAAAGTAAGGAAAATACCTGTAATTGCTATGCATTGCAGGTATGGCACCGCATCTAAGTAATCTTTACCCCCAAGTATAAGGATAATAATTTTAGGAAAAGCGATCATAAAACACACGATAGGAATGTTTACACTTAGCGCTACCCCAACTGTTTTCTCATAAAAAAATTTGATGCGCTCCCTATTAGCGGCATTTTCTTTTTTGGAACTTTTGGGATATAAAATATCACTCAACACCTGCGATGGTATATCGGAGAGGTTAATTACCCTGTTGGCAATTCCCTGGGAGGCCGTAAAGCTTGTACTTCCTAAAATGGGTGAGAGCATCATTTGAGATGCATTGCTAAAAACAAGGGTACTTACCCCGGAACCAAAAACATATTTTCCAAAATGCCACAAACTGCTTAACCATTCTTTTTTTAGGATAAATGTACGGGTAAGGTGTTTTTTAACCTGGAGGTATGCCACTATAATACCGATGAGTATCCCCAGGTTGAAAAAAACAACCAGTACATTTAATGATACCTCCCTGTAAAATAAAAAGTAAAGTACAATCATAAACAGGTTAAAACCCTGCCGAAAAAAATATACCCAAAAAAGGCCTTTGAATTCCGATTTGCTGTAAAGCGCCCATTCAAAATGCGAAAATGGAATGAGTAAAACCATACCGCCGGCAAATATATAAAGCATGGGTTTTAATCCCTCGGCATTGAGAACAGAGGCTAGCCATCCTGCACAAATTGTAATAGCCGCAATAAGCAAAATGGTTACAATAGAATTAATAAACAATGCAGCAGCAAGCACATAGCGTTGTTCTTCACCATCGGCATGGTTTACATATTTTATCAACGAAGTTTTTACCAGTGCCTGCCTAATAAGCTCTACAAATGAAGTGCTGGTAAGGAAAATAGTCCAAACTCCCATTTCGGGTTTGGTTAAAGCGCCATGAGCCAATATCATTGTACTTAATACACCAAAAATAGGTATTGATAATTTTTGCAGCCCGTTATACAGCCCGGCTAATAGCCATCCCTGATATTTACTTTTCTCCTGCACCTTCCTAAAAATTTATTGAATTGCTGATTTTAATCTTTTTTTTTCTTTTAACGCAAAAAGCCATTCCATATTGGCCTTTTTAGCAAGTTTATACATCCAAACGGGAATTATTAAACCGCTTATAATGCCAGATAATAATAGTACTGGTAAATTATTAATGTGCAGAACATGCATTAAGAAAATTCTTAACCCGGCCATTACTACCACATGGGCCACATAAATATACAATGAATGTTCGCCTAAAACCCTTAGCCATTGGAGTGCGTTTCTTTTTTCCAATTGATTAGATAGTAAAATGATAAATGTACAACCCACTAATGCAATAAGTAAAAACAAAATGGGTAAATGATACTCAGCATAATCATAATGTGGCAATGGGTGCTGCAAGTTTAAATATAAATACCAGGCCTGTAAAGCCAGGAATGGGAAAAGCACCAGCATTAAAATTTTTGATGATTTCATATACTTTTCATTTGGGGCGTTATTGATAAAAAAGCTCACCCAATCCCCAATTGCAAAAAATATATAATAGTGCAATATGTCACTCAAAAACCAAACATTAATATTGTGTTGAAATATATAAGCCGAAATTAAATACATGATAAGCCCAAACAATACATTTAACCATACCGGAACTTTTAATAAAATTTTTACAAGTACATACAATACAGCTACATTGAATAAAGCATATAAGTACCAAAATTGTCCTACCTGCCTTGGCGAATACAACAGGTAGATATAATGCATTTGTTCTTTATCGGCATTTACATAAGATGAAAAGACAAGTTGCAGTGATATTTGTATAAATCCCCATAAAAAATAGGGGTAAATAATGGTGCGTGCCTTTGTAGCTACAAAACTGCTCAACCCACGCTTTTGTAAGCTTTTAGCAACAAAAAAGCCGGATACTATAAAAAATAAAGGCATACGGAAACTATAAAACATAATATTGGCATATTCAATGGGCAAATACTCTTGTATTGAAATGCCGGCGTATTTTATACCCTCAAATACATGACGATATAAAACAAGTATAATAGCAATTCCCCTTGCATAATCCACCCAAGCCTGTCTTTTGGTTTTCATCTTCTTTGGTAATGGTTACAGGCAAAAAATACTTACACTAATGTTTACGTATTAATGTTATCGGTATTTACCTTATTTAAAATTGCACCAAAATTTTTTGCGCTATTTTCTGTAATATATTTTAGTGCACTATAATCCGTAGGGCTTAACCTGTTATCGGCTGCAAACACTGTAAATACTCCTTCTGCATAAACAGCAATTTCTTTACTATCGGCATAATTATTCATGGCTGCACCTTCAATTAATACAAAATCAAATTCTTGTTTAAGTGAATCAAGAAAAGCCTTCATATCCAGGTTATGGAGTTCTTCTGAAGGAGTGGTATTGCCGCCCTTGCATCCGATAACATACAGGCCTTCATGCTCTGTTTGTGCATTTTTAATTTGGGCAGGATTTATACCTCGGCTTCCGGCAAAATCTTCTATAAACACCCTGGAACTGTATTTCTCCGTTAAGGTATTGTGAGAAAAATTTAAATCGAGTACCAAAACTTTTTTATTACTCAGTAGAAGAGATGATGCCAGTGCTTCCAAAACTGTGGATTTACCGGTGTGTGGCTGTGTACTGGTAAACAGGAAAATTGACTTGCCACTGTTCAATAATTCAAAACGTAATTTCCGGATATTATTTTTGAATAACTCATTGCCTCGTGTTGGCTTTGCCTGGCCAAGCATAATATTGGTTGCCGATTGCTTTTTAAATTTTAAGGAATTTAGAATAGAAGCGGTTTTCATTTTTGTTAATTTACCAAAAACTGAAGGCAACTTTATGGAAGAGTCAAAAATTTCGAGAAAAATAAATAATACAGAGAGCAAAAAGAAAACTGCAAAGCCTGATAGTATCCCTGAAATCAATGTGTTTTTCGACTGTGGTTCAGGCGCAGGCTGACCAACACGTGTTTGAATAAAGTTTACTGTTGGGTCGTCTTTTGACAAACCCTGCACCTGTGTGTATTTATCTTTTACGCTAATTAACTGCTTGTTTTCAATATCCAACTGGCTGCGTATCACATCCATCTTAACATCGCTGCCAACGCTTACATTGGTCATACCGCTGTATTTTCTTATGCTGGCCGTATAATCTGAAATGGTAGAAGCTGCTGCGTTCATCATGGCTTCTTCTTCATTAATTTCCCTGGTAATTTTATCTATTTCGTCTTTACTCTTTGATTTGCTACTTCCACTATTGGATTTAAGTACTATCTCTGCCCTCAAATCACTAATTTGTTGTTGTAGCACTGGGTCGTTACCACCTTTTCTGGCCAGTTCCTTGGTTAAATCATCTTTTTGTTTGGTCAATCTCACCACCTCTGCATTGTTATTGGTACCGCTATTACTACCTGCCGACAAGCTGTTTAGCCTTGCCTTAAGGTAAACTACACGGTTGGAGTGTTCGTTATACTTCCCTTTTTCATCTGCAAGTTTTGATTCCAGTGAACTCACCGTTTCCATAGCCGTAGATGATCGGCTTAAAGGGTCAAAAGAACCCTGGCTTATTTTTTCATTAATCAACAACTTGTTTAAACTATCTACTTTCCGTTGCTGGTTATCAATCATTGAATTGATATTTTCTGCTGACTCACTGGTACGTTTTGAATTGAGCGTTTTATAATAATTCAAAAATTCATCGCCTACTTTATTTACAACCACGGCAGCTAGTTCGGGATTAGTGGATTGATAGGAAATATCCAGGTAATCAGTTCTGTCAACCCGGTGTACCATCAAATTTTGCATGATAGATTTATAGTCATATCCATACAACTTAAAATATTCAATCAATACCCTTTCTTTATGTACATCCGATTTTAGCAGTTCATTTTTTGCCAGCTTGTTTAAGAGAATTCTTTTTGCCGTATCGGGTTGCATTTCCCGGTAGTAAGGCGTTTGCATTTGTTTTGGCCCAAGTTTGGTAAATGCATTTGCTGTATCTGTTAAGTCATGCAATAGCAGAGAGTAGCCCACGTAATTAATTACCTGTGGAGATGTAATGGTGGCTATTACGTTATCAAACTTTACTTCTATGGTGTAGATATCAATTGCAGAAGACCCATCGGCAAGCCTCAGTTTTTCTGTAGTAAACCCAGTTGAATATTGTGCTGTGGAAACATATAAAGGTTGCTTCTTTATAATCAATAATAAAGTAAGGATTGCGGCAAGCAGGCTAAGGCCGAGAATAATCCATTTTTTGCGGTAGAGTACTTTTAAAAAATACAATACTTCCATGTAATTTCAGTTAAGAGGTTTTAAATACTATTAAAAAAATCTGGTACCCGAAGATACCAGACTTTTTAAAGTTTTGGTTTTTCAGCTTATCTTATTTTGACAAGTTTAACCGTTTTGGCTGGCTTTCCATCAAATAATACATTCAGCACATAATTTCCCGGAGTTAATGAAACACCGCCTGGCAGATTTACCTGAATTACATTTCTGCCTGAAATAGGTTTAAATGGAGTTGATTTATAGATCAACCTTGCATTTACATCATAGAGTAAAATTGAAATATTATCAGCTTTTACTTCATTTACTTCTACTTCAATTTTATTTGTAAACGGATTGGGATATACATTAATAGCGCCTTTATCTTCTTTTATTGCAACAGTTTGCTGCATACCTTTCTCTACTTGCGCAACAGGATGCTGGTTACTATTTGCATTATTAATTATTTCTCCTGGGGCATTTTCACTTGCAGGTTCTGTTTCGTCTGCCTGCTTGTTTGTGCTTATTGGCGTATAATTATCATAAGCATTGTAAGACTCAATGGTAAATGCGCCGGTAAAAGTATAAGGCTGGTCTGGCGCTGTTATTACACTCAATACCAGTTCTCCGTTATCATCCGGTTGCAAATTATCGAGATATACAATTTTGGTACTGTTGTTATAGCTGTTCAATTGTACTGTGTGGCCGTTGCAGGTATAATTAGCAATGGCATATCCAAAGAAGATGGCACTGCCAAAAATACCAATACGGTAACGTTTATTAATATTCAGGTTTTTGAATTTAACCTGGCTCAACTGATTGGCATCGCTCCAGTAATTACTTTGCATTACCAAAGATGGGAAGATGCCGCTATTGGAATTTACACCACCGTAACCGGTACCGTTGAACTCTTTAGTAATCTCCATTTCTACCCCGCTGTTAAAGGTTTTGTTATCATTCAAATCAGGGAATGTTGCTCCTTCAACTGCAGGTGAGTTTAAATTATTCCAGGGTGCAGATGCATTCATTGCACTTTCAACATTAATATTAATATAAACAATCCTTGGTGATAATACTTCTGTTGCAATATTGCTATAGTCGCTGTTCCTCCTGCTTAAACCGCTACCACGGTAGGATCGAATTTTATAGAAATACCGCACATTGGGGCTTAAACCAGTGTTGGTGTATGTAGTAACGCCAGCTGAAAGTGTGGCAATTAATGAATAAGAACCATACTGAGAAGTAGCCCTGTATAATTCAAACCCTGCTTCGTTACTACTTTGGTCGCTCCAGGTAAGTTTAATTTGGGTGCTATCCAGCAGGGTTTCTGCCATAAGATTAAAAGGCCTTACAATACTTGAGGAAATAAATGCAGGGTCAACTTCCTGAATAATTAATGCATTGAGATTTAAATACCTGAGATCAGAAGTTGTTTTTTTGAATGATACCGTAAGTACGCCTGAACCATTGGGTGTTAAATTATTTATTTGAACCGATTTAACGTCATTGTACATTCCTTCAAGTACAACTGAGCTTGCTCCAGATTTCATGGTCATAGAAGAACTTATTCCTGCATCATGGCTGCTAAAGCCAACTATATTATACCGCATAGATGGATTAAGGCCGGAAATTTCAATATTGTGTTCCAATGCATCTGTTACATGAATGCTGGATTGCATTACATTATCGGGGTAAATACCACTGTTATACCCTGTGTACATACCAGCAGATTGGTTGCCTTCCCATCCATCTACCAGGCGGATAGAAAAACCAGAATTTGTATTTGCATCATCTATTAAATTGCTTACCACATAATTGGTAAAAGGATAAGTGAGTACATTGTTCCATGGCGTATGTGCAGCCGGTGAACCTTGCGGACCAAAATTAATATACACATTTCTTACTGAAGGATCCGTTACAATAATGCTGAAGGTTTCTTCGGTTTTACCAGCATTATTATCAGTAAGTATTACACTGATATTATTATACGTACCCACATCATTTGTTCCCGGATTAATTGAAATTGATCCTGTACCGTTACCGGTTGGTGTAAATACGGCAAATGATGGAAGGCCGGAAACACTTAAGTTTAAAACATCGCCGGGATCGGTACCGGAAATATTTACATTGGCTGAGCCTCCGCCTTGTACCACAATATCATTTATGGTTTGAAGCACTGGCAACCTATTGGTAGATTTTACTTCTACAAAATTGGTTAAACCTGAACTTCCATTATCGTTGGTAGCTTCAATCTTATAATAATAAGTAGTTTGGCTGGATGTGGAATTATCTACATAAACACTATCATTTGCATTGGTAGCGCCTGTGTTTAATAATATATAAGGCCCGGCAGGGTTTGTTGCCCTGTACACCTGGAAGTTGTTTTCGTTATACGATTTGTCTTTCCAGGAAAGTTCAACCTTTGCATCACTTAATGCCTCACCAACTAAATTTTCCGGCATGGCAGGTAACGATAAGTCGTTTACCAGTTTCTCCAGCACCATTGCATTTAAAACAGCAATGGGTGAACCCGGCGCTTTGTACATTCTTAATACCAACTGGCCGGAACCATTAGGAGCTACGCTGCCAAAAGAAACTGTTTTGTTTTTATTGCCTTGTACGTCAATTGATTTACTTTGGCCATTGTACTCGTATAGGGTAGTACCATTATTGGTAAAATTGGCCCAGGAACTGCTGCCAAACATGGTAACATTATACCTTGTACCAACAGTAAGGCCTGTAAGAGTAATACTGATAGTATCGGGGGAGCCGTAAACGCCACCGTAGAAGAAATCCTGTATTACATTGTCTGGGTAAACACCAGAGTTATCTCCGGTAATTGAACCCTGGCCACTTGTACTCCACCAACCGGTGCTAAAATTCAATCCAATTCCTGTATTTGCGCCAACTGCATTAAGCAAATTGGTACTTACAACATTGGTAATATTATTCCATGGAGCATTGGCCACAGGTGCAGCATTTTCCATATTCATATATACAACTTCCGATACAGGTTCGGCATGGGTAACAGTAGCATTAAAACTTAATAAGGAATAAGCGCCACCGGCATCTGTAACTTTAAGTACAATGCTATGTACCCCTTCAAAAGAAAACCCAGGAGCTAAAACTACAGTTGCATTTCCATCTACTCCATTATTTACCGATACAAATGATGGCGAAGATTGTACCGACCACACTAAACCCGTATTACCTTGTGCATCTGTAGCTGATACAGGAACATTTAATACTGCACCTTCAGCAAGTGATACATCGGTTACCGAATTGGGTACAGGTTTATTATTGTCGTTTACTACCAAAATAAAATTCAGTGTATCGGTTCCTGTATTTTCATCTTCCACTACAACTTGCATTGGGAAATCTCCCTGTTGTAATATATCGGGGTTGATAAATGTAAACTGGCCTGTTCCGTTACCTGTTTGGTTAAAACTTACAAATGGCGGCAATGTAGTAATCACCGTAAGTGTTAAAGTTTCACCATCCAAATCGGTAGCGCCAATATTTAAATTTTCTGTAGTGCTGTAATGCATTACAAAAGAATCGGCAGGCAATGCATTAAAGTTTGGCATGTTATTGTGCGTTTTTGTGGTTGCCTCACTGGTAAACGCTGAATTACCGCCGTTATTTATTGCACGGATGATATAATAATAAATGGTATTGGCAAACAACTCATCATCGGTATAGTTTACTATCGCAGTGGCATTTGCCGGCAAAGTTTTAATATACCTGTAATTAGAGTTGTCTCCTACTGAGCGAAATATTTCAAAGCCTGTTTCATTGCCGGAGTTGTCGTTAAAAGACATTGCAATTGAAGTGGTGTTTTCTCCATTTATAACAAGGTTTGATGGCGCTGCAGGTTTTGGCGTAAGGCTGAGAGTAGTATCTGACTGCAGGCAAGACTTTACAAAAGAAGGAACCAAACTTGTGGCAATGGCTTCTTTAACTACGGTTACATGATCAATAAACCCAGCAAAGTAAGATGATGAAGCTGCTGAGTTAAATGCATTTTGTCCTCTGGATGCACCAAATGCAGAAGGATTTGTAGAATTAAAAATTGTTGAGATTGTATGGGTAGTTGTTCCCACTGATATACCATTTACATAAAGGGTAATTGTTGTGGCTGTATAAACCAAGGTAATATGGTTCCAGTTTCCAGAAATCCAGTTAGCATTTGAAATTATATTTGAAACAGTAAGTGTTTTACGTACATTATTGCCGGCAATGGCCGCTTGTAATGAACCACTATTGAACCTTATGGCCATACCATTATCTTTTCCGCCAAAATCTACTACCACATTATTCGTACCAGCAATAGCAGAACTGGTTGGGTTTACCCAAACGCCAATTGTACGGGACGAATAAGTATTTGCCGGAAAATGTGTTACTGCATTATTAGGAACAGAAACATACTGATTGTTCCCATTTAGTTGCAAAGCATGCGTTCCTTCAGCCGCTGCAGTATTAAATTTTGGCAAGCCATAGCCCGCTAAATTGTTGGCAGCTCCACTTTCATCAGAATAATTATTATTAAAAGTCCATGAACCTTCAAAATTATTGATCAATGCAGAAACGCCATAGTTATTTTGAGCCCTTACTTTATACCAATATTTTTTACCTGCAATAAGGCCTATTGAATCTGTAAAACTGGTAATATTTGCGGCAGTTGTACCGGCAGGATAATATGGCCCGGCCATTGAACTTCCTCTCAATAACTGAAACCCTGATTCATTGTTGCTATTGTCCGTCCAGGATAAAACAAGTTTATTGGTAGCGGATGCGGTTGCAAATAAATTTGATGGGGCAGCCGGGTAATTTGCTGCAATGCCTGGCACAATCAACCTGAAAGCGCTATCCGGTATCAAAGTTCTTTCATTGATACCGGCAGTAGGCGATTTCCAAAACACCTGCATTAATTCTCCCCCACCCTGTTCAAAAAATGTGGCAATAAACCTATGTACACCAGCAGTAAGATGAACTGTACCTGATGCATATTGCGGACCGTGCAAACCATCATTATTAACGGTAGCTACTGTACCGGTTCCGGTATATTCTCTGTCAATATATAAACGGCTACCATCATCAGAATAAGTTTCAAACTGGTAGGTAGCATCTACAGGGATATTGATATAGCCATCCCACATAAAGGCAAAATTATCATCCCTGTTGCGTGGAGAAATGGTTACATTGGGTACTGTGCCAGTTTTAACCGGGGTGAGGCCATTAAAATTAGGCAGTGTGCTATAAGTACCTTCATAATATTTATAAATCAAACCTGATTGTTTTGTCAAACCTACAATCTGGTCGGTTGGCACTGATGAATTTCCGGCTTCATCCCGTGCTACTACATAAAATGAGTAGTATTGATTGGCAATAAGATTAGCTGTAGTTACAAAATTGTTATTGGTAATATAACTTTTTACGCCATTTACATATACATCATATTTAAATACACCTACGTCATCAGATGAAGGATCCCAGCCCAGGTTTATTGTAGTAGCAGAAGACGAAGTAACCCTTAAATTTTGAGGAGTATTTGGTGCCGTATTATCGCCAAATGTTGTGGCGCTGGCTTCATTACTTACTTCTGCAGCGCCGTTATTATTTACGGCTCTTACAATGTAATAATATTTTGTACTGGCGCTTAAGCCTTCATCAATGTATTGTAATACATCTGCACCTACCCTTCCGGCAAGCTGGTAACCACTTCCCCTGGTTTTGCTCCTATATATTTCAAAAGTAGTTTCATTAAAAGCCGGCGTAGGGTTATCGTTCCAGTCTAATTGAATAGTGGAATTAGATAAAGTTAAAGCGGTTAAATTATTTGCCTTATCTGGCCCATTTTGTCCATTGGCCGATATAACATTAAAAATTGGGGAAAAATCGCTGGAGCAACCAAATTGCTCGTTCACTTTTACTTTATACTGGCCTATAGGCGCATTGTAAACACTGGTATCGCTTACTAAAGAATTATCGCTAATCTTCCTCCATTCATAAGAAGCATAACCGGAAGGCACCATTAATGGAACGGTGTTGCGCCCATCAGGAGAAGGAAGTACATTACTGTACGACCCATTAATAGTAATTGGTGGTGTTACCGTTGCCTGTTTTATTGTAACCATTACAGGCGTTGGCGACCAGGCAGACCATTCTGATGTAGAGGTACGTTTAAAACGGCCACGATAAGTGCCATAATCTGTAGCAATATATTCATTATTGTTAGCCCCGGAAATGAGAATCCCATTTTTATCCCACTCGTAATCATAAAAGCCTGGTTGAAGGGCAAGCCTTGCATTTACAGGCTCGTTGGAGCAAAATTCACTATGCTGATAATAAACTAAAGGATTGGCTTTATGTTGCTGCGGCAGATATGGGAAATATACGGGCTCATTCCAAAAAACATTCCAAACACCATGACCCATAGTGGGATAAAGTTTTTGTATAATTTTTCCACCCATATTTCTAAATGAATCTACAAGAGTAGTAACAATACCTGCAGCCGGGTTACCATCTCTACCGCCATTTGTTATCCAAACTGGAACCGTAAGATAAGTGGAAAGTTGAGAGTAATATGTTGTAGCCGCAGCAGAAATGATGATTAAAGAAGCAACCCTCTTGGGATTTTGATAAATATATTCATAATTTGATTGGGAACCTGCAGAAAGCCCGCTCACAATTAATCGGTCTTCATCAGCTTTTGCGCCAGCAACCAACGAATCAATAAAAGAATTCATTGCAGGAAAATATCCCTGAAAGGATCCATCCGTACTTTGGGGATAAATTAAAAAGCCGTCAAAATCCCCGGCATCTACTTTTTGCGCATGCAATTGGCCACCATGCAATAGCTGGTATTCATTATCGTAAATTGATCCTCTTTCTCCCATTCCATGAAAGAACATGAACATAGGGTATTTTTTACCATCCTGCACACCTTGCTGGTAACTTTTGGGGAATTTTACCCTAAATACCATGCCCCGGTGCCAGTAGCATTTGTATCCGTAATTATAAGGGTTCCAACCCAGGCGGTTGGTATGGCCCCATTTTAAAATTTTATAGTAATTACTCCAATCCGGTGCAGCCGGGTTGTTGCCTCCGGTAAAAACAATATTAGGGTCGGCAGAGTTAAACCCATAACCATACTGGGCTTTTACAGAGGTTGCAACAAAGAGTAGGCCTGCTAATGCAGTAATTAAGTAAAAAGTCTTTTTCATTTCCTGTATTCTATTTTAGAATTGATTGGTTTGCTTTACAGGAATTGGGTTTAAGGGATGTGGAATTACATAAAATACAATACCAGAAAAAGTATTGAGGATTTAAAAACGGGATCGCCTAAACTAAAATGGCAAAAAATAAGCTTTAAAGAGGAATTGAATAATACCGAGGTAAATAGTACACGCAAATTTTGTTTATTTTTTCCATTTGTGCAAATTTTTTTAAAAAAAAATACGCATTGTGCCGATATTGCGTTAATAATCTGCTTTTTGTTAAAAATTTATTGAATATATACCTGATTAATAAGTATGACGATTAAGATAATTTTCTGGCTTAGTTTGCTGGTAATTTTTTACAGCTATATAGGTTACGGTATCCTTTTGTGGATGATCCTTAAGGTAAAAAAAGTTTTTAAAAAGCAATCTAAAGAAAATATTACTGAGGAGTTTGAACCCCATGTAACACTTATTGTAGCTTCATATAATGAAGCGGAGATTTTGAAGGATAAAATAAAAAATTGTTTTGAACTTGATTATCCATCGGAAAAATGCCAATTTTATTTTATTGCCGATGGATCCAATGATAGCAGTACAGATATTATTGCAGCAAACACTGGGATAAAACTTTTTTACCAACCCGAAAGAGCCGGTAAAGTTGCCGCAATCAACAGGGTGATGCCCTTTGTTACTACAGCTTTTGTAATTTTCAGCGATGCCAATACGCTCTTAAATAAACAATGCATCAGGCAAATAGTAAAGCATTATACTGATGCAAAAACCGGCGCAGTTGCGGGCGAAAAAAAAGTGCTTGATATAAACAATTACGGTGATGCCGCCGGTGCAGGCGAAGGATTATACTGGAAATACGAGTCTTTTCTAAAAAAGTTAGATGCGGATTTTTACAGCGTGGTAGGTGCAGCGGGTGAATTGTTTTCTATAAGAACCGAACTATTTGAACCCACACCTACCCATGTTTTACTGGATGACTTTATTATATCCCTTACCATTTGCCAAAAAGGATACAGGGTGGCTTACGAGCCCAATGCATTTGCTTCAGAAGCGCCCTCTTTTTCAATGCAGGAGGAACAAAAAAGAAAAATCAGGATAAGTGCAGGCGGTTTCCAGTCGGTGGTTATGCTTAAATCTTTATTAAATATATTTAAGTACGGTAAGCTAAGCTTCCAGTACATTTCGCACAGGGTTTTAAGATGGGTAGTTTGCCCCTTTTTATTGCCTGTTGTATTTTTGAGTAATTTTTGGCTTGTAGCTACATACAAAGCACCTATATACGGCGTGCTGCTTTGTCTTCAAATAATTTTTTACCTGGCTGCATTGCTCAGTTGGCTTTTTTCACTTAAAAATATTAAGGTTAAAATGCTTTATGTACCCTATTATTTTGTGTTTATGAATATTTGCCTTTACATTGGATTATGGCGGTTCCTAGGCAAAAAGCAAACGGTTTTGTGGGAAAAAGCCAAAAGAAAAACCTAGTCTTTTTTATATTTTTTTAAAAAAAGTTTTGAAATACAGATTTTTTATATAGTTTTACGGCTCAAAGAGATTTTTATAATCTCTATCCTAAGTCGCAATACCTACAATTACCCTTTCCGTTAACTCCAAAGAGCACCTGTAATTTCCTAATATCTATGTATCTATCGCCGGTAGAGGAATATAATATTTTTCTACAGCAAGGTACCGAAGCGCCGCTACGTCTCCAATTTATCCCCTTGAGAAATGATTATTTGCACATAATGTGTTTTCAAAAACAAAAAATCATTACAAGTGGTAAAAAAAGAAATTTTAACAATCGAAAACAATGGCCCGGTAGGCTATTTGGTCTCAACTGTATTAAAAAAACATTATGCAGTTACCAGAACTTTTTCCTGCTCCGAAGCCATGAAAAAACTTCAGTCTCAAGATGAGACTGACCTGATTATACTTGACATCCCTAACGATACGTCGGATAATTATAAGCTGCTGCAGCATATTTCCACCAGTTCTGTTTTGAGTAATATACGCACAGTGGTAATATCAAATTCCGATGATCCGTCATTAAAGCATAAAACTGCCGAACTTGGCGTATCGCTTTTTCTTACAAAACCTTTTGATCCTGTTTATCTTTCCGATAAAGTTCGTGAATTGGTAAATGTATATGCTAAAACAAGTAATCGTAAGAGAAGGATACCATTTAATCTCAACATATTCTAAGAGGAACCAGCTAATTTAATTAACGTCAAACAATGCCGCTAACCTCTGGCTGTTTGGTATTTATTTACTAAATTGCTTAATATGCAAGCCACCGCTAAATCCCATGGTTTAGAGGGTAATGAAATGGATATTGCCCCTGTCACACATCAATTTTTATTTGTAGGCAGCACCGACACCTCAACTACTTGTGAATTACTCAATCATTTTTCTCAAAGTAAAAAGGTAAACGATTTTACAGAAGCCGTTAAATTGCTTTCTGAAGAAACCGGTTTTATTCCGGCACTTATTATTATTGATGGCCCATTAGATTATAAAGAACTTATTTCATTTAAAATATGGCAGGCAAACTGGAAAAAAAACAGTTATATACCCACAGTTTATAATGAACTTGCTTTAAATTCAGAAGAACTAAATAAACTCTACAAACAACAACTGGTTGATGATATTATTAACCTGAAAAAAAATTACGGCATCCTGCCCGATAAAGCCAGGTTTATTAGCGGCATGGCATTAAAAAAAGATAATGCCAAAAGAGTAGAACCCCATCAGCATAAAACGCATCCCCTTATGCGGCTGTTTGATATCGTGGTTTCTGCAACGGCAATAACTTTACTGTCGCCACTTTTTTTAATGATTGGGGCATGTGTAAAGCTGGGCTCAAAAGGGCCGGCAATTTACAGCTCCCCCCGTGCAGGGCAGGGTTTCAGGATTTTTAAATTTTACAAGTTTCGTACTATGGTAGCAGATGCCGATAAAAAAGTTGCTGAATTATCTGCACAAAACCAATACTCATCCGAAGTAAAAGGCCCTAATTTTTTTAAAGTAAAAGACGACCCACGCATTACAAAATGCGGAAAATTTCTTCGTAACAGCAGCTTAGATGAGTTACCTCAATTATTTAATGTACTCCTTGGCGATATGAGCATAGTAGGCAACAGGCCTTTGCCGCTTTATGAAGCCGTAAGCCTCACTACCGATGAATGGGCCGAAAGGTTTATGGCACCAGCTGGCATTACAGGGCTATGGCAGGTTTCTAAAAGGGGCAGCGAAGAAATGAGTACGGCCGAAAGGGTTTCCCTCGATATTGATTATGCCCGCACCCGAAGCCTGGGAGGTGATTTTAAAATAATGCTTAAAACACCTACAGCGCTTTTACAAAAAACGAATGTGTAGATTTGCAGGTAATGAACGCTTACCAAAACCCAATGGTTTCCATTATTACTTTAAACTATAATGGCACAGATACTACCCGCAGGTTCCTGGAATCTACAAAAGTGTTATCCTATAAAAATTATGAGATACTGGTTTGCGACATGAACTCAACGGTAGACCCTACACAACAAATAACTGAAGGAAATTTCCCAAAAACAAAGCTATTGAAAAGCAACACCAACCTTGGCTTTGCAGGGGGAAACAACTGGGGCATGCAGCAGGCAAATGGCGATTACTATTTTATTGTAAATAATGATACTGAAGTAACGGCAGATTTAATAGAAAAATTATTAAAACCATTTGAAACCGATAAACAAATTGCTGTAGTTTGCCCTAAAATAAAATACTACGACAACCCGGATTATATTCAATTTGCCGGCTTTGCTAAAATGAACATGTATACCGGCCGCACCCACAGCATTGGCGATAAAGAGAAAGATGATGGCAGGTATGATAACCCAGGCTATACCTTTGGCGCACATGGCTGTGCCATGATGGTAAAAAAAGAAGCGGCCAATTTAACCGGTATGTTTCCCGAAAAGTTTTTTCTCTATTATGAAGAATGGGATTGGAGCATGAGGATACACAAAGCCGGCTATAAAATTTATTATGAACCTGCGGCAGTTATTTACCATAAAGAATCCATGTCGGTTGGTAAAGAAAGTTTACTAAAGGAATATTATATTTCCCGCAACCGCATTTTATTTATGAGAAGAAATTGCAACCCTTTTCAATTGTTGGTATTTACGCTATTTTATTGCTGTATTAGTTTTCCCAAAACTTTTTTGCTGTATTTATTTACCGGAAAGCTTAAACACCTCAAAACTTATTTAAAGGCCCTGTGGTGGAATGTTACACACACAAAATATTCTGCTGTATCATGAAAAAAATAATTGCTATTGAAGCCCAAAGATTGTTTCGCCCCAAAAAACACGGGATGGAAATAGTAGCATTGGAAATATTAAAGCACTTGAAAAATGCTGCCGGAAACGATTTTATTTACCAGGTTGTAGTAAAAGAAGATGTGGATGAATGCATAACCAGCAGCAGCAACTTTACGGTAGCCCAATTGCCTGCAAAGGCCTACCCTATTTGGGAACAAATACTGTTACCATCATTTATAAAAAAATTAAACGCAGCATTATTACATTGCTGCTCCAATACTGCGCCTTTGTTTTGCAAAACGCCCATGGTGGTTACCATACATGATGTAATTTATATGCAAGCCGGTGGGTTTAAGGGCTCTGCCTATCAAAATTTTGGCAACCTGTACAGGCGGTGGATAGTACCCAAAGCGGCAAAAAAAGCAAAAGCCATTATTGCCGTTTCGGAATTTGCAAAAAAAGAAATAGTTGCTGCACTAAATGTACAGGCAAATAAAGTGCATGTAGTTTACAACGGGCTCAACGCTATTTACAGGCCATGTACCGATATACAAAAATCGGTTGCCTTTAGAACGGAATATAAACTCCCAGAAAAATATTTGCTGCACTTTGGCAATACCGCTACCCGAAAAAATACCAGCGGCGTATTAAAAGCCTACATTCAATATTGTTTTAAAGAAGAAAATGCGCTGCCATTGGTAATTTCAGGGTGCAGCAAAGGAACTATTACAGCTATTGCCCAAAGAGAAAATTTGCTGCTACCAGAAAACAATATCCTTTATACAGGATATATTGAAGCTGCTGCACTGCCATTATTGTACAGCAATGCATATTTATTTTTATACCCATCCTTTGCCGAAGGCTTTGGGTTGCCACTTGTAGAAAGTATGGCTTGCGGCACACCGGTTATTACCGCACACAACAGTTCATTACCCGAAGTTGCAGGAGATGCGGCATTATTTGTAGATGCTGCAAACCCCAATGAAATTTTTTTGGCAATTACCCGTTTACTTACTGATGCAAATTTATACAACCAGCTAAAAGAAAAAGGCCTTAAAAATGCACAAAGGTTCAATTGGGAAAAAACGGCAAATCAAACTAAAGAAATTTATAAAATGGTTTTAAATAATTTATAAATGGCATTGCAGGTATTTACTATTTTTTGGATCGTTTTCCAGGTGGCTATTGCACTCATCCTGTTGTTTCCGGTTATATCCTATACCTGGTGGTTACTTTTATCTAAAACGCAAAAAATTAAAAGCCAACCCATTCTTGCGCCCGATTATGGCATTATTGTTACAGCTTATAAATATGCAGGCAACCTGCCTAATGTAATCACCTCTTTATTGAACCAGGATTATCCGCATTATATGATTTATGTAGTTGCCGATAACTGTGGCGATGACGTAATTTTTCCCGAACATGATAAACTGGTAATCCTAAAACCGAAGCCTGCATTGGGCAATCAGCTAAAATCCCATTTTCTCGCCATTAACAATTTTAAAAGGCCTCATAATATTGTAACCATTATTGACAGTGATAATTTAACGCACCCGGCTTATCTGTCCGGGCTCAATAAATGGTTCAACAGGGGCTTTAAAGCAGTACAGGGCGTAAGAGCAGCTAAAAACACCAATACAGAATATGCATCGCTTGATGCCGTTAATGAAATGTATTATCTTTTTTATGACCGGAAAATATTATTTGGGATAGGCTCTTCCTGCATGCTTTCGGGTTCCGGTATGGCTTTTACCACTGCGCTCTACAAAGAATGCCTGCAAAGCTCCAACTCTTCCGGCGCAGGGTTTGATAAAATACTTCAAAAAGAAATACTCCTACGCAATCACCGGATTGCATTTGCCGAAAACGCCATAGTGTATGACGAAAAAACTGCGTCGGCAGACCAATTGGTAAAGCAAAGGGCAAGATGGATTAATACATGGTTCCGATATTCAAAGTTCGGCTTTCAACTCATGTTAAAGGGAATTATTAACTTCAACCTTAATCAATGGTTGTTTGGATTTGTGCTGGTGAGGCCGCCATTATTTATGTTGCTTATTCTTTGCCTTGCTATAACGGTGATTAACTTTTTCATCAACCCCTATTTTGCATTGGCCTGGGTATTTGCTTTATTGCTTTTTACCCTTGGCTTTTTTATAGCTTTATATAATTCCGGTGCAGGCAAAAATTTATATAAGGCATTGTGGCATATACCTAAATTTATTTTTTTACAAATTGTTTCTTTATTTAAGGCTAAAAAAGCCAATGAAATATCTGTTTCCACCCAACATCAGATACATGAGGAAATAGATACCCTTATAAAATAATTTTGCATGAAGGTATATTTTAAAAATTTGGATGGCATCCGTTTTATTGCCGCTTTGCTGGTAATATTGCAGCATACATCCGAGTATAAAGCAGATACCCATGCAGCGTTACCCAATAGCATGCTCCACCAGTTTAAGGAGTTTGGCGGCTATGGTGTAACGCTATTTTTTGTTTTAAGCGGCTTCCTTATTTTTTACCTGCTTTTTGCAGAACATGAGTTTAAAAAAACCATTAGTGTAAAAAGCTTTTATATACGTCGAGTGCTACGCATATGGCCTTTGTATTTTGGCTTTGGGTTGATACAAATTTTTGGTATAGACTGGGCCATGAAACACATGGGCAACCCTGTTGATACGCCGGTTTTAGAAAACTTGTTTTACTTATTTACCTTTAGCATAAACCTGCAACTATTATTTGCAACACTCAACCGGGGAATTATTGAACTGTACTGGTCGGTATGTATTGAAGAGCAATTTTACCTGCTGGCGCCATGGCTGGTAAAAAAATGGTATAAAAGTATTTTATACATTATTTTAGGGATGATAGCCATTGCTTTTGTTTTTAAATTTTACATGAGGTATTTAGATGTTTCCCAGGGAGTAGATTTTAATAACAACAACCCTTTATACCTGTTTACGTTATGCCGTATAGATAATTTTGGTATGGGTATATTGGCTGCTTATATTTATTTTAATAAAAATATTTATGCCAAAGTAGAGAAATATGTTACCAATAAATGGATACAGGTTTGCGTGGCGCTGTTTACCCTTTTATATATGATTAAGGTAATTCCTATGCCGCAATTTGAACAGGATTATTTTTTTGCTACTACACCATCTATTTTATATGCCTACCTGATACTTGCAGCCAGTACAGGAAACTTCTTTGTAAACCTTGAAAAGCCCATATTAAAATCTTTGGGAAAATACTCTTATGGCATTTATGTTTATCATGCCGTATTATCGCAACTGGTGCTTATGGCTTTTATGAAAATGATACCCGGAAAAAATATTTTTACCTACGATATATTATACCCAATTACCAGCGTAATAGTAACGGCTATTGTTGCCGGCCTATCCTACGAGTTATATGAAAAGCATTTTATGAAATTAAAGCAAAAGTTTACCATCATTAAAAACAGGGATGTTTAGATTTTGTTTATTTTTCAAAAACAAACATGGGGTACTCACCTTTTAAGCCATATTTTTCAGGATTTTTTTCTTCTGCACGGTAAATTTTATCCAATATTTGTTTGCCAAAAAGCGCAGAATGCGTATATACTTTCATAAATGGCACGCTGATAGACCTCCAGCAGGCCAGCTTAAATGGCATGGGCAAATTTTGTTTAAAATATTCGTAAGGATGGGCATAAAAATAAAGCATCTTTGATGCTTTTTGTTTACCCGATGCTTTGGCAAATAAATTGCGTAAACGGTGGCGTATAAATTCTACCCCCCGAAAGGGCAATAATGAAATATTCATCCAGGGAGAATGCTTGTACCAATCATAAACCACTACACCTTTGCCGCCTTTTTGCAAAACACGATATAGTTCGGTTATGGCTTTCACCTGCTCATCTTTGGGAATATGGTAAATGGTATTGAGTGAAACAAAACCTTCAATCTGGTTGTCTTTTACGGGCAGGTTTGTCATATCACACAAAAGGCAAATAGCTTTATCGCCCAATTTTCTTTTACATTCACTTAAACCCTGAAAGGACATATCTACACAAATTCGGTATTGGTAACCTTCGGAGTATTGCAGGTAGTCGTTGTATTGCAGTGCACCCGATGCTGCATCCATCATGTATTTACCGGAGGCATTCAGGTAACGTTTCACCCTGTTATGGCATTGGGTAATATAATCCTGGGCAAATGGCCTTAAATCTTCAAAAATATCAGCATCTTCATAATCCCCTTTATCAGTGGTATGCCATCCCCTGCTATCATAAAAATCTTTTACCAATTTTTTATCATCGCTGAGTGTATCACCTTTAATTTTTTCTTTGGAATCCACTACTGCAAGGTCGGGTAGCAATAAAATAATTCCCTCAATAATTGGATAAATATATTGCCTGGTGCTTGTAATAAGGCCTTCGGAAATTTCGGTTGTCATCAATTTGCCATCCGATTGCCAAAGGTTATTTTCTTTAATCCTTATATTCAGGTTATTAATTTCGTCTGTTTCCAGTTTTCTAAGGTCGGCTCCGCTAATAGGGCATTTTAATATTGTGATCCATTCCATTATTCAAAAAATTTTAATAAAAATACCAATAAACTTTAACTAAACGGAAATTGTTTATTTATAGTATCCGTATATACATTACATTAAAAAAGCGGCAAAATAATTTGCCGCTTTTCAACTCGAAACTTTAGATATGCTTAGTTATTAAAGAAAGGTACTGTTTGGCGTGTGCCATCTGCCTGAATAAGGGTAACATAATACATGCCTTTGGATAAACCTGCCGGCCTGCTTATAGTATTTAAACCTGCAACAAGGTTTGCCCTGAATTGTTGTAACACTCTTCCCGTAGCATCAGAAATAGTCATTGAAACTGCAGCTTGCTTAAGGCTGTTGATCCGGATATCTATCATTCTTCCGTTGCGTATAATTCCGCCTATAACAATTGGTGATCCTTTGATGCCTTTCATTTGCACGGTAAGCACTTTACTGTATTCAAAACTTCCGTCAATATCTACCATTTTCAAACGGTAATAATTAATTCCGGCACTTGGGTTATAATCAATTGCCTGGTAATTTCTGATAGAAGAACCCTGCCCTACTGCAGGAATATTATTAGTTAAATTACTGTAATTGGTACCATCTATACTTCTTTCAACAACAAAATAATCGCTTTTCACTTCTTCGGTTGTTTGCCATTTAATTAATGCAGTTTTACCATTTTGCATTGCTATAAAATCCAATAATATTACGGGCAGTGCAGTTTCATCTGGCCTGGTTTGTTTCATCATCCAGGTGTAAATATTTTCACCACCTTCGGTCCAGCTTGGGTTGTACCATGTGTTCCAGCAGCAATGGCCACCAACATACTGGGTATAATGTGCAGCCGCAGCTTTACCGCTATTTAAAGTATCCCTTATTATATCCATAAGCCTGTAATCCTGTGTACCTTCAAATCCCCACCATTTTCCACCGTTTTCGGCATAGGTTTTCATTTTAGGAATAGTATTATCCGGAGGAACAGCACTCATCACTACCATTGATGCCAGCCTGTTGGTATAAGTAAGGCTGTAGCCATCAATATAATTTTGCCATGCCCATCCGCCCATTGAAAGGCCGGTGCCATTGATTTTTTTAGGATCTACTCTCCAACGCAATAAAATAGAGTCAATCCTGTCGTTAATTGAAGCAGGGCTTGGCCATGTATTTACCGGTTGCATAGAAATTACAATTGGCTTTACTGTTTTCCCATCTACAGTAAACTGCATGGTATTACCTTCTGCAATAAATTTTGAGGGGCCATAGGTTAATAGTTTTGAAGGGTTTGTTCCACATTCCCCTAAGCCAGGTACAAAAATAATGAGTGGATAAGTTTGGTTTGTACCGTCGTTATAATCATCGGGTAAATGTACATAAGCATTCCAATCTCCTATTTTAGTTAGAAATTGCTGTGCATTTGCCGATTGAAAAAAACTAAATGAGAGTACAAAAGCTACAAAAAGGCAGCGTTTGCCTAATGCGTAAATAAGGATCATAACTTGGGTTTTTCGGTGGTTAGCTATTTTAAAAAGGGATTTTTCCTGAATACAAAATGTCCCTATTCGAAATTTATAACTAAAGAGGGGAAAAAATATTGTGCAGCGTGGAAAACAAATGACCCAAATAGTGAAAATAGGTGATAATCAATGCAAAACAAGCAAAAAACACAACGTAACAACACTACAAACTGTATGAAAATGCAGGTAGAAATACTACTAAAAAATACACAATAAAATAAAAATTAATTCTTCTTTTTCCTTTTGCCAGGCCTTTTTTTTGGACCGTTGTAGAGCTCATCGGCTTTGCTGATAAGGGACAAGTATTCATTTTGCAAAAAATTGGAAGTATTTGCAGACTGAAGGGCAATATCGTAAATCATTTGCCAGGTTGTAGTGCCCAGGTATTTTGAATTTCTTAATTGCATTCCAAACATCGCAATTGAAGTGGCCAACTTTAATTCGTTGTGCAAACGGTTAAATGGTTCAAAATTATTTATTACCGGAAAGTTTAAATATTCCACATTAGGATTATTGCAAAGGCTGTAGCGCAATTTTATTAAAGCAATATTTTGGCTATCTGAAGCCTGTGGCAGAGAAGTAATAATTTCAAAAATTGCCAGCGTACTGCTTCCACTGCCAATTTCCCCACCTTCTATATAGCTCGAAGGGTCGGTAACTGCATCTCTCCGGTTATCGAATCCAATGAGACGGTATTGCTTTACCAGCAGCGGGTTAAATTCTAAATTCATCACCACATCATCGGCAACTGCATAAAAAGTTTGGGTTAATTCTTGCACCAGCACTTTTTCGGCTTCCATAATATCATCCAGGTAAGCATAATTTCCATTGCCTTTTTTGGCTAGGGTTTGCAGTTTTGAATCTTTAAAATTTCCCATACCTACTCCCAGGCAGGTTAAATAAACGCCAGATTGTTTTTGTACGGTTATGAGTTCTTCTAAGGCTTCTTCTGATTTTTCGCCCACATTAAAATCCCCGTCTGTAGCAAGTATTACACGGTTTACCCCATTACTTATGTAAGTTTTCCTTGCCAGGTTGTAAGCAGCCCTAATTGCCGATTCTCCTGGTGTATCGCCTGCTGCGGTAAGTTGTTCAATAGATTTAGCAATGGAGTCTTTATATATTCCGGATGTGGGTTCTAACCACAGGCCTACCGATCCGCCATACACTACAATGGATACCTGGTCAATTGGCCTCAGGTTTTTTACAAAAAGTTGAAAAGCTGCTTTTAATAACGGGAGCCTGTTGGGCATATCCATACTACCGGAAACATCGATGAGAAATACAAGGTTTGCCGGAGGAACTTTAGACATATCCAGTTTGCGTGCGCTCACATTTAAAAACAATAACTGGCCATTTGCATTCCAGGGACATGAGCTGATTTGTGTTTCAATATTAAACAAATTGTTGTTAACAGGCTTATGGTAATAAAGGTTAAAATAATTCACCATTTCTTCAATCCGCACTGCATCGGTGGGCACAATGCTTTGCATATTTATAAACCGGCGCACATTACTGTACGATGCCTTGTTTACATTTAATGAAAAACTGTTTTTTGGAAATTGCCTGGCAGGCACAAACTCGTTTTCTACCAGCTTAAAATAGGTTTCGTTGTCAAATGTACTCGTAAACCTTCCATCGCTATTTTCATTACCGGAAAGAGAAATTAGCCTGGGCTTTGATTTATTGCTGTTTACCGTGCTGGCTTTTAGTACAATAGTTTGCCATTGATTATGCGAAAGCACTTTGCTAGCTGTTTCATACCCGTCTATAGTAAATGTAAGTGTATCGGAACCTAATAAGCTTTTAATGCCAAAACTCCCCCATGGGCCTGTTTGGTAGATGGAACGGGAACTATGCTGAAAAATTTTTACGTTTTGAAGTGCATTGCCTTTATCATCTTTTACTTCGCCACGTAAATAATATTGCCCTTTTGCTAAGATTGCAAAAAACATAAAGAGGCAATATACAATGAGGCTTTTCACCTATGTAAAATATTGAAATTTTGTTTCGCAGGGTAGATGAAAAAAATATGTTACTCTTCTGTAAGCTGATAAATTGCGCCAAGGTTCCTTGCCAGTCCATCATAATCCAGGCCAAAGCCAATTAAAAACTTATTGGGTACATTAAACCCCAAGTAGTCTATTTCAAGTTGGTATTTCAATGCCTCCGGCTTATGCAGCAGCGCAGCAATTTTTAATGAAGCTGGCTGCTGGTCCCTTAATTGCGGTAAAAATTCAAACAATGTTTTTCCGGTATCCACAATATCTTCAAGTATGATAACATGCCTTCCTTTTAAAGGTTCATCGAGGCCAATAGAGGTAATTACATTGCCTGAACTTTTGGTGCCTTTGTAGGAGGCAAGTTTTATAAAAGAAATTTCCGCCTCAATGCCCAAATATTTAAACAAATCACTGGCAAACATAAAGGAGCCGTTAAGAATGGCAATAAACAATGGCCGTTTACCTTCATAGTCTGCATTTATTTTTTGGGCAATAGCTTTTACCTGCCCTGCAATTTCTGCTTCATTTAAAAAGGGTATAAAATTTTTATCGTGTACTTTTATTACAGGCATTTATCTTGATTTTGTCAGTTCTGTATTTGCAGTGGGTTTAAGGAATATTTTTTGGCCTTTTTTAACCCTGGCTGAACCCGAAATATTATTATACTGCACCAGGTATTGCAATTGTATACCGAAGTTTTGCGCTACCTGGTAGAGGGTTTCATCCTGCAAAGAAAAGTAAACATACTTGTTGCCTTGTTTCATTTTTTTATCGAGATAAATTACCTGGTATTCATTCAGCAGCCCATCTGTATCCCTATCGTTAAATTCTAGCAATTTCGCCAGTGGAATATCATTTGCCGTTGCAATAGCTAACAAAGAAGTACCTTTTTGTGCAAATAAAGCTTTAATGCCATTTACTTTTGATTTTGCTGCCATTAATTTGGGATTTTTAACAACAACCGGGGTTGGTTTTACAATTTTTTCTACCACTTCGGCAACTTTGGCAAGCGGTGATTTTTTTTCTGGTTTTACTACGGGCTTTACCTCCGGTAATTTTTCAGGTGCCGTAATTGCAATGTCGCCTGGTATCATTTCTACCTGGTCGTACTGTTGTAAGTTATTTGTTTCAATATATTTAATGAGCATTTTAGGATAGTTGGGATTGGTTGCATAGCCGGCTTTTTTTAAACCGTATGCCCAGCCCTTATAATCATTAGATGCTAAATCAAAAAGAAACGAATACCTGTCGCTACCCTTTAAAAAATTACTATGGTCGCTATAACTTTCTTCTGCTGTTGCATATTTTCTAAAGCACTCATTGGGGGCATCATCGGTGTGGCTTACGCTTGGGCCCGTCCAGGTACTTTTACATTTAATGCCAAAATGATTGTTTGACCTACGTACTAAATCACTGGTTCCTGCTTCTGTTTCCAGCAAACCCTGTGCAAGGGTAATGGAAGCGGGTATGCCGCTACGTTTCATTTCTTTTACGGCAAGGTCTTTGTAGGTATCAATATAAGCCAGTTGCTGCGCTGTTTGGGCATTACCGTAGTAGCCCAATAAACATACTAAAACGCCAATTCCAAGTTGTTTCATTTAAAAGATATTTTATTTTACAAAGCTATATGCAGCGTAAGGTATTATCATGCTGCTATACCATTTATTTTTTTCTTATGAGCATTAAACCATCCCTAAGTGTAAGTATTACCTGCTGAACCCGGCTATCATTTGCAACATATTTGTTAAATGCGGCAATTGCTTTTGCATTTTTTCCTGTTAACTTCTCCTCAAGCACTTCGCCATGAAACAACACATTATCTGCCAGTATAAAGCCGCCGGGTTTTAACCTTTGCAAAGTTAACTCGTAATATTGAATATAGCTAACTTTATCAGCATCAATAAAAACCAAATCCCATTCTTCGTGTAATGCAGGAATTATGTGCAAAGCATTTCCCCGGTGTAATTTTATTTGCTGCTGCATTTTTGCCTCTTTAAAATATTGTTCGCAAATGCCTGCATCCTTATCCCGTATTTCAATGGTATGTAAAATGCCTCCCGGTTGCAAACCTTTAACCAGGCATAAAGCGCTAAAGCCTGTAAATGTGCCTATTTCCAATATATTCACAGGCTTTATCATCCTGCTTATCATTTCCAGCACTATTCCTTGTACATGACCGCTAAGCATAATTGAATGTTCATGATGAGCCAGGGTTTCCTGCTCTACTTTATGCCTCATTGCATCCAATGGCGAAGTAAATTTTGCTGCGTAATTTTCTGCTAAAGGATGAACCAAATCCATGATACTAATTTGCTTTTTTTGAAATTATTAACAACCCGGCAAATGTGATGAGGCCATTAATAAGCAACAACTCCAGGCCAATTTGAAAATTACCAAAAATATATTTTTGATACACATCAAGCAGGTAACATAGTACAGGCGCAGCAATACAAATTATAGGCACCCATTTATCGGCAATTTTTCTTTTTGTAAAAATGCCAAAACTAAACAAGCCCAGCAGTGGCCCGTAAGTATAAGCAGCAACTTTTAAAATTACGCCAATCATGCTGGGGTTATTAACCCAATGAAATACCATTACAAAAAAAAGAAAAACAAGCGCTACAATTAAGTGTACTCTTTGCCTTGTTTTCTTCTTTTCAGCCTCTGGCCAGTTATCCTTACGCTTCATGCCCAATATATCTATACAAAACGATGAAGTAAGCGCAGTAATAGCACCATCGGCGCTTGGGAATAATGCAGAAATTAAGGCAATGATAAAAATAATAGCCACCACATGCGGCATGTGGTTTAAAGCCAGGTAGGGAAATAATTTATCGCCATTTACATCCAGGCCATTGAGTACATATTTCCCATTTTCCATTACAGCGCCAAGGCTTTCGGAATACAAATACAATAAACCGCCCAGGAAAAGGAACAACATTATTACCGCCATCATAATTAATGATAGCGTTACCATGTTTTTTTGAGAATCTTTTAAGGTACGTACAGAAATATTTTTTTGCATCATTTCCTGGTCCATTCCGGTCATGGTAATGGTAATAAAAGCACCTGCAACAATTTGTTTCAGGAAAAATAATTTACTGTCGGGGTTGGTATAAAATATTTTACCCAGCCCTTTTTCGTTCATTTGATGCATGGCGCTGCCAATATCCAGGTTCATAGTACTTAAAATATAGCCAACACAAACCACCAAACCAGTGAGCATAAATGTGGTTTGTAAGGTATCGGTAAATACAATGGTTTTAACGCCACCTTCGTAGGTGTACAGTAAAATCATAATTAAAATGATGATAGTAGTTACCCAAAAAGGGATTCCAAAACCAGAAAGTATGGTATCCTGCAAAATTTTTACCACCAGGTAAAGGCGTGCTGTTGCTCCCAGCGTTCGGGAAACCAAAAAGAAAGAAGCGCCTGTTTTATATGAACGTATGCCAAGCCTGTCGTTTAAATAACTATAAATTGAGGTAAGGTTTAAACGATAATATAATGGCAACAAAACAAAGGCTACAATAATATACCCAATAAGATAGCCAATGGTAATTTGAAAATAAGCAAAAGCTTCCTTACCTACTGCGCCGGGCACGCTTACAAAAGTTACACCGGACAAAGAGGTGCCAATCATGCCAAAGGCAACCAGCATCCAGTTGGAATTTCTGTTGCCTATAAAAAAAGATTCGTTGTTGGAATTTCGGCTTGTGTACCAGGCCACAGCAATTAAGAGTAAAAAATAACCCGCTACAAAAAGCAATAGTACTAATGGAGACATCTGAAATATTTAAAATAAAACTGAAAATAACCAATTTCCCTGTTTATATAATTCATAATGTTATAAACAGCATGTCAATAAACTTGTATAATGCATCAAAGGCAACTCAAATTGTAACAATATGCCACTATTTTTGCAAAAAACAACTTAATGAAAATAGCCGTTTTGAATGGTGAGCCCTGGCAAATGGATTTTTTAAAAAATATTTCGGATACTGAACTAATTACAGCTCAAAATACCGAAATGCTTTTTGCCCAAAAAGCAAATGCATTTATTATTTTTAATATTACACAGGAATACTTAAACATAAAAGAAGATAATTTACCTGTATTATTAGGTTGCGTGTGTAAGAGCAATAAAGAAATGAATGTTGCTGCAAATGTTATCCGATTTAATGATTGGAATGGTTTTTTAGAAAAAACTAAATGGGAAATTTCTGGTGAAACCACTCCAGGGATTTTGAACCTTTTTCATCATTTGGGTAAAGAGCCAATTTTTTGCAGTGATGTTCCGGGTTTTATTAGTGCAAGGATAATAGCTTTAATTATTAATGAAGCTTACATTGCCTTAGCCGAAGGCGTAAGCACAAAAGGAGAAATAGATATTGCTATGAGGCTTGGCACCAATTATCCATACGGGCCATTTGAATGGTGCGAAAAAATAGGGAGGAAAAATATTTATTTTTTGCTCTCCAACTTATCAAATTCAGATGAACGCTACCTTCCAGCGCCATTGCTGGTAAAAGAATGTAATTTATGAGCCTCATCCTCAATATTGATACTTCAGAACAAATAGCTACTGTTTCCATTGCAGAAAATGGACTAATCTTTGCTTTACAAAAAAATGAAACCCAAAACAAGCATGCTGCATTTTTACATACAGCAATAAAATCACTCCTTGATAATTTACCTAACCAAAAAATTAATGCCGTAGCAGTTGTTGCCGGGCCAGGCTCTTACACCGGCTTAAGGGTGGGAATGAGCGCTGCAAAAGGGTTATGTTATGCATTAAACTTACCACTCATTACCATTAACTCATTAGCTATGATTGGACATGCAGCAGTAAAACATTCAACAGAAAAGGATGCTTATTTATGTCCCATGATAGATGCAAGGAGAATGGAGGTTTTTACTGCTCTATACAGCCCTTCACTTAAAGAAATAATTGCTCCCAAAGCTGAAATAATCAATGAAGGATTTTTAAATTACATTATGAATTTCGCTAATAAAGTATTTTTTATGGGCACCGGGGCAATCAAAATTTCAAAAATTTTCCCAAATAGTAAATATCATATTACCGACCCAACAGAACATTTTCCGTCATCAATGGCAATGCTTTCATATTCAAATTTTTATGAGCGCAAATTTGCTAGCCTGGCTTTATCAGAGCCATTTTATATTAAGGATTTCTACGGAAAATAAAGGCACATATTTTTTATTTTAACAATATTATATTAAAATAAATAGCAGCTTTTTTGTATATTTGCAACTTAAATAATTGTTCAAGCATTTAAAAATTACAAACCTATGACGGTTACCACTCATTTACAAGAACCTGAGAATACGTTGGTTAACGTAAACTCAGAGGCATTAAAAATTAATTACCACAACTTAAAAAAGGCTGCATTGGTATTGCGTGCCCTTAACCACAAATTAAGGCAACAGATTTTACATTTGATAGAAACGGAGAAGAAAATTACCGTTACAGAGATTTATATAAAAATGCGCCTTGAGCAATCCGTTGCTTCTCAGCATTTAGCAATTCTGCGTAAAGCCGGTTTTGTAAATACAGAAAGAGATGGAAAATTTATTTACTACACTGTAAATTATAAAAGAGTTGAACAAGTTGGGGATATAGTTGAGCAACTTGTTGCTTAAAAAAAATTGTTTTTACTGGATGCAAAGCGGGCTAAGGCTCGCTTTTTGTTTACTACTTAATTATTTTAATAAATTTTATATAAATGTATATTCAACAACTCTATACAGGGTGCCTTAGCGAAGCTGCTTATTATATTGAGAGCGAAGGAGTAGCGGCTATAATTGATCCCTTAAGGGATACAAACCTGTATTTGGAAATGGCCAGGGAGCGTAATGCCCAAATTAAATACATTTTTGAAACGCATTTTCATGCCGACTTTGTAAGTGGCCATATTGACCTTGCCCATGAAACTGGTGCTACTATTGTATTTGGCCCGGGAGCAGTAACGGCTTATAAAACCTATAATGCAAAAGACGGCGAAGTTTTTAACCTTGGAAAAATAACTATTGAAGTTTTACACACGCCTGGCCATACTTTGGAAAGTTGTTGCTATTTATTAAAAGATGAAAGCGGGAAAAACCATACAATTTTTACCGGCGATACTTTATTTGTAGGAGACGTAGGCAGGCCCGATTTAAGCAGTGGAAATATGAGCAGCGAAGAACTTGCTGCGGTACTGTATGCAACGATACAGTCTAAAATTTTACCCCTGGAAGACCACATTATTGTGTACCCTGCACATGGGCCTGGAAGCAGCTGTGGTAAAAACCTTGGTCCCAACACTTTTAGTACTATTGGGGAAGAAAAGAAATCCAATTATGCGCTGCAGCCGCAAACTGCAGAACAATTTATTAAAACCATTACCAGCGGCTTACAGGAGGCACCCGTATATTTTGCAGTTAATGCAAAAATTAATCAAAAGGGTTATGATAAACTGGAAGATGTAAAAATGCGGGGAATGTTGGCTTTAGATATTAACAGCTTTAAGGCAAAGGCAACAGAAGGAAGTATTATACTCGATACACGGAATGCTACAGAATTTACACAGGGTTTTATTCCCGGATCGGTATTTATTGGCCTCGAAGGCAGGTTTGCCGAATGGGCAGGGAGCCTTTTACCTTTTGATAAAAATATAATACTGGTAACCACGGAGGGCAAGGAAGAAGAATCGGTGGTAAGGCTTGCCAGGGTTGGGTTTAATAAAATGGATGGATTTTTGCACAATGGGTTTCCCACATGGAAAGATGCCGGTGAACCCATTGATATGATAATAGATGTAGAAGCCGATGAACTGGCAATGGATATACCGCACGACCCCAATTTATGTATTGTAGATGTTCGTAGGGAAACTGAATTTGGCAATGGCCATATAAAAGGAGCTATTAACCTTCCGCTGCATGAAATAACCGACCCTGCACAACTGGCAAATTTTGAGGATTCCCAAAATTTATACATCCATTGCGCCGGTGGATACAGGAGCGTTATTTCAGCTTCTATTTTTAAAAAACAAGGTCTTCATAATTTAAGAAATGTACTGGGTGGTTGGGAAAAAATTGCACAACAGCAAAACATAGTTAAGGAAACAGATAAAACCGTTTTAAATTAGTTTGCCCAGAACAGGAACCTGGCTTTATTTCCCAAAGCTTTAGAAAGTTTTCTACCGTTAAAACACCCTCCTAAAATTGGGTGTTTTTCACGTTGTTTTGATTGAATATCCCTTTCATCTTTGTACCCTAAAATTTTTAAAAAATGAAAACCTCATTGAGTAACGAACTTAGCAACAGGGAAATTGAAATTCTTGCCCTGGTAAGTATGGGTTTATTTGACCAGGAGATTGCCAAACAAAATTTTCTTTCTCCCCATACAGTAAGGCAGCACCTGAAAAATATTTATAAAAAAATTGGTGTAAGAAACAGAGTTGAAGCTTCGCTGAAATATCTTTTCTTTTTTCAGCCGGTAAGCATTTATGGTACAGCGTAAAACTGTGTTACGGCAAAGCTGATTTTAAGGTGAATAATATTGGCTCCGTACATCCTCAAAAGCTGGCTCCGGTGTGCCATCAATCCATTTATAACCCTCCCTGTATCCCCATTTCCACCGCTTATGGCTCCACAAATAATTTGCTGGCTGTTTACGAATAATGCGCTCCATAAAATCCCGGTATTTTAAAGTAAACTCTTTTTCATTTAGCAGAGACCCGTCTTTTGAAAAAACTTCAGGAACAAATTTGTAGTATCCCCTTTTTACTTTTACCATATCTACAAATACCACTGCAATATTGCTGTTTCTTGCCGATTTATCGGGACCGGAAAAAAAGGGGGCAGGTTTATTAAAGTAATTCAACCAATAAACATTTGTAAGGTTCCCGGGGTTTTGGTCGGCTGCCAGCCCAATTGCATATTGCTGGTTAAAAACAGCATTTCGTAAGGTTACAAATTCATGAGCCGCAACCAGTACAGTACCTCTTTTAGAGCGCATCTTATAAATAATCTTATCCATTATTTTATTATTGATGCGCAGGTAAATCCCCACCCAGGAAATATTTATTTTTTCGGCTACCGCCATATTTACAAACTCCCAGTTCATTTGGTGGCCACCCATAAACTGTATGTTTTTACCACTTTCTATTAAGGGTTGCACATCAGTAATATCTATAATCCCCCTATGGGAAATTTGGTTATTTGAGAGGCTCAAAAGTTTTAAAGTTTCAATAAATGTATCGGTAAAATTGCGGTAAAACTGTTTGGCAATTTGCCGCCTTTCCTTTTCTGGTTTTTCGGGAAAAGCAATGCCCAGGTTTACCAGCACTACTTTTTTACGGTAGCCCATTACTGAGTATAAAATAAAAGCAACAAAATCGCTTATACCATATAATATAAAAAATGGCAGCAGGGAAAAACAATAAAGCAAACCGTAAACTATATAATACATGTAATTTTAAACCTGTTATTGCCGTCAAAGATATAAAGCAAATTCAAAACAGTCGCTATAAAAAAAATGATAACCCTTTTAATGAAGAAAAAATTAAATCCTGCAAATTAAAATGGCTTATGATTTAGCGGCAATTATTTTCCAAAAATTTTCTTACGGTGAATATTTCCCCAGTCTCTAAGGCTATCAATAAGCTTATGCAAGGTTTTACCATGAGGGGTCAACTCATATTCTACCACCGGCGGAAATGCATCATAAACTGTTCTCACAATTAACTGGTGCCGCTCCATTTCTTTGAGTTCCTTCGACAGCATTTTATCAGAAATACCGCCAATTTCCCTCGCAATTTCCTTAAACCTTTTTTTACCGAAGGTAAGGGCAATAATAATCTGCAGCTTCCATTTACCTGCCAGCACCTCCAGGGCATCTTTTACGGGTATTAACATAAGGGAACACTCTTTTTCTCCCAATTTTACTCTTTTATCCATGGTACAGCTCCTTTAAGTAACTTTGTGGATAGCGCTATACAAAAGTATAGTGCTTACTAATAGATAGCAAATATACTTAACTTTATTCTTGTAAAAAAATCAATTAAAAATAAAGGGGAAAATACCAATGGCACAAAAAACAATAAAAAAAATAGAAAAAGGAAGGCCGATAAATGTAGGTTCTATGAAGGTAAGGGAGCTTTTGCCAACCGATTCCGGTTTTTTTAACCCATTCCTGGTTTTTCACCATGCAGAAACAGTAATCAGTAAAACGATACCCATCAGCCAGCAAGGCGTTGGGCCACACCCACACAGGGGATTTAGCCCCGTAAGTTTTATTTACCGTGGGGGCGTTCATCACCGGGACAGCCGTGGGAATAACAGTATTATCTATGAAGGAGGCACCCAATGGATGAATACCGGTATGGGCGTTATCCATAGCGAAAGGGTACCTGATGATATATTTGAACATGGTGGCGAACAGGAACTATTACAGGTATGGGTAAACAGCCCTGCAAAAAATAAAATGGACCCGCCTGCCTATTATCCTTCTTCCAAAGAGGAAACCCCAACACTAACCAGTAAAGACGGGTTGGTAACCCTAAGGCTGCCTGCCGGGAAATTAGATAATGTAAGCGGCAAAATACCTACACTTACACCTGTTACTACAATAATGGGTGAAGCTAAAAAAGGAGGCACTTATACTTTTAACTTTCCTAAAAACCAAAACAGCTTATTGTATGTTTTAAGTGGAAAAATAATTGTAAATAGAAATACTGAGGTAAACAATAAGGAGTTGATTTTATTTAATAAAGATGGAGAAAGTTTTGACATTACTGCTTTGGAAAACAGTAAGTTTTTTGTAGGCAGCGGGGAACCAATTGATGAACCTATTGAAGCAAGGGGACCATTTGTAATGAATACTTCCTCTGAAATTATGGAGGCTTACAGGGATTATCAAATGGGCAAAATGGGTGTATTAATAGAAGACTGACGAAGTAATTACAATATCGTATTTTGAACTATTTCACTTTTGCCGGGGTAATCTGTATTAAAATGCAGCCCCCGGCTTTCGTGCCTTAGTTCGGCGCCTTTTACAATTAAGTAACTCACAGTAATCATGTTGCGTAATTCGCACAGTTGTGGCGATAGTTCTGTTCTTTGATAAAGGTTTACTGTTTCATCAAACAATAGGTCGAGCCTCCTGTTTGCCCTTTGCAAACGATCGTTATTGCGAACAATACCAACATAATCGCTCATGATAAGTTTGAGCTCTTTTATACTTTGTGTTATCACAATCATTTCTTTGGGCGCAGTGGTTCCGGCGGTATTCCAGTCGGGTATTGCTTTTTCTGAAATGGTAATTTTAGTATTTACTTTTTCTACAGCATCTATAAATGCCCTATGAGCTAAAACCATTGCTTCGAGCAAACTGTTACTGGCAAGGCGGTTGGCGCCATGCAACCCGGTACTGGCACATTCACCGGCGGCATATAAATTTTTTATGGAACTCCTTCCCCATTCATCTGTTTTTATTCCTCCGCAACTATAATGGGCTGCAGGTGAAACAGGTATCATATCATTTGCCACATCAATACCCATACTTTTACATTTGGCATGGATATTTGGGAAATGTTCTAAAAATTTTTGCTGATCCATGTGGCGGCAATCAAGGTAAACAAATTCGGTACCATTTACTTTCATTTCATTATCAATTGCACGGGCCACAATATCCCTTGGCGCAAGGTCTTTCCTGTTATCGTATCGCTCCATAAATGTTTCCCCATTTACATTACGTAAAATACCACCGTCGCCCCGTACCGCTTCTGTAATTAAAAAGCTTTGGCCCCTTACACCGGTTTCATATAATGCTGTAGGATGAAATTGGATGAATTCCATATTTTCAATACGGCCTTTGGCACGATAAACCATTGCCACACCATCTCCAGTAGCAATGGCAGGATTGGTTGTGCTCCTGTAAACCTGCCCGTTTCCACCGGTTGCCAGCAGGGTTACCGAAGCCAGGATTTTTTCAATTTTTTTGCTTTCCAGGTTTAAGACATACACACCATAACTCTCAATATCTGGTGTAGATTTTGTAACCAGGTAGCCTAAATGATGCTGGGTGATAATATCAATTACATAACAATGATTGATGATTTCAATATTTTTTTGCTTTGCTGCGGCTGTAAGTAAGGTGCGCTCCATTTCCCAGCCGGTAATATCTTTATGATGAAGGATGCGATATTCGCTATGCCCGCCTTCTTTTCCCAATTTATAATCCCCATCGGGGTCTTTATCAAAATTGGCGCCCCAATTAATTAATTCCGCAATGCGTTCAACACCTTCTTTCACTACAATTTCCACAATTGCAGGGTTACAAAGGCCATCCCCTGCAATGAGTGTGTCTTCAATATGTTTGGTAAAGCTATCGTGTTCTTTGTCCCATACACCTGCAACACCGCCTTGTGCATACTTGGTATTGGTTTCATCACTTTGTGTTTTAGTTAATACTGTAATTTTTTTTTGAGGGCAGGCCTGTGCCACTTTAATTGCATAACTCAGGCCGGCAATGCCACTACCTATTACTAAAAAATCTGTTTGCATTCAAATAAATATTATAGAAATTAATGGTAAAATACAGGAATTAAAGTTTCAAGCTTTTATAGTTGCATCTTAACCTGCGTCTCCGCATCTATCCACACCTCATTTTCTTTCAATAAATTGATCAATTCCTGCACGGCAATATCGCTATTGATATTTTTTTTCACAACTTTTTTCCCTTTGTATAAAGTTATTTTACCGGGGCCGCTGCCCACATAACCAAAATCGGCATCGGCCATTTCCCCAGGGCCATTTACAATACATCCCATAATTGCTATTTTCAACCCTTTTAGGTGCTGGGTAACAGCTCTTATTTTTGCGGTGGTTTCCTGTAAATCAAAAAGGGTACGGCCACAACTTGGGCAACTGATAAATTCTGTTTTGGAAATCCTGGTACGCACCGCCTGCAATATGGAAAAAGAAGTATTATTTAAGAACCGATGATTATTTTCCATAGGCAAATAAGTTCTTCCCTTCATGCCAATATTTTCCAGCTTTTCGGGGTTATTAATCAACCATATACCATCGCCAAGGCCATCTAAAAACAACCCTCCTGAAACTACGGAAAAATTGATTAACTGCTCATCAATAGTTACGGCATTGCTTTCCACTGCTATTACAACCGGGTTGGTAATTTTTTGCTGCATTAATTCAATAAAAAACATCCGGCATTGTTGCATGGCATTTACTTCATTTGAAAAAATACAAGGCACAAAATTTGTATTGTTTTGCAAAAAAGCAATAATAGCTGAACAATCCTCATCTGCATTTACGGCAATAAAGTTGAGCAACGGTGATGTGCGGTTGGCATTTTGATAGTTCGATCCATCAAACAAAGGAAAATACTTTTCGGGTTCATTTGTATGCAGCCATGTTTTATAACTACATATTACCCTTAAAGTGCCCGGAAGGTGAAAATTGATTGTTTTATCATGAGTAAAAATGAAGTCGGCTGCGCCATCGGCAATTTTCCATTTATCTGTTTCCGGGTTATAAACATAGCCAATAGATACCAAATCTGCAGGAGTTATTAGTTTCTGCAGCATAAAATCTGCAATTACAACTGGTACATGCTTTTTACCGGTATTAATAATTTCATGAGTGTTTCTCCTTGCATATTCAAAAGGTGAATAGGGCAATTCAACTTTTGCTACTATTGTATTTTCTGCTGGAAGGTTTTTGAGCAAATCTTTACAAACTGGTATTTCAAACTCGGGGTCTTCCGTTAAACTTACCCTAATGGTATCCCCAATTCCATCCTGCAAAAGGGAACCTATTCCAATCGCCGATTTTATCCTTCCATCTTCCCCATCTCCAGCTTCTGTTACCCCAAGGTGCAATGGATAACATTCAGCAAATTCGTCGCTCATGTGCTTTACAAGCAGGCGATATGCCTGGGCCATCACCAATGGGTTACTGCTCTTCATGCTCAGCATTATATTGTGGTAATTTTCACTGCGGGCAATACGCAAAAACTCCATTGCACTTTCCACCATGCCTATGGCAGTATCGCCATAACGGCTCATAATACGGTCGCTAAGGCTGCCATGGTTGGTGCCTATACGCATAGCAGTGCCATGCTCTTTGCAAATTTTTACCAGTGGGGTAAAACGCTCTCGAATCCTTTCAATTTCTTCTGCATAATCTGCATCGGAATATTCTATTTGTTCAAATTTTTTTTTGTCTATATAATTACCCGGATTAATTCTCACTTTTTCAACAATCTTTGCGGCAATTTCTGCAGCATTGGGCGTAAAGTGGATATCTGCAATTAGCGGGGTTTCATATCCCCTTTTCCTTAGCTCATTTTTAATTTGCAAAAGATTCTCTGCTTCTTTTTTAGAAGGAGCTGTAATACGCACCATTTCTGCACCAGCTTCAATACAACGAATGCATTGCGCTACTGTTGCCTGGGTATCCATAGTATCGGTTGTGGTCATGGTTTGCACCCTTATTGGATGGCCATTACCTAAAAGGAGTTGCCCAATTTTAACTTCTCGTGTTTTAAGCCGGCTATAGCTGGCCAATGAATTGCAATACGATTGCATGAAACAAAATTAATGAAGCAAAGTTAACGAATATCTGCCTGTGTTTGAGAAGGTAGCGATATAGTGGCATTACCAATCTTTTTCGGGTTGGTTGGGCGACTGTGCATTTTGCTTATTCAATTTATCGTGTAGGTTGCGCTCCTGCTGCATCAGCGCTTTTAATTTTTCTTCGGCATCTTTTTGGGAAAGCCTGGATGATTGTGGCTTGGGTTGCTGATTTTTATTTTGGTCTTGCTGATTTTGCTTTTCTTTTTTCTCCTGCTGTTTACGTAATGCCTTTTGAAGATTTTGCCGGGCTTGTTCATGCCTGGGGTTGAGCAATAAAGCATTCTTATAGGCTATGATGCACTCGTCATTTTTTTTATTGTTTTGCAATACCACGCCTCTATTATACCATACATCAGATAATTCAGATGAAGTACTTAAAAGTTTTGCGGCTTTATCATAAGCGGCTATAGACTCTTCGGTTTTTTTTGATTTATATTGTGCATTGGCAAGGTTATAGTAGGCAATACCACTTTTGGGGTTTTCTTTTATAGCTTCTTTATATTTATTTGCTGCGGCTGAATAGTTGCCTTTTTGATATTCGGCATTACCCTGCTTAATGAACTCATTTTCTGATTGTGCAATGGCAAAATTCGCAAAAACTAAAAAGTGTATCGCCGTGGTTATTATTTTTTTCTTAATGCCTCCATTTGCTTTACGCTTTTTTTCAGTTACAAATACTTCAATTAATAAAAGTATAAAAGCGGCAGCAGCAAAATATTGAAAATAATTAAGCCAATCCGTTAACGAATCATCTTTTACTGCTTTTTGCTCCATATGTGCAATTTGGTTTAAAATATTATTCACCACTTTATCGGTATTGTCAAAATATTGGTAAAGGCCATTGCCACTTTTTGCTATCTGCCTAAGCTCTACTTCATTAAGCTTGCTTATGATTGTATTTCCATTGATATCTGTTTTTAACTGGCCAGTTAATAGGTCTAAAATAGGTGCACCTTGCTGGGAACCCATGCCTACGGTATGTATGATACCACCTGATGCCGCAATATTTTTGGCAACGGCCAGTGCATCTTCATCGTGGTCTTCCCCATCGCTTATAAGAATAATGGTTTTATACTTTTTTTCGTTACTGTTAAATGCGGCATTACTCATTTTCAAGGCTTCAGCAATTATTGTTCCCTGAGTAGGAATAATATCCGGCGATGCAGTAGATAAATACATTTTTGCTGCACTATGATCTGCCGTTAAAGGCATTTGTAAATAGGCTTTTCCTGCAAAAACCACAATCCCCAGCCTGTCGTTCTGCAACCGGTCAATTAATTTATTTACCAATTGCCTTGCCCTTTCCAGCCTGTTGGGTTTAATATCCCCGGCAAGCATGCTTTTACTTACGTCCAGTGCAATCATTACATCAACTCCGTTTCTTTTACCCAAAGGTGTACCCGCAGAGCTTCGCATATTTGCAAGAGAAAATACCAGCAAACTCAATGCAGTAACTATCAATAAAAATTTGATTAGGTATTTACGGGAACTGTAAGCCGCCGTAAGTTGATCTACCAATTTTTTATCCCCAATTTTTTTTGCCGCTTTTTTCTTTTTCCTGAGGGCCTGTAAAAAAATGAGCACGGCTACTACAGGCAACAGTAGCCCGGCATATAATAAATAGGTATACTGAAATTCGGGAATGCTCATATAATACGATAACTGGATTTATTTTTTTAAGTACGAAAGGGAAAATACCCTTAAACAATGGCCTTATTTTTTTCCTTCAAAAAAACCATAGCTCTTTAAAATATCTTTTGTTATGGCAATTCTTGCAGGCACCATATCAAAATTTTTGTCTGGCGATTTAAGTAAGGTTACAAAAAAATATACATGCCTGTTTTCTTCAATCCAGCCGGTAAGCCAGCCAATGCTGTTCCCTGCTTCATCAAATCCCCAACCGGTTTTATAGCTCAGCTTATAAGCTGTATTATCTTCCTGCACCATCAATCTACTCATTGTTTGCTGAACGGATTTTCTAAAGGGTAATTGTTCAAAATATAATTTTTTTAATAGGCCTAATTGCTCATCTGGTGAAATTTTTAAGGTATTATTCAACCAAAACGAATCTACGGGGCCAGATATTTTTTTTGTACCATAACCCAGGCTATCTAACCAAAGCTGCAGGGTATCTTTACCAATGCGCCTTGCCAGCTCCTGAAAGTAAGGAACTGCGCTTGCCTTAAAAGCTTCTTTAAAGGTTAAATCTTTGTTCCAATCGGTAGCTTCTTTTCCGTTGGGGAAATACACTTTATTGCCATTCCATTTTATGGGCATATTTTCATCGGTGGCAGTGCCGGTTTCTAAAGCTATTAACCCATTTACTATTTTAAATGTAGATGCCGGCAAAAAGCGTGTGGTATCCATAGCAAAATTGTAAACGGTTATTTTACCGTTTGAATTATCTAAAAAAGCAAAACAACCGTCTACTTTTTTTGCATCGAAATATTTTTTAAGGCTACTATCTACTTTAGCTTCGTTTGTATTACACCCGTAAATAAAGGATAAAGAAAGGGCAATTATAAAAATATTAGGTTTCATTTTTTTGAATTTAGATGAATGGCTGCAGCTGATAGCGCCTCGTAAAATTTTTTCCCAAACTTACGTATTAATGGTTCTTTTAAAAACTCGTAAACAGGAACTTTAAGTTTTTTTCCTAACGTACATCCTGGCTTACAATGGTCTTCCCTGGGCTCGTAGTTTACGTATTCCGTTGTACTGTTTTTACTTTTTTTTACTATTATGGGAAACAAGTGGCAGCTTACCGGCTTCTTCCATTTTATTTTATTATCGTAAAATGCCTGTTCGACACCGCATTTTACCACACCGTTTTTATCTTTAATACCATACACACATATTGCGCCGTTAATAGCCGGCGTTACCCAGCCAAACTCTTTATGGTACACATAAAGGCCCTGCTTTTCAATTTCAGCAATACTTTCTGCATTGAGGTAAGGTTTTACTTTATCGTACACTTTATCTATCATTTTCAATTCGTCTTTTTCCAATGGTGCGCCGGCATCACCATCTACGCAACAGGCGCCTTTACATTTTGCAAGGTCGCAAACAAATTTTTCCTGAAGTACTTCATCGCTAAGTAAAACATGGTCTATTGCTATCATAAAACAAAAATACTATTAATGCACATTGATAAAACTATAAATATTGCTAGCAAACCTACAGCCCAACAAAAAATAAAAAACCCTGCTCAAAAGCAGGGTCAATAAAAAAAGTTAAAAAATTATTTATTGCTATCGGGAGCAACCGTTCCTGGCATTTGTGTTGCATTGGTAGCAGGTGCCGGTTGAGATTTAGGTACGGAAACCGGTGTGCTTTTTAGTAAATCATCGCCGGATGCTGCACCTTCTTTTGGAATAAAAGCCGGGGAAATGAGGCATAACAAAGCCACAATACCGGCAAAAACCCAGGTACTTTTTTCCAGTACATCTGTAGTTTGTTTTACACCCATAAACTGGTTGCCAAAACCACCAAAAGTACCGGATAGGCCACCACCTTTGGGATTTTGAATTAACACGATTAAGCCCAGTATAACTGCTGCAAGTATCACTAATATTCCGAATATAACTAACATCTTAATTGTCTTTTAAATATTCAATTTGGGCTGCAAAGTAAGCACTTTTTGAAGGATTAAGCAAACTTAATTTTTGATAAATTTCCCTTGCTTTTTCTGATTTGCCCTGGGTTTTGTATGCCTCGGCCATGGTTTCGGTTATAATTTCCTGCTCTTCATTGCTTTTTTCAGCCAAATTTTCAACGGCATGGTCCACAGGCGCATCTGGGGAAACCTTATAATGGCTTTGTTTTTTCATAATTTTGAGCCACTCTGTAAAGCTTTTAAGTTGCTTCCCCAATTTATCGGAGCCTGCGGTATCCTCAGTAATTTTTATACCCTGCGATGCAAAATAATCGGTAGTATGCAGTGGTTCAAATAACCATTCCTGGGGCAAAGCTTGTTGTTGGATAGCAACTTCAGGTTCATTGATGCCCTTTTTTTCTGGCATTGCAGGCTCTTTGTTTTCCGGAGTTGCTTTATTGGGTACGTTTGGCGGGGCTAATTCTTCTTCGTGTTTTAGAAAACTATTTTTATCCAGTAAATTTTGAAGGGCGCCTTCAACAACAGGTATGCCGGCGTTTTCCTGCAACCGTGCTGATTTTTCAGGGATAGGATGTAGCATTTCATTACTGTAATGAAATTCTTTTTCAACTTCAAGGCCTTGACCCACAAACGGTTCATCTATATTAGCAAGGTAAGCCGTATTACTCATTGGCGTAGGTTCCTCATGTATTATTTCTTCTTTTTCACGCTGAGCAATAATTTCTACTGGCTTTATGGCTTGCCCGTTTTCACTATTATTTAACCGGAAATTCAATAAAAATGGATTATGAAAATGCAATGCTGTTTTTGCGGCACTGTTTTCATCGTAAACGGTATCTTTCTTTAACTTAAAAAAATGCGCCAGTGAAAAATACGGATACTCCTCAGTAACCTGCTTTAAAAGGTAAACATCGGAAGAGTCAAAAGAAGTTTTAAAAATTGTCCTAAAAATATCATCCTGCAGCATCGGTTCAGTTTTACCAGTTGGAAAATATCTTGTTAAAAATTTCGTCTGTAAGGTCACGAACTATATCTGGAGATAGCGATGCATCAATTTGCGAAAGTGAGGCATCGCCGGATATATCATAGGAACGGGAAAGGTCGGCTTCAAAACTTTTTGTATCGTCGAGTGTATTCTTAAACGTAAGGTGAAAGGCAACGCTTAAGCGGTTGCCACTTGTATTATTTCCTGTAATGCTTACAAAGGTAATGCTATATTGCGATAAATAGCCGCTGATATCATAATGGGCATCATCGCTGTTGGTTTGCCGCAGGCGTGTAGTGCCTATTATTTTTTGCTTTAGCTTTTCGGTAAGCTCCGGGCTAAGCCTGGTATTTACATATTGTGCTTTATTCTCCAGGTAATTTACTCTAAAAGTTTTTATATCGGGCGATAAAGCGCCTACATCATTAAAACCATATTTGCAGGTGGCAAAATTAAATACGGTAAAGCACATCAGCAATAATAAGTAAGCGGCTAATTTATTTTTTAAGAAGAACATACATTTCAAGTTAATAAAAGCAATGTTAAACATTTACAAATCTTCAATATCATATTCCTTCAGCTTTCGGTAAAGGGTGCGTTCGCTAATGCCTAGGTCGAGTGATGCATCTTTTCTTTTTCCCCGGTGCTTTTTTAAAGCTTTAATGATGAGTTCTTTTTCTTTATCCATGATGCTCAAAGATTCTTCCACTTCTTCATGTGGTTGAATTACATTGGATGAACGGCCGGGCAATATTACCGAAGGATTGCCCGATATTAAAGTATTGGCGCCATTTGAGGCAGGATAAATTTCGTTATGTACCTGGTGGTTTTCATTATTAAAAACTGGGGCGGCGTGTGCCGGGTTTTGTAAAATATCAAAAAACATTTTCTTCAATTCATTTACATCTTTTTTCATGTCGAAAAAAAGCTTGTATAAAATTTCTCTTTCATTGGCAAACTCCGCATGGCTTACACTTGTACCCGTACCTGCCAGCACTGGCAGCCTGTCGTAATGCGTCTCGGGCAAAAAGCCCCTGAATTGGTCAGCAGAAACCGATTTATCTTTGCTCAGCACTGAAATTTGTTCGGCTATATTTTTTAGTTCCCTCACATTTCCAGGCCAGGAATAATGAAGCAAAACTTCTACAGCGCCATCGCTTAACTGTACCGGCGTAGTTTTATATTTATCGGCAAAATCTGATGCAAACTTGCGGAATAATAAATAAATATCTTCTTTTCTGTCCCTCAATGCAGGCACTCGAATGGGCACGGTGTTTAAACGGTAATATAAATCCTCCCTGAACTTCCCGGTATGGGTTGATTCTAGCAAATCTTTATTGGTAGCGGCAATTACCCTTACATCGGTTTTTTGCACTTTGCTGCTCCCTACCCTTATATATTCTCCGGTTTCCAAAACCCGGAGCAGCCTTGCCTGCGTACCCAGCGGAAGCTCACCAATTTCATCCAAAAAAATGGTGCCCCCGTTTACGGTTTCAAAATATCCTTTGCGGCCGTCAACAGCTCCGGTAAAGGAGCCTTTTTCATGGCCGAATAACTCAGAATCAATAGTGCCTTCGGGAATTGCGCCGCAGTTTACGGCAATAAATGGATTGTGCTTGCGGGCAGACAGTGCATGTATGATTTGTGAAAACACTTCCTTACCCACGCCGCTTTCGCCATTAATTAAAACGCTTAAATCGGTATTGGCAACCTGTGCCGCAACATTCAATGCATGGTTTAACCCTGGTGAATTACCAATTATGCCAAATCTGTTTTTTAGTGATTGAAGTTCCATTGTACATTTTTAAATTAATCTTGCTTTATAGTTGCTTCAGCCTTTTCTTCTTTTTTAAAAGCCCCATGCATTATGATTGCTATTTCATCCAACACTGCAAATTCTGCTTTATATTTTGCACGGAAATAATTATTGCCATACATGTTTATGGCCTTTAAATTCAATTTACCATGTTTAATTAAAATATTGCTCTTTATTAAACTCGTATCAATTGAAATATTTTCTAACGGCAAATTCTTTGAATACCTGTAAACCGTTGTTTTATTATTTAATTTTTTTAAAGCTGGTTTTTTACTTATAACAAAATCGAACAAATCAAAATCTACATCATTTTTTACCCTGGTTACTTTACCGTTACGGGTTTCTATTAAATAGGGATCGCCATTATATTCAAAATAAAGTATGGAATATAGTGTAGTATGGGCTTTAACTTCGTAATACCAAATACAGGATTCCAATTTGACGCTTTTTAAATAAGCATCCCATTGCTCCAATGTGTTTTGTGCCTTTGCATTAAAACCCTGGCCAATGCCCAGTAAAAGAAAGATTACTGCTTTTTTTACCATTTCTTTTTTAAAAAATTTACTGTTTTGTCCACCCATTTTATTTTCATGAAACCAATAATTTTACATTCCGTATTATTCGAAAGCAGCTTCCATTTTTTGCACTATTTCATTTAACAAGCTATAAAAGGGCTGAAACTTTTCATCAACAAGTGAAACCTCAGTGGGCAATCTAAAATGATTGCAATGAACACTTTTAAACTTTATGGCAACATTTCTAATATCAATAGCCGTATTTAAGTAATCTGTCTTATAATTCGGGAAAACCTTCCTGCAAACTTTTAATAAATTGTTTGCATTATATTTTAGGTCCTTATAGTTTTGTTCAAGCAGTTGAAAATAATCTTCCCCGGCCAGTTTAACATTGAGCAGCTTGCCCTTTTCGTAAAGGGCAAGATACTTTTCATCTTTATATTTAAAATAGTATATCCTCTTTACAATACTTCCACCGCTTTTAAAAAAATAATTAAAATACTCTTTGGGTACTGCAGTGCTAAGGTATGCTGCCCAATCTTCAATGTTGGTTTGCTGTGCTTTTACACCTGTTACAGAAAACACAATTACCAAAAGCAAAAAAAACCTTTTCGTCATTTTTATTAATGTATGGCTTTACCAATTAAAGTTCCGGCGGTACAAGTTTCAACCAGCACATTTACATACTGGCCTTTGCTAAAATTTTCCTTAGGGAAAACAATTACTTTATTTTGCTCGTTTCTTCCAAAGAGTTCATCTGCATTTTTTCTAGAAGCACCTTCAATAAGCACTTTAAAGGCTTTGCCCACATCTTTTTGCATACTTTTTAAAGAGTGGATACGGTGCAGGTCAACCATTTGCTGCAGCCTTTTTTTCTTTACTTCCAAAGGAATATCATCGGCAAACCTGCGTGCAGCAAGGGTTCCCGGCCTTTCGCTATAAAAATACATATAAGCCAGGTCGTATTGGCAATACTCCATTAGTTCCAGCGATTGCTCATGGTCTCCTTCGGTTTCGGTACAAAAGCCTACAATCATGTCGGTAGATAAACCACAGTTGGGCAATATTTCCCTTATACGATTTACCCGTGCAACATACCATTCCCGGCTGTAAGTGCGGTTCATTAAAGAAAGTACCCTGCTGCTGCCACTTTGCACCGGAAGGTGGATATAATTACAAATATTTTCATACCGGGCAATGGTAAACAATACTTCATCGGTAATATCTTTTGGATGCGATGTAGAAAAACGCACTCTTAAATTGGGTGAAATTTTCGCTACCATTTCTAAAAGTTTGGCAAAATTTATTACCCTATTATTCCTTTCATCAATAAAGTGATAACTATCTACATTTTGGCCCAATAAAGTTACTTCTTTGTACCCATCATTAAATAATGCTTCACATTCTTTCACCACACTGTTGACATCTCTGCTGCGTTCCCTGCCACGGGTAAAGGGCACTACACAAAACGAACACATATTATTGCAGCCCCTCATAATACTTACAAAGGCCGTTACGCCATTACTGTTTAAGCGAATGGGAGAAATATCTGCATAGGTTTCTTCCCGGCTAAGTAAAACATTTACGGCTTTTTGTCCGCCTTCTGCTTCCGTTATTAATTGCGGAAGGGTACGGTAAGCATCTGGGCCTACCACAATATCTACCAGTTTCTCTTCTTCCAAAAATGTTGCTTTAAGCCTTTCTGCCATACAGCCTAAAACGCCTATCAGCATTCCTGGGTTACGCTTTTTATAAGACTTGAGAATGGTAAGCCTTTTACGTACGGTTTGTTCAGCTTTTTCCCTTATAGAGCAAGTATTAATAAATATGAGATCGGCAATTTCCGGTTCTATGGTAGCGCCAAATCCTTCTTTTTGTAATATTGAAGCTACCACCTCGCTATCGGCAAAGTTCATAGCACAACCATAGCTTTCAATATAAAATTTTTTAGAGCCAGATTCATTAAATATTTCTGGTAATGAAATAGCTTCTCCCTGCCTGAGCTCATCAATAGTTTTATGTGTAAATAATTCTTCCATCTTTAAAAATAGAATAGCAAATATACGCAGATTCTATTACAAAAGTGACATAGTGGCAGGCGCTAATCGTTTGTAGCCTGGTTATGGAAATTATCTTAAGTTTACATCCATACATATAAACAAGCCTGGGATTTGAGCGAAGAAAACTTACCATATAAGGATGATACTGAGCTACTTGAACTCTTTTCAGTAACAAAAGATAACGAGATATTAGGTCGCTTGCTTCAGCGCTATACCTATTTATTACTGGGGGTATGCATGAAATACCTCAACAACGAGGACGAAGCAAAAGATGCGGTACAACAGGTATTTTTAAAAGTAATTCATGAACTACCCAGGTATAAAGTGGAATATTTTAAAAGCTGGATATATACCATTGCCCGTAACCATTGCCTTATGCTGTTAAGGCTCAAAAACAAAATGCCATCACCGCTCAGTGAAAATATTGCTTCGGTTACGGAAGATCCTAATTTAGAACAAATAATACAAAAAGACATCCAATTAAACCAGCTCAACTTTGCCTTAGATCAACTTAATGATGAACAAAAGCTTTGTGTAACTTTATTTTATTTAAAAAAACAAACCTATCAGCAAATAGCCGAATTATCAGGATTTACTCTGATGCAGGTAAAAAGTTTTATACAAAACGGCAAAAGAAATTTAAAAATGAAACTATTGAAAATGCAGGAAAATGAACGATGACTTAAAAAATATGTTACAAAACCTCAACAATGAGATAGAGCAGGAAAAACTGCTTCAATATATTGATGGGAAATTGCCCGAACAGGAAATGCAAAAGCTCGAACAACAACTCCGGGACGACCCTTTTTTGGCCGATGCAATGGATGGTTTAAAAAATATAAGCAGTAAAGAAAAAGCATCGTTGCTGGCATTTCAAATAAACAAATCGCTAAAAGGGAAATTGCAAAAAGCAAAAAGGAACCGTGTTAAAAGCCTTTTCAGCAACGAGTATATTATTTACACTACAATAGGCATCTTACTGATTATCTCCATTATAAGCTACCTGATCATTAAAAAAATAGTAGGATAAGATTTAATTCGCCGTTGTAGCATCCTTTGGGTTTACTTCTATATTTTCGGATACTATATAAATATTTCCCGGAACAAGTTTTTGGGCAAGTAATAACTTACGCATCCTGTCGGCATCGCCCCTTTCTTCAAAATTGCCAAACTTTATTTTAATATACGGGCTTTGAAAGCTCATGTAAATACTTTCGTTGGGAAATTGCTGCAGCAGTTTTGTACGTACACTCATTGCCAGATCCCGGTTGCTTGTGCTAAGCAGCATTAAACGAAAGCCTTTTGACATCCTGGGTTTTGTGGCCAGGTTAAGGTTATATTCCGCCATTTTCTGGCCGAGTATTTCTATACGGTTGTCCTGCTTTATGGTTACAACTCCCAAACTATCTTTAAAATCAACCTGAGCTTTGCTCATAAAAGAGCAACAAAAAATAACCACAAAAATTATTATCTGCTTCATTTACATCAATAAATTACCTTTTGCAAAAATGAAAAATTTTCTCTTAATAGATTTAAAAAATAAGAAAAAGGTTTACTCATTTTCGCCAATACCCTGTTAATACCTGCAAAAATGGTTAAACAAAACTCTGGTTGATCGTTTACTTTTTAGCAAGTTTCATACCATAAATTACTGCATGTACCAAAGCAAAAATTAAAGAAATATAAAGCAAGGTCCTGTCTGCATCGTAGCCCACTGTATTTTGATGAAGGAAGCCTACAATTATTAACAATACCGATAACCCAATGCCTGTGTATCGGGCAACATTCATGCCGCTACGGCCATCGGCATCGGTTCCATCTCCCAAATGGCTATGCTTAGCGCCATAAACGAGATAAATATCCAGGCCAATGAGCATCCATACCAATAACCTTATCCAGGTATCCATAGGTAAAAAAACCATCATGAACAAGCAGGTAATAATGCCTAATACGGGAACAATGGGTACTAGCGGGGTTTTAAAACCCCTGGGTACATTGGGCATTTTTTTACGCATTACCAATATACCAATACAAACTAATATAAAGGCAAACAAAGTTCCAATACTTGTCATTTCCCCTACAACCCTTGCCGGAACAAAAGCAGCAAAAAGGCTTACAAAAACCATAAACATCATATTATTTTTTGCCGGTGTGCGAAACTTTGGATGAACAGATGAAAATACTTTAGGCAACAAGCCATCTTTACTCATACTGTAAAAAACCCTCGACTGTCCCATTAGCATTACTAGTATTACAGAAGCATATCCACCCAGTATGGCTACTACAATTGCCCTGTTGAGCCATGGATAATCGGGTTGAATAACACCACTTGCATTGGGTGAGCCCATGTGTTCAATCGCAACATATACGGGAGCAATAGCATCTTTACTATCGGTACCCAAAAAAGTTTTGTAGTTGGCAACCCCTGTCATTACATGTGCAAAAAGTAAATACAAAACAGTACAAATAGCCAATGAGCCCAAAATGCCAATGGGCATATTTCGCTTGGGGTTTTTTGTTTCCTGAGCTGCTGTACTTACTGCATCAAAACCAATATAGGCAAAGAAAACTATGGCTGCGGCCCTAATAACGCCACCAAACCCATGGTTAAAAAAGCTTTCATGGCCAGGCTCAGTTGCCGGAATAAAATAAGGATCGTAATTGCTGCTGTTGATATAATGCCAGCCAAGAAAAATAAAGGTGAGGACAACACTAACTTTTAGGGCAACTATTACAGCATTTACCCTTGCACTCTCTTTAGTGCCTTTTATAAGCAGTAAACTCATTAATACTATAATGAAAACTGCAGGAATATTAATAACACCACCATCCCAAGGCCCGGCAGTAAGCGCATTGGGTAAATGGATATTAAACCCCTTTAAAAATTTTACCAGGTAACCACTCCAGCTAATACCAACGGTTGCCGCACCAACGGCATATTCCAACACAAGGTCCCAACCAATAATCCATGCAATAAACTCACCCATGGTTGCATAAGAATAGGTATAAGCACTCCCTGCTACAGGAATCATTGAAGCAAACTCTGCGTAACACAGCCCTGCAAAAGCACAACCCAACCCCGCAACAATAAAAGAAATAGTAATGGCCGGGCCGGCATGGTTTGCAGCAGCCATTCCCGTAATGGAAAACAAGCCTGCGCCAATAATAGCGCCAATACCCAGGGCTATTAATCCCCAGGAACCAAGTGATCTTTTTAAGGTGTGCTCCCCAGATTCGCCTGCTTCATTCAACAGTACATCCATTGGTTTTTTAACAAACAAACTCATAAGTAAAAATTAGTTGTATTCAATAAATAATTACGGAAAAGTAAGAAAATAATTGGTATTAACCTTACTATTCATATATTTTATGGATGAACGATTACAAATTGGCTTTTAACGTATATTGCAAAATCAAAACCGCATTGGATATAAAAAGCACGTATGGTAACTTTATTGGAATTTAACTGGCACGAACTCTTAAACCCTGCTTTTTATATTGAAAACGGAGGGTTGTGGTTATTTTTATTTATAGTTTTTGCAGAAACCGGATTGTTTGCAGGATTTTTTCTTCCCGGTGATTCGTTGCTTTTTGTAGCCGGTATTTATAGCAATGATTTAATAATGCAGGGCCTCAATATCAATACCGGATCAGATTTTTTACAACTCCTCATCCTTACCGTGTTAGTGATTATCTGTGGTGTTTTGGGCAATTCCGTTGGCTATTGGTTTGGCCTTAAAAGCGGCCCAACCCTTTACAAAAGAAAAGACAGCTTCTTTTTTAAAAAAAGGTACCTGGAACAAGCGCATGATTTTTATGAAAAAAACGGGGCAGGCACCATCGTAGTAGCAAGGTTTTTGCCCATCATCCGCACCTTTGCACCCATTGTTGCCGGTATTGTAAAAATGGATAAAAAGAAGTTTATGTTTTACAATATTGTAGGTTGTATTGCCTGGGCGGTAACCATGCTTTTTGCAGGCCACTACCTCAATGCCTTTATCAAATCAAAATATAATTTCGATTTAAAAGAACACCTGGAAGTAATTGTTATAGGAATTGTATTGATTACAACTTTGCCGGTTATATGGAAACTTTTTTTCAGTAAAAAGAAAAATTTACCCAAAGACTAATGTTGCTATTTACCTAAATCCCTTTTTCCGCATTTTATTCCAAAATGACAAAGATCCTAGTTATACGGTTTTCATCCATTGGCGACATTGTATTGGCCAGCCCTGCTTTTCGTTGTATCAAAAAACAAATGGGCGATACAGCGTTACATTTTATTACTAAGTATTCTTTTAAAAAAGTAACCGAATACAACCCCTATATTGACAAGTTTTTTTATTATCAAAATAATTTGAAGGAATTGGTAAAACAGTTGAAAGCCGAAAACTATGATTATGTTATTGACCTCCACAATAATTTCCGCAGTGCAAAAATAAAATTTGCTTTACGCAAACCCTCTTTTACCATTCAAAAACTGAGCCTACAAAAATTTTTACTTACCGAGTTTAGCCTAAACCTGATGCCCAAAAAGCATATTACGCAACGCAGTCTGGAAACCGTGGCCCCGCTTGGGGTGCAGGATGATGGGCTCGGTTTGGATTTTTTTATTCCCGAAAATGAAATGGTAACTGAAGACCATTTGCCCACATCGCATCAGGCAGGATTTATATGCCTGGTAATTGGCGCTTCTTATGCTACAAAAAAATTGCCCGTACATAAATTAAAGGAATTGTGCAGCAAAATCAACCATCCCATAATACTTATTGGCGGCAAAGAAGACCGGAGCAATGGAAAAAAAATTGCCGCAGCCGACCCGGTTAAGGTATATAATTCCTGCGGAAAGTATAATTTACTGGAATCGGCGGATTTAATACGAAAAAGCAAACTGGTTATTTCACACGATACAGGCATGCAATATATTGCCTGCGCTTTTCAAAAACAGGTATTAGCAATTTGGGGCGCCACTACGCCCCAGCTTGATGTTGCGCCTTACTATGGCACAGCTTACAGGCATAGCGGCCCATATCCCATTTATGAAAACATTTCTCTAAACCTTTGTTGCCAGCCCTGCAGTAAGTATGGCGAAGATAAATGCCCGCTGGAACATTTTAATTGCATGGAAAAATTGGATATGGGTAGCATTGCAGCAAATGTTCACCGCCGCCTTTCAGAAAAATAGCTGTTAAGGATTTGGTAATCCGTGGGCTTTTAATTTTTTATTTGCAATTAAGCCTATTTATTTGCTTTGCCTATTATGAAATTTTCTTTAGCCATATTTTTAATTTTTTACTGTTCTACAGTTAAAGCACAATTACATACCAATGTTTACTGGACCCAGCAAACCGAATTGGCTTCTCAGGAAGTAATTTATTATAACCGCAACGAAAAACTGAGCTGGGCCGATTTTAAGGGTCCCCCGCCAGTGGAAAAAGGTAGTACTGCCGCCATTACCATGAGTGGGTTTGGTTACAAAGCATCGGTAACCACTGCCGGTGAAATATTAAATGTAAATGTGGCGGTGTATTGTTATTTCAACAAACCGCAATCATGGGTAAAGCCCGATAAAAAATCGGCCTATATCCTCAACCATGAGCAACATCATTTTAACATCAGCTTTATTGCAGCAAGTGTATTTGTTTCTAAAATAAAAAATGCGGCAATATCTTCATCCAATTATAAAACCTTAATTCCTTCCATATACAGGGAATGCCTGGATTATATGAACAACCTGCAAAACCAATATGATGAGCAAACACAAAATGGCCGCAACTTTGAAAAGCAGGAACAATGGAACAATACACTTGAAAAAAAGCTTATGGCTATTTCAAAGTAACTACCAGTACAGGTATTTTTAATTGGTGCCGCACTGCATTTACCGTTTCACCATACAATAAATCCCGGAAAGCCGTATGGCCATGTGCGCCTATTACCAAAAGGTCCGATTGGCTTTCTTTTACAATTCTTACTATTTCTTTCACCCTTTTATTATAGCCAATTTCGGCAGTGGCTTTATATCCTTTTTCACTTAAATGCTTTATATATGCCTGGAGTTGCTCCATGTCTTTTTGTGTTTCATAATCGGCAGACTCTTTTCCATGCAACCTTGCAGAAGCGCTTTCCACAATATGCAAAAGCAGGTATTGCGTATTTATATTTCCCTGGCCAAGGGCATAGGTAATAATTTTATAATCGTTTGTACTAAAATCAAGGGCAACGGCAATTTTATTATATACCGGCAAATTAAATGTTGTGGGCATCTCGGCAACGCCATGTATTTTAATAGAAGCATCGGCTTTTTTCTTATGAAACAAAGGAAATAAAATAATATAAAGCAGCAACAGCAGGCAGGCCGCAGCTATAATACTAATTGTAATTATTGCCGCAAAATTATTGCCTTGAAAAACAGGTACCACTTCGTTGATCAACATTCTAATGTTGAGATAAACCAGTACCGAAGCAATTAACCATGCCGCTATTTTAGTAATGCCTTTAATAGCAAAATTTCCCATGGTAGATTTATCGCTCACAAAATGAATAAGCGGAATAATGGCAAAGCCAAGTTGCAAACTTAATATCACCTGGCTGAGTACCAATAAGGTATCGGCTTCGGTTTCTCCATAAATTAAAATGGCAAAAAAAGCAGGTATAATAGCAATAAGCCGGGTAATTAACCTCCGCAACATGGGATTTATGCGCAAACGCAAATATCCTTCCATTACTATTTGACCTGCAAGGGTGCCTGTAACCGTGCTGCTTTGGCCAGATGCAATTAAGGCAACGGCAAATAATACCGGTGCCACATTTCCTAAAAATGATGGCAGTAAACGATGGGCTTCTTTAATTTCTGCCACATGGGAATTACCGGTTTTAAAAAATACCGTAGCAGCAAGTATAAGAATAGAAGCATTTACCAAAAAAGCAATATTGAGGGCAATGGTAGTGTCAATGCGGTTAAATCGCAAAGCTTCTTTAAACCCTTTTTCCGATTTTTCAATTTTACGGGTTTGCACCAGTGCAGAATGCAGGTAGAGGTTGTGTGGCATAACCGTTGCACCAATAATACCAATGGCAATATACAAGGCTTCATTATTGGGCAAGGATGGTACAAAGCCTGTTGCAATTTCACTCAACACTGGTTTAGCCAGTGCCAGTTCAATAAAAAATGAAATGGCAATTATAGCAACGAGCGCTATAATGAATGCCTCCATTTTTTTCATACCCAGGCGCTGTAAATAGAGTAGTAAAAAAGTATCTAAAATGGTTAAACTTACTCCCCAAATAAGGGGCAGCCCGGTAAGCAATTGTATGCCTATGGCCATACCCAATACTTCTGCAAGGTCGGTTGCAGCTATGGCAATTTCGGCAAGTATGTACAATGCAAAATTTATTGGCCGGGGAAAAGTTTCCCGGTTTGCCTGGGCAAGGTCACGGCCCCGTACAATACCCAACCTTGCGGAAAGGCCCTGTAACAACAAAGCCATTAGGTTGCTCATGAGCAATACCCAAATAAGTTTATAGCCAAACTTGCTTCCACCGGCAAGGTCGGTTGCCCAGTTTCCGGGATCCATATAACCCACGCTTACCAGGTAAGCAGGACCTAGAAAAGAAAAAATTCTACGCCAGCCAATATGCTTTGCTGTAGTAGTATCAATGGTTTCATGCACTTCACTTAAAGAAGCAGATTTTTCGTTGAGCAAATTCATATAATACAAAAAATATTTTGGGCAGCCTGCCGGCTGAGGATGGTTAAAGGTTGCTTGTTAATTTTTATTTCTACCGAACCATCAAATGAAAAATGCCGGTTTATTTTTATTTTGGTTCCGATATTTATATGATGGTGCTTTAAAAGTTCATGCATGGTTTGGCTTTGGTCGGCTATGGCATTTACGGTTACCACTTTTTTTTCGGGAATTTCTGAAAGGATAGTTTGTCGAACGGTTTTAATTTTTCCATTGCGGTCGGGAATGGGGTCGCCATGCGGATCGAAAGACGGTGAACCGAGAAATATATCCAGGCGGTGAATGAGTTCCCTGCTGCTGATATGCTCCAGTTCTTCTGCAATAGAATGCACCTCGTGCCATTCAAACCCAAGCTTTTCCACTAAAAAAAATTCCCAAAGCCGGTGCTTACGGATAACTTCAAGGGCAATTTTACTACCCAAATCGGATAAACTGAAATTATGGTAAGGCTTATAGTTAATTAACTTTTTACGGTGGAGCCGTTTAAGCATATCGGTTACCGATGCCGCTTTGGTTTGCACACTGGTTGCAAGCATGGTAGCTGAAACGCCCTGGCCGGGCACATGCAAATGATAAATACTCTTTATATAATTCTCTTCACTTTCCGTTAAATTCATACTATTGAAAAAATTATTTAGGTAAAGCTAAAAAATAAGTTCATACAGGCAAAAACAATTTTAATGTGTTTTTTTTACACATTTTAGCCAAAATGCTCTTTTTTTTGGAGAAATAGCAGTTATTTTGTGGCAAATTTTTTAGCAGTATGAATTTTAATGAGTTTCAGGTTCCCTATTCTATTGATACCAAATACCAGAAGAAAGTAGCTTATTTCTCAATGGAGTTTGCCATTAGCCAACCTTTAAAAATATATAGCGGTGGCCTGGGGTTTTTAAGCGGCTCCCATTTACGCAGTACTTACGAACTTAGGCAAAATTTAATTGGCATTGGCATTCTTTGGAAATATGGCTATTACGATCAGGCCCGTAATCCCGATCAAACTTTGCAGGTGCAATGGAATGAAAAAATATATAATTACCTGGAAGATACTGGTATAAAATTTCAAATTCCCATTCATGGTCACCAGGTTTGGGTAAAAGCCTTATACTTAAACCCCGAAACATTTAAATCGGCACCGCTTTTTTTACTAAGTACCGACTTGCCGGAGAATGATTTTGTATCGCAAACAATTTGTCACCGGCTATACGATGCCAACGTAGCCACAAAAGTTGCCCAATTTATTTTATTGGGTATTGGCGGAGCAAAATTGGTGGATTTACTCAATTTTAACCCGGAAATTTACCACCTCAACGAAGCCCATGCTTTTAGCGCTGCTTTTTATTTGCTCAAAAAATTTGGCAGTAAAGATGAAGTAAAAAAACACATGGTTTTCACAACACATACACCGGAAGAAGCCGGCAATGAAAAACACGATATTCATCTTTGCGAAAAGATGGGATATTTTTACGGTTTCTCTATTGAGGATGTAAGAAAACTCACCGGCATGGAAGATGATTTATTCAATCATTCACTTGCGGCTTTACGTTTTTCAAAATTAGCCAACGGCGTAAGCCAGTTGCATGGCGAGGTGAGCCGTAAAATGTGGGGTAAATATGATAACATTTGCGAAATAAAATCTATAACCAACGCACAAAACTGGCATTACTGGGCCGATAAGCAATTGTACCATTATATGGACAATAACAACGAAGAGGCTTTTGATGACCGTAAACGTTTTTTGAAAAAAAGGGCATTTGATATTGTAGCTGATAATAGCGGCAAGCTGTTTAACCCGGATGTGTTTACCATTGTGTGGGCAAGGCGATTTGCTGGTTATAAGCGTGCAGAATTAATTACAGAGGACAATGACCGATTTAAAAAATTATTGGATAACAAAAAACACCCGGTGCAAATAATATGGGCTGGCAAACCTTACCCAATGGATTACCCGGCAATTTCGGAATTTAATAACCTGGTAAACCTCAGCAAAGAACATAATAATATGGCAGTATGCGTTGGCTATGAACTGGCGCTTAGCAAAAGGTTAAAACAAGCTTCAGATTTATGGCTTAACAACCCAAGGGTACCGAGGGAAGCAAGCGGTACCAGTGGCATGACGGCAGCCATGAATGGATCTGTAAATATTAGTACCAACGATGGATGGATATGCGAATTTATAAACCATGGCAACAACGGATTTTTAATTACGCCAACCGATTATGAAAAAATGTCGGTATTTGAACAGGATGAATACGACGAAGAAAAATTATTTGACATTATAGAAAACCAGGTTTTGCCGCTTTATTACGAAAACAAAGCGGTGTGGAAACAAATTATTAAAAATGGTATGAGTGATGTGAGATGGCAGTTTGATAGCAACCGGATGGTTAAAGAATACTATGAACTTTTATATATTTAGTTGCCCAAAAAGATGATAGAAATTAACCTGCCTATACAAATTCGCTGGGCCGATCTTGACCCTAATTTTCATGTATTACATTCAAAGTATTACGATTTTGGTGCCTTTTGCCGTATGGTTTATTTAACAGAAAATGGAATATCTACAGCGCTATTGACTGAAAATAATATTGGTCCAATTTTATTAAAGGAAGATTGTACTTTTCGCAGGGAACTGAAATTTGAAGATAAGGTAAGCATCAACTTAAAAATAAGCTGGTATTCTAAAAACGGTGCCCGGTGGGGAATGCAGCACCAAATTTTCAAAAACGATGACATTTTAAGCGCTACTATTAATATAGAAGGTGCATGGATGGATACCCAGCTGCGCAAACTTACAGCGCCTCCAGAACCTGTAATTTCCCTTTTTGAAAACACTCAAAAAACAGTAGATTTTTTTGTAAAATAAATGAAGGGTTTATCCATTGCATATTTTGGCTAGTTCTATAAAATTTTACACACTTTTTGAATTATTAAAAGAGTGTATTCAACTTACTTTTCATCAGTAATTGATAATCAAGGGAAAAGGCATGTTAAAAAACACTTTTGGTTATTTCGTTGTAAACTCTACATTTGCAAAAAATTAAACGTTACAAAAGATGTTTTGGACACTTGAATTAGCCTCACATTTAGAAGACGCACCCTGGCCGGCAACAAAAGATGAATTGATAGATTACAGCATTCGCAGTGGGGCGCCTATTGAAGTAATTGAAAACCTGCAGGAGTTGGAAGATGAAGGTGACCTCTATGAAGGCCTTGAAGATATTTGGCCCGACTACCCCAGCCAGGAAGATTTTTTCTTTAATGAAGATGAGTATTAAATTATTTATATAGCAACAACCCCGGGAATTCCGGGGTGTTTTTTTTTAAGATGCATCGCTAATAATATGAAATTTTAAACGGAAAACCGGCTTGCTGAAAATTTGTATCCTTATTTTTCCATTTGCTCAATTACAGCCTGTGTTACTCCAGTATAAGAAAACCCACCATCGTGGAAGAGGTTTTGCATGGTAACCATTTTTGTAAGGTCGCTAAACATGGTAACAATATAATTAGCACAATCCATTGCGGATGCATTGCCCAGTGGGCTCATTTTTTCTGCATAAGCAATAAAGCCATCGAAGCCTTTTACACCGCTGCCTGCGGTTGTACGGGTTGGCGACTGAGAAATAGTATTAATGCGTACTTGCTTTTTTATGCCATAATGGTAACCAAAACTCCGGGTTACACTTTCCAGCAATGCTTTAGCATCAGCCATTTCGTTATAATCAGGAAAAACTCTTTGTGCAGCAATATAGGTTAATGCCACTACGCTGCCCCAATCGTTTAAAGCATCTTTTTGCATACAGGTAGCTAATACCCTGTGAAGGCTCATGGCGCTAATATCGAGGGTTTTGGCATTAAAGCCATAGTCAATTTCCGTATAATGTTTTCCTTTGCGTACATTTAAGCTCATACCAATGGAATGCAGCACAAAATCAAATTTTCCCCCAAAATGTTCCCTTGATTTTTCAATAAGGTTATTGACATCATCATTGCTGCTTACATCACAGGGTATTACCGGGGCATTAATTTTTTCTGCCAGCTTATTTATTTCGCCCATACGCATGGCTACGGGTGCATTTGTGAGTACAATTTGGGCGCCTTCTTCGTGGCAGCGTATTGCAGTAATCCAGGCTATGGATTTTTCATCCAGGGCCCCAAAAATAATTCCCTTTTTTCCTTTAAGCAGGTTATAAGACATGGTTGTAAAATTTTAAAAATGCTTTAGAATAATATAAAAGTAAAACTAAAGTTGCAAAGTAAAACAGCAAAAACCTTAATCGTAAATAAATTTATGCAGTAAGATAAAATAAAAATGGCTATAAAATGTGCCAGTAAATACAAAATAAAATGAGCAGGCGATACCCTTGGATTAATAAAATGCCTGATGAGTTTATGTACTACATAACCTAAAACCAGCGCCAGCAATAAAATCAAAAATACCTGAGCCCTGTTCACCGGCAAACAAATTGGGTTTTTAAATTTTATTTCATCAATTCCTTACCATTTCCCTGGCATTTTCCAGTGCGGCAGCTGTTGGCTTTTCACCGCTTAGCATTTGAGCAATAGCCAATATACGTTCTTCATTATTCAGGTTTCTAACTGCCGTTGCAATTTTATTGTTCTTTTCCTGCTTAAAAACAAAATAATGCACCGAAGCTTTTGCCGCAATTTGTGGTTGGTGGGTAATGGCAATTACCTGCCTTAAAGAAGACAATTTTTTTAAGATGATACCTGCCTGCTTTGCAGCTTCGCCGCTGATGCCGGTGTCTATTTCGTCAAATATTAAGGTTGGCAATTCCAGCTTTTCGGCTACCAGCGATTTTACGCACAACATAAGCCGGCTCAGTTCGCCACCACTGGCCACTTTGTGCAAGGGCTCAAACCTTGAGCTTTTGTTGGCATCAAACAAAAAAATTATGGTATCCGTTCCCCAAGTGGAAAGCTTGGCTTCTTCTACAGTAATTTTAAGCCTTGCGTTGGGCATACCCACCTGTGCAAGCAACTTATTTACATTGTTTACCAATGGTTGAACCTGTGCTTTGCGCTTTTGAGAAAGCTGGCCGGCAAGTAAATTGCAAGAGGCAAACAATGCTTCGGATTCTTTTAATTTTTCTTCAATTTGGAAGGAAATATTTAACTCATTGTTTAACTTTTGCTGTAAGTTATTTTGAATATCTAGCAAGGCTGAAGTTTCTTTTACAGCGTGCTTTTTCAGTAATTTATATCCTGCAGAAAGCCTGTCGTTAATTACTTGTATCCTTTGGGTATCGTAGGAAATTGTTGTTTCTATCCTTTCGAGCTCGGCTGCAATATCCTGTAATTCTATAAAGCTGTTTTGTGTTCTCTGTGCAAGGTCTTTAAGCGCCGGGTGATAAGTTTGCAGTGCATGTATTTTTTGCGATAGTATTCTAATTTGTTGTACAAGCGGCTGGTCGCTGTCTTTTAAATCAAAATAAATTGTTTGCAGGTGCTGTTTTATATTTTCGGCATTACTCAGCAATTTTAATTCTGCATCCAGCTCTTCCAACTCATTTTCTTTCAAAGCAATTTCGTTCAGTTCGTTAAATAAAAACTGGTTATAACCTGCTTCTTTAGCTGCAATTTCCTGCTGAGCCTGAAGCCTGCTTAACTCCTGTTTAAGCCCGGTATATTGAGCAAATTTTTGCTTAAGCCCTGCAAGTAAAATACTACTCCCTGCAAGCGCATCCAATACTTCCCGCTGAAAGTTTTCAGTGCCTAGTTCCAGTGTGTCAAATTGCTGGTTAAGGTCAACCAGCAGAGAAGCCAGCATTTTTAACTGAGATAGGTTTACGGGTGTATCGTTAATAAAACTCCTCGATTTTCCGTTGGCGGCAATTTCCCTCCTTAGCAAAAGGGTATTTTCATGATCCAGATGGTTTTGTTCCAAAAATAATTGTATCGCTTTATTTCCTGTTGCAAGGAACTCCCCTTCAATAATGGATTTTTTCGATGTATCCTGCAGCACACTGCTATCTGCCCTTTGGCCCAGTATGAGCCCCAATGCACCCATTACTATACTTTTGCCTGCGCCTGTTTCGCCGGTAATAATACTTAAGCCATTAAAAAAATCAAGCTCAAGGTTTTCAATAATTGCGTAATTGCTTATAGATAATTTTTGCAGCATTTGAAAAGCAAATTAGGAAATTTAAAGCGGCACAAAAGAATTTTATTTACAGGAGATAATTTTATTCTGTTAATCCTATTTTCTTCATAAAATAAATAGTATACTAAAAACAACCTGAATTAAATGCAGCAATGCCATTTTTTGTTTAGCAACCAGCTAAAACTCTAAAGAAACTTACCTTTTAAAGATATGGTAACCAGGAATTTACATTTATTTTTGCGTGTTTGAAATAATCAAAAAAAAATCTACTTATCCCATTCATTTCTTTTTTTATACCGGGCATTCCGGTATTATCTTTTCTTTCGCAATAAAACCATTTCCTAAAATGATATTCTTTATTTTATTTAAATTCATTATTAATCCACATTCCGTTTACAAAAAAAATCATATTTTTTTTTAACGGATATCCCTGTTATTTTTGTAAATGGTATAAATTTGGTTTTATTAAATATATATAATATGCAAAATGAAATAACATCAGGCAGTTTACCTTCTCATTCAAACAATGGAGGCGCCATTTCAAGGTTTTTAAACTGGTGTGATTTACAAGAGCCCAGTAAAATAAAATGGATTGGGTTTTCTATTTTGGGATATATTGGCGGCATCATTCCTTTAACTGCTATGCTCATTATTTTATCCGGAAATAGTTTTGCACTATGGTTGATCATAATTATTGCTGGAACAGCGGTACTTTCAGTTAACTTATCGGCAATGCCAACCAAAATAACTATTCCCACTTTGTTTGTTTCCATTGGCATCTCTGTAGTAATCTTGTTATATTGCCTGATAAGGTTACTCATGTAATTATCGTTTTCTGCAGCTGTAAATATTTTGCTTATATTGGGTGATATTTATTTGAATGAGCGGCACAACAGAATTTGAGGCTTTATTTAACCATGCTACAATAGGCATTATTGTTAGCAATAGCCAGGGGAAAATCATCAATTTTAATCCTTCTGCCGAATCCCAGTTTGGCTATTCCAAAAATGAAGTTATTGGTCAATCCCTAGAAATACTCCTGCCTGACCAGTTCAGGAAATTTCATGAAACATTAAGAAACAATTTTTATACCCATCCTTCCCCCCGGCGTATGGGCGAAGGCCGTGACCTTTATGGCAGAAAAAAAGGAGGCGCTGAATTTCCCATAGAAATAAGCCTTGGTTACTACAGCAATAACGGGCAACATTATGTAATTGCCTTTTCTATTGACATCAGTTCCAGGAAAAAAAGTGAAGAAATGGTGCTTAACCAGCGGGATGAATTAAAAAGGGTTACTACAGAAATTAAATTACTTAACGAAGAACTGGAGCAAAAAGTAAAAGCCCGTACCACAATGCTTATTGAAACGCTCAACCAACTGGAGCGCTCCAGGGAAGAGCTGAGCCGTTCTCTTGAAAATGAAAAAAATCTGAATGAATTAAAATCCAGGTTTGTTACAACGGCATCTCATGAGTTTCGCACTCCTTTGAGCACCATCCTTTCCTCCGCCTATTTACTGGAAAAATATAATGATACCCAGGAAGTAGAAAAGCGAAAAAAACACCTGCGCCATATTAAAGATGCCGTAGCCGATATGAAGGACATACTGGAAGATTTTTTATCGCTGGGTAAGCTGGAAGAAGGATTGGTAAGAGCCAATACTGTTACAGAAAGTGTAACAGTATTTATACAATATTTACAAGGTATTATAGATGAAACAATGCCCATTTGCAAAACCGGCCAGCAAATAATTTTACAACATACCGGCATTAGCCCGGTAACTATTGATAAGCATATTTTCAGAAATATCATGCTTAACCTAATTTCCAATGCCATAAAATTTTCGCCACAAAATGCAACCATTCATATAAGTTGTACTTTTGAAAAAAATAAATTTTCGGTAGTAGTGCAAGATGAAGGTATTGGCATATCAGAAGAAGACCAGCAGCATTTATTTGAACGTTTTTTCCGGGCAAAAAATGCTGCCAATATACAGGGAACCGGCCTTGGCTTGCACATTATTAGCAAGTACCTGGAGCTATTAAATGGATCAATACAATTAACCAGCGAATTAAACAATGGAACCAGCATTTCATTTACGGTTCCTTACAAGCAAGCAAAATGAAAACCATTTTAGTAATAGAAGACAATAATGAAGTAAGGGAAAATATTGCCGAAATACTTGAGCTTTCCAATTACAGGGTACTTACTGCGCCCGAAGGTAAAACCGGCGTAGAAACCGCACTTAAAGAAAAGCCCGACTTAATAGTATGCGACATAATGATGCCGGTGCTGGATGGCTATGGCGTTTTGCATTTATTAAATAAACATAACGACACTTACGGCACTCCCTTTATTTTTCTTACGGCTAAATCAGAAAAGTCTGATTTCAGAAAAGGAATGGAAATGGGTGCAGATGATTATATCACCAAACCATTTGACGGAATAGAACTGTTAAAAGCCATAGAAATAAGGCTCCAGAAAAACGAAACCTTAAAAATACAGGCACAATCCCCGGTGAGCCAGTTTTTAAATACCGCCGCAACTTTTAGCGAACAGCAACTCATTTCCGATAACAATGAAATTCAAAGCCTGGCCAAAAAGCAAAAAATTTATGCAGAAGGCAGGCGGCCCCATTCGGTATATTATATTGTAAACGGAAAAGTAAAAACCTATAAAATAAATGATAACGGCAAAGAATTTATTACCGATATTTTCAGCAAAGGCGATTTTTTTGGATTTAATGCCATTATTGAAGACAGGAATTATAGCGATAACGCCGATACACTTGAAGAAACAGATTTAATGCTGATACCAAGGGAAGAATTCCTTTCCCTGTTTACAAATGATGCACAGGTTTCGAAACATTTTATAAAACTCATCACCAAAAATGTATTTGAAAAAGAAGAGGCCTTAATCAACCTGGCTTATAATTCACTGCGTAAAAAAGTGGCCTTTGGCCTTATAAGGGTTTTAGAGAAATACCGCAATGAAAAAGCAGATAATAGCATTTCTGAACTTTCCAGGGAAAACCTTGCCCAACTAATTGGTGTGGCTACTGAATCGCTAATTCGTACCCTTGCCGACTTTAAATCGGAAGGTTTAATAAACCTTGAACCTTCGAAAATTATTATTATAAATGAAAAAAAAATAAGGGATTTGCCCTGCTAACTATTCTGTTTCCTGGCCTGGTGGGTTATTTTCGTCATAAAAACTTATACCAGATGAAGTTGCTTTTCCTGATACATTCGGTTTACTCATTTGTTCCCCTTCCTGGTTTTGCTTTTTTAAGGTCCATTTATCCGTAAGTGTTGTTTCAATCCATACATTTCCCGACTTACGGTAAACCTGCATATTAACGCCAAATTGTTTTTTAAATCCCATTTCCATTTCTGCAACGGTTAAGTTTTCATCTACAGGTATGGTACCCGAGCTATTTACTGAGCATATGGTATGAAACATTTCATGTGGCATGGCATACATTCCCTTTACCGTTCTTCGTTCGGTAAGGCTTTTCTTTAAAAATTCAATCTTCAAAAATGGATACAGTATGGAAAATTGCTGTTGGATTTCTTTTACCAGGCTCTCTTTTTTTACATTAATGGACATTCTAATTAATTAAAATTTATCCTTCAAAAATAACCAATATGCCTTCCTGTATTGGTAATCGTCGTCAGTAATATTTATGAGTTTTATCACAGCATACTGGTAGTTTAAGCTTTAAATTTGATAAAAACAATAGAAATGCTGGGAGAACTAAATGAAATTCAAATGCATAACTTATTAATGAGCCAGGCATCGGGCAGGTTGGGTTGCAGCGTTGATAACCAACCTTATATAGTACCGGTAACTTATGCCTACGATGGCAAGTACATTTACGGCCAATTGACAGAAGGCAAAAAACTGGAAATGCTCCGAAAAAACAATAAAGTATGTTTTGAAGTAGATATGGTAATGAACATGCAAAACTGGCAAGGAGTAATAGTATATGGAACTTTTGAAGAATTGAAAGGTAAAGATTTGAAAGAAGCAAAGGATATATTTTACAGCCAAAATTATCCCTTATCTACTGGCAATAAAGTGCATCCGCATGAACATGGCGTAAATGTAAAATTAGATGATAGCAACAGGGTTAAACCTGTGATGTACCGTATTAAAATAAAAAATAAAAGCGGAAGGTTTGAAAAGCAGTGAGTAAATTGAATGGAATAATTACGCCATTCTTTAAATTTAAATCCCAAAGACCTTTTGTTGCACCCTATTCATGCAATACCAGCAATGGAATTGCCGAATACAGGGCAAATTGCTTTGTCTGGCTTTTGTGAAAAATATTTTCAAAGAACCCATAAGTTTTATGTAACACAACCAGCAAATCAATTTGGTTAGCTAACACAAATTGGGTAATTGCATCTTCTGTATTCTCTCCTGTTATAAAATGAAATTGAGGATCCAGCACTTTAAGCTCCCTTTGTAAAGCGCCTGAGGCAAATACGGAATTTTCGTAAAACTGCTCCTGCTTGCCAAAATTTACAATATGTAAACTTGCCATAAAATCAGTAACCCAGTTTTTCAATAAGGCAAGTGCAGTTTTGGCAAGGTCTTTATCCAGGTCGCTGGCAAAGGCAATTTTTTTAATACCGGCAAAAGCAAAATTTGCCGGTACGGCAATAATAGGCCAATGCAAATGCTTTAATGCGTACACGGTATTGCTCCCAAAGAAAAACCGTTCTGCTGCTGTGGTTCCATGGCAGCCCATAACCACAGTATAAGGCTCCATATCTTCGCAAATATCTTTGAGGCAACCTATTAAAGAGCCTTCACTTACCTCGGTTTGCAAAAACAATGCTGGCCCTTTTGCATCCTGCAACCTTTCTTTAATAGTATCAAGTTGTCTTTTATTATCTGCAATAAGCGCCTCCATATCATAAACTATAGGCATTTCAGATACGGCTACAGGTATTTGGTAAGCATGAAAAAGTATAAGCCTGGCTTTTAACTGTAGTGCCATTTCTGCAGCATAATTGATAGCATTTTCTGCTGCGTCTGAAAAATCTGTTGCTACAATAATTGTTTTCATGATTATTTATTTAAGTGGTTTACCCAAAAACTCATCATCCTTGAGTTTTTAAAGCCCGGCGTCCATTATTTGCGCCTGTCATAACCCATAAATCAAGTGGCAAATTATTTGCCGAAAATTATTTTACATTTCAAATTTATTTTATTCATTAGCTTAATTTTACGACCAGGGTCAACATGGTTTATGAGATTGATCAATAACAGGTATCTTTAAAAGATGAAAAAAAATATAATAACACTTATTTTTTTCTTATGTACTGCAACTGAAATACAGGCACAAGCTTCATTGAATATTATGACTTTCAATATAAGGCTCAACCTGGTATCGGACAGCCTGGATGCATGGCCTTACCGTAAAGACCTTGTTGCATCTGAAGTGCTGTTTCATAATGTGGATATTTTAGGCGTTCAGGAAGCACTTTACGATCAAATGAAGGACCTGCAGCAGCGGTTACCCCATTTTAAATACCTTGGTGTTGGCCGGGATGACGGAAAAACAAAAGGTGAATTTTCGGCCATATTTTATAATAGTACCCGGCTAAGGGCTTTAGATACAAAAACTTTCTGGCTGAGTTTAACGCCTGATATACCAGGCAGTAAAAGCTGGGATGCCGCAATTACGAGAATAGTAACCTGGGTAAAATTCAAAGACCTTAAAACTCAAAAAATATTTTTTGTTTTCAATACCCATTTTGACCATATAGGCCGGGAAGCCCGTAAAAACAGCGCTATTTTACTCAAAGAAAAAGTATTTGCACTCACAGCAAAAAAACCGGCAATTATAATGGGTGATTTCAACAGTACCGAAGACGACGGGCCTATACAGATTTTACTCAACAAAAGCACTTCAAAATACTTTATTAATGCTAAAAATATTTCATCTGCTCCCCATTATGGCCCACAGGGTTCATTTACGGCGTTTGGGCCCAAAGAAATTTCCGATAAACCTATAGATTATATTTTTATAAAAGGAAAAGCCAAAGTGCTGAAACATGCAAATATTTCACAAACCTGGCAGGGCAGGTATGCATCAGATCATTTTGCCGTTTTTGCCCGTATTGTACTATAATTTAAAACAAACTTTAGCTTAAAAGCAATATTTATTAAACCAATTTATGACAAAAAAAAAGGCCGGCATTTTATCGTTGTTACTGTTTACCATAGTAGCAATATTGCATATTTTACATGAGTATGTTACGCCCATTTCTTCTGCTGTTTTAATGTGGAGCAGGTGGATTTTTATTGCCAGCCTCTTTATTTGGGGATGGTTTAAAAAATCTTTAACTACATGGATAATGATTGCCATGGCAATGGGTATTGAAATTGGCGTGGACTTTCCGGCATTTTCGCAAAACCTTCAATTTTTAAGTAAAATATTCTTAAGGTTAATAAAAACAATTGTTGCGCCATTACTATTTTCCACTTTAGTGGTTGGTATTGCCAGCCATAGCAACCTTAAGCAGGTGGGCCGAATGGGTTGGAAATCTATTTTATATTTTGAAGTGGTAACAACGCTGGCTTTAATCATAGGTTTAATTTTTATAAACCTCACCCAGGCGGGCGTAGGCATTGAGGTTCCCAAGGCATTACTTACGGAGCTGCCCAATGTTGTGCCTAAAACCTGGCAGGACCATATTATTGATATTTTTCCGGAAAATATCATCAAATCGGTTTATGAGGGCAATGTTTTACCAATTGTATTGTTTAGCGTTGTATTCGGTATATCGCTGGCTATGCTCAAAGAGCAAAAGAAAAAACCGATGCTTGAGTTTGCGGAGAGTTTAGCAGAAACCATGTTCAGGTTTACCAACATCATAATGTATTTTGCGCCCTTTGGAGTTGGCGCCGCTATTGCAGTAACAGTTGGGCATTTAGGCATTGATATTTTAAAAAACCTGGTAATATTATTGCTTACGCTTTATGTAGCTTTAATTGCATTTTTATTATTTGTATTGCTGCCCATTGCATTGTATGTTGCCAAAATTCCCATAAAAAAATTCATTCAGGCAATTAGGGAACCGGTATCTATTGCTTTTGCCACCACCAGTTCCGACTCTGCCCTGCCCATTGCCCTGGAAAATATGGAGCGCTTTGGTGTGCCCCGAAAAATTGTATCTTTTGTAATTCCTACGGGTTACACTTTTAACCTCGATGGTACAACTCTTTATCTTTCCCTTGCATCGGTATTTGTAGCACAGGCTGCAAATATGCATTTGGATTTTTGGCACCAGCTATTAATTGGTTTATCGCTAATGCTTACCAGCAAAGGCGTTGCTGCGGTTCCACGGGCTTCCCTGGTTATATTAATTGCTACCGCTTCTACTTTCAATTTTCCGCTTTGGCCCATTATGGCAATATATGGCATAGATGAATTAATGGATATGGCCCGTACCTCAGTTAATGTAATAGGCAATACATTGGCCAGTACGGTAATTGCCCGCTGGGAAGGTGAATTTGATGATGAAAAAGCAAAAAATTTTACAGAGGTTTAGTTCGATTTTCTGGCACGCCAACCTATTTTTAAAACAAATGATTTTACCGGAACTGTACTGCCTTTACCACACTTACTTTTCTCACCAGCAAAGCAGGAATTAATAAAGTAAGCATACAAACGATAAAGGTAATAAGGCACACAAAGAAAACCTGCCAGCAGTTAATGGCAACTGCAGCCGTTGAAATAAAGTAGGCTTCTTCATTTAATTTAATAAACCCGGTTTTCATTTGGGCAAAACATATTGCTAGCCCAAGTACGGCCCCAAGTACAATACCTGTTAATGCAATAAAAGAAGTGTTGTATAAAAATATCCCGCTTATGGTATTGTTGCTGGCGCCGAGTGCCTTTAAAACACCCGTCATGCGGATGCGCTCCAATACCAAAATAATAAGGCAGGTAATGAGGTTTACAACCGCAACGATAATCATTATTACAATGAGTATTTTTTTTATTTGCGATTGCAACTTTAGCCAGTCGAAAATATTGGGATATATTTCACTTATGCTCCTGCTGTACCAGGTTTGCGGCAGCTCTTCATAAATTTTATTGTTCATACTGTCCGTTTCCCGGTAATCTTTTAAATACACTTCATAAGCGGCAATATCGGCACTGTCCCATTTGTTGAGCCTGCGTAAAAGGTTGATATCGGCAATGGCAAAATTTTTATCGTACTCTTCAAGCCCGGTTTTAAATAAGCCTGCAACTGTTAATTTTCTTGCGGTTTTAGTACCGTCTTCTCTAAAAAAAAACACCAGCAGTTCATCACCCGGTTTTATATTAAGCCTGTTGGCAGTATAAGTGCTTATGTTTACTAGGTTGCTGTATCCGCTATCGGGAAAAGTAAGCCACTTACCCGATTGTAAAAATGGCTGCAACCTTGAAAAATGAAAATTTCGGTCAATGCCTTTTAACAAAACACTTTCAATATCGGAATTAAATTTTAGAATTGCCGATTTGGTTGCGTACTTTTCTACACTGGCTACCTGTGGTAAATTTTTTAAATAATTTTCTATGGTATCGTTGGCCGGGCTGGGATATTCTTCGGAGAGAACCGTGCCATTTCCCAAATTTTGTTGCACACGTATATGACCCCAAAAACTAAAAACTTTGTTGCTGATTACCTGCTGAAAACCATTGGCAAAACTTAAAGCCACTATCATTACTGCCACGCTTAATGCTGTAGCGCTTATAGCAAGCCCAATAATAAAACGGCTGAACGAATGTTGCTTTACTGAAGCTAATCTACGGGCAATGAAAAAGGAAAGGTTCAAAACAATTTATTTCGTACCTTTCAAAAGTAAATGAATTTACGCTATTCGATGAAAATACATACAGCAGTAAAACGATTTTATTTTCTTTTTTTACTTTTTTCTTTTACACAAAACCATGCCCAGGTAATTGAAAAAATTTACAAGCCTTATATTGCCACGGCACAATTATACGGCTTTGGCAACCAGCAGCAACTCCCCATTTATACGCTTAATAGCAAAGAGCCCATTCAACTGGAGTTTGACGACCTTGAAGGCAGCCTTAAAAGTTATTACTATACCTATGTACTATGTGATTACAACTGGCAGCCTGCCAACCTCAGCACATTTGATTACATAAAAGGCTTTACCCAAAACAGGATTACCAATTACCGTTATTCTTCTTATGCCTTAACCAGGTATACACATTATGAAGCTATACTGCCCGATGCTAATTCCCTTCCCGTAAAATCGGGCAACTACCTTTTAAAAATTTTTTTAAATGGCGATACATCCAACCTTGTTTTTACCAAACAAATGCTGGTGGTAGATGCAAATTCGGTGGTATCGGCACAGGTAGTGCAGCCGCTTGCGCCGCAATATTTTAAAACCCATCAACGGCTCGATTTATCGGTATTACTGCCCAAAGATATGAATGCCTTTAGCGCAATACAACAGGTAAAAGCCGTGATATTACAAAACAACCGATGGGATAATGCACAAAGAGATGTGGTTGCAAGTTTTCAAAGAAACAATACGCTTATTTATAATATGCAAAATGTGGGTTTATTTCCTGCAGGTAAAGAATGGCGCTGGCTCGACCTGAGAAGTTTCCGTTTACAAAGCGACCGGGTGGATAGCGCACATTATTTTAAAAAAAGTACCGACATTTTTCTTAAACCCGATGTGGACAGAACCGGGCAGCGATATGTTTATTTTCCCGATTATGATGGGATGTACAATATTATTTCTTACGAATCCATTAATCCGCATTACCAGGGTGATTATGCAACGGTAAACTTTCGGTATGCCCCGCCGGATGCAAAGCCCTATTTTGGCCAAAGCCTTTATTTATCTGCCGCATTTACAGAATACAAACCTGATGATAGATGGAAACTTCATTTTAATGATACAACCGGTTTTTATGAAACCTCGGCATATTTAAAACAAGGATATTATAATTATCAATACATTTTACAAAATGATGGTAACCCATCCTCACAAAAAACACTGGAAGGCGATTACTGGGAAACAGAAAACAGTTATACCATATTAATTTATTATAAATCGTTTACCGACCGTAACGACCAACTTATAGGCATTTCACAGGTAAATTCAAGAAGGGACAGGCCGGGATTTAGTTTTTAACTTACTTTTAAAATTGCTCACAATTTGAAAAGTAATTTTACTTTAAACATACTATATTTGCGCCCCGGCAAGTCTTATACGACCAGCTCCTGCTGAACTCCCCCAGAACCGGAAGGTAGCAAGGGTAAGTGGTTGAGCGGTGCGATATAAGTAACTTGCCGTTTTTAATTTCCTTTTTTCTAAAGGCAGCATTGCCAGCAAATGCTTAAATTTGCAAAAAAATACAATACATGAAATTCTTTTTAGATACTGCCAATCTTGCGCAAATAAAAGAAGCAAACGATTTAGGTATTTTAGATGGTGTAACTACCAACCCATCTTTAATGGCAAAGGAAGGCATTAAAGGAAAAGCTGCTATTGAAAAACATTATATTGACATTTGCAATATGGTGCAAGGCGATATTAGCGCCGAAGTAATATCAACAGATTTTGATGGTATTGTTGCCGAAGGAAAACATCTTGCCGCTTTACATAAAAATATTGTGGTAAAAGTGCCCATGATTAAAGAAGGTGTAAAAGCCATGAAATGGTTTAGCGATAATGGCATACGCACTAACTGCACTTTGGTATTTTCTGCAGGGCAGGCCATTTTAGCCGCCAAAGCCGGCGCTAAATATGTTTCTCCATTTATTGGAAGAATTGATGATACCGGCTGGTACGGCATTGAACTTATTCACCAAATCCGCCAGATATATTCTGTACAAGGTTTTAAAACAGAAATACTTGCAGCTTCAATCCGTAACGCAAACCATATTACCCAGTGTGCCGAAGCCGGAGCAGATGTTTGCACCTGCCCGCTTGATTCTATTTTAGGGTTACTTAAACATCCTTTAACTGATATTGGGTTAGCTAAATTTTTAGAAGACGCCAAGAAGTTTGTTTAATTAGTTGAAGTTTGAAAGTTGAATGACCAACGCCCACAGCCACATCCCCCAAGCTCCAAACTATTTCTTACTTCAACCAACTCAACAACTAATTACTTATCCCCACCCTTTCTCTTACAAACTCATTATTATTAAGTTCATTTACCATAAACAAAGCAATATCGCCTGAAGTAATGTGGTAATGATTTGTTTCCGGCGGATGATTTGCAGCCGTGGTATAAATTCCGGTAGGCCCTTCGTACAATATTTCAGGTGCACCAAGTAAGGTCCATTTTAAATTGGAGGCTGCAAGATGTTTGTATGCTTCAAAGTGTTCCTTAGAAACATTGTAAAAGTGCAGGGGAAAATTATCAGAGTCCATCATCAATTCTCCATTTACTTTTGTAAGGTCATCTAATATACCCAAGCCGCCTACACTAATAATCCTATCCACTCCTGCCCTTTGCATTTGCTGCACAATATTTTTCATTCCCAGGGAGCGGCTTTTGTCTGTACCATCCATTGCGCCGCCAATAACAGAAAGTACAGCATCGCTTCCTAAAATGGCATTATATACCGCCTCTTCATCAAATAAAGTTCCGGGCAGCAGTTCTAAACTTTTATTTTCCCTAAAAGCTGCTGTAAAAACATTACGGCCATAAGCCCTTACCGTATGGCCTTCATTTAAAAAAGTTTTAACAATTTGCTTCCCAACCTTTCCAGTGGCGCCAAAAATGGTGATTATCATTTTGATTGTTTTAGAACTTACAAGTTAAATATTTTTTGTTTTTGTTTTTTGAAATGCAGGGTTTTTAACATATATGGAAGGATGTTAATTATTACAAAACACTATGGAAAAACACATATTTGGCATTATCTTGCAAAACATTTAAATTTAAAAAATACATTTATTCAGTAATGAAAAAATATTTACTCCTCCTGGCAATTTTACCTTTTACAAGTTTTGCACAAACTGCAACTACAAAAATAAAATCCAAAGACATAGCAGTTAATCAATCGGGATTTACAATTAACGGAACGGTAAAAGGGTATGAAGATGGTACATTGGTAAATTTACTTAACCCCAATAGCGGCCAGCCCGAAGCTTCGGCAACGCTTAAAGCAGGCAAGTTTTTATTATCGGGCAAAATGCCATTTCCCGATGTGCGGTTAATAAATTTTAATAATGAACAAAAATATATTACACTTTTTTTAGACAACAGCACAATTCATTTATCTACCTACCGGGATTCTGTTCAAAATGCTACGGTAACAGGCTCTGCTTCTCATACCGAGTTTATGGACTACTTAAAAGTTACCAAACCTTATGAAGGTTTAATAAACCAGCAGGGCCGCTACGATGCTGCCACAACGGCTAAAGCAAGTGATGTACTTGAAAATTTTACAAAATCGCACCCTGGGTCTTATGTTTCACCATTGGCCTTGTACCGCCATTTTCAAATAAATAACGATGCCATAAAAGTAGAAGAAATTTTTAATTCTTTTACCCAGGCAGTAAGAACATCTCCGGTTGGAAATTATATTTCCCAAATTATTGCAGAAGAAAAGAAGTTTCCCATTGGTAAACCATTAGCCGATTTTTCGCAGGAAGATAAAGATGGCAATAAAATATCGTTATCCTCTTTTAAAGGAAAATATGTGCTGGTAGATTTTTGGGCAAGTTGGTGCAGGCCATGCCGTGCAGAAAACCCCAACCTGGTAAGGAGCTTTGCTGCTTTTAAAGATAAAAATTTTACCATATTCGGTGTGTCGCTCGATAAAGAAAAACAAAAGTGGCTGGATGCGGTAGCAGAAGACGGTTTAAACTGGACGCAGGTAAGCGACCTTAAAGGCTGGGGAAATGCGGTTGCACAGCAATTTGGCATTAATAGCATACCGCAAAGTTTTTTACTCGACCCTAATGGAAATGTAATTGGCAAAAACCTGCGAGGCGCTGCATTAGAAAACAAGCTGAATGCGGTTTTAAAATAACCCTCTATTTTTTTTGTATTATATAAAAGCCGCCACATTACTTGGCGGCTTTTTGAGTTGAAGTTTAACGGAAAGAGTTATTTGCGAATTGAAGTTCCCCAAATCCATTTAAAAAATTCCGGGAAAGCCCTTGCCCAGGTTGCCACATCGTGCCTGCCATCTTTAAGTTCCAGGTATTGAATATCTGTTTTGCTGCTGTACCCTTTTTTAACCAATTCATCAATAGTTGCACAGGTATCGTCAATTGAATCAATAACGCCATTGCTGTTGCGGTCTTCTGTTTCATCGAGTGTACCTACCTCAAAAAAAAATTTTAACCATGGATTATAGCTGCCTTCCCTGATTTGCTTTTGCATTATGCGGTTTATATTCTCATCAAAACCTTTATCCAGGTGGCTTTTATCACGCCACCATAGCGAGCCGCTAAATACAGCAGCAAATCGAAATTCGTAATGCTGGTTCCACACAATATCCAATGCACAAAGCCCACCCAGCGAAAACCCGGCAAAGGATTTGTCTTTAAATGAATTTATGCGGTATTCTTTTCTTAAAAAAGGCAGCAGTTCCAGCATAATAAATGCGGTATATAAATGTGCTTTTGCGCCACGGCCTTTATAATCCAAAAACCTTGCTGTACCATATTCGTTTTTTCGGTCGGTGGAACAATGTATGCCTACACAAAAAATGGGTTCAATTTCTTTAGTTCGAATGAGGGAGCCCAACATTGCATCAAATGGCATTTTGGGAAGGTCTTGCCCGTCATTAATCAAAATAAGGCTTATGTTATTAAGGCTAGGTATGCCGGCCGGAATATAACAGTCAATAATTACTTCCCTTTCGAGGTACAGGGAATAGTAAAGATGTTGCGTAACAATCAAAGCCTCTTCGGTGCTTTTTAACAGGGTCATAGCCCAAAAATAGGTAAAGCTTGCATAAGATGCCAGTCTTTTGGCAAAAAACAAAACATTTTTGTTTTATTGGCAGGTACAAAATATATTTGAATAGCAGAGCCACAAATTAATTTTATCATCAATTAAATATTTATTATGAAGAAAATAGGAATGTTATTCGGTAAAGAAAGAAGCTTTCCGGATGCTTTTGTAGAAAGGGTAAACAGTAAAGCGGTACCGGGTATAGTAGCAGAAGCAGTAAGAATAGACAAAGTAATGCAGGGCGAACAAACTGAATATGCTGTAATATTTGACCGCATCAGCCAGGATGTTCCCTTTTACAGGGCTTATTTAAAAAACGCCGCATTGTGCGGCACAGCAGTTATCAATAATCCATTTTGGTGGAGTGCAGATGAAAAATTTTTTAATAATTGCCTTGCAACAAAAATTGGCGTACCTGTTCCTAAAACGGTTATATTACCTTCAAGGGATTTGCCACCCGATACTTCAGCCGAATCGTTCAGCAACCTTGGTTATCCTTTGGATTGGGACGGTATTTTTAAGTACATTGGTTTCCCTGCTTACATGAAGCCTTTTGCCGGCGGCGGATGGAAAAGTGTTTACCAGTTAAACAGCATGGATGAATTTTTTGAAAAACATGCCGAAACAGAACAATTGGTGATGATGCTGCAGGAAGAAATTAAATTTGAAGAGTATTATCGCTGTTATTGCATTGGCGGAAAATATGTACGCATTATGCCTTACGAGCCCCGCAACCCACATCACCTGCGCTATGTGGCCGACTTCTCCCCTTCGCCAGAAAGTTATAAATTAATGGAAGATATTGTGCTGCGTATTTGCCGCTACCTGGGCTACGATTTTAATACCGTAGAACTGGCCTTACGCAATGGCGTACCGTATGCCATTGATTTTTGCAACCCTGCCCCAGATGCGGAAGTAACCAGTGTAGGACAGGAAAATTTTGACTGGGTGGTGGAAACCGCAGCAACTTATGCCATTGAAAAAGCACAAGCCCATGTAGAGGGCGCCGATAACCTTACCTGGGGAGAATACATAAAAAGAAGTAGCAACAAACAAAAACTTTTTTAATTACAGTATAATGTGAAAGGTATCATGTATCATTTACTAAATTAATGTTACGCTACTCTTTCCAGTTTCAATTATCCACTTTCAACTAATATAAATGGCAAATATTTCTTACAAGCATTTTACCCTTGGTGTTGAAGAAGAATACATGGTACTTGACCCTAAAACCTGTGAATTAAAAAGCCACGACCAGAAAATTGTACAGGAAGGTCAAAAAATTATTAAGGATAAAGTAAAAGCAGAAATGCACCAGGCCGTTGTAGAAGTAGGTACCGACATTTGTGCCGATGTAGATGAAGCTTTTATTGATGTAGCCACACTCCGCAAAACCATTAGCAGTATTGCTGAAGATTTAGACCTATGGGTAGGCGCAAGTGGCACGCATCCCTTTAGCCATTGGGAAAGCCAAATGATTACGGAGCATGTACGCTACAATGAAATTGTAAATGAATTGCAGGAGGCGGCACGCAGCAACCTTATTTTTGGCTTGCATGTGCATGTAGGCATGGAAACCCGTGAAATGGCTATTCATATTGCCAACTCGGCCCGATATTTTTTACCGCATATTTATGCACTTAGCACCAACTCACCATTTTGGGAAGGCCGAAAAACCGGGTATAAAAGTTTTCGCACCAAGGTATTTGACAAATTTCCACGAACCGGCATACCCGATTTTTTTGAAAGCATAGAAGCTTATGACAACTATGTAAAATTATTAATTAAAACCAATTGTATTGATAATGCAAAGAAAATATGGTGGGATTTAAGGGTACACCCGTTTTTTAATACGGTTGAGTTCAGGGTTTGTGATATCCCTATGACGGTGCAGGAAACTATTACTATTGCAGCATTGTTCCAGGCTATTTGTGCAAAATTGTACAAGCTCAGAACACAGAATCTTAATTTTATAATCTATCCCAGAAACCTCGTAAATGAAAATAAATGGCGGGCCAGCCGTTATGGTATTGAAGGCAGTATGATAGATTTTGGGAAAGAATCTGAAGTGAATACCAGGGTGCTTATTTATGAATTACTTGATTTTGTGAGTGATGTAGTACCTCATTTGGGCAGCCAGCACTATATAAGCCATGTACATAAAATATTGGAGCAAGGAACCGGCGCCGACAGGCAGCTTAAAGTATATGAAGAAACCGGCAGCCTGCCTTCGGTAGTAAAACACATACATGAGAATTTTTTAGCCGGATTATAACAAAAGCAAAGAGATTTTGTTTTATCTTTGCTGTCCAAAAATGGCTGCGTAGCTCAACTGAATAGAGCATCTGACTACGGATCAGAAGGTTTTAGGTTTGAATCCTAACGCGGTCACCACACAGGAGGTTATCCCAAATGATAATCTCTTTTTTATGTTTAGTACTTATATACTTTATTCCGAAGCAATCAATAAATTTTATATCGGGTTTACCGGGGAAGAGGTACAATTTAGATTAGCCAAACATCTCGCTCACCATAAAGGTTTTACCGCAAAAGCAAAAGACTGGAAAATAGTGCATACCGAAAATTTTGAAAATAAGCTACAAGCACAAACCAGAGAAAAACAAATTAAAGGCTGGAAAAACGCTGAACGTATATGGAATTTAATAAGGCGTAGCGCAACCCAATAGAGCATCCCGACATACCTGTCGGGAAGGTTTTAGGTTTGAATCCTAACGCGGTCACCACACAGGAGGTTATCCCAAATGATAATCTCTTTTTATGTTTAGTACTTATATACTTTATTCCGAAGCAATCAATAAATTTTATATCGGGTTTACCGGGGAAGAGGTACAATTTAGATTAGCCAAACATCTCGCTCACCATAAAGGTTTTACCGCAAAAGCAAAAGACTGGAAAATAGTGCATACCGAAAATTTTGAAAATAAGCTACAAGCACAAACCAGAGAAAAACAAATTAAAGGCTGGAAAAACGCTGAACGTATATGGAATTTAATAAGGCGTAGCGCAACCCAATAGAGCATCCCGACATACCTGTCGGGAAGGTTTTAGGTTTGAATCCTAACGCGGTCACCACACAGGAGGTTATCCCAAATGATAATCTCTTTTTTATGTTTAGTACTTATATACTTTATTCCGAAGCAATCAATAAATTTTATATCGGGTTTACCGGGGAAGAGGTACAATTTAGATTAGCCAAACATCTCGCTCACCATAAAGGTTTTACCGCAAAAGCAAAAGACTGGAAAATAGTGCATACCGAAAATTTTGAAAATAAGCTACAAGCACAAACCAGAGAAAAACAAATTAAAGGCTGGAAAAACGCTGAACGTATATGGAATTTAATAAGGCGTAGCGCAACCCAATAGAGCATCCCGACATACCTGTCGGGAAGGTTTTAGGTTTGAATCCTAACGCGGTCACCACACAGGAGGTTATCCCAAATGATAATCTCTTTTTTATGTTTAGTACTTATATACTTTATTCCGAAGCAATCAATAAATTTTATATCGGGTTTACCGGGGAAGAGGTACAATTTAGATTAGCCAAACATCTCGCTCACCATAAAGGTTTTACCGCAAAAGCAAAAGACTGGAAAATAGTGCATACCGAAAATTTTGAAAATAAGCTACAAGCACAAACCAGAGAAAAACAAATTAAAGGCTGGAAAAACGCTGAACGTATATGGAATTTAATAAGGCGTAGCGCAACCCAATAGAGCATCCCGACATACCTGTCGGGAAGGTTTTAGGTTTGAATCCTAACGCGGTCACCACACAGGAGGTTATCCCAAATGATAATCTCTTTTTTATGTTTAGTACTTATATACTTTATTCCGAAGCAATCAATAAATTTTATATCGGGTTTACCGGGGAAGAGGTACAATTTAGATTAGCCAAACATCTCGCTCACCATAAAGGTTTTACCGCAAAAGCAAAAGACTGGAAAATAGTGCATACCGAAAATTTTGAAAATAAGCTACAAGCACAAACCAGAGAAAAACAAATTAAAGGCTGGAAAAACGCTGAACGTATATGGAATTTAATAAGGCGTAGCGCAACCCAATAGAGCATCCCGACATACCTGTCGGGAAGGTTTTAGGTTTGAATCCTAACGCGGTCACCACACAGGAGGTTATCCCAAATGATAATCTCTTTTTTATGTTTAGTACTTATATACTTTATTCCGAAGCAATCAATAAATTTTATATCGGGTTTACCGGGGAAGAGGTACAATTTAGATTAGCCAAACATCTCGCTCACCATAAAGGTTTTACCGCAAAAGCAAAAGACTGGAAAATAGTGCATACCGAAAATTTTGAAAATAAGCTACAAGCACAAACCAGAGAAAAACAAATTAAAGGCTGGAAAAACGCTGAACGTATATGGAATTTAATAAGGCGTAGCGCAACCCAATAGAGCATCCCGACATACCTGTCGGGAAGGTTTTAGGTTTGAATCCTAACGCGGTCACCACAAGAGGTTATCCCAAATGATAATCTCTTTTTTATGTTTAGTACTTATATCCTTTATTCCAAAGCAATCAATAAATTTTATATCGGGTTTACCGGGGAAGAGGTACATTTTAGATTAGCCAAACATCTCGCTCACCATAAAGGTTTTACCGCAAAAACAAAAGACTGGAAAATAGTGCATATCGTGTCATTTCATATTTATTAAAATATAAACTATTCATTAAGTGACATTAAAAAAAAGTTAATAGCAAAAAGCAAAAATCCAAACAGCACCCATATGTGTTAAAATAAAAATCTGTTTAAAAAATATGCTTATTAACAAATATTTAAAATTTATTAACATTATGATTAATAGAAATATTTTTTAAAAAATTAAACAAAATATTTTAAATAATTTATTTTCAACTATATATATAGTTAAAACATTTTAACTAATTTTAAATATATTGAGCCACTTATTATAATTATTAACAAATTACTATATTAATTAAAAAGAAAACAATACTTTTTAATTTTATTATTAAAGATATTCCTACCTTAGCTTTCAATTTTAACATTTTGCTCTTCTTGTATATTTATGCTCGATAAACAGACAGTTTATAAAAAGCAAATTCAAAAACATCTCTACTTTGGTGGAGAATTATCCTGTTCGGACTTAAGTGACCTTACAGAGAAAAGCATTCCCCTTACCTCAAAAATTATAAATGAACTTATTGATGAAGGGTCGGTAATTGAGAGTGGTTTTGCAAATTCTACAGGCGGCAGGCGCCCGCAAATGTATTCGCTTAAGAGCGATGTGATGTATATAGTGGCTGTATCTATGGATCAGTTGGTAACCCGTGTGGCGATATTGGATATGCAGAATAATTTTGCATTCCCCATTGAAAATTTTGAGCTTACCCTTGCCAATAACCCGAAATCTTTATACCAGCTTTTAGACCTTCTAAAAAATTATATCCAAAAATCCGGCATCGCTAAAAATAAAATTGTGGGCATTGGTATAGGTATGCCGGGATTTGTTGACATTAAAAAAAGCATCAATAATACCTATCTAAAACCTGCACGTGGAAACGTAGTGAGTGAGTTGGAGTCGGAATTGGGAGTACCTGTTTTTATTGATAACGACTCCAGCCTTGTTGCCCTTGCTGAATTGAAATTTGGCAAAGCCCGTAACAGAAAAAATTCCATGGTTATAAATATAGGCTGGGGTGTGGGTTTAGGAATGATATTAAATGGCGAATTATTCAGAGGCAATAATGGATTTGCCGGCGAATTCAGCCATATACCCATTTTTACCAATAATAAAATTTGTGGTTGTGGCAAAAGCGGTTGCCTGGAAACAGAAACCTCACTACTGGTTATAATTGACAAAGCTATTAAAGGCATTAAAGAGGGAAAATCTACCTCCTTAAAAGATATAAGCATGGATCACCCAGAAGCTGCAGCCCATAGTATTATTGAGGCTGCACTTCATGGCGATTCGTTCTCCATAGATTTAATTACAGAAGTTGGTTATAATATTGGCCGTGGCGTTGCCATTCTCATCCATATATTAAACCCCGAATTGATTGTACTTAGCGGCCGTGGCTCATTAGCAGGCCGACTTTGGCGTGCTCCTATACAACAGGCAATTAACAAGCTTTGCATTCCAAAAATTGCCGAAGACACTACAATTGAAATATCACAAATGAACTACCAGGCAGAAATTATTGGTACGGCCTGCCTGGTAATGGACCAAATAGACAAAAGAAAATTTTTATTAACCCATGAAAAGTCATTGATTTCCTAATTGAAAAACAATTGTAAACAAATTCTTCATTATTAAAAAAAACTGCAAATGAAAAATCTGATTGGTAGGCTGTTAACGGTAATGCTGCTGACGGTTCTATGCATCCTGGATGTAAGCGCCCAGGATAAAAAATTAGTTACTGGCACCATAAAGGATGCCGATGGTAACCCTGTTGCATCTGCAACTATCAGGGAAAAGAAAACCAACAACTACGCCACCAGTGATTTAAACGGAAATTTTAAAATTTCTGTATCCCCTGGTGCTACATTGGTTTTCAGTTCTATTGGGTTTGACGACAAAGAAGTAGTAAACGACAATAGCGGAAGCATTAATGTTCAGCTTGCTATTGCTTCTAAAGAAATGACTGCTGTTGTTGTTACCGCCCTGGGTATTAAAAGAGAAAAAAAATCACTGGGTTATGCTATGCAGGAACTAAAAGGAGAGTCGTTGGTTTCAGCTAAAGAACCCAACCTTGCAAATGCACTTACGGGTAAAATTGCTGGGTTACAGGTAGTTCGTTCAAGCGATGGACCTGCAGGATCTTCAAAAATATTATTAAGAGGTAGCAACTCTTTAACTGGTAGTAACCAACCATTAATTGTTGTTGATGGAATTCCATTCGATAACTTTACGGGTGCACCAGACAATGGTTATTGGAACCGTTCATTAGATATGGGTAATGGAATTGCTGATATTAACCCCGATGATATAGAAAGCATGTCTGTTCTTAAAGGGCCTTCTGCCGCTGCATTGTATGGCTCAAGGGCAGGTAACGGTGTAATTCTTATTACCACCAAATCAGGAAAAAGGCAAAAGGGTTTGGGTATTTCATTTTCTACAACATTGGGTACTGAAAGCATTTTAACCAATCCCGATATGCAAAATAGTTTTGGCCAGGGTCTTAATGGTGTATATAATAAACAAGAAACCAGCAGCTGGGGACCAAAAGCAGCGGGGCAAACGGTTGAAAACTGGGATGGCCGTCAGGTACCACTTTCTATCTACAACAACGTAGATAATTTTATGGGTACCGGAACTAATCAAAACTATAGCTTATCTTTTCAACAGCTTTATAAATCAACAGGTATCTATACTTCATTTAATCGTTTAGAAGATAAAGGTATGTGGCCTGGCATTAAATTAACCAGAACTAACCTTACTGCAAGGGCAATTACCAAATTTGGCCCTTCAGACCGCTGGTCAACAGATACTAAAATACAATATAGTAACTCCACGGCAGGAAACAGGCCAATAGGTGGTAGGGATAATAGCAGTGCATATACAATGTATATGCTGCCTCGCTCAATGGATATTTTACAGTTTAAAAATGCTGTAGATACTACAACTGGAAAAATGATATGGTTCCCAGGTGCAGGCAGCCAGGTAAACCCATATTGGGGTAGCAAGTATAACCTTAATGCCGATTCAAGAGATCGTTTTGTTATGTTTGGCTCTGTTAAATATCAATTTACCAATTGGCTAAATGCAGAAGTAAAGGCAGGTGCAGATATGTACACTACAAATACACAATCAAAAATTTATGGAGGAAGCCCTCTTACTTCATCAGGCAGGTACAGCCTGGGAAAACAAACTTTTATAGAAAAAAATTATAGTACCCTATTAACTGCACGTAAGGATAATTTATTTGGAAGAGTAGGCGGTATGGCTACCATTGGAGGAAATATCATGTCACAAAAGTGGGAATCTATAAATGCTTCATCAGGAGAATTAGTGGTACCTAATTTATTCTCTTTAAATAATGGTGTAAATGCACCTACAGTTGGTGAAGGTTTTACCGAAAGAAAAATGAATTCACTATATGGTAGTGTTCAATTAAACTATGATAGTTATTTATTTTTGGATGCCACATTTAGGAACGACTGGTCTTCCACTTTAAGTAAAAGCAACCGTTCTTTCTTCTACCCTTCTGTAAGTTTATCATACATTTTTACAGAAATGCTGAATAATATGGGTACCAACCTTCCTAACTGGATGAGCTATGGTAAATTGAGAGCATCTTACGCAGCCGTGGGTAATGATTTAACTCCTTACCAATTATACAATACCTTTTTAATTGGCAAAGACCCCAACAATAATACTACAGCTACAAGAAGAAATACACTATTTGACCCCAATGTACAAAGTGAGTTAATTAAATCAACTGAGCTGGGTCTTGAAATGCGTTTCCTGAATAATCGTATTGGCTTTGATCTTGCCTGGTACAAATCAAATGCTACTAAGCAATTGATTGATTTACCAATGGACCCTCAAAGTGGTTATTCAACAAAGAAAATAAATGCCGGTGATGTACAAAATACAGGTATTGAATTAATGGTAGATGGTAAAGTGTTAAGCAAAGAAAAGGGCCTTAACTGGAGCCTGTCAGTAAATTACTCTGCTAATAACAATACGGTTGAAGAACTTTCTGAAGGTGTTACAAAATATGGCTTAGGTGGCTTTGATGATGTTGCTGTATTGGCTGTTGTAGGTCAAAAATATGGCGAAATTTATGGAACAAAATTCAACAGGGTTTCCGACAAGGCCAGCCCTTTTTATGGCAAAATTATTTTGGATGGTAATGGATTACCCACCCGCAACGCTGAAATTGTAAGATTAGGCAACCAACAAGCCAAAGGCTTATTAGGTTTTACGAATGCTTTTGAATATAAAGGCTTTGGTTTATCTTTCCTATTTGATGCAAGATTTGGTGGCCAAATATTCTCTGCTACTCAGGTTGCTATGCAGCGCTTTGGTACTGCAGGCATTACAGCTCCAAATGGTGAAAGAGAAAACTTTGTAGTGGATGGTGTGGTAGCATCGGGAAATACATTTGTACAGAACACTACTGAAGTTACACCACAACAATATTGGGTAAGCGTGTCCACGGCCAACAACCTGGGTATTACCGAAGCAAATCTTTATGATGCATCAAGTTTCCGTTTAAGAAACGTACAATTAAGCTATGAATTGCCTACTAGGTTTTTAGCAAAAACGCCTATACAAAAAGCTAAAATTGGTATTTCGTGCAACAACGTATGGCTAATAAAAAGCCATGTACGTGGAATTGACCCCGAATCGGTTTATGCAACCAATACCAATGCAACCGGTTTTGAAAATGCAGGGTTACCCACTACACGTGCTTTTATGTTTAACCTAAACCTAAGCTTTTAATTTTAAAAATTATTTTCAAATGAAAAAGATAATTAAAATAACAACCTTACTCACAACATTGGGTGTGTTGTTTACTTCGTGTAAAAAATTTGAAGAAATTAATAACGATCCGCTTGCAGCCAGCTTAGACCAGGTGCAGGTTGAATACTTTATCAATGGATCAATAATTGGTACACAAATGGATCCGCATATTGCCGAGAGAACCTTTGTGTTGTACTGGCAATGTGCAAGTCACCAATCTTTCCAGGGAACTTCAATAAGTGGCGGTATCTATAATGATGGCTGGAGCAGCGATTATTACGGTAACGGCTATATGAGTGGCTGGTTAAATCAAATCAATTCAGCAGTACAAGTAGCAGAATCAAAAATTGCCTCTGGTAATGTGAAGCCATATACCAACAACTTATTACAAGTTGCCCGTATTTGGAGGGCTTACTTAATGAGTGAATTATCGGATAATTTTGGCCCTATTCCTATTAATGCTTTCCAGGGTGTAAATCCACAACCAGCAAGCGTTAAGGATGTATATTATTTTTTATTGGAAGAATTGAAAGATGCAAGCAGCAAACTGGATGTATCTGTTGTAAACCCCGATGTAGTGAAAAAAGAAGACCCTGTCTATAGTTATGATTATGCTAAATGGAGAAGGTATGCCAACTCTATGCGTTTACGCCTTGCAATGCGTTTATCAGAAATAGATCCTGGAAAAGCAAAAACTGAATTTGAAGCAGCGGCAACAGGCGAACTCATTACTGATGCCGATCAAACTTTCCAGATTTCAGAAAAACCAGGTTGGGATGCATTAACGGGTGTAATGAGCCGTGAATGGAATCCCGGTCGCTTAAGCGCTACCTTAAAAAACTTATATACAGGTTTAGGTGGGATAACTTCTGCCGATCAGTTAGATGCTAAATTTGATCCGTATATTAAAGCTGCCGACTATGTTGGTATTAAATATGCTAATCATTTTTCGCCTTTAACCAATGATCCTACAGCGGCCTATTGGCTGGATGGCTTACCCAATATGATTGATCCCCGTGCTTATAAAGCCTTTATCATTCCGGGTGATTTTTCAAGAGGTGTATATAATGCTTCAAACCCATCCACTCCGGTTAATGATCCTAATTTCCCAACAGGATGGAGTGGCAACTCAAACTTTAATTCTTATCCTTCATGGGATCAATCTGCAATTACCACTGTTCATACATTAACAGATGCATCCAGTGCAGTTGTTGCAACTGTTGATGCAAAGTTTACTTACAATGCGTATACTGGGGGAGATTGGGGAGCAAAAGGATCTACAAACAATGTAAGAGCAGATGGTGGCAGCATTCCACGTATGGCAAACCAATTTAGGAACAGCACCAATAAACGCATCTTCTTTGCAGCCTGGGAAACATACTTTTTATTAGCAGAAGCGGCAGTTAGAGGATGGTCTGTTCCAATGGGCGCTCAGGCGGCATATGAAGAGGGAGTTCGCAAAAGTTTTGAATATTGGGGAGTAGAATCATTCCTGGCATCTTATTTAAGTTCTACTAATTATAACAGGTGTGGTACATCTGTAAGTTGGACTCATACTACAGAACCAGCTGCAACCCTTGTGATGAATTATGTTGATGGGTATACCAATACCCCTGGTGTGGTAAATATTTCATACCCTACAAATAATTTGTATAGCAACGGAACAGTTAAAAATGATTTATTAAGTAAAATCATTACGCAGAAATATATAGCACAAGTTCCCTGGTTACCATTGGAAGGATGGAATGATCAAAGGAGATTAGGATTGCCATTCCTGGAAAACCCGGTTATTGAAAATGCACTACCCAACCTTCCCGCTTTAACTTCCAGCACTTATATGACAAGTGACGTAAAATTTTTCCCACAAAGGTTAAAATACCCCTCAAGCCTGAGAAACAGTAACGAAGCTGGTTACAACGCAGCTGTTGCTTTATTGGGAGGGCCTGATGAAGTACTCACACCGCTTTGGTGGGCTAAACATTAAACTATTTTTCTACGAAAAACCATTTTTCTTAAGCAGTAATTAGAATAAGTTTCAGCCGGCCATTCTTGGCCGGCTTTTTTTCAAATAATAACTTAACTTTCAGTTAATATAAAAATGAAAAAATATTTAATTATCCTTTGCTCATTGTGCCATTATCATTCGGTATGGGCGCAGCAAGGTAATTATGTATTGCTTCAGCCTAACGACGGCTATAAGGAAATTATTTCAAAAGCGGCCCATGTTGTTCCTTCTCCCAGGCAGTTAAGATGGCAGCAGTTGGAGATCACCGCATTTTTTCATTTTGGCACCAATACATTTACTGGCCGTGAATGGGGAACAGGTAAAGAAGATCCTAAAATTTTTAACCCCACTGCACTGGATGCAAACCAGTGGGTTCAAATTGCAAAAGATGCAGGCATAAAACAAGTAATATTAACGGCAAAGCATCATGATGGTTTTTGCCTTTGGCCCACAAAAACCAGTAAACATTCAGTAGCCGCAAGCCCATGGAAAAAGGGCAAAGGCGATGTGGTGAAAGCAGTAAGCAGGGCCTGTAAAAAATACGGTATTGGCTTTGGCATTTATCTCTCTCCATGGGATATGAATGCAGCGATGTATGGCAGCGATGCATACAATGACTTTTTTGTACAACAACTTACCGAATTGCTCAGCAACTATGGTCGTATTGATGAAGTATGGTTTGATGGCGCCAATGGCGAAGGGCTAAACGGGAAAAAACAAGTGTACGATTTTGACCGATGGTACAAGCTGATACGGGAACTTCAACCCACGGCTACCATTGCCATTATGGGCCCCGATGTAAGATGGGTAGGTACCGAAACAGGATATGGAAGAGAAACTGAATGGAGCGTGGTGCCCACCAATAACTTAAACATTGCTTCAATTACCGAAGGCTCACAAAAAAATTTGGCCTTTAAACCACAGGGCGATATGACCGGAAGCGATTTAGGCAGCCGTGATAAAATAATTAATGCAAAAGGCCTGGTATGGTACCCGGCAGAAACCGATGTATCCATAAGGCCGGGATGGTTTTTTCATGAAGAAGAAAATAGTAAAGTAAAAACACCGGAAAAATTACTGGATATTTATTTTAATTCCGTAGGCCGCAATGGAGTTTTATTACTCAATATACCGCCCGACAAAGAAGGTTTGATAAACGACAGTGATATTGCTGCACTTAAAAAATGGAAACAACTTCGGGATAATATCTTCAAAAAAAATTTTGCAAAAAATGCAATTTTAGAAAGCAGCAATGGCATAAATGCCGGTTTAATTTTAGATAATAATGATGCCACTCATTTCACCACAACCGGCAATGATACCACAGCTATAATTGAAATACAACTGAAAACCAAGGCTACTTTTAATGTATTGCAATTGCAGGAAAACATCCGCATGGGCCAAAGAATTGAAAAATTTGCCCTTGAATATTGGGATGGAAAAGCATGGATAATGGCTGCACAGGGTACCAGCATTGGGTTTAAACGGTTATTAAAATTTAGTACAGTAAAAGCAGTTAAATTAAGGTTGAAAATATTGTCTTCAAGGCTTAACCCATGCCTTGCAGAATTTGGGTTATATTTTATGAAAGTTTGATCCTATGAAACGTTTTGATATGCCCAACCCTTTGTATAAATGTAAAAGTAATGTGTAAGCTTATGTTACAGGCAAAAAAATATTAACGCAGTTTTATTAAATATCAAAAATATGATAACAGAAACACTAATTAAACAGCAGTTCACCTCTTTTGAGAAAATCCCGGTTACTATCTTTAATAAAGCAGATGATGCATGCAAATCTGTTTCCAACGAAATTGCCAGTCTCATTCGCTCAAAACAGCAACAGAGCGCACATGCCGTACTCGGTTTGGCTACCGGTTCTACACCGTTAAAAATATACCAGGAGCTGGTGAGGATGCACAAGGAAGAAGGCCTTAGCTTTAAAAATGTAATTTCTTTTAACCTCGACGAGTATTATCCGCTGCCGCCGGAATCTTTACAAAGTTACAGGCACTTCATGCAAGAAAATTTATTTAAGCATATAGATATTGATCCGGCAAATTGCCATATTCCCAGTGGACAGGTGGGCCTGGAAAATGTAAAACAACATTGTGAACAATATGAAGAGTTGATAAAAAATGTAGGTGGAATAGATTTTCAACTATTAGGCATTGGCCGCAACGGGCATATAGGTTTTAATGAACCCGGCTCACACATTAGTTCTGTTACACGGTTAATTACCCTGGACAAAGTAACCAGGTTTGATGCAGCCGCAGAGTTTAACGGCATTGCTAATATTCCCAGGAAGGCAATTACCATGGGTGTGCATACCGTTCTTAATGCAAAACGAATTGTATTACTTGCCTGGGGCGAAAGAAAAGCAGAAATTGTAAAACTGGCTGTTGAAGGCCCAATTTCAGATTTTGTTCCTGCATCTTATTTGCAAACCCATCAAAACACCAGCTTTGTTTTAGATGAAGCCGCAGCCGCATTACTTACCCGCAAAAAAACACCCTGGCTCACAGAAGATGTTATCTGGACAAATCAAATGATCAAAAAAGCAGTGATCCATCTTGCTTTATCCTGCGAAAAACCCATTCTTAAACTTACCAATAACGACTATAACGAAAACGGCTTAAGCAGCTTGCTGGTTTTACATGGCAATGCGTATGATATAAATATAAAAATATTTAACGGCCTGCAACACACAATTACGGGATGGCCTGGCGGAAAACCCAATGCAGATGACACTTACAGGCCCGAAAGGGCAGAACCCAGCCGTAAAAGGGTAATCATCTTTAGCCCGCATCCCGATGATGATATTATATCCATGGGCGGAACTTTTCAGCGGCTTGCCGACCAGGGACACGATGTGCATGTGGCTTACCAAACCAGTGGAAATATTGCAGTAGCAGACGATGAAGCTTTTCGCTTTGTAGAATTTGTAAAAGATTTTAATACACAGTTTACTATTAAATCACCTGAAGCTGATAATATCTACAACAATTCCAATTCCTTTTTAAAACAAAAGAAAAATGCTGAGCCAGATACTAGTGAACTACGGTTTGTAAAAGGGTTAATAAGAAAAGGTGAAGCCACAAACACCTGCCGCTTTGTGGGCATCCCAGATGAAAACATACATTTCCTCAACCTGCCCTTTTATGAAACAGGCACAATTGAAAAAAAACCAATAGGTGAAGATGATATACATATCATTGCTTCATTGATACAAAAAATAAAACCTCATCAAATTTATGCAGCAGGCGACCTTGCCGATCCGCATGGCACCCATAAGGTTTGCCTTGATGGCATTTTTGCAGCCTTAAACCGCATTAAGCAGCTTGACTTTATGAAAGAATGCTGGCTTTGGTTGTATAAAGGCGCCTGGGCAGAGTGGGATATTGATGCCATAGAAATGGCCGTACCCATGAGCCCCGAACAGCTTTTGAAAAAAAGATATGGCATTTTTAAACACCAGTCTCAAAAAGACGGTGTGGTTTTTCAAGGTACTGACAGCAGGGAGTTTTGGCAAAGGGCCGAAGACAGGAATAAAGCTACAGCCGAAATATACAATCAACTTGGCCTGGCAGAATATGAAGCAATGGAAGCCTTTGTGAGATGGCATTATTAATCACTGAACTACTCTAATTTTCTTTAACAAAAAATAACTAGAAGCCGATTTATCTAATAAAATACAAAATGAAAAAACTATTTTTCCTGGCCATACTCTTTCCTTTTACCTGCTTTGCCCAGCAAGCTGTAAATATTATTCCACAACCGGTTCAAATAAATCTTCTGCAGGGCAATTTTATTATTGATAAGAATACCTCTTTAAATTTTAACAATAGCAATAAAGATTTGTTGGCAACAGCAAATTTTTTAAACCATTATATTAACAAAATATCGGGCATTCATTTAGTTACAAATAAAACATCAACCAATTCAATAGAATTAAAGCTTATTCATACAGCTCAAATTGGGCAAGAAGGTTACCTGCTTAATGTTTCTTCGAAAGCAATAATTATTTCTGCCAATACAAAAATTGGGATAGTTTATGGCATGCAGTCTTTATTTCAATTACTGCCTGCAATACGCACCAATGCAACACTTCATGTGCCATGCTTGAGCATTACCGATTACCCAAGGTTTGCCTATAGAGGAATGCATTTAGATGTAAGCCGCCATTTCTTTGGGCCCGAACTTGTAAAAGAATACATTGATTTAATTGCTGCTTATAAAATGAATACCTTTCACTGGCACTTGGTTGACGACCAGGGCTGGCGCATTGAAATAAAAAAATATCCTAGCCTTACCACAACTGGCGCATGGCGTGTTGACCAAAACGATAAAGCCTGGGGAAGCCGCCCACAGGCAAAACCCGGTGAAGCTACAACCTATGGCGGTTATTACACACAGGATCAAATAAAAGAAATTATTAAATATGCTTCAGATAGAAATATAACTATCATTCCCGAAATAGAAATGCCCGGGCATGTTGCATCTGCAATAGCATCTTATCCCTATTTAAGTTGTACGCAACAACCACAGTTGCCATTAACCGGTGGAAATTATACCGGCATGGCTTCCGGTTATTGTGCTGGTAATGATAGTGTATTTACTTTTCTTGAAAATGTTTTAACAGAAGTGATCAATCTATTTCCATCTAAATACATTCATATTGGTGGAGATGAAATGGATAAAGGGCCCTGGAAAATATGCCCTCGCTGCCAGGCAAGAATTAAAAAAGAAGTATTGAAAAATGAAGATGAATTGCAGAGTTATTTTATTAAACGCATTGAAAAATTTGTGAACAGTAAAAACAGAAAAATAATTGGTTGGGACGAAATTTTAGAAGGCGGGCTTGCACCCGAAGCCACAGTAATGAGTTGGCGTGGAGAAACAGGTGGAATAGAAGCAGCCAAAATGCAGCATGATGTGATAATGACACCAGGCAAGCCTTTGTACTTTGACCATTACCAGGCAGGCCCCGAAGGTGAACCTGTTGCATTTGGCGGTATGAACACATTAAAAAATGTGTACGATTACGAACCCATACCTACCGAACTTACTACCGAACAAGCCAAATACGTTTTGGGGGCTCAGGCCAATTTATGGTGCGAAAGTATTTCTACTGCCGATCATGTAGAATATATGATTTTACCCCGTATGCCTGCATTGGCAGAAGTACTTTGGAGCCCTAAAGAAAACAAAAACTGGAAGGATTTTAATAACCGGTTAGAAAATCATTTTAAAGTTTATGGGCAAAAAGGATTGCGGTATTGCGCCGGCAATTATACAGTTAACATCAAACCATCATCGGTAAATGGAAAGCTGCTTGTGAACTTAACGAGTGATATTGTACATGCAAATATATATTATACCCTCGATGGAACCGAGCCAATACTGAGCAGTAGTAAGTACACGGCACCTATTGAAATAAATAATTCTGTTTTATTAAAAGCTTCAACTGAACTAAATGGCCGCATAATGGGCGTTCAGGCTGCAAAACAAAATTTTGTAATGCACAAAGCCATTGCAAGGCCGGTGAACTATACGTTTCCGGTAAGTAGGTTTTACATGGCCGATGGCCCCAACTCTTTAACAGACGGCGTAAGGGGAACCGGCATTGTGGGTAAGTACTGGCACGGTATCAGCGGAAATGATTTAATAGCAACAATTGATTTAGGAAACACAATAAATATTCAATCCATATCATTAGGTTGCTTACAAAACTACAGCGATTGGATTTTTCTTCCGCAATCTGTAAAATTTGAAACTTCCATTAACGGAAATGATTTTGAAGAAATACAAATCATCCAAAATCCAATCAGCACAAACGAGAAATCTGTACAATACGATTTTAAAATTTCATTTCCGGCAAAGCAGGCAAAGTATATACGGGTAAGTGCAAAAAACAACCTTTGCCCTCCCGGCCACCCAGGTACAGGAAAGCCTGCATGGATTTTTGCAGATGAGGTTATTGTGGAGTAATTATTTTTTTTGATTTTTTAGGCTATTCATAATATTATAAGTTGCAATGAAAAAATTGTTAGTGTTTTTATTCATTATCTTTTGCACTATAAATATTTTTAGCCAGCCAAATATACCTGTTTTTGAATCGGGTAAGGATGGCCATAAAAGCTACCGCATCCCTGCAATTATTAAACTGAACAATGGCCACCTGCTTGCTTTTGCCGAAGGCCGAGTACAAGGCGCAAGCGATTTTGGAGATGTGAATATTGTACTAAAAATAAGTACTGATAATGGCCGTACATGGGGTAGCATAAAAACAATTGTTGATTATGATACCCTGCAGGCCGGAAACCCTGCGCCTGTTGTTGACCTCACAGATCCAGCTTACACAACTGGTAGGATATTTTTATTTTATAATACCGGTAATAAACAAGAAAGCGATGTGAGAAATGGAAATGGATTGAGGGAAGTATGGTATAAAACATCTACAAATGGCGGTATCAACTGGAGCGAAGCCGTGAACATTACTTTGCAAACTCATCGCCCAAAACTACCGCAAATAAACCCTGCTTATAATTTTACCGCTGACTGGAGAAGTTACGCCAACACACCTGGCCATGCAATGCAATTTGAAACCGGGAAGTATAAAGGAAGGATTTATATTGCGGCAAATCATTCTGAAGGAGGTATCCAAAATGAATCAATGGATTATATTGCCCATGGCTTTTATACCGATGACCATGGTAAAACCTTTCACATAAGTAACAATGTTAACCTCCCTGGCGGCAATGAAAACATGGCTGCAGAATTAAGCGATGGCCGTATAATGCTCAACATTAGAAATCAAAGGGGTGATGTAAGAGCAAGATATATTGCTATAAGCAGCAATGGCGGCCAAAGCTGGGACACCAGCTATTTTGATAAAAACCTACCCGATCCTGTTTGCCAGGGAAGCTTGCTTACTATTGGGAAAAAGAGAAAGCAAAATATTTTGGCTTTTAGTAACGCAGCAGATGAAAAGCGAAGGGACAACCTTACACTCCGTATCAGTTTTGATGATGGCAAAACCTGGAAGAAAAATTTTGTGATCTATAAAAATCCATCGCAGCCGGATGCAGCAGCATATTCAGATATTGTAAAACTCTCCGGAAAAAAAATTGGCGTTTTATACGAAAAAGATAATTATTCAAAGATTGTGTTTACCGTTGTAAAATGGAAGTAAGCTTATTTAAAATAATGTAAGGGGTAAAAGAACATTTACTTTTTTAACTAATTATAAAATCAAAATATTTATCCAACTTGAAAGAAATCCTCATCACAACAACCTGCTTTTTACTACTGTTAAAATTTGTTCCGGCACAAAACACAAAGCTTGCCTCTACCCCGCCCATGGGCTGGATGAGCTGGAATTTTTTTGCCGATAAAATAAATGAAAAAGATTTAAAAGAAATGGCCGGTGCCATGGTAAGCAGTGGAATGGCCAAAGCCGGATACAATTATATTTTTATTGATGATGGCTGGCAGGGCGGCAGGGACAATAAAAATAATATGCTTGCCGACCCGGTAAAATTTCCATCAGGCATTAAAGCATTGGCAAAATATATGCACGACAGAGGATTGAAACTTGGCATCTACAGCGATGCTGCACAACTCACCTGTGCAGGTTACACGGCCAGTTTAGGATTTGAAGAGCAGGATGCAAAAACTTTTGCAGGCTGGGATATTGATTATTTAAAATACGATTATTGTCATGCCCCTGCCGATTCAAATACAGCAAAGCTTCGGTATAAAGCAATGGCCGATGCATTAAGAAAAAGCGGAAGGGAAATTGTATTTGGTGTTTGTGAATGGGGCGAAAGACAACCCTGGCACTGGGCCGTAAAGGCAGGCGGGCAATTATGGCGTACCACACATGATGTGCGGGATAAATGGAAGAAGAAACCAACAGAAAGCTGGGGCCTGGGTATCCTGGATATATTGGATGTTAATGCTGAATTTTATGAATTTGCCGGGCCGGGTCGTTGGAATGACCCCGATATGTTAATTACAGGTTTGTATGGTAAAAAAGGGCCTTCGGGTGATGGGGGCGGCACCGGTTGCACGGATACCGAATATCAAACACAGTTTAGCTTATGGGCTATGATGAATGCACCGCTGTATGCCACCAACGATTTACGTAACATGAATGAGGCAACAAAAAGCATTTTATTAAATAAAGAAGTGATTGCCCTTAACCAGGATGCATTGGGCAAACAGGCCATACGTAAAATAAATAATGATACCTGGAATGTATTTATAAAACCACTGGCCAATGGAGATTTTGCCATTGCTATATTAAATAGAAGTGAATCAGCAAAGGATTTCAATCTTAGTTTTACGGAATTAGGTTTAATTGATAAATATGAGATAAGGGATTTGTGGCAACATAAAATTATAGGCAAAGGAAATAAGTGGAAAGGCACGGTACAGGTACATGAAACAAAATTATTCCGGTTAAAAAAAATATAGGGCTTATGAGATATTGTTTTGCACTCGACTTAATAGATGATGAACAGTTGATGAAGGAATATGAAATGCATCATCAAAACGTTTGGCCTGAAATTATTGGATCAATAAAAGATGCAGGTATTAATGAATTACAAATTTATCGTGTAACCAACAGGCTCTTTATGATAATGGAAACCAATACTGATTTTTCTTTTGATAAAAAGGCAAGAGCAGATTTAAACAACCCGGTTGTACAACAATGGGAAACACTTATGTGGAAATACCAACAGGCTTTGCCTGCAGCCAAACCTGGTGAAAAGTGGATGCTTCTGAACAAAATATTCGAACTTTAAAAATAAATTTTTATTAAATGGCTTTACCTGTAAATGATATTTCTAATACCAATGTTGCAAGCAATAAAAAAAACAACTATCTGTTTCCATTTATCCTGGTTACAAGTTTATTTTTCTTTTGGGGTTTTGTGCATAATCTCGATCCTATCCTTATCCCACATTTGCGAAAAGCATTTGTGTTAACTGACTTACAATCATCACTCGTTGACACTTCGGTATTCATTGCCTATTTTGTAATGGCGCTGCCGGCAGGTTATATTATGCGCAGGTACGGTTATAAAACCGGGATCATCCTGGGTTTGATACTTTTTGGAATTGGTTCAATTTTATTTGTACCGGCAGCCAATACATTACAATATGTTTTTTTCCTTGGTGCCTTATTTATCATTGCCTGTGGCCTTACATTTTTGGAAACGGCAGCCAATCCATACATTACAGTACTTGGCCCGGAGGCAACAAAAACACAACGCCTCAATTTTGCCCAATCCTTTAATGGCCTTGCCGCTTTTATAGCGCCGGCTTATATTGGTAAAATAATTTTATCGGGTAAAGAACTAACGGAGCAGCAGATTGCTGCCATGAGCACCGAACAACTACATGTTTATTTAAGCGGTGAAGCTGCTAGTGTAAAAATACCCTATTTAATTTTGGGCATTATCATTTTACTGGTTGCTATAATTTTTTATTTTACAAAGCTGCCCGATATTAAGCATGAAGAAAGTTACAAAGGACAGTCTGGATTTGCCTCTGCCCTCAAATCAAAACGTTTAAAATGGGGAATTGCTACTCAATTTTTTTATGTAGGCGCACAGGTTTGTGTAGGAAGTTTCTTTATTAAAATGTGTACCACAGCAGCCGGAATAAATGAAAAAACAGCAGCGGTATATCTCGGCACTTACGGCCTTGCCTTTATGCTGGGCAGGTTTGCCGGCACATTTTTAATGAAATACATTGCCCCGGTAAAATTACTGGCTTTGTATGCAGCTATTTGCATCGCATTAACGCTAGTGGCAATCTTTGCCTCAGGAAGCTTAATAATTTATACATTAATAGCCATTGCATTTTTTATGAGTATTATGTTTCCCACTATTTTTTCAATGAGCATAGAGGGCTTGGGACACAATACCAAAATTGGGTCTTCCTTAATCATAATGTCCATTGTGGGTGGTGCAGTATTGCCGCCAGTATTGGGTTTTATTTCAGATACAACTAAAAATATCCAGCATGGTTATGTGGTTCCATTGGCATGCTTTATAGCAGTTATTTTATTTGCATTGAAAAATAGTAAGCCTATGGCAATAACCGAAAAAATTAATTTAACTTAAACGCCAGTAAAATAAATGCTGAATAAAATATTAAAAATAAACAACAGCGATAATGTGATCACCGCACTTTCCGATTTAAAGAAAGGGGAAGAAGTGCAGTGGAATGGAAATTTATTTTTAATAAAAGACAACATTGCCGCCAAGCATAAGTTTTTTGAAAAAGACATGCAAGCTGCTGAAGAAATAATTATGTATGGAGTTTTAGTTGGGAAAACTCAAGTTGCTGTAAATGCAGGCAGCTTGATGACAACCGAAAATGTGAAACACGCCGCACAACCTTATGCGTACCGAAAAATTAATTATCAATGGTATGTACCCGATGTTTCAAAATTTCAGCATAAAACATTTAATGGATATAAAAGAAGCGATGGCAAAGTGGGCACTGCTAATTACTGGCTTTTTATTCCCACAGTTTTTTGCGAAAACCGCAACCTGGATGTGATAAAGGAAGCTATGCACAATGCATTGGGATATGCAGTAACCGACAAGTATAAATTTTTCACCAATGATTTAGTCGATGCCTTTAAAGCTGGTGATAATTTAGATGCAGTAAAATTAAACCCTGCAAATGCAGCAAATATTGGGAAAAAAAGATTATTTAAAAATATTGATGGCATAAAATTTCTAAACCATGCAGGAGGTTGCGGCGGCACCAGGCAAGATTCAGCAACCTTAAGTAAGTTATTGGCTGCGTATGCCAATCATCCCAATGTGGGTGGAATAACCATGCTGAGCTTAGGCTGCCAGCATTTGCAGGCACAGCAATTAACAGAAGATATTAAAAAACATACACCCGGTTTTGATAAACCTTTATTGATTTTTGAACAACAAAAATCGCAAAGTGAAGAACAATTGATTGCTGATGCCATTAAAGAAACATTTAAAGGATTGATTGAATTAAACAAAATAGAAAGGCAGGCTGTTTCTTTAGATAAACTATGTATTGGCGTAAAATGCGGTGGCAGCGATGGTTTCAGCGGTATATCTGCAAACCCTGCTGTGGGTTATACAGCAGATTTAGTTTCCGCTTTGGGTGGTAAAATATTACTGGCCGAGTTTCCGGAGTTATGCGGCGTGGAGCAAAATATTATAGATCGTTGCACTACCGAAGAAACAGCCAATAAATTTATCAGGCTCATGCAGGAATACGATGCACAAGCACATGCTGTAGGTTCTGGTTTTTATATGAACCCCTCTCCAGGAAATATAAAAGATGGTTTGATTACTGATGCAATTAAATCAGCCGGCGCTTCAAAAAAAGGCGGTACCTCTCCTGTTGCAGATGTTTTGGATTATACTGAGCCTGCAACAAAACCGGGTTTAAATATGGTTTGTACTCCAGGCAACGATGTGGAAGCCACCACAGGCAAAGCAGCAGCAGGTGCCACTTTAATTTTATTTACAACAGGATTGGGTACACCCACCGGCAACCCCGTGTGCCCAACCATAAAACTGGCAACCAACAGTAAATTAGCCCGGCACATGAATGACATTATAGATATTGATTGCGGAACTATAATTGAGGGTGAAAAATCAATTGAACAAATGGGTGAAGAAATTTTGGACTATTGCATAAAGGCAGCAAGCGGCGAAATAATCCCCAAAGCCGTACAATTGAACCAGGATGATTTTATACCCTGGAAAAAAGGGGTAAGTTTATAAAAATAAAACTGATGATAAAAAAGATTGGCATATTTGTTTTGTTCTTTTTTGCAACGATACATGCAAATGCACAATTACAAAAACAAACCATTAACAATGGATGGAAATTTTATTATGCAAAAGCCTCAAAATGGTATGCTGCAACGGTGCCTGGCACTATCCATACCGATTTACTAAGCAACAAATTAATAGCTGACCCCTATTTTGGTGATAATGAAAAAAAACTGCAATGGATTGATAAAGAAAACTGGGATTACAAAACTTCCTTTACAGTATCTCATAAAATTCTTCAACAAAAAAATATTGAGTTGGTCTTTGACGGGCTGGATACTTATGCCGATATTTTTTTAAACGGAAAATTGTTGTTCTCTGCAGATAATATGTTTCGCCAATGGCGGGCCAATATTAAGCCTGTTTTAAAATCAAGGAACGAAATACTCATACGGTTTTATTCAGCCAAAAACAAAGTTGATTCTATTGCTAAATCTAAATTACCTTTTGTAGTGCCCGATAACCCACGGGTATATGTCCGTAAAGCGCAATATCATTTTGGCTGGGATTGGGGCCCAACTTATATAACCTGCGGTATTTGGAAAAATATTTTTATTGAAGCTTATCCTGAACCGCAAAAAGAAATACCCTTTATTAATAAACGTAAAATAGAATTGGTGCAGGAGCCCGACAGCATTGGCAAAACTTTTTATTTTAAAATAGATGGCAAACCCGTTTACTTAAAAGGCGCCAATTTCATTCCCTCCGAAATGTTTTTGCCACGTTTAAAAAAAGAAGATTACCGAAAAATAATATTAGCTGCCAAAGATGCCAATATGAATATGCTCCGTATTTGGGGCGGCGGCATTTATGAAGATGATGCATTTTATGACTTATGTGATGAATATGGCATTATGGTTTGGCAGGATTTTATGTTTGCAGGTGGCATGGTTCCCGGCGATAAACATTTTTTTAATAATGTAAAAGAAGAAATAAAATATCAAATAAAAAGATTACGGCATCATCCCTGCATTGTGTTGTGGTGCGGAAATAACGAAGTAGATGAAGCATGGAACAACTGGGGCTGGCAAAACCAATTTAAAATTCACGGCAAAGATTCAGTAAAAATATGGAACGATTATAAACGGTTGTTCCAGGACAGCATTGCAGCATGGGTGCAGCTATACGATGGCACAAGGCCTTACACTTCTACATCGCCTTTGAATGGCTGGGGCAGGGCAAACAGTATTACCGAAGGTGACAGCCATTATTGGGGCGTATGGTGGGGCTTGCAGGATATTGAAGTGTTTGAAAATAAAACAGGCCGTTTTGTAAGTGAATATGGGATGCAGGCCATGCCCAATTACAATACTACACTATCTGTTACCTACCCTGCAGACCGATATTTATTTTCGGATGTTTTAAAAGCACACCAAAAACATCCCACCGGTTTCCAAAATATACAATCGTATTTGCACCGGTATTTTTTAGATTCCTCATTGGTTAAAAAGCTAACGTTGGAAAATTATACCTACCTCACCCAATGTTTTCAATACTATTGTTTAAAAAATATTATTGCTATTCATCGAAGCAAATACCCTGTAAATATGGGCACTTTACTTTGGCAGTTAAATGATTGCTGGCCGGTGTGCAGCTGGTCAATTACCGATTACAGCAGGCAGCCAAAAGCCGCATGGTATGCAGTAAAAAATGCTTACAGGGACGATGAACATCCGCAAAGAGATAGCATAAAACCCATAAATTTAAAACTTCAAAAGCCGGTATTTACCCTTAAACATATTGGTGAAAACAATTTTACGATTGAATCAAATGTAGATGCAAAATATGTTTACCTGTATAAAGAAAAAATATTTTTTAATATCAGTGATAATTATTTTGATTTAAAAGCCGGCGTAGAAAAAATATTGAGTGTAAAAAACAAGTATTTTAACCCGAAGGAAATCCATTCACTAAAAATTAAATCACTCTATGACATTAAATGATTTTCGCTCTCAAAAAATAAAATATGTTTTCATTAAAAAATAAAAAAGCAATTATTACCGGCGCCGGAAGCGGTATTGGCAAAGCCATTGCAGTATTGTTTGCAAAACAAGGCGCAGAAGTGCATATCCTGGAAATCAATGCAGCAGCAGCCTCAGAAGTAATTATCGAAATAAACGTTGTGGGTGGAAAAGCCTTTGCACATAGCTGTAATGTGGCAGACCAACAACAGGTGATAGAAATATTCAACAGCATTGGCAATATGCATATATTGATAAATAATGCCGGCATTGCCCATGTTGGTAAAGCAGATACAACCAGTGAAGCAGATTTTGATAAAGTTGTAAATATAAATATCAAAGCTGTTTACAATTGCATTCATGCTGCAGTTCCTTTACTGAGAAAATCAAATGGTGGCGTTATTTTAAATATGGCTTCTATTGCTGCGCTGGTAGGCTTACCCGATCGTTTTGTATATTCCGCAGCAAAAGGGGCTGTATTTGCCATGACTTTAAGCGTTGCCAAAGATTATATTACCGAAAACATCCGTTGCAATTCTATTTCACCGGCAAGGGTACATACGCCTTTTGTAGATGGGTTTATTGCAAAAAATTACCCTGGAAAAGAAAAAGAAATGTTTGAAAAACTTTCCAAAACACAACCCATTGGCCGCATGGCAACGCCGGAAGAAGTAGCGGCACTTGCATTGTTTTTATGCAGCGATGAAGCTTCATTTATTACCGGCTGCGACTATCCTATTGATGGCGGATTTGTAAAGCTTAATAATTAATACAAATGAATTTTAACAAAAAAATAAAAAATTTCCTCATGCCTTTTTTTGTGCTAATGAGTATAAACACATTTGCACAAAACTATCACTCCAATTGGGAATCGTTAGACAAGCGGCCCACACCGCAATGGTATGGCCAGGCTAAGTTTGGCATTTTTCTTCATTGGGGGATTTATTCGGTTCCTGCCTGGGCAACCAATTCTAATGCCGATGGTTTTGGCAGTAATTATGCAGAATGGTACTGGCAGCGTTTGTTTGCACCCAATTTAAAAATACACAAAGAGTTTGTGGCATTTCATGACAGTGTGTATGGTAAAAATTTTCATTACCCGGATTTTGCACAAAAATTCACTTGCGAATTATTCAACCCCAATCAATGGGCACAATTGTTTAAAGATGCCGGTGCAAAATATGTGGTACTTACCAGCAAGCATCATGATGGTTTTTGTTTATGGCCTTCTGCACAATCGTGGAACTGGAATTCCGTAGATGTAGTACCGCATAAAGACCTGGCAGGTATGCTAACCAAAGCAGTTAAGAATGCAGGTTTGCACATGGGCTTTTATTATTCATTGTACGAATGGTTTAACCCGGTTTATAAAAAGGATGTAAATAAATATGTAGAGGAAAGAATGTTGCCGCAAATGAAAGATTTAGTGAGTCGCTATAAACCAGATGTGTTATGGACGGATGGCGAATGGGAGCAAACATCAAAAACATGGCGCAGCGAAGAATTTTTAGCATGGTTATACAATGAATCACCCTCAAAAGAAACCATTGCCGTAAACGACCGATGGGGAAATGATACCAAAGGAAAACATGGCGGCTTTCAAACGTCGGAATACGGTCTCGGAACTATTTCTGGCAACAAAGCCTGGGAAGAAACCCGTGGCATTGGTCAATCGTTTGGCTACAATAGAAATGAAAACCTAAACGAATATGCAAGCAGTGAAGAATTAGTGTATGAATTAATTAGCACCGTTGCAAGAGGAGGAAATTTATTACTGAATGTAGGCCCGGCTGCCGATGGAACTATTCCCGTAATTATGCAGCAGCGTTTGATAGATATTGGCAACTGGCTAAAAGTAAATGGCGAAGCTATTTATGAAACTACCGCCTGGAAAAATGCACCTGCTGTTACAAAAGAAACAAGCTTGTACTTTACAAAAAAAGGAGAAAATATTTTTGCAATTTCTACTAAATGGAAAAAGGAACTGGTTGTAAAAAATATCGGCAAGCCCAAAGCATTAACCATGCTGGGTTACAAAGGACAAATTAATTACAGGTATAAAAATAGCACCCTCTTTATAACTGTTCCTCAGCTAACTCCAGATATAATACCCTGCCAATATGCATGGACGTTTAAAATTGAACAATAAAAGAATTACAATATGAAACTCATACGTTTTGGAGAATTTGAAAAAGAAAAACCGGGAGTAATAATGAATGATAAATGGCTGGATGTTTCGGAATTTATTACTGATTATGATGAACGCTTTTTTGAAGAAGAAGGATTATTGCAATTAAAAAAAATACTTTCAGAAAAACAAAAGAATTTAAAACCAATCAATAAAAACACAAGGCTGGGCCCGCCAGTAGCAAGGCCATCAAAAATTATTTGCATCGGTTTAAATTATATTGACCATGCAAAAGAAACCGGTGCTGCTATACCATTAGAACCCATCATCTTTTTTAAATCAACTACTTCATTATGCGGCCCTTTTGATGATGTTGTAATTCCAAAAAATAGCAAAAAAACAGATTGGGAAGTGGAACTTGCTTTAGTAATAAGCAAAAAAGCATCATATATAGAAGAAAAAAATGCGATGGATTATGTGGCCGGCTATTGCCTGCACAACGATTATAGTGAAAGGGAATTTCAATTAGAACGAGGAGGGCAATGGGTAAAAGGAAAAAGTTGCGACAGCTTTGCGCCGCTTGGCCCTTTTTTAGCAACAACAGATGAGATTGAAGATGCAAATAATTTAAAAATGTGGCTATCGGTAAATGGTAAAACATTTCAAAACAGCAATACCTCTAATCTTATTTTTAGAATCCCCTTTCTTATACATTATATCAGCCAGTTTATGACTTTATTGCCGGGAGATGTAATCAGTACGGGAACCCCACCCGGCGTGGGTTTAGGGATAAAGCCTATACCAGTATATTTAAGGGCTGGCGATAAAGTTGAATTGGGTATTGAAGGATTAGGAACACAAAGACAAAATGCAAAGAATTATGCTGATAGATAGCCATGTTCATTTTTGGAACTTCGATAAACAAAATGATGCCTGGATAACCAACAATATGAAAATTTTACAGCAAGATTTTCTTCCTGTAAATATTTTACCCACTTTGCAAGAGGCAGGAGTAAATGGGCTTGTAGCAGTGCAGGCAGGCCAGAGTGAAACAGAAACCAACTTCTTACTTTCTCTTGCTCAAACAAATTCATTTATTAATGGCGTTGTAGGCTGGGTTGATTTACAAAATGAAACTGTTGAAGACAGGCTGAATTATTATGCACAGTTTACGGCTATAAAAGGTTGGCGGCATATAATACAAGCAGAAGCAGAAGGATTTTTATCAGGCAAAAATTTTATTAAAGGCATTGCACAATTGCAACTATTTAACTATACCTATGATATTTTGGTCTATCAGCATCAGTTAAAAGAAGTTTTAGAACTGGTTCAAAAATTTCCCAATCAAAAATTTGTAATAGACCATTGCGCCAAGCCTGATATTAAAAACAAATCCATAGAACCCTGGAAAACTTTGATAAAAGAAATTGCATCAAATCCCAATGTTTATTGCAAACTATCTGGTTTACTCACCGAATCCAACTGGCAACAATGGGAACCAAAAGATTTTTATCCTTACCTTGATGTTGTGTTTGAAGCATTTGGTGCAAAGAGGATATTATTTGGCAGCGATTGGCCAGTAATGTTGCTTAGCGGCAAATATGTACAATGGAAAAACCTTGTAGAAATATATCTAAAACCATTTTCCGCAGAAGAACAAAATAATATTATGGGTACTAATGCTATTAACTTTTATAATTTATAAAAATGGATTTACAGCTAAAAAATAAAATCATTATAGTATCAGGCGGGGCAAAAGGAATTGGCGAAGGCATTGTAAAAATATTGGCTGCCGAAGGGGCTTTGCCGGTAATTATTGGGAGAAGCGAAGAAGATAATTTAAAAACAGTTGCAATGATTGAAGCAGCTGGTGGCAAGGCTTTTCAGGTTATTGCCGAACTTACAGACCCACTGCAATGCGAACAATCTATAAAAATTATTAGTGATAAATTTGGAAAAATTGATGGCCTGGTAAATAATGCCGGGGTTAATGATGGCGTAGGACTTGAACATGGTGATTACAATTCTTTTGTTGCATCATTACATAAAAATCTAATTCATTATTATTTGTTGGCACATTTTGCAATACCCTTTTTAAAACAAAGCAAAGGCGCCATTGTAAACATAGGCTCTAAAACTGCAGAAACAGGGCAGGGAAATACATCTGCCTATGCTGCTGCAAACGGTGGCCGCAATGCACTCACAAGAGAATGGGCAGTGGAGTTATTGCAATATGGCATTAGAGTTAATGCAGTTATAGTAGCCGAATGTTTTACACCACTTTATGAAAGCTGGATAAAAACATTTAGCAACTCACAGGAGAAATTGCAACAGATAAGTAGTAAAATACCATTAGAAAAAAGAATGACTACAGCAAAAGAAATTGCCAGCATGGTTGCGTTTCTTCTTTCCGAAAAATCGAGCCATACCACCGGGCAACTCATTCATGTGGATGGTGGATATGTGCATTTAGACAGGGCTATAATTTAATAATATATTAGAGAACTCATAAATGAAAAGGAAATTTCTTTCAATACTTTCAACTATTTTTTTTCTTATAATATTTTGTTTTACAGCAAATGCACAAAATAAAAAAGGTTGGAAACTTATTTGGCAGGATGAATTTAATTATACCGGCCTGCCAGATGCTACAAAATGGGGTTACGAAGTAGGCCATATCCGTAACAACGAGCAACAATATTATACCCGGGCAAAAAAGGAAAATGTTTGGGTAAGTAATGGCGTACTCATCATTACAGGCCGTAAAGAAAATTATAAAAACGAAAATTACAAAAATGAAAGTACCGATTGGCGGTATAAAGATTCCATTGCACAGTATACTTCTGCCAGCATAAATACATTAGGAAAAGCAGCGTGGAAATATGGAAGAATAGAAGTAAAAGCAAAGCTTCCAACAGGTGGCGGCATTTGGCCGGCCATTTGGATGCTGGGTGCAAACCGTTCGATAGTTGGCTGGCCAATTTGCGGGGAAATAGATATAATGGAATTTATTGGCAACCACCCTGCCGATATTTATAGCACTATTCATTTTCCGGATAGTATAAAAACAAGCCGTTCATCTGGTAGTAAAATAAACGATAGTACCGTAAGTAATCGTTTTCATATTTACACATTGGAATGGGATAAACAGAAAATGGATATTTGGTTTGATAAAATAAAAATCCACAGTTTTGTTATAGACAGTGCAGGCAGTTATGCAGCAAACACATTCCGAAAACCATTTTATTTGCTCATAAACCTGGCAATGGGCGCTAACTGGCCCGGGCCTATAGATGATAATGTGTTACCACAGCAATATTTAATAGATTATGTAAGGGTGTATCAAAAGAAATAATTAAATAAGCTATATAATTTACAATCATGAAAAAAATAATATTCATTTCTGCCTGGCTGCTTTTTACATGCTTCAGCTCCATTGCACAAAGAGATACCATTGCGGTAAATATTGGCTGGCAGTTTTCAATTGATAAATCTTCACTTGGTTTAAAAGAAAATTGGTTTCAAAAATCATTGCCCGGCAACAGAACAGTTAGCCTTCCACATACCTGGAATATAGAAGAAGAAAACCAGAACCATTATGGCTGGGGCTGGTATCAAAAAAAACTTACGGTACCCAAAAGCTGGAAGAATAAAATTGTTGTATTGCAGTTTGGCGCCATCAACCATACATCTTTTATTTATGTAAATGGAATAAAAGTGGATGAAAATATTGGTGATGGGTTTAATAATTTTTTTGTTAATATCACTGGAAAACTAAATTATGGCAAAGAAAACATTATTACCGTTGCCGTAAATAATGATTACGGTAAAAACAAAGTGCCTTTTGGCAGCTCGTTCGACTGGCCCAATGATGGCGGTATTATCCGCAAAGTAGCCTTGATAGTGAGCGACAAACCTGCGGCCAATTATATTCATGCCGAACCAATATTAAATATTGCCAACAATGAGGGTAAGCTAAAAATAAAATTAGGTTACGATCATGCAGTTAGCAATTTAAAATTCAATATTAGTATTACAGAAGAAAACCAAACCTCGAGGAATATTATTTATACTTCGGTTGTAAACCCGGGATGGCAAAATAAAGAAGCCGTAGTTAATATTGTTTTGCCCAGGGTAAACCCCTGGCATTTTGATTTTCCTAACTTGTATAGAATAGATGTAACCGTATTTAATGGTAAAAAAGCGGTTGATAAAATCTCATCCTGTGTAGGGTTCAGAGAAATTAAAATGCTGAATGGGCAAGTTTTCCTGAATGGAGAAAGAATAAAATTAATGGGTGTGGAGTGGACGGCTGGCAGCAATCCCAATTTTGGTTTTGCGGAAACAGACTCAATGATACTTGCAATGGGAAAGCTAATGAAAAATGTGAATTGCATTTTTTCCCGCCAGCATTTTCAACAGGATGATTTGTTTTATGAATTTTGCGACCGCAACGGAATTATTGTTCAACAGGAAGTGCCGCTTTGGGGACCTGAAACTCCAGCCAATGATACCATACGCTCCATTGCCATGAAACAGTTAGAAAGAATGGTAAGCAATATGTACAATCATCCATCAATTTTTTCCTGGGGTGTGGGCAATGAGTTGCGTGGCCGGGATGCAGATATGAAACAGATGATTGCAGACTTATTGAAGAGGTCAAGAGAATTGGATCCTACTCGTATGACAGCTTATGTAAGCAATACTCTTACCACTAGCTTTTATAACAATCCGAAGTTTACAGCAGATGCTGCAAATGATGGTGATTATTTAATGATGAATGAGTACGGTGCTAGTTGGTGGGATATTCCACAAGGAAAAATTCATTCCTATCTTGATAGTGTGCATTTTAGTTATCCTAATAAAGCTTTTTTTATTTCGGAGTTTGGTTTGTGTGAGCCCAACTTTAAAGGCGGCGACCAACGCAGGCTGGAAGATTTAGTTTATCACATGGCTATTTACGAAAGCAAGCCATATGTAGAAGGTGCCATTTATTTTGACCTTACTGATTACCGAACTCATTATCCCGGCACATCTGAAAAAAATAAATTCCGCAGAAGGGTACATGGTATTTACGATATGTATGGCAATCCCAAGCCATCCATGAAAGTGTTGAGGGAGCTTTCCTCGCCGGTGGAAGTACAACAGGCAAGGCAATGGAAAAAAGGAAAACTTAATTTATTAATATTCGGAAGCATTGGTTTGCCCCAGCATACAGTAAAAGGATATAAGCTGTATGTATCTGCAACTACAGAAAATTACACTTCAACAAAAGCATACGCTTTGCCGGATATTATACCGGGTGAAGGAATAAATTTTGAAGTAGATGATTTATATAATGGGGTGGGCATTGTTACTATTGTACGGCCAAATAGGTATATAGTAACTCAAAAAGATTTTAGCTGGGAGGAGAAAGATCAATAGTAAGTATAAATATAATTTGTGACAAATGCAATTTAGAAATTGAATATATTATATAATATCTTACTTTTCAATAAAAGAAAAATAATTACTAATTATTTCTTCTTTATTATTTTTCAAATTGTATTTCCTACAGATATAATTTGCCAAAAAACCGATGTAACCATTCGTTTTGATAATGCGGCAAATAATTTTACCGAAAGTCTCCCACTGGGCAATGGCCGCTTAGGTGCATTAATGTATGGTAATACAATGAAAGAACGCATCGCCCTCAATGAAATTTCTTTATGGAGCGGTGGCCCGCAAAATGCCGATAAAGACAGCGCCTGGCAGTATTTAAAACCCATACAAGAGTTGCTGCTGGCCAGAAAAAACAAAGAAGCTCAGTACCTTTTGCAAAAACATTTTATAGCAAATGGCCGTGGCTCAGGGTTTGGGAATGGTGCAAACGATAAATACGGATGTTACCAAACAATGGGAGATGTACTTATTAGCTGGAAAGACAGTGCCCTACCGGTTACCAATTATAAACGCTATTTGAATATAGAAGAGGCAAAAGCGGTTTACAGTTTTAACAGAAATGGGAAATTAATTACGGAAGAAATTTTTGTAGATTTTATAAATGATATTACCTGGATAAAACTTTCTTCTAATAAAAAAGGAGGGCTCAGTTTTTCACTTTCACTTTACAGAAAAGAACATGCGGCTGTTTCTTTAATGGATAATAAAATGGTTATGCAGGGACAATTGCCATCGGGTAATGATATGGGAATGCAGTTTGCTGCCATTCTTGAGCCCATTTGTAAAGATGGAAAAATAAAAACAGAAGGCAATGAAATAGTTATAAAAAATGCTACCGAATGTTGGCTCAAAATATCATCCGCTACAAACTATAATTATGGTAATGGTTTACTATCAAATGAAAATGTAGTGGTTAAGTCTATGAGCTATTTGCAAAAAACAAAAAATATTTCTTACAGTTATGCATTTCAAAAAAGTAAAGAAGCATATCAAAAATTATTTAATCGTTGCCGCTGGTATATGCCTGCATACAAAAAGATACACCATCTTACTACCCTTCAACGATTAGTCAATTATCAAAACGGCAGCAGCGATCCACAATTGCCGGTGCTGCATTTTAATTTTGGAAGGTACTTGCTCATCTCATCATCCAGGCCGGGTTTATTGCCTGCAAACCTGCAGGGGCTTTGGGCTACAGAATATCAAACCCCATGGAACGGCGATTATCACCTCAACGTAAATGTACAAATGAATTATTGGCTGGCAGAGCAAACTAATCTTTCTGCATTGGCTGAACCCTTGTTTCAGTTTACAAAAAATTTAGTGCCCAATGGAACAAAAACTGCCCAGGCTTATTACATGGCAGATGGCTGGGTGGCGCATGCAATTAGCAATCCATGGCTTTATACTTCTCCCGGCGAAGGCGCCGATTGGGGCTCTACACTTACCGGTGGCGCCTGGCTATGCGAACATATTTGGGAACATTACCGTTTTACAAAAGATAAAGCATTCTTAAAAAATTATTACCCGATACTAAAAGGAGCAGCGAAATTTTTACAATCTATTTTACTTAATGAGCCCTCACATGGTTGGCTGGTAACGGCTCCATCCAATTCGCCGGAGCATGCCTTTAAAATGCCAACTGGTTTTGTGGGCAATACTTGCATGGGGCCAACAATGGATATGCAAATTTGCCGGGAACTTTTTAAGGCCTGCATTAGTGCATCTAAAATTTTACATACTGATGAAGTGTGGAGTAATGAATTGCAAAAAGTAGTAGCACAATTAGCGCCTAACCAAATTGGCCAGAAAGGTGATTTAAATGAATGGCTACAGGATTGGGAAGATGCCGAGCCGCTTCACCGCCATGTTTCGCATTTGTACGGCCTGCATCCTTACGATGAAATTACACCCTGGCAAACGCCTGAGTTAGCAAAGGCCGCAAGGCAAACCTTAACTGAGAGAGGTGATAAAGGCACCGGCTGGAGCAAGGCATGGAAAATAAATTTTTGGGCAAGGTTGGGCGATGGCAATCATGCCCTAAGCTTGCTAAAAGAATTATTAAATCCGGTAAGCAACAATGGAACAACAATAGGTGGCGGCACTTACCCCAATTTATTTTGTGCTCATCCGCCATTTCAAATAGATGGAAATTTTGGCGGCACAGCAGGTATTGCAGAAATGCTGTTGCAAAGCCATGGCAATGATGAAGTGATTCGTTTTTTACCTGCATTGCCTACTGATGCCGATTGGCAACAGGGTAGTATTAGCGGATTAAAAGCCCGTGGCGGCTTTACTATTAATCTGAAATGGGAAAAAGGAAAACTATCCACAGCCGAAATATTTTCTTCCTTAAGTACTTTCTGCAAAATTTTATTACCTGCAACTAAAGAAATATTAAGTAGTAATGGAAAAATAATTGCAACAGCAAATAGTAAAGCAACAATTGTAACCTTTGCTGCTACTGCAGGAGGATTATACAAAATTTTATAACCCAAACTAAAATTTATCTTTGCCTAAAATAATATACTCATTGCCAGATAAACTATTTTTGAAATGATTCGTATTGTATTATTCCTTCTTTTCATAAGCCAGTCTTTATTTGCACAGGTTACACTACCTGTTTTACATGATTCAGTATTCAATACCTATTTTCATCAACGGGCATCTTTATTTAAAACCATGCCACAAACTAAGGGTAATATTGTTTTTGTAGGTAATAGTATTACTGATGGCGGAGAATGGAATGAATTATTTGGCGATACCAGAATTAAAAACAGAGGTATTAGCGGCGATATTACTGCCGGAATTATTTTTAGATTGCCAGAAATAGCCAAAAGAAAACCGGCAAAGGTTTTTTTGATGATTGGCACTAATGACCTGTCTAAAGGGATAAGCGCCGATAGTGTTGTAAAAAATATTTTGCTTATTTCTTCCTACCTGAAACAAGAAAGCCCTGCTACAAAGTTTTTTGTACAAAGCATTTTGCCAGTGAACAATGTATTTGGAAAATTTAACGGGCACACAGGTAATGGCGAAAAGATAAATTTTGTGAATGAACGGTTAAAAGAAAATGCCGACTCTGCTAGTTACACATTTATTGATTTGTATACTGTTTTTAAGGATGAACAAGGAAGACTGAAAGTAGAGTTTACCAATGATGGGTTGCATTTAAAAGGAGAAGCTTATCTGTTATGGAAGCATTTGCTGTATCCTTACGTATATGACTTACAAAAGAAAGCTTCTTTAATTCCCTTGCCACAACAGCTTACCTGGAAAAAGGGAACTTTCCCTTTGTATAAATGCAGGGCTATCGTGGTTACTGATAGTGCCTTGATGAAGGAAGCAAGAGATTTGGAAAACATCTTTATTGAAAATGGATTGCAAACTTCCATAAACAACAAAGTGGGTAAAGACGAAATTCAAATTGTATTGCAATTTGATACATCCAATTCATCCAAAATGGCAAATGAAGCTTATATTTTAAAAATCTCAGAGAAGAAAATTTTGCTAACAGCAAAAACAACTCATGGTATTTTCTATGGCATACAAACGCTTCGGCAGTTAATGAGGGACGGCGTAATGATTGATGCCTGTGAAATAACCGACCAGCCTGCCTTTGCATGGAGAGGTTACATGATTGATGTAGGCCGTAATTATATGTCAATTCCTTTGCTGAAACAGCAGATTGATGTAATGGCGATGTACAAACTGAATATATTTCATTTCCATGCCACAGAAGATATTGCCTGGAGGTTAGCAATAAAGCAATACCCACAACTCACAGCGCCGGAAACCATGCTTCGCCATAAAGGCATGTATTATACCCAGGCAGAGATAAAGGAATTGATTGCTTATTGTAAAGAGCGGCACATAACTTTTGTTCCCGAAATTGATATGCCCGGCCATAGCGCTGCTTTTAAAAGGGCAATGAAAGTGGATATGCAAAGCAATTCAGGAATGAAGTATTTAAAAAATATTTTAAAGGAAATTTGTAGCACTTACGATGTGCCCTATATTCATATTGGCGCCGATGAGGTAAAAATTACCAATAAAAATTTTATTCCTGAATTTACTGCATACATAGAAAGTTTAGGGAAAAAAGTTATTGGCTGGCAGCCGGGTGGAAATTTTACAAACAGTACCATTCGGCAATTATGGATGGATGACAATGCACATCATACCTCTAACAACCAGGTTCAGTTAATTGATTCCAGGCATTTGTATTTAAACCACATGGATCCGTTGGAAGCAGTTACATCTATTTTTAACCGAAAAATTGGCGATAAAGAAAATGGTGATGCTGCCACTTTAGGCGGTACTATTTGCATGTGGCCCGACAGGGCAGTAGCCAAAGAAGAAGATGTTTTAAGGATGAACCCTGTTTATCCCGGAATGATGGCTTTTGCCGAAAGAATCTGGCGTGGCGGCGGCCAAAGCGGATGGATTGCCAATATAGATGATGGTGACAGAAAAAGTTTTACTGAATTTGAAAACCGGTTGCTTGATAACAAAAAACTTTATTTCAGCAATAAAATTTTTAACTATGCAAAGCAATCTAACATTGTGTGGAAATTATATGGCCCCTATAATAACAATGGTGATTTAGCAAAACAATTTATACCCGAAACAAAAAATTTGAATGAAACAAATACTAAAATATATAAAGAACAAACCGGCGGTACTATCGTATTACGGCATTGGTGGGCACCACTTATAAAGGGCGCTATAGACAACCCCAAAGCCAGTACCACCTGGTATGCCACTACACAAATTTGGGCTGATGAAGATGGTGTAAAAAATTTCTGGATAGGTTTTAATAATATTTCCCGCTCGCCTTCTACAGATTCGCCACCTGCAGATGGTTGGGATGATAAGAGCAGCGCTGTTTGGGTAAATGGAATTTTAATAGAACCGCCACATTGGCTAAGGGCCGGGCAAAAAGGAAATTCCGAAATACCTTTATTAGATGAAGGTTATGAATACCGCAGCCCCACAAAAATTTTTTTAAAAAAAGGTTGGAATGAAATTTTAATAAAAGCGCCCATAGGTAGTTTTAAAGGAAGAGACTGGCAAAACCCTGTAAAATGGAAGTTTACGTTTGTGGAAAACGATATTGGCACAAAGTGATGTAACTAAATAAGAATTTTATTAAAATACTCAAATCAACTTATGCTCTACTGCAAATTTAATAAGGGTAGCTGTGTTTTTTACATTCAGTTTGGCCAATAAATTTTTTCGGTGGCTGTCAATGGTAAACTGACTAAGAAATATTTTTTCTGCAATTTGTGGGTTGGTATAACCTTCAGAAATTAGCGTAAGAATTTCTTTTTCCCTGCTACTTAATACCGGCATTTCTTCTTTAGAATATTTTTGATAGGCCTGCAATGCCTCACCGGCCTCACCACTAAAATAAATGCCTCCATTATGTACCGTATGTATGGCTTTTATCAATTCTTCTTTGGAAGAGTTTTTTAAAATGTATCCCGAAGCATCATTCTCCATCATCTTTTTAATATATAATCCCTGGTTAAATGTACTAAGCCCTAAAATAAAAATGCCCGGGTACTTTTCTTTCATTACCGCACAAAGTTCTACCCCGTCCATGCCGGGCATACTAATGTCCATTAACACTACATCGGCCGTATTATTTACAAAAAACCCCAGGCATGATTGGGCATTCATTGCCTGGCCAACCCATTCTATATCTTTTTCATGTTGTAATAAAGAATAGATGCCTTCAATTACTACAGGGTGATCATCTACAATAAATACACGAATCATCGTTATAAATTAAATTCAATATTTACTAATGTTCCTTTGCCTGGTTCAGAGTGAATGTCTAACTGCCCTTTTAAATATTCTACCCTAGATTGTATATTGGCAAGGCCGGCTCCATTGCTCTCCGCTATCATACTAGCATCAAATCCTTTTCCGTTATCTTCTACTACCACATTTAAGCGATTACCTTCTTTTACCAGCTGCACAAATGCTTCTGTGGCTGCCGCATGTTTCAGTATATTGTTTAGCAACTCCTGTACAATACGGTAAATAATAATCTCCGTTGATTTATCCATTCTTATTTCCAGGCCATGGGTTTGGTATTTTACCATAATGAGCTTGGTTCCATTCACCGTATTACAATATTCTTTCAATGCTTCATCAAGTCCAAACTTGGTAAGCATTTCAGGCATCATATTATGTGCTACTCTTCGCAACTCTTTGATCGAAGTGTCAATCATATCCAATGACCTTTCAAACACGGTCATGTTTTCTGGGGTTATCATTAAATTGTCTTTCATATTGCTTAAGGAAAATTTTACGCCAGATAATAATCCGCCGAGGCCATCGTGCAAATCTTTTGCAAGGCGGCTTCGTTCTTCCTGTTGCCCTTTTAACATTGCATCCACCGCTACCAATTGTTTATCTTTTTCTAATTCGCTAATGCGTTGGTGATGAATTTCGTCCTGCTGTTTTGTCAATAATTTCTTATGGCGGATATTTCGGTAGCCCAGGAAACCGATGAATAAAACGGCTGCAAGAAACCCTGCAAGGATATAGTTGAGCGTGGATTTTTGCTTAATGGAAATATTCTGCATCTTTTTTTCATCATCCAGTTGCAAAATGTGCGCATCTTTAATATCCGATTGGTATTTCGCTTCTAATGCCTGTATATTCTCCTTATGTGTTTTACTTATCACACTATCGTATACTACCAAATAGTCTTTTAGATAGCCCAATGCAGCAGAAAAATTTTTTCTCTTTTCTTCCAGTTCTGAAAGGTTCTTTAAAGAATATTGTTCAATTTGCGGTAGCTCCAGTTTTTTTGATTGCTCAATGGCAACTTTATAATAATAAACAGCCTGTTCATTATTTCCAGTTAAAAAATAACTGTATCCAAGATTTTGATTTACCGCAGCAATCTCATAGTCGTTTCCGGCTTTTATCATATTTTCCAATGCCGCTTTAAAACTTACTACTGAACCCATTTTATCATTTGCAGACTCTATCTGGTACTTACCCAAAAACTTATAGCCCATTCCCAGCATGTAGTAATTTCCACTTTGGCTTGAAATTTTTATTACTTTATCAATCAATGTATCTATCCCTTTGTATTCTTTCAATTCAGTTTTAGCAGAGGCCATAGCAAGGCTGGCAACTGATATCTTAAATGGATCCTGGAGTCTGTTGCTTATTTGCACACATTCTTCAGCATACTGTAAGGCAGTTTTGTTGTCAAGAATTTGTGTATAAAGAGTAGAAAGGTTATTGTAGGTTAAAAAAAGCAACCCATCCTCTTTTAATTCTTTATAAACCCGTGCAGCCTCCTGGTAATAAATTACTGCAGAATCATAGTTTCCTTTATAATGATAAATTACACCAAAATTATGCTGTAACATACCTCTGAACTTTATGGAGCGGTTATCCTTTTTACTTTTAAATATTTCGAGGGATTTATTGTAATAGATTGCGCCGGTATCAAAATTACTTTTATCTGTATACAAAACGCCTGTTAACCTATAAGCTACTCCTAATCCAAAATCAAAATTTAATTGCTTTGAAAGGTTTACTGATTGTATTGCCAATGCCATTGCCCTCGCAGGATTAAGATGTTGATATTTTACAATCATGTTATTCAATAAAACAACTTTTGAAGTATCTTCTTTTATTTTTTTCAACTGCACTTCAAGTGAATCAATTAATTGATTTTGTGCTTTTACCTCAATGCAAAACAAGGCAAAAAATATCAAAAAGTATAGCAATAGAAGTTTCATGAAATAAAGTAGAGCGTAATTGAACATAAAGGTTCACTTTCTTCTCCATATAATCAAACATTCCTTTTAAAATACCAGTTTCAGGTGATTTTTAGGTAAGCTGAAAGGAATCACCGTTTTGGGTGATGACTATAAAAAAAGTCGCTTCTACATTTGGTCAGGCATTTTTACAAATAAACAATACAATAAAATTTTAAAACCATGAAACAGTTCTTCTTACTCTCTTCAGCTGTTTGCATAGCATTTGCAGCCAATGCTAAAATTTGGCGGGTAAATAATAACGCCGGTGTAACAGCTGATTTTACTGATATGCCCGCCTGTATTGCAAGTTCCAGTGTGGTAAACGACGACAGCATTTATGTAGAATCCAGCGTCACTATGTACACAAATTTTACCCTAAACAAACGGCTTGTCATCATTGGTACTGGCTATTTTTTAAGTGGTGTCAACAGCAACCCAGGGCTGCAGGCAAATACGAACCCGGCAACGCTGAATTATTGTTATATAGACACCCTGGCAAGTGGCAGCCAGTTTATCGGCATCAATTTTTCCGATGGCATCTATACCGTAAATGGTCAGGGAGCAGATAACATTAGTTTTACCAGGTGCAGTTTAAACCAAATGAATATTGGATATGGCGGTCCCTTAGCCGGCGCTGATTATACCGGATGGATCATTAACAAATGCTACATTACTAGTATTACTTCCAGCAACCGCCCGGTAAAAAATGCAACGATTACCAATAATATTTTTATAGGGGCTTTTGATACAGGCAACAGCGGAAACCTGAATAACCTTTTACGTAATAATGTTTTCAGAAATGTTATCAGTGCCAATAATACTTATTTCGCCAATAATATTATAACCAATATCACTTTTTCGGCTACTAACAGCACAGTAAAAAACAATACCTGCATTGGCGCTGCGCCTGCAGGTTTTGCACCTTTTGTTGGCCTTAATGGCAATGTTGCCGGTGAATTAGATGCGAATATTTTTCAGGGCCTCACCGGCAACAGTACCGACGGGCAGTGGCGCTTAAAAGCAGGCAGCCAGGCAATAGCCACCGGTGAAACAGTAAGCAGCATAACACCCGACCGGGGCGCATTTGGTACCGCCGACCCTTATGTGCTGAGTGGCATTGCTGCCATTCCAACAATTTATAGTTTAACAGTACCGGCATCGGTGGCAAGTAATGCCACTACTATGCCCATTACCATCAGTACAAAAAGTAATAATTAAAAACCCCTAACCCTAAAGGGGAATAAAAAACTATAGACTCTTAAAAGTCTTCGTTACAGAAGATATTCAGATGGACTTAAAAATAGTGTAATGAAAAAATATTCTACAATCATAGTTTGTTTGCAAAGCATTTTTTGTTTTGCACAACCGCCTTATCCGCCTGCACCATTACCACCCGGCAATATCAACAACATAGAATATTTTTTTGACAGCAAGCCTGAGTTTGGCAGCGGCATTGCTCTAACCGGTTTTACACCGGCTGTAAATATCAATGCTTTTAACGGCACGGTTAATCTAACGGGTGTACCACCGGGTTTTCACCGTATTTATTTTCGCAGTAAAGATGCTGATGGCAAATGGAGTTTTTCCAACTATGCTTTTTTTGATAATTATAACCTGCCGCTGTATCCCACTGCGCCAGCAGCACCTGGGGACATTACACAGATAGAATATTTTATTGACAGCAACCCTGGTTTTGGCAGTGGCACACAGATACCTTTTACACCCGGCACAAATATTTCCGGTCTTAATGCCAATATAAATATTACCGGCCTGCAGCAGGGTGTACATCGTTTTTACATCCGCAGCAAAGATGTAAATGGTAAATGGAGCATTACCAATTTTAGTGTGTTTGATAATAGTTCCGTAGCCCCATACCCGCCAGCCCCACCGGCGGCGCCTCCCATTGCCAACATTGAATATTTTATTGATACCGACCCCGGCTTTGGCAATGCAACACCCATCAATGTGCCTGACAATACAGGTGATATAAATAACTACTCGGTAAACCTGGCTTTATCAGGTTCATTAACCATTGGCACTCATTATTTATATATAAGAAGCAGGCAAAACCCCTGGAGCATATCCAATGTTGTTCCATTTTCTGCTACGGGTGTTGTACCTGTTAGCTGGTTGTATGTAAAAGCGATGCTGCAAAATAATAATGGAGTTATAAGCTGGGGTACCTCATCGGAACAAAATACAGAACGCTTTGAAGTGGAGCACAGTACAGACGGAGGCCGCTTTACAAATATTTCTATTTTGCCCGCAGCGGGCAACAGCAGTACGGCATTGCATTATTCTTTTACGCACAATGCTTTGCCACCGGGTATGAACTTCTACAGGATAAAGCAAATTGATATGGATGGTAATTATAAATACTCACCAGTGGTTTCATTGCTCAATCGCAATGGTCTCCGCCATACCATCATTGCCCCCAACCCTGTTGGCGATATGCTGCATATTATAGAACCGGCACAAACAAAACTGCTGACAGCGGAAGTTTATAGTAGCAGCAATGCGTTAATAATTAGTAAAAGTATAAACAGTAATTCGCAGGTACACAGCCTGCCGGTTAGCAAACTTGCCAAAGGTATTTATCATCTCAGACTAAAATATGAAAATGAAGTAAAGAAATTCTCTTTTGTAAAGCAGTAATTGACCCTAATTCAACAAATATATTTTACAACATGAATCACTTACTTTATCAGTTCAAAAAAAGACGCAGGCCTCTTGTATTTGTTTGCCTTTTGATGGCTGGTTTTGGAAGTAATTGTATGACGCAAACACCCAAACTCACCAATGCATTCGCTGCATCATCAGGCATTGCAGTGGACAGTAAGGGCAATGCTTTTGTAACGGGCCAGAATAATAAGGTAATAAAAATAACAGCAGCCGGAAAAGCGGAGCTCTTTGCAGGTGGTGGGAGAAACCGTAAAGATGGCCTGGCAAAAGAGATAAGGTTTTCCAGCCTTGCAGGAATCGCCATTGACTCCTCCGATAATTTGTATGTAGCAGATGGTACAAGGATTAGAAAAATTACACCGGAAGGTTTTGTAACCACCATTGCCGGTAGTGAAATATCCGGGTATAAAGACGGCGACCGCTCAATTGCGACTTTTGTCAATCTTGAAAATATCGCCATAGATAATAAAGGAACTATTTATGTTACGGATAATGAATTCACCAATAACAGGGGAAGTTCCGGGCATCATGTTATCCGGAAAATTTCGGCAGAAGGCATTGTTACAACAATAAAAAATGGGAATGAAGCTGAACTCCGGGTGCATTATGCAAGAGGCATTGCCTGCGATAAAGATGGTAATTTATATGTAAACGCCAGCGTAAGCCATTGTATTAAAAAAATTTCTCCTTCAGGTGTCATTACCACTGTTGCCGGCCAGTGTGATAAAACAAAATTCAATTCCGTGTATAAAGAAGGCCCTGTATCAACGGCTGTATTGACCAACCCAAGTGGGATGGCTATTGCAAAAAACGGCGACATCTATATCACTGATACAAGACTGCACCGCATCATAAAAATCGCCAACAATAAAGTAACCACGGTGGCGGGTTCCGGTAAATTTAATTTCTCCGGCAACCCCGCCGGCGCTGCAGAGCCCGGCTTTGCCGATGGCAAAACAACTGCCGCACGTTTTAATGCACCAGCAGGTATCGCCTTTGACCGGAATGGTAATTTATTTATTGTGGATGCCAGCAGTTCCAATAACAGCTATATCCGGAAGCTATCACCGGAAGGAATGGTAACTACATTTTGCAAACATGAATGGAACCCTAAAACAAGTCAATATGAAGAAGTGGAATAATTCATACAAGAATAATTCTTTTGTAACCAGCTACAGTTTTACATGGCATCGTTCGTTGCGTCGCACTCTTGTACTTTCTGTTTTCATGGCATCATTATCCATCCAGACATTTTCTCAAACAGAAACATTTGATATTGCCACCTATACCCCGCCAAAAGATTTTAAAAAAGACAGCAAGGCTGCTGTGGTAAATTATACTAACGTAAACCAGGCCACCGGCAGCATTTGTGTAATTGCACTGTTTGCCAGTACTGTCAGCACAGGCGATGCGAAAAAAGATTTTAAAAAAGCATGGCAGGAGTTAGCAGTAACTCCGTACAAGGCGGAAGCCAATCCAAAAACAGAAATGCAAACCACAACTGATGGATGGGAAGTGGTGACGGCCGCAGCGCCAATAAAATTAGATGGGGCAGAGCTATATGTTATCCTGACCGTAGCAAGCGGCTTTGGAAAAACGATGAGCATCAGAACATCATTAAACGATGAAGCCTACACTGCACAAATAGATGCAATGTTTGCCTCAATGGAATTAGATAAAACAAAAACATCATCCATGAGTAATAATAACAGTACAACTACATCTATAACCGGAACTATCGGAAAATTTGGCTTGATGAATTATACATCTCCGGCGGGTTGGAGCCACCAGTCATTCCCCGATGGAGTTGTGTTTAAACCATTGGATATACCACCGGGTGAATATTTATCCATTCAAATAATGCAGCCGTTGAATTTTTCAGGCAGTATGGAACAGGCACTGCAGCAAAGTTTTGATGAAGCGGCTGCCATGTATAATGGAACAAAGATGAACTATGCCGGTAGCGGGGCCAGCTATCAAAAAACAGAAGCAAAAAAATCCTTCCAGGGATGGGAATATATAAGAGCAAATGGCGGCATCCGGATAGGAACCGGTGATTATCCCCCCGAATATGGATTGGATATGTTCGTTACAAAAATCAATAACCGGTTTGAAAGGATGGCAATTTTAAAATCAAGAACGATCAACAGGAGTTGCAGCATGTCTGCATTTTATGCTGATGAAAGACAGCAATACAAAACTGCGATTGATAATTTTTTATTCTCTCTGCAATTTACTGACGGACCACAACCACTCATCACCCAATCTAAAAGCCTTGAAGGTGGTGGCATCAAAGCTGTGTGGCGTGGTATTTCGATGAATGTCAGCACAGCAACTACCAGTCAGCCGATTGGTTTAGGCTATAATGTTTTCACGCCAATATTTTTATCAAACGGACAAGCTTATTTCGGCCCTAAATTTTACTCCGAAGGTTTGAATGATGTTGACACAAGGGTACTTGCAGAATTATACCGCCGGGATTGGGGCACTTATACCTTCAGCACTGGAAGAGGAGTTTTGAAAATGCCTTATGGCGATATCCCACTAAGAATGGAAGGAAACACACTCATCATCACTGCCAATCATACCGATCACCGTTTTTATCAATTGCCTTCGGTTGACGGTGCAAAATTCAACGGCACTTATACGATGAGTGAAGCATATGGAAAAATTCCAGCCATCACTTTCTCTGCCGATGGAAGGTTTAGTGATAATGGCGCTATAAGGGTTTTGTACCATGAATACAATGAATGCATCAACCCGGCCCTTGCACCCGGATCCGGCGCTTATGAAGTAAAAGATTATACGATCACATTCAGTTACAGTGACGGAAGAAAAATAAAAATTGCATTCCTGGGAACGGAATATGATATAAACAATCAAAGCCCGTCCATGTTGCGGATGAGTAATAATGAAGACCCGATGACAAGACAATAATCATTATAAAAAATAAATTATGTTGGACAAAGTGAAATCCCGCAAAGCGGGAAATAAAATAATTGTTTTTGTTTTGCTGTTTAGCTGGATCAATGCATCCGCACAAAAAGAAACACCGGAAGATACTATTGCAAAACCTCTTATTACCGCAGTGGGCAAACCCGACGGAAAGAAAACAGAAATCAAAATAAAAAAAGATGAAGCCAGGTTACGGTCTTCTGATGGAATGCTGGAATTGATAATACCTGTCGGGGCCGTTTCTCCAAAAACTATTATCAGCATTCAGCCCATTACAAATACAATGTCCAATGGAAATGGCCCGGCTTATCGTTTTGAACCATCGGGCATACTATTTAAAAAACCGGTACAAATTATTTTTCATTATGATGAAGAAGAAATTAAAGACAGTTTGCAATTGCTGATGGGCATTGCCATGCAGGACGAAAAAGGGCAATGGTACGGTTTGAAAAAAACCGCTTTAGACACCATTACAAAAACCATCAGTGGAAATATAAATCACTTTAGCGACTGGGGAAGATTTGATAAAATAAAAATTGACCCTTCGTATGCAAGGCTTAAAGTAAACAAAACAAGGAGCTTAACAATTACTCATGTTGCAAGCGAAGACGATGATTTAATAGAGCCGCTTACAAGTGGAAGTGATGATATGCTGAGTCCTCTTATAAAAAGAAAAATTCCCTGGAGGGCCGTATGGATGGCAAATGAAATTGTAAACGGGAATGCAACCGAAGGAAAAATTTCTGTTATTTCCAAAACCAGCGTCAACTATAAAGCTCCTGCCGGTTTACCTCCTAAAAACCCCGTGGCCGTTACTGCAGACCTTACGGGCATTGTATTCCGCACAAAAATAAAAGGGCAGCTAACTACATTTGAAAAGCTCAGGCTTGTCAGCAATATTTTAATCTTTGATGATGCTTATGAAGTAACCATGATAAGTGAAATACAGGATCCGGGAGCAGGAACTAATCTTGGCGCCGCTACTTATAAAGATACAGGCAGCTTTGTAATATCATTAAATGGCAGAGAAGCAAGGATAATTGAGAGGGTCAATAGAAACACAAATGCTGATTTGGGTTATTTAGGGGGCTGTTGCTGGAATTTCAAGATTATAAAAACCGGCACAGGTAATATCCATATCGCCGGTGCTCCCGTTGTAAAAGTTACCCCGCCATCAGCGCCCGGAAAATCAGCTATTGTAGAAGTCCGTTTTAACCGGATTCCGGCAATATTTCCCACTTTTCAGGTTACCTGTCAATGCCCCGGTGATAAGAAGCCTATGAATTTCACCAATGCCCAGGGTATTGTGATGATGTCAAGATTTCTGCGTGCCGACCCGGAATATATAAAATTCGAAGCAAAAGAAGGTGAACAAACTATTTTGGAACATGGGCAGCCAGGAGGCCAAGTTTACACAAAATTTACAGTGAAGCACATAAAAGAAGATGAATGATTAGAACGTTGTTTGCCCCATTTTCAGGTGATTATACTCCAATGCTAACAAAATCACTGTTTCGGGTGAGAGATACCATCCTGCATTATTTTAATTTTAGATTATTAAAATCATCCTTTCAAAAAAACATTTTATTCTATTGAAAAAACTTTAGGAACCGGGTACGTTTAATTATTTAAAATAATACTGATGAAAAAGAACATAACATTTGTAACGATCGTATTCATTCTTTTGAGTTTGTATTCATCGGTACATGCCCAAACAAAAATTATAAAGAAAGGTGCAAAATATGATACGATTATTGTAAAGAAGGGCTACAAACCGATTAAAAAAGCAAAACCTGTTGCCGTTCAGGTATCAGTAAAAGAAATCGTTTTACCCGTACCGGAATACATTAATCAACCCTATTATTTTGACCACGACAAAAACAACCTGATAAAATTAGAAAATGCCAATGCCCTGATGGTAACCAAAAAGAAAACGCTGGGTTTAAAAGGCGCTAAACAATTGCTGAGCATGGATGCTGCTTCATCTAAAATTCGTTTCGTTGCAAAAAAAGATATTGTTTTTTTTATTAAAACCAGTGGAGATGTAATTGACCTCACTTCGTACATAAAACTTTACGAGTTTGTACCTGTTGGGCAAAAACGGGAAGTAACCGTTACTACAAAAGAAGGAATGCTAAATAATAAAGAGGAAGCCATTGGAAGGCTTATCAGCTTTAGTGTAAAAATGATTTCCAAAGACAATTACCAAATTCAATTGCCCGAGCAACTGGCTGCCGGAGAGTATGGCTTTGTGTGGGTAAAAAACATGGAGCTTAAAGAATTTACCGTTTTTGCTTTTGGAATAGATTGGAAAAGCAGCGATTGAACTACCAATTTTCTATGGCCTGCTTTGAAACCCCTGATCAGCCTGGCTTTAAAGTATTTTTAGCATTATGGAACAAAAATTATTAAAAACAATTAAACAATCATCATCATGAAAAAATTATTTATTTACCTGCTGCTATCCTTACCATTACCGCTGATGGCACAAATTGGCATTAAAGGCGGTTTAAACTTTGCAAAAGTTTCTAAAGCATCAGAAATAAGCAGCAGCAATAAGGCTGGTTTTCATGCCGGAATTTTCCTGGCTATGCCTTCCAAAAAAATGATCAGCTCCCGTACCGAACTCATTTTTTCACGCCAGGGATACGATTATAAAAACGCCACCACTACCGGCAATGTAAACATGGATTATATCCAAATGGGACAATTGATGTCTATAAACATTACTAAATATTTCTCCCTGATGCTGGGTGCACAAACTTCTTACCTCATCAGCGCACAGGCAGATAGCAGTACTGGTACTGGAAGCGGTCCCGAAAAATCAATAATGGACCTTTATAACCGGATTGATTATGGCTATGCAGTGGGTGTAGAAATTCACCCGGTTTTGGGATTAATCATTGGCGCCCGGTACAATGTGAGTTTAGCAAAAGTGTATAAAGATCTGCAAAATATGCAAGCTCCGTCTTTTACAAGCCAGGATGCTAAAAACAATGTAATACAAATTTCTGTGGGCTGGCGTTTTGGCAAGCAACCTAAGAAAGAAAAAAAGGAAGATTAAATTTTAGAGACTTTTAGAAATTATAAAATACAGTTATGAAATATTTAATGTTAACCATTCTGCTCCTGTGCGTATCAATTTACCTGTATGCACAAAAATATCCCGAACCAGAGTTTAACAATGAAGTAGTTTTTCTTAAAAAAGACAGTACCCATACTTTGTTGCGGCTGGAGAAAGAAAGCTCTAAAATGGAAAGCAAAACAAAAGGAGCTGGCTTTGGTGGTTACGAAATGGGTTATATATTTGATGGGGAAAAATCAACCATTCGTATTCAAAAAGCCCCGGGCTATTCTTTTGTTTTCTCTACCGGCGCTTCGGTTAAAACGGCTTCGCCACAACAAGACTCAATAATGAGAGCCAATGGTATGGACCCTGCTATGATGGATGGAATGAGTGGAATGGGCGGAATGAATGACCCAGCCAATACCATTACTTTGTATAAGGCCGAATCAGCCAAAGGCAAAAGAAAAATACTAATGCAAAAAGCCGGTGGCGCATTTTCTATGGGGAAAAATAAAAGCTCAGACAAATTTACCTTTAGCGTAAAAAAAATAAGGGAAGGTTATTGGGAACTGGTTATAGATAAACCCCTCACCCGTGGCGAGTATGCATTTAGCATGATAAACATTGGCGCAGGCGCAATGGATGGCAGTACCGTGCTATTTTCATTTGGTGTGGATTGAGCGTTACAATTATTGAACAAAATAAAAATTTATTCCTGGTAAGCTTTTCAGCATTAACCGGTTAGCCATGCTTCAAAATCTTTAATGCGCTCCTTCACCACATCAATTTTAAAATCCGTAAATCCTTTTAACCGTACATAAGGTTTTTCAAATTTTTCAATAAAATCTTTTGCCACCAAGTGGTATCTATTTTTGGTTACAAAAAAATCAATGTTATTTTCTGCAAGTATATCACAAATTTTTTGCCATTGCAGGGAAACCGTAATTTCCTTTTCTTTATTAGCTAAAAAAATATTTCTTTTTCTTGGTTCCGTATGGTGCTGGCAAATACAAATGAGCTTTCTTAAATCTACCAGCACTTTACTTTTATTTTCATCTTCTAACCATACCAGGCTTTCTTTTTTTAATGGTTGTAAACATTTTTCTTCTGCCTCTTGCAAGTACTGGGGCAAATGAATACGAAGGTTTTCCCATAATGGTTTTACCAGGTATTTATCTACTTTGTATTTATTAATAATTTCCTGTGGTATCTCGGGGTTGTCTTTTTGAAATCCGGTATTAAAAATAATGTAAGGATTATAACCCGATAAATTTTGTACTTCTTGCAAAATTTCATAAGCGCTGCCGCCATTAAGGCCCCAGTCTAAATACAATAAATGCGGCTTGGTAGTTTTTATTTTTTCAATGGTTTCTTTTACACCAACACAATAACCCAGCGACTCCCACCTGTCGAAATTTTTCATGCGCCTTATAATGCCCTCACAAACATCCGGCGCATTTTCTACCACTAAATAAGTTAATTTATCCGTTGCCATCCTGTAATGTGTTTGGAATTTTAATGGTTATACTGGTGCCAAAGCTTTCATTGCCTGCTGTATAAATTTCATCCCAGTAAGCAATATTTATTTTATGGGCATTGGCCGTATTAATAATGTTGATAATTTCATCCTGGTTTTTTGTACCCGTCCCATGCCTGGTGTAGTTACTCAGCGTAGCCGATTTTTTACGCCCTACTCCATTATCGGTAATGGTTACATTAATATAATTTTCAATTTCTGCAATGGCAATCGTTAATTTCCATGGCCCTTCTTCCCTATTGCTAAGGCCATGCAGCAAAGCATTTTCTACCGGTATTTGTAAAATGCCCATGGGTACTTGTATATTTTTTAGGCGTTCAATAATTTCATCAGCAGGAAAATGGGTCTCCAGCTTTTTTAAATACATCAGTTGGTGAATATGCACCAGGTTCGTTACCAGGCTCCACTCATTTTTAAAATTGTGTAATATTTTTTGCTGCCGGGCATGGTTAAAAATAATATTTACGCTTTCGCCCAGCCTGCTTAACACACTTTCTGCTTCGGGCTTATCGTCCATTTGTGCACCAATGGTGTTTAGTGCATTTAAAATAAAATGAGGCCTAAACTGGCTGCTTAAACTAACCAATTGCAGGTTGGCCAGTTTTTTTTCCTGTTCACTTTTAAAGGAATGAAATTCGGCTTCTTTTGTTTTAGCCTTTTGCTCGGCCAGTTGCCTTTTTCTTTTTAAATTGATAAAATAAATAATAGTACCCAATAAAAGGCAGCACAGTAAAAGCCAGAACCACCATTGCTGCCACAAAAATTTTTGAATATTTATTTTATAAACATACCTTGTAGTACTGCCATCTGCTTCATAAATTTCTAAAATAAATTGGTACCGCCCGCTACTTATATTTTTTATTGAATAAATATTTTGGAGTGATGGCTCTGGCAATAAAATGGAATCTCCTGCTTTAATTAAAACAGCGCTGCTGTATCTCGGCATATTATCAGGGCTTAAATAACGCACCAAAATGTCGAAAGAATTATTACCCGGTTTAAACTCATTGTTTTTACCAGGCTGTAAAACAGTTTGGTTATTACCCGATTCTACCAGCACCGTAACCGCCACTTTATAAACCGGTAAGCTCAACCATTTTTTTACATCCCATTGGTAAAGCATATCGCTGCTGCTAAACCAAACTGTGCTATCTGTGGTAGAAGTTAAAGAAGTGTTTTGTTCTGTAAACGATGTAAAGCCAGCTTCCTGCGGATTAAGGTAGCGAAGGATAATTTTATTTTTTAAATGAAAAGAATCTAAGTTTAACAGCATCATTTTATCGTAACCGCTTATTACCATCCAGTTTTTGTAAAGCGTTAGTGAGGTAATGGCATTGCTGTTGCCCAGCATCGGATGATTTATTTTTTTACAATTTAATGGCGACGGATTTTTGCTGTAATCGTTGTAATACCAAAGCCCATTAGTACCGCTGCCCAGCCATACGGTTCCCTTTGAATCGGTTAAAGAAGAGAAGGCGCCAAAACTAGTTTCCTTTTTATCGGTAAGCCAGGTGATAGCCCTGTCTTTTTGGGGGTCATAAACCATCAGTCCTCGTTTAGAATGCCCACACCATATACGGCCAAGGCGGTCTTCTGTAATGGTAAGAATGTTTAAAAGATTAGCGCCCTTGCTGCTGTCTATCTTATGCCATATAGGTTCATCGGTTTCTAACTGAGTGGTAGTAGTTTGCCAAAGCCCATTGTGGCCACCGGTACCAATGTAAAAATGTTTGTGGTCTTTAGTAATGTAGGTGTAAAACCCATACATATCTTTTGTAAGTCGGCGGCTTTTACCGGCTTTATTAATTCTAAATAAACCTCTGCCAAAACCTTCATCAAGTAGGTACATATTTTTATTAAACGCAGACCCACCGTTGGTTATTTTTGCTTTATTATTTGGCAACGCATGGGCTTCGTCGTTATGAATAATAGTAATGCCGCCATTATAGCTGCCGGCCCATATATCGCCGGCTTCATCTTGCCTAAGCGAAAAAATAGCATTGCTATTATTGTTGCTAAACAAGGCAGGATATTTTTTTATACTGTTAAAAATTCGCAGGGGTTTATTTCCGGTGCCTGCATAAAAAGAACCATAGTGGTTTTCAAAATCCAACAGGTTGGCATAGTCCTGCGAAATAAAAAGGGGCGCTTTTTCTGTAGGTTGTGCAATGTTAACAATCTGCCGGTATCCATCTTTTAACTTTAAAAAATCATAAGGGTAGGTTTCGGCATTTATTAAATTATATACCGCTTCATTATCAGCTACATTCTTTTTTATAACGCCGTTTTTAATTTGCAGTATTGCCCGTTCCTTATCTGTACCCTGTGCTGTTAAATTTTGCACATTGGTAAACTGCCTGATGGTTACTTTGCCGGTAGCATAAGCAGCCACTTTTTTAAACCTAAAACTTGTGGGTAATAATTCATAAATAATAAGCGAATCGTTGTTATTGGTAGCGGTATAATAGGAGTTGCCTGAAATATAAATTGCACCATCAAACTTTGTATTGATAACATCAGTATATTCTCTTTGCACAAATTCCTTTCCCGAAAAGGTATAGGTTTCCTTATAAGCACTCATATTATTGATGTAAACCAGCGCTCCATTTATTTCGGTATATAATTCAAATTCTTTGGGTAAGCGAATGATGTGCTGTACGGTATCGCTACGCAAAACCACAATTTTTTTTGAATCGTAATACCAGGTTTCCTTTTCATTTACTTCATAAAAATATCCGCTTAAAGCGCCCTCATTTGAAATAGACGACAAGGGTATGCGGTAGTTATTGCCATGTATGGCCAAATCGCCATCGTAGGTTTTAGTATATACTTTGCCCGAAGGCGCATGATAAATGGTGGCATAGTTAAAACCAATATAACCATCTTTATCGCTTAAGGTATAAGTATTGGTAACTGCGGCGGGAGCATTAAATGTCAGTTGTGCTTTTGTTACCAAGCAGCAGCAAATAAATATAATGGTTAGTATGAATTTCACTATGTAAATATAAAGTAGAAGGGGATAAATTTTTTAAGGTTTCGTGTAGGGATTTGGCGGTTTGGTGAAAGAAAAAAGTTCTATTTATTTGTAAAACAAGGTATTTTGATTTATTCGTTTAAAATACTTACTTTTTGTATTAGTAGCAAAGGCCGCTTAATGACAAAATTAAAAAATATACATCCCGGCGAAATTCTTGCAGAGGAATTTTTAATCCCTTTTAATATTACTGCCTATAAACTTGCAAAAGATATTGAAATACCCCAAACAAGAATCTCTGAAATATTAAAAGGCAACCGTAGAATAACGGCTGATACGGCTTTGCGGCTCAGCAAATATTTTGGCAACTCTGCTAAATTGTAGCTTGGCCTGCAAAATGATTTTGATATTGAAGAAGAAATGGCTGTAAAAGGGAATCGTTTACAATCTATAAAAGCGTTGAATGTAAAGGTTGGTTAGTGTAAAAATGAGCAGGTTAAAAATATGCTGTTCTTATAAACAAATCCACAATGTATTTTCTTCCCGTTTTGTTTGGTGTGCAATTTTATAGGTTTGATGCTTGGGCATTTTTAAACTTAAAATATTATTTTTTTATTTACACGGAATAAAAAAATACAAATGAAAAGTTTTTTACCATTACTATTTACCCTACTATCGGCATTATTAATATTTCCTGTATTGGCACAAAATAAAATTGCGAGTGTGCAATTGCAGGAGACCGGTTTGCAGAATTCGGAATTAAATAATAAGTTCAAAAAATATAGTGTATGGAAAATCGATTCAGTAACCAATGTAAATGATCAAAGTAATATATTACAATTACATTTGGGAGCTAGAACGCTTTCTTATATCGTTAAATCTAATAATCATTTAACTAATGAAGATTTTACAATTTCCGCCGGAGGCAAACAATTTTTGCAAGATACTTCGCTCGTTCATTTAAATACGGGAAAAGCGGCGGAAAACGAATGCCATATTTCAATTGCAAAAAATTTTATTTTAGGGAGCTTTACTATTGGAGGGGAAGAATTTGTTATTGAACAAGTAATAAATTTTATTACCGAAGCGGATAAAAATTTGGTGCTTGTTTACAATATTAAAGATGAAATAATTTCTGATGTAAGATGCGGTACTAATTCAGTAAACGATACACAAAGAGAACTGCCATCAGCAGACAGTAGTACCCAAACTACAAATGGAATTTGCAGGGTAATTGATTATGCTATTGCTGTAGACTATTCTAGTTTTCAAAACCACGGAAGTAGTATTGAACAAACTTCCAATTACATTTTATCTATCATGAACATGGTAGAAGGCAATTATGTGGGAGTTTTTACCGATGATTTATATTATAAAATTTCGGAGATTGTAATTTTCACCAGCCCGCAGGTGAATCCCTGGGTTTTTAATGCTGACATTTCTGCAAACCTAAACTTATTTACTGCATGGGCACCTACGGGTTTTACAAAGCCATTTGATAATGCTTCTTATTGGTATACACAAGCTGGTTCTTTCCAACCAATAGGCTTTGCCTGGATCAATACTACGTGTGCAACCAATGGTTATAATACTAATGTAATTCGGGAAACTGGTTTATCATCTAATACTACGAGACAATTAGTAGCTCATGAAATTGGCCACAACTTTGGATGTGGCCATACCTCAGGGTTTATTATGAATCCCGCAGTTAATAATGCAAATACATGGGCACCAGAATCAATTACAACAATAAATACAAGAATAGCAGGAAGTGGTGGTGCCTGTATTACAGCTTGTAACTATGTAACCTGCGAAAATTTGGTAACACCAAATGTTACAGTAACTGAAAATGGAAGCCAATTAATTGTAAACTGGACAGCAAGTGCAAATCCTACAAAGGTAGAATATAGGAATAGTACAGCTGGCTTATTTACGCTAGTGGGCACCTATAATAGTCCTACCAATTTAGCTACAATCAATCATAACCCTAATTGTAATGTTGCTGAATATTTCCAAATTAAGGTTACTAACATTTGTCCTAATTCGAATACAGGCGTTCCAACAATTATTGTAAAACAATCAATTGGCGGCAATCCGCCAACGCCAACTATTGCAATTGTCACAACAGCTTCTAATCAATGTAGTGCAACATTTGCTGCAACAATTAGTAATGGAGGAACTACTCCAATTTTTCAATGGAAAGTAAATGGCCAAACTGTTGGAACAAATTCCAACAGTTTTACATCTGTCAATTTAGGGAACAATGATACAATTAGTTGCATTTTAACTTCATCTTTGAGTTGTACTACTGAAAACAATGTAACAAGTAACAGTATAATCTTTCAAGGCCCAACCCCAACAATTTCAATTTCCTCAAACAACACGGTTTTATGTGGCGGTGCAAATACCACTTTTAATGCGACAATAACAAACGGTGGTAATTCACCCATTTATCAATGGAAAGTAAATGGTGTAAATGCAGGTGCAAATTCCAATACTTTCTCCACTGCTACATTAAATCATAATGATATTGTTACCTGTGTTTTAACTTCATCAATTAGTTGTGTTACCGCTAATAATATTATAAGTAATGCTATTACAATAGCCCTTACTGAACCAATTTCGAATTTTAGTTTTACAAAAACAGGGTTATCTGTAAATTTTATTAATTCAAGCACATGTGCCGCTTCTTATGCATGGGATTTTGGTGATGGATTCAATTCTTCAATAGCAAATCCAACACATGCATATGCTGCTAATGGTATATATAATGTTTGCCTAACTGTTACTAATATAAATGGAACAAATCAAAAGTGCCGGCAAATTCCTGTTTTTAATTCTTGGACAGATAACATGAATGGTACTACTAATGGTAACCCAAACCTTGTCACTTATCAAAATACCTACTGCGATGGAGAGTCTTATTTTAATGGGGTTACGCCGGTTTATAACGAATATCCTGTTATTCGGTACGACAAGCAATTGTGGATGCCAAAACAAGGTACAATAGAAATGCTAGTTAAAGTTCAAAATGGATATACATCCTTTGGTGGTAGTAATGCAACAAGTGCAACTCTTTTTGCTATTGATAGTAATGGTTTAACAAAATCTAGTTTTATTGTAGGTTATGCTGATGGTAAAGTTGCTTTTAGGAGATATAATTCAACCGCAAATACATTTTCAGATGTAATTGCAACTGCCACAACTTTCCGTTTTAATGAATGGCATGTAGTGTCAGTAAGTTATGGTACTGCTGGAACTATTATTAAGGTAGATGGTACTACATATGCTACCAATACAACAGTAAATTTTCCGCTAAATGATGGGCATGGCTTTTTAGGTGGCGCTAACTTTCAAGATGCTTCGAATTGGTGGGGGATTTATGGATTCAAAGGTTGGGTAGATAAATTAAGGGTATCTTATACGCAGAGTGATTGGCAACTTACCTTAGCAAACTTGGCTCCAACAGCATCCATCTCTGCATCAACAAATAATATTTGTGCCGGAGTTCCAGTAACTTTTACTGCTACTACCAATGCTACTGCTGCAAATTTTCAGTGGAAGAAAAATGGAGTTAATGTTGGCAACAATAGTAATATTTATACAGATAATAACCTTATAAACGGCAATACGATTAGTTGCGTTATAACTGCCACAGGAGGTTGTTTTAATACAAGCGCTGTTACTAGTAACGGCATTACCATGCAAGTTACCAACCCACTTTCACCTGCACTTACCATTTCCACTACTAAAATAAACTCTTGTGCAGGAGAAACTGTAACATTCACTACCAGCCCGCTTCACGGAGGAGCTACTCCATCCTTTCAATGGAAAAAAAATGGCATCAATATAGCCACAGGAAATGATTTCTCTACAAGTAGTTTAACCAATGGCGATATTATTTCTTGTGTAATGACTACCTCTTTGGCTTGTGTTAATTTTGCTACAGCAAGTAGCAATAATCTACAGGTCACCGTTAATACTATTGTAATTCCAACGGCAACTATTTTTGCAAATGCAACAAATATTTGTGCCGGTACAAATGTTACTTTTACAGCAAGCAGCAACATTGCCAACCCAACTTACCAATGGAAAGTAAATAATAATAATTCGGGTAGCAATAGTAATATTTTTACTAGTAGTACATTAAATAATAATGATATAGTGAGTTGTACTTTGCTTACGCCTACTACCGGATGCTATTCTTTAAACACAATAAGTAGCAACCAGATATCAATAATAGTGAAACCACTATTAACCCCAACAATAAGTATAACAAGTAGTGATGCAGATAATATTTTATGCAACGGCCAAAATGTTCAGTTCTCTGCATGGGCCAGCAATACCGGTACAAATCCCATTTATCAGTGGAGGCTAAACGGAATTAATACTGGCGCAAATACAACCAGTTTCAACCTGCAAACCCCCGCAAACAATGATGAGGTTACTTGTGTGCTAACCAGCAGCGAGGGTTGCTTAGTCACCAATAATATTCAAAGTAACCAGTTAATTTTGGAAGTAGTTCATGTAAATCCCATTATTCAAAAAAATGGATTTATACTTAATGCGATATCTGCAAATGCCGGTGCTATTTGGCAATGGAATCAGGATGGGCAGCCAATTGCCGGAGCGAATGGTAATAATTATTTACCGATAATTTACGGTAATTATACCGTAACAGAAACCTTTAAAAATTGTACCAATACAAGTACTCCCGTATTGCTTACTCCATTATCTACAAATAATATCATTCTTATTTATCCTAACCCTGCCAGCCAACTGTTGTTTGCACAAAGCCAAAGTGCCCAAATAAAAATAAATGCAGTCTCTATTTACGATGCATCAGGAAGGCTTGTCATAAATCAGCAATTTAATAATGCCAATTTGGTGCAGATTAATGTAAGCAATATTTCAAATGCAATTTACCTTGCTGTATTTGATACAAACAACGGACAGTTTAAAACCAAATTTATAAAACAATAAAACACAAAATGTCATTTTCTGAAAAACAACAAATAGAGGCTGAAATTCGAAGGCTGAACGATTTAATTAAATATTGTAATGACCCTAATAACCCCGATTTACCCAGATGGATTCAGCAAGTAAAAAACCTAAAAGCCGCTTTATCTACGTATGAAAAATGAAATTTTTTGTATGGTATAAAATTTAAAAATGAAAAAAGTAAACCTATTGATATGTTTTATACTAATTGCACATATTTCTTTTGCGCAAAAAGTAACTTTCAACATAAATGGTAATAATTTTACAATTTTAAAAACTGAAAAAGAGAATACTGTTATTGCCGAATATAGAATGGATTGGATTCAAATAAGTGCCGCTCTTCCATCAATGAATAAAACGGGCAGGTTTAATAGTTTTGGTATTGAAATAGTTGGCAAAAAAGTAGACAACTATCCAGTGGGTTGTTGTGATAAGCAAAATTATAACGAGCCATATAAAAATAATGTTACTGCTAATTGGTATAACCACTCCGGGCTTCAACAAAATATAAGTGCAAACCAGGGAGATATTGAAAACAATATGGGTGAAATAACGATTACAAAAATAATTGGCAATGTAATTTCCGGTAAATTCAGTGTTAACATTGGTGGCTTTAAAATTCAGGGAATATTTGAGGATATTCCTGTAAAAAACTTTTCTACACCGTAAGATACTGTAGTATCCTTTTAATCTTTAGCTAAAATATGTTTGGGAGCCATCCATCCTTATTAAACCTGTACAACAGTTTAAGGCATAACCTAACTCCGAAAAAAACAATAAGTTTCTCTACACCAAATACTCCCTCACCTTATTTTGTATAAAAGCCTGCACACTTTCCCAGGTTTGTTTTTTTAGGCTTATGGGAGCTTCGCTTTCTTCTGCATCTGCAAAAAAAGTGATGGCTTGTGGTACGGTGATGAGTAAATTTTGAGTGCTGTATTTTTCTTTATGAAATTGTATAAAATCTTTTACCGTAAAATGTTTTAGCAGCTCGGCAATATCCCAAAAGTCTTTCTTTTTACCACGGCCTAGGATGGCTTGCACTTTCATGGCAATAATATCTTCGGTAGAAAAAAAACGAATGCCCTCCTGGGTAGTTTCGGGCCTTATTAAGGGATGAGGATGTCGGATAATATCAATTTTTACCTCATCTATATATCCAAAAATACCAAAACGAGGTTGTTTTTCTTCCACTACAAATTTTTCTTGAAATTTACCTTTAAGTGATTCAGTTATTGCGCTATTCTCAAACGGCTTGTTACAGAATAAATCTAAATCCACAGACATACGGTGTCCATATATAAGTGATAAAGCTGTGCCGCCAACTAAAGAAAAGTTCTCCAATTCCGGCATTGCCATCAATTCCTTTAATACGGAAATAGCTCTGGGTTTAACTGTCTTAACGTATAGCATCTAAAATCTTTTAACGGCCGGTTAATTACTGCACTTGCCAGGTACATCCTGGTTTCTGGTAAAAATTTTGCATTTAATAATGCGGTGGTTACTTTTTCATCGCCATAATAACGGCGACAATTGCGAATATCGTCCACATCGCCTCGCTCAAAAACACGTTCTATTACAAAATTTGCTTTGGCATCGTAATCAATGTTTTCAAATACTACATCCCAAAAAATGCGTTTATCAAATATGGGTTTTGCTTTGTTTGGCATAGTATAAAGGTACAATTTAGTTTTAGTTTTAAATGCCTTTCTAAACTCCTCAATTGTTAGCCTGGTCAATAGCTGAAGCCATATTTTAAAGCAGAACGCTTCTCTTTTTTAGCGTAAATCATAAAATGCCTTCCCTGCACTGTCATCACTAAAAAAAATATAATATTTTCATATTTCCCATTTGCGAAACTGAGTTTCCCGTTAGCGTATTGCTACAAAAAAACCCTTTACTTTCTTTGCTTCCAAACAAATAAAGTTTATGAGGTTTATATACAAATCAATCAGCACAAATAAAATATTACCCATAACTGTTCTACTTTTTATCTCTTTTGCTACCCAGGCACAAACGGGAAATTTAACAGGGTTTATTAAAACCAAAGAAGGCAAACCGGCTGCAGAAGTATACATTCAAATTAAAGAAACAAAAAAAGTAACTGTAACCAAGGAGGATGGTTCTTACCTGTTAACCCATATTCCCCAGGGAACATATCATATTATCGTTTCTTTTGTAGGTTTACACACTATACAAAAATCGGTGTCCATTTTAAATAATAAAACCAGCGCCATTGATTTTACTTTAGTGGAAAATGAAACGGAACTAACAGAAATTATTGTTTCCACAAACCGGTCAGTAAATGAAAAACCAGTAACCGTAGGCAAGCTGCCCATCAAACCAATGGATCTTCCGCAGGCGGTAGTAACAGTGAGTGAAGCCACTATTAAAAATCAGCAGGCGCAACGGTTGAGTGATGTAATTAAAAATGTAAACGGTGTTTATCTTGGCACCACAAGGGCCAGTACACAGGAAAGTTTTTATGCAAGGGGTTATAGTTTTTCCTCTACCAACATGTTTAAGAACGGATCAAGAGTAAACTCCGGCGCTATGCCCGAAGTAAGTTCGTTGGAAAGTGTGGAAGTATTAAAAGGCAGCGCTGCTATTCTTTATGGCAATGTGGCTCCGGGTGGTATTTTAAATATGATTACCAAAAAACCAAAGTTTGTATTTGGCGGAGAAGTAAGCTTGAGAGCTGGAAGTTACAATCTCATCAAACCTGTAATTGATATTTACGGACCGTTAAACAATAAAATAGCTTATCGTATAAACGGTACTATTGAATCGGCAGACAGTTACCGTAACCAGGTTTCTTCAAAACGGTATTATATTAATCCTTCTTTACTTTTTAAAATAGGCAATCGTTCCGAACTGATTGTGGAAGGCGATTTTCTGAAACATGAGTTTACTCCCGATTTTGGAACCGGCACATTAAATGATTCCGCAAAAGGAATTCGTCCGGCTTCAATTGCTGCTGTGCCAAGGTCAAGATTTATGGGTACAAACTGGCAATACAATACAACTATTCAAACAACAGCTTCGGCTACTTTCAATCACTCATTTTACCAAAACTGGAAATTGAACTCGGTTTTATCTTTTCAGCAATACAAACGGGATTATTTTTCGGTAGAAAGAATACAGGCATTATATTATCCACAACCGGGAACCTGGGCAAGACCATTGGGAAGAGTAGATACCAAAGAAAAATATTTTACCGGGCAGGTAAACCTGAATGGCCAGTTTAAAACAGGTAAAGTAGAACATATTTTACTGGCTGGCGCCGATGCCGATCATTACATCACCAATACTTACAACTACGATGTACAGGGAAAAATTTATGATACCATCAACATTCTCGATCTCAACAAATTTATACAACGCACCGATATCCCTTTAGCAAATCGTGTTACATTAGTTGAAACGCCTGTAAACCGATTTGGCGCTTATGTACAGGATTTAATAAGCCTTACACCAAAAATAAAATTATTGGCAGGTGTTCGCTGGTCGTTGCAGGAATCACCATCCAACAGCACAACTTATTTGCAAAAAAATGATTCCATAGCTAAAGGAAAATCTGCATCGGCAAATGCATTTTCTCCAAGAGTAGGTATTGTTTACCGCTATAAACAAAATGTATCACTGTTTGCAAGTTATTCCAATTCATTCTCTGTAAATACCGGATTGGATATTTATAACAATACCTTACCTCCATCCATTATTGACCAGTATGAACTGGGTGTAAAAAATATTTTCTTTAATGGAAAACTAACGGTAAATGTAACCGCTTACAAAATCATCAATAACAACCTGGCGCAAACAGCACAGTTTGATAAAGACGGAAACCCCAATAGCAACAGCAACCTGAAAGAACTTACAGGGCAAACCAGCAGCAATGGAATTGAATTGGATGTAATGGCTAATTTCCTAAAAGGACTCTCTGTTATTGCAGGATATAGTTATAATGATATGCACTATACAAAAACCCCGGGCAATAAAGGAAGTTATGTACAAGGTGAACGCCTCGTTAACACACCGGCGCATACAGCAAACGGAACCATTTTTTATACTTTCAGCAGGGGCAAATTAAATGGATTGAAAATAGGAGTTTCGGCATTTTATGTAGGCAACCGCTTTGGCGGATGGAACAATACCATTCAGCAATCGCAAAATTATTCAAGATTAATACCTGTTGATGGTTTTACAACCGTAGATATTTCTGCCGGGTACAACATAAAAAGATTTTCTTTGCTGGCAAAAATTTCTAACTTAACCAATACCTATAATTATTACGTACACGAAAATTATAGTATCAACCCCATACCGCCACGGCTGTTTATAGCAACCGTTGCGTATAAGTTTTAATAAAACAAAATTAATATTTACAAAAGGGACGGATTAATACCGATCCCTTTTGCTGTAAAAAATAATAAACAAAATGGCTAAAACTTCCCTGCAAAAAACAAGCTGGCAAAGCGTAAGAAAATTATTCAATGATATTCATCTCTGGCTTGGGCTTGCAAGCGGTCTTGTTGTCATTGTGGTTTGTTTTAGCGGCACCGTGTATGTATTTAACACAGAGTTGACAGAATGGGCAGCTCCGCAATTGTATAAAGTAAATCCTATTGCAGGCAAAGAACGCATACCGGCTGATTCACTGATTCAAAAAATTGAAGAAGCATCCGGGGGAAAAATAACCAGTGTTTCCATACCTGCCGATTTGAAAAGAACCTACCAGTTTAATGTAAAAAAGAAAGGCGATGAAAGCCGCGGCGGCATTGGTTATTTTGTAAATCCTTACACAGGCATAATAACAGGAACATCAAAAGATAAAAGCGAAACCAAAGAATTTATGGGAATCATGTTCAGCCTGCATCGCTGGTTGCTGCTCGATAAAATTGAGAAACCTATTTTCAAAAGCATGACCAACCTTGAATTAGGCAGAATGATTAATGGCTGGGCTACCATCCTGTTTACTTTAGGCTGCATCACCGGAATGATTATATGGTTCCCTCAAAAAATAAAAGCCTGGAAGCAGGGTTTAAAAATAAAATGGAATGCAGGATGGAAAAGAATAAATCATGACCTGCACAATTCACTTGCCTTTTATGCTTTATTCTTTTTGCTGCTGATGGGCCTTACCGGGCCGCAATGGTCATTTGACTGGTACCGGACAGGCATGCAAAAAACACTGGGAACTTATAAACCCAAAGATGCACCTAAAGAAAAACCCATTCAATCTACGTTATCTTCTGCAGTAAATAGTACAGGATTATCTATTGCCGATTATATAAAAGTTGCCAGTCAAACATTACCATACCAGGGCAATTATTCCATTTCTTTTCCGGCAGACTCAGCTTCAACCGCTGTAATCGCTAAAACAAAAACTGGTTTTTTTGCACCTGCGGCTGGGGACAGGCTTACAATAGATCAATACACCGGAAATGTATTAAAGAAAGATATTTTCAAAGAAAGATCATTCAACGAAAGAATTGCCGGTTCCATCAAAGCCATTCATGTGGGAAATGTATATGGAACCTTTACAAAACTCATTTATTTTCTTGCCTGCCTCATAGCCACTACCCTTCCTGTAACCGGCACGTTGATCTGGTTAAATAAAATGAAGAAGAAAAGGAAACCAAAACTTAAGGAAGCAATTGCTTAAATATTATCGTTACAATAAGGCTGGATGTTTCTCTGCTACATGCATTAAAAATTCACCAAATAAAGTATTGGCCCATGCAAACCATTTACGGGTAAATTTACTGGCATCATCTTTATAAAATGATTCATGAATAAAACCTGTGCCACCATGCGTAGTTTTTAAAAAATGAATACATTTTTTAATTTCAGGTGCATGGTTACTCGTAAGCCCACGCATGGTAATGCTTAGCGGCCATATCATAAACATGCCTGCATGTGGCCCGCCAATACCTTCGGCAGCCTTTCCTTTAAAGAAAAAAGGATTGTTGGCAGACAATAAATATTTACGGGTGTTTACATAAATCGGGTCGTTGCTTTTTACCGCATTCAAATACGGCAATGATAATAAACTCGGCACATTGGCATCGTCCATTAAATTAAAGCTACCAAAGCCGTTTACTTCAAAGGCATAAATTTTACCATATTGCTGGTGATGGATAATGGCATATTGCTGTAACGCCTTTTCTACTTCCTTAGCAAGTGATAAACATTCATTGGCCATTGCCGCATCTTTATATACAGCATTTAATATTTCTGCTGACTGTTTTAAAGATACAACGGCAAAGAAATTTGAAGGCACTAAAAATGAAAATAGGGTTGCATCATCACTTGGCCGAAAAGTAGAACAAATTAAACCCACAGGTTTTACCGGGTAACCATAGCCTGCAAGAGGTACGCCATCTGTAGCCCAGGCGGTGGTTCGCTGAAAGCTGTAAGGCCCATCTCCGTGTTTGCGTTGCTGCTCTTTAAATGTTTGCAAAGTAAGTTTTATACATTGTTTCCAATCTGCATCAAAAACTTTTATATCGCCACTCGTTTTCCAATAGCGGTACGCCAGGCGAATGGGATAACACAAAGAATCTATCTCCCATTTACGTTCATGAATGCCCGGTTGCATTTTAGTAAGGTCGCTTTTCCACTCACTTATTTTATTTACATCTTTATAAAAAGCATTGGCATAAGGATCGAGTATGATGCATTTTTTCTGGCGGTTAATTACGCCTTCAATTAACTCCCGAAGCTTTGCATCATTTTTAATAAAAGGCAGGTATGGCCACACCTGTGCAGTACTGTCCCGCAACCACATGGCATCTATATCGCCGGTTATTACATAAGTATCCGGCTTGCTCTCTATCATTTCAAACTCTACGGTGGTATCTAAAGTATTAGGAAAACAATTTTCAAAAAGCCAGGCAAGTTCAGGGTCGGTAATTTTTTTCTTCATGCCCACAATAGTTGCTTCTACGGCTTCACTGGTAAATTTCCTGTAAGCCAATGGTGGACGCTTTGTTTCAAAATTATTGGCAAATGCCAACGATGGCCGCATAGCAATACCGGCAGCTAACATACCTGATTGTGCAATAAATTTTTTTCTTGATAACATATTTATCTTTTTAATGAAACAGAATAAGGATAGCACTTTGAGGAAATACCCCTTTTTGTTTCGGGTTTATCACTCATGGTAAAATTAAGTGTGCCGCCTTTTAGCAGTTCACTGTGTTTTACATAATTAAAGTTATACAACTTGTTATTCCATTTCAATTCTTTCACGAATTTATGTTGTGCAGAATTTGATGGTGCCAGAATATTGAGTTTTTTCCCATTCTCCAGTGTAATATCAATTTGATTAAACAAAGGCGTACCCAGTACATATTCATCGGTAGCGGGACATACCGGGTAAAACCCCATGGCCGAAAAAACATACCAGGCCGATGTTTGGCCGTTATCTTCATCGCCACAATAACCATCCGGCGCTGCCTTATAAAGCTTGTTCATAATTTCCCTTATATGCAGTTGCGATTTCCAGGGCTGCCCCGCATAATTGTATAAATACGGCATGTGTTGTATGGGTTGATTGCCGTGGGCATATTGCCCCATATTCATTATTTGCATTTCTCTTATTTCATGGATCACGCTCCCGTAATAAGAATCATCAAACAATGGCGGCAGGTTAAAAACAGAATCCAACATGGCACAAAACATTTTTTCGCCGCCCATTAAATCAATCAAACCCTGCACATCATGAAACACACTCCAGCTATAATGCCAGCTATTGCCCTCCGTAAAAGCATCGCCCCATTTAAAAGGATTGAATGGTTTTTGAAAACTGCCATCTTTATTTTTACCCCGTATTAGTTTTGTTTCGGGGTCAAATAAATATTTATAGTTCATCATCCGCTTTGCATACAAATCAATTTCGGCCTGCGGCTTTTTTAATGCTTTGGCCAGTTGCCAAATGGTAAAATCGTCGTACGCATACTCCAGGGTACGGGCTGCGTTTTCATTAATCTTTACATCGTAAGGTACATAACCCAGCTCGTTATAATAATTGACTCCACGTCTTCCCACTGCATCCATGGGGCCTTCGTTATTGGCGCCATGCAGCAAGGCTTCGTACAGCAAGTTAATATCATAGCCTCTTAAGCCTTTCATATATGCATCGCTTACTACCGATGCAGAATTATTGCCTACCATCACATTTCTAAAACCCGGGCTGCTCCACTCTGGTAAAAATCCACCTTCTTTAAAATCATTAATCAATCCTTCCTGCATTTCTTTGTTGGTGGACGGGTAAAGTAAATTCAGCAATGGATACAAGGCTCGAAAAGTATCCCAAAAGCCGGTTCCGGCATACATATAACCGGGCAGCACTTTTCCGTTGTACGGACTATAATGAACAATATTACCAGCCGCATCAATTTCGTATTGCTTTTGTGGAAAACAAACCGCCCTGTACAGGCAGGAATAAAAAACAGATAATTGCTCTGCCGTGCCACCGCTTGCTTTTACACGTCCCAATACTTTATTCCACGCTTCTTCAGATTCTTTTACTGCTTGCTGAAAAGTATGGCTCCCAATTTCATTTTTTAAATTTAAATACGCTTGTTCAAAACTAATAAATGAAGATGCAATTTTGATTTGTACTTTTTCGTGCCTCCGGGTTTTAAAACCTACTACAGCGCCTGCATGATTACCGGTAATTTCTAATTTATCTTTCGCCAAAACACTATCGTGCCAGGTATAATTTAAAGTAAACGGTTTATTGAACTGAATTACAAAATAGTTTTTAAAATTATTGGGTACGCCGCCGCTGTTACGGGTGCTATATCCTATAATTTTATTATCTCCAGGAACAATTTTTATGTACGAGCCTTTATCAAATGCATCTACAACTATAAATGCACTGTCTGTTTCTGGGAAAGTACATTCAAAAAAAGCAGCCCTTTCGGTAGCTGTAAATGCAGTATGCACATCATAATCGGCTAAGTAAACTTCATATAAATAAGGTTTTGCTGTTTCTGCTTTATGGCCAAACCAGCTCATACGTTCATTTTCCCTGAATTTTAATTTTCCTGTTACCGGCATAATAGAAAACTGCCCGTAATCATTCATCCACGGAGAAGGCTGATGCGTTTGCTTAAAACCTCGAATTTTTTCGGCAGTATAAGTGTACTGCCATCCATCTCCCATTTTTCCGGTTTGTGCTGTCCAAAAATTCATGCCCCAGGGGCGGGCAACTGCCGGATAGGTATTACCATTAGATAAAGCGTGGCTTGATTGTGTACCCATTAAAGTGTTTACAAAATCTACCGGATTTTGTGCGGTAGCGTTAAAAAATGCACAACACAGGATGAAGAATGAAATAGAAATATTACGGTAATTACTTTTTTTAAACATACCAACGTTTCGCATTGCCATCAGATTAATTTTTTAATTCCAAACATTTATTTCGGCCTGTCTTTATCCTCTTTTCCAAAATCAGATGGCTTGTTTCCCATGGTAAGCAGTAACGCTCCGCCATTCATTAGCATTGCATGGGTAAACCATGATTTTGTATAGGGCCTGCCATTAAAACTTGCACTTTGAATATATACATTCTCATTTGAATTGTTAATGGCTTTGATAGTAAATTTTTTATTGTGGGGTAAATGGAATGTAGCTTCATTTACAGCCGGGCTACCCAAAATATAAATTCCGTTTGCAGGGTTTACAGGATAAAATCCTGCTGCAGAAAAAATATACCATGCACTCATTTGTCCGCAATCTTCATTACCGCATAAACCATCGGTTTTGCTGGTATAAAAAGTATCCACAATTTGCCGAACCCTCCATGCCGTTTTCCATTGCTCGCCGGCAAATGCGTACAAATAAGGAATGTGATGATTGGGTTCATTGCCCTGTGCATACATTCCAATTAACCCGCTAATATCCGGCGATGCTTCTTCACCCATAGAAGCTGAGGTAGTGAAAAGCTGATCCAACTTTTTCGTAAATGCATCATCGCTTCCAAACAAGCCAATTAAGCCTTTAGGATCATGCGGTACCAGCCAGGTATATTGCCAGGCATTGCCTTCTACGTAGTCAAATGCAAGGTGAGAAGAATAAGCAGGATCAAAAGGCGTTCGCCAGGTATTATTAGCATTGCGGCCACGCATAAATTGGGTTATACTGTCAAAATACATTTTATACAAATTACTTCGCTTCGTAAAATAATCGTAGTCGTCTTTTTTATTAAAAGCTTTTGCCATTTGTGCTACACACCAGTCGTCAATGGCAAATTCCAAAGCATTAGAAACAGTTTTCTCTAAAGTATCTGAAGGAATAAATGTAAGGTTATTGAGGTATTGGGCCTGAATGCGAAGGTCTTGCTTTGGCACAACCCGTGGATCGCCCCATGGTATAGGGTCTTTTCTCATTGCCGTAATTTTCACTGCTTCATAAGCCAGTAGGGTATCGTAATTTTTATAGCCTTTAAAAAATGCATCTACAATAACCGGTATAGAGTGGTCACCATTCATACAGTCGGTTTCATTACCCATTAAATGCCAAATGGGCAAGCGGCCCTGCTGCTGGTAAATATGCAAAAATGTATTGATGATGTCGTTCACTTTATCGGGCTGCGTTATGGTAAATAATGGGTGCAATGCCCGGTAGGTATCCCATAAAGAAAAAACAGAATAGTTGTTGAACCTGGCATTATGATATATTTTTTTATCGGCACCGAGGTAATCTTTATTTACATCATTAAATAAAACAGGTGCAAAAAGAGAGTGATACATTGCGGTATAAAATACTTTTTTGGTATCGTCGTTGGCCTCAATTTCAATTTTGGAAAGTTCTTTGTTCCATTTATTTTTTGCCTGCTTCGCTACTGCATTAAAATCCCAACCAGGCAATTCTTCTTTCATATTGAGTGCAGCATTTTCGGCACTTACCGGAGATAAAGCTACTTTTACCAACAGCGGAGAATTTTGTTTTACGTTAAATTCAATTGCTGCTTTTAAAGTATTGCCACTACCCTTAGTTGCATTCTGCAGGCTATCTTTTATATAATATTGAATGGCCTGCATGGGTTGGGAAAAAACGGCTGTAAAAAATACTTTTTGATCTTCTGCCCATCCGTTGGAAAAACGGTAGCCTGTAATGGTACTGTCGTTAATTTTTTCTACCAATGCATCTGTTGCCCTGTCCCAGCCCATGCCAAAGCTCATATCAAATAATAAACGGGCTGTATCATTTTTTTCAAATTGATAACGGTGCATCCCTACCCTTTCAGTTGCAGTTAGCTCAGCTTTAATTTTATATTTATCCAGCAATACCCTGTAATAACCCGGTTCACATTTTTCATTAGCATGGGAAAAAGTAGAAACATATCCTATATCGGGTTTTTCTTTGCTGGCTTTGGTTACATCTAATTTGCCTACGGTAGGCATAATTAAAATATCATTCAGGTCGCCAATACCGGTGCCACTAAGGTGCGTGTGCGTAAAGCCCATTATATTGTTACTGCTGTAATGGTAACCACTGCACCAGTCCCAGCCTTCCATAATTTGCGAAGGGCCAAGCTGTACCATGCCAAAAGGCACATTGGCGCCAAGAAAAACGTGCCCATGGCCGCCTGTGCCAATAAAGGGATCTACAAATTGCGTATAAGATTTTTCCTGTACAGTGCTTATATTTTTTTGTATGCAGGAAGAAAGGGAAAAAAACACAATAATTAATAGTATGCAAAAACGTATGCCGGAATTCTTCATATAGATGGAATTGAAAATTTGCTGATAAAAAATGGGCTTGCCGGTAGCCTAAGTTACGAAACAATACTACGCAATAAATTGCAAATTTTTGCTCTATTTTTAAAAGTAAATTTTACCCTCAGCTATTGTACTGATATGTAAAAAACAACTATGTATCATTTGCCATTGAAACCTATTATCGCCATTCCCTCTTTTGAGAACTGTTTTAGCAGAAAACAACAAGCACTACTTTTCCCTTGGAAGCCCCAATTTTGCTTTTTGTGCCCTTTGCCTTAACCGGATGTTGAGCATTTCTACCAATAATGAAAAACCCAGGCAGGAATAAATTATACTTTTGCTCACCTCCTGGTGCAAACCACTGGCAATAAGTACCACGCCTATTACCACTAAAAAAGAAAGCGCCAGCATTTGTAAAGTAGGATGTTGATTAATAATTTTAGTTACCGGCCCAGCAAATAACATCATGATTACAATAGAAATTATTACCGCAATAATCATGATGAGTACATTATCTACCAAGCCAACAGCGGTAAGAATAGAATCGAATGAAAAAACGGCATCTACTAAAATGATTTGAAATATTACAGCGCCAAAACCAATTTTAATGTTACTGTTGTGCTGCTCCTTTTCCTGTTCTTTTTGAAATTTATGATGTATTTCCAGGGTGCTTTTTACAATTAAAAAAATACCACCGGCAATAAGGATTAAATCTTTAATACTCAAATGCAGGCCTTCATCTGCAATGCCCGGTATAGATGCAATACTAATTACAGGGTCTTTTAAACCTATAATCCAATTGATGCAAAGTAATAGCCCTACCCTAAATACCATGGCCAGCAACAAACCTAAATTACGGGCTTTACGTTGTTGGCTTTTGGGCAACTTGCCCGCTACTATAGAAATAAATATAATATTATCTATACCCAATACAATTTCTAAAAAACTTAGGGTAAGCAGGCTTATCCATACTGCAGGGTTGGAAAAATCCGGAACAATAAAATCCATAAATGAAGAGTTAAATATTTTTTGGTAATAATATAATTTAGCCGGGAAGAGTGTCTAACTTTTTTTTCTTAAACCGGGTAGAAATCATTTTTAAAAATACCGGGGCTGTTGTAACTACTACAATTCCGATAATTATTTTTTCCAGGTTGTTTTTTACCCACTCGTTTTCGCCCAATAAAAATCCTGCGCCAACAATGGATAATACCCATAAAAAACTACCTGCAATATTATAAAAAGAAAACTTTGAAGGCTTCATCTTAACCATTCCGGCAACAATGGGCGCAAAAGTGCGTACTATGGGTAAAAACCTGGCCAGCATAATGGCTCCGCCGCCTTTTTTATCATAAAATTCTTTGGCCTGCAGTAAATATTTTTTCTTAAAAAACCAATTGTCTTTACGATGCATCAACAAAGTTTCAGATTTTATCCCCAACCAGTAACCCACAAAATTTCCCAGCGTCCCTGCTGTTGCTATCAAAACAATCCAATAAATTAAATTAACTAAAGGCAGGTTAAAAGGAGCTAAAGCATTGGCAATTACCATACCTGCTATAAACAACAAAGAATCTCCGGGGAGAAAAAAGCCAAACGGAAAACCGGTTTCTATAAATACGATTAATACAACAATGTATAATCCTCCGTTTTGCATAATCCACTCAGGGTTGGTTATATGAGAAAAGAAATCAATGATTTCCTGCATGATAAACTGATTTTTTAAACTGACCGATGGGTATAAAATTTCTTAATCAAAGTCGAACAAATCGCTCAAAAAAGATTTTTTCTTATAAGGTTTTTGCTGGCTGTAAGAATGTTTGTATTTATGCTCCTGGTAACTGGGGTTCGAATCAAAAACCTGACCTTGCGGTGGTGCTGCAAATTGTGTGGTATAATCCAGCATTTTATCGAGCTCTCCTTTATCGAGCCATACGCCACGGCATGATGGGCAATAATCAATTTCAATATTATTTCTTTGGGTCATTAAAAGGGTTTCGTTGCAATTGGGGCATTTCATGATAGTACTATTTTTATTTGAAAAATTATTGTAAAAACTTATAAACTAATGTTCTTCTTTAATTAAAAAAAGAATTAGCTGCAGTAAAATAAACCAGGGAAAATTTAAAATAAATAATAGAGGGAAAGCAAAGAATAATATTGTGGCCGTAACCAGCCATCTTCCTGTTCGTATTGCCCGGGTAGTGAAACTATTAGGAGAAAATTTCGGCAAAAAACTTCATCTGCTATACTATTTTTACAAAAAATCCGCTGTGTGATCCGTTGTTCATGGCGGCACGCTGAAATATCGTTAATTCTTATGTTCTCTTCAAGGTCGGAACCACTGTTTTTAACAGGTATCCCGGAATTATTAGCAAAATAAGGATTTAATGAAGTAGCATTTGCAATTGGCGCAGCCAATAACACGCAGTTAAGTAATAGAAAAAAGCATACAACTATAGATTGAAGCTTCCCCGTGTTATGTTTTTTTGTAATCATTATTGGCTTGCCAAACAAGTGGGCAAAATTAGTTGAAAAACTCAATAAAATTGTTATTTTTCTCTTAAAGACACTAACAGAAGCTAAATTAAACCAGGTCTGCTTCTTTTTGCCTTTTCAAAATATTTTTTGCAGAAATGGCAATTGGAAAATCAATACAAATAATTAATATTTCCTATTGCAAGCAAGGCACGTTTATCTTCAAAAGTTCCTTGCCTAACCTACATGAAGGCTTTATGGTAAAGTTGATAACCAGCCATGCTTTTATGGTAATCAGTACAGCTTTTAAGTAACTACTTTAGCTCAAAAAAAAAATAGAATACCCATTTATAAAGGAATAATTAAATTTAAAAATCAATTTGTCCCCTTATTTCTCCACCCGGATAAGTAGCCGTATGGATATTTACATAATACATATCCTGCAATAAGCTTGCTTTAATTAAAGCAACATTATCCAACAATACGGTATCGGTAAAAGTGCCTGAGGTTACTTTTGGGATTGCAGCGCTAAAATCATACTTTACTGATGCGTTTACACCCATGGATGCTATACCGTGTATATGCGCCCCCACAGGATTTCCGGATAATTCCATCCAGGTAATGGTAAACCTCAATAAGTTATTGCAGGTATCAAAACTTACGTTCAATTTACCCATAGCAGTAGAAGTATTCGCAGGCACTTCCTGGTTGCCCGCAAGGGGTAAATTATCTTTAACTACATCACATGCAACCGAATCCGGGTCGTCTTTTTTACATCCGATAAAATTTAAAGTACTTAAAAGAATGATGAGTAAAACGCTTTTAATAGATTTCATTATTATTGAATTTACTGCTTAAAATATGCTTCAATTTTAAAATTGAAAAAAAATCATCTTTTAATTTCACCAATTTCTCTTACCATATTTCATTTGCTCATATAACTACTTTAAGCTTATTAAATAATTCATCAAACAATGGATTGAATTCACCTGGTATATTATTTATTGAAATTTTGGTCTTTTTGTTTTCGTTCTCTTTTGAAATAAAATAACTGAAGGCATCTTTGGCTTTTATCAAATTCTTTTTGGGTGAAACAACAATTTTTTTGAGCAATGCTTTATATTCTTTTTCGGAAATATCAAAGTTTATTTCTGCTTTTTTGGTTTTACCCAGCAACCCGCCTGTTTCGGTGAATGTTAATTTCATTAATCAACTATTTTACTTCGGCTGCATCCCAGCCTTTGGTTACTGCTTTTACCTCATTGCTCCCTGCTCCATATAACGTTTTTGCTTTGGCAATGGTAGCTTTTCGTGCATCTTTAAATGTAGCGCTTTTTTTCAATGCTTTTTTATCAGTAAGTGCTGCATACCAAATTGCGCCTGCTTTTTCCCAGGCATTACCCGCCATTTCGTAAGCCGCTACATAAAATGCAAAATTGGGTATGCCACTGTTATAATGTACGCCACCATCATCTCCTGTCATTTTTATATAGTTACTCATTACGGCAGGTTGAGGGTCATCTCCCAGCTCCGGGTGGTTTTTAAATGCAGTACCAGGCGCTTTCATTGAACGCAATGCGTATTTTTTCCCTTTTAATATTTTATCGCTAATTAACCAGTTGGATCGCCTTGCCGAAGTTTTATTTGTCCATTGTTTTACTAATATCCCAAACACATCTGCAAAAGATTCGTTTAATGCTCCACTTTGGTTTTTATAAGTTAGGTTTGCTTCATAGTCAATAATGCCATGGGTAAGTTCGTGAGCAATAATATCCAAATCTCCTGTAAAACTTCCAAAGGTTAAGCCATCACCATCGCCATAGATCATTTGGCTTCCATCCCAAAATGCATTGGCAAATGCTTTTCTCGGGTTTTCCCTGTAGTGAATTGATTGTTGTATTACCATACCCATATTATCTATGGAGTTGCGGTTAAATAATTTTTTATAAACCGACCATGTATTTTCTGCGCCCTTTATGGCTTCTTTTGCAATTTTTTCTTTTGGTTTGGGGGATTGCCCACTTTGCCAAACCATTTCACCAGGCAGGATAGGCAGTTGCCCGGCATCGTATAATTCTATGATCATTTCTTCTGCATCATCGGCATTGTAAACATTGGCCATAAGGGAGCGGCGGGCTTTGCTTAGCCTACTTAGTGCTTTACGTTTATTTCTAAAACGCCTTTCACCACTGCGGTTAGGGTCTATATCTAAATCGGCATCGCCGGCAGGTGAACTGCTAATTTTATCTGAAATATAAGGCGGAATAATGCACTGATATGGTTTGCGGGTGGGTTGGCACATAGTTTTAGTTTTATGGTTTATTAATTAGTAATCGCTCCGTATTTCATTTGTAGTAATTTACAGGATGTGGACACCTCGTTATTGATTTTTTCTTTTTGCAAAATGATTAAAAACAAATTATCAAACTGGGTGGATGGTATTTGGGCAAATGGAGGTGAGCAACCGCAAAGTGAAATTAATTCTGAAACCGTATCAGAATGCCCGGCAACCAAAACAGTTTTTCCTTTACTGTTTTTTAAGATTCGCAGGAGTAGATTTGCATTATTGTCATAAATTATTGTTTGCAAATTTTTTGCTGTAGCCAGGGGCTGCACTGTTTTTTTTGTTCGCTCAAAATTGGTGCTAAAGATGCTGTCAACACCAGCTAAAAGCAATACCCTTTTTAATTCATTGGCTCGGGTAACACCTATAGGTATTAAATCATCCTCCGGCGGATTAGTTCTATCGGCATGGCGCACAATGTAGATGCGGGTTGTTGCTGCAACTTTGCAACCTTCGCCAATTAGTAAAATTGCAGTTAAGAGAATCAAAATGTATTTCATTTTTTTATTTTTTTACATTTATTATTAAGGCAATACCTCCAATTATTTTTTTCGATCGCACATCCCTTTGCACTACATCAAGCCTCAATACATCGCCTTCTCTTGCATTTTCGGGAACGGTTGTCTTTAAGTACATCAGGTGTTGCCCCTGCGGCTGCATCGCCAATGAAAGCGAAGCTGATTTGCCGGCTCCCAAAATCATTTCCTTTAGTTGTAAACCCATGAGGCGTGGTGATTTTTTGAAATTCCGATCTGTCAATATTTTTTCTTCTGTTGGATTATTTAAATCAATTAAATCATCCGTAACCGGTCCATCCATCAATTTTACTTTTTCAATCCCGGTAATAAAAGGTTTTGATTTTTCAATCATTCCGAATATTTTGGGTTGCTCATGTGAAGGCTTCACTTCGTATTATCAATGTCTTTAAACTTTGGTAGTTTATCAAAAATTATTTTTTCAAATTCATTGTCATTTGCCCCGGCAGATTTATCGCCTGCGTAAACCCTGTCGGGTGTTATACGCATATAAGCAGGAAATTTTTATCGGTATCGGCGCCGGATTGCTCCAGTATAATTCCCCTAAAGCCCAGGTTTACCAGCTCGGGAGCAGTAGCATCGGTGTTTTTACGAAATGCTGATTTAACATCTAATTGCTCAAGGATTTTTTTTGCTTCAGTGCCACTTACTTCGAGTGTAGAATTGGGACGGCCGCTAAAAATGTCGAGTGTCATTTTTACTTTCATAAAAAATAGTTTTTAGTACAACAATTGTTATATGTTTAAAATTAAAATAACAAATTTTGCAGGGAAAGGGGTATTAATTACAGTGTAGCTAGTAAAAGCGTAAAACAAAGGGGTTGAATTAAAAATGATGGTCGGATATCCAAAACTATGAATCGCATAATTTGAATGTGAAGGTAAATCGCTTTGCAACATCAACCAATACCTATTTTTGGGTATTTTTACAATTTTGAAAATTTATTGCAGCTTATATCAACTGCGCAATTTTTTTATTGCTTTGTAGTTTTTTTTTAAATAACCTGCTTTAAAATTTAGCAGCATAATTGGCAAAGTGCCGGTTTAATTAATTGAAAAAATGTAAATTTTTTCAAAATTTTGTATACCTGAAGAATTTGCTGAAAGCCAGAATTTATCTGCATTTCAGGCTATTTATTTTTTTGAAAGTACATTTTAAAACTCCCCTATCAGCACCCCCGAAATATTCCATGCGCTAAAGCTTGTACCTTCTGTTTTGCCCAATGGAATAGCAATTTTAAAGGTATGTTTACCAGGGGTAATATTTTTTATTGGGATATAAACCGGGTTGGTAGTAGTACCCGGGCACCAGTTAGATCGGCTTAAATCAGATGAAGAAAGGCCGTCTCCAAAATTTCCGGATGAGGGATTGTACATGCGGTAAGTGGCACAATCTGTTCTCCAGGGTATAAAGCTGTATATTTTTTCTCCATCCAAAAATATTTCATTGTCTTTTTTATTAAACTCATCGCCTCCACCCCAGCCTCCATGGCCTGTGGAGATATAGCGCAATGTTAAACTTTTTAAATGTTCAGGAATATTTACGGTAACGGTTAAAGAATCATTATCAAACATGGTAGCATAGGTTTGGCCTGCCATTTCCAAAATATTAAGGGTATTAAAAATGGAAGCTACCCAACTATTTTTGGGTTTACTTTCCTTATCGGGATAATAATTGAAGTTAAGATTGATGGTATGCCCACCCCGGTCGTAATTACCAATAAATACCCCAATCCAAACTTCACCTTGCATCGCCGGCAACAAATCGGTAATATCCTGTTTGTAATTAACAGAATCTGCCCAATGGTATCCTTCTATCTTTACATTGTTATTAAACGCCCTTACACCAAATGGAGTGAAGAAGCGCATCAATTCCAATGCAGGCAAATAATTATCTGTTGCTACTACGCCCTGGTATTCTTTACCATTTTTATCTTTATATACAGGCAATTCCTTAATTCCTTTTTGTATTCCATCTAAGAAAGAATTTTTTTTATCCATAGGAATTATAAAAACCGTTCCGGTACGGTCGTATGCATCGCCATTAGAATATTGGGTAAGGTTGGCAAACACATTATAGTTTTCTTTTGCTGGCAGTTTAATTTTTTTCATCACAATAGTTCCGCCTGCATACCGGTACGTAACATTTTCTAAATTTTCGGAAGGGTTAACAATAGAATCGGTAAAATTAATTTGTTGCTGATGAAACACAGGAATGGTGAGAAACCGGCTGTCAATTTCTTTACGCCGGTAAGTTGCATCGGCTACAAGTATACCTCTATCCTCGGGTAATTTACACTCGAAATCAGCTATATCTTTTAATTCTACTTTTGTGGCATAGGTTTCAAAATTGCCGTTGCGTACCATTTTTAATATAAGGCCAAGGCCGGGTGCAATTCCCAATGATGGTGTTCCTTTTATACTTAATTCGTTCGTAAACCATATTTCAATTGTATTTGACCGGATAAAAACTTTTGCCTTTTGGCATTTGTATCCCAATATTGTTTCCGTTTCTCCTGTTAAATTCGCTTTTTCGTAATTTGAAAAGGGCGTTATTAATGTGTATCGGTTCCCTTCTTTGTTGTTAAGCATTTGCAGGGTTTCCTGTTGCTGATAATCAATAAACGGACCTACCTGTTCTTTGGGATTGTTCCCGGAAAACAAACAGGCAATATTATTTTTAAAAACTAATTTCAGCAATCTTTCTTTAACCTCTTTACCATTATTTTTAAATGCATAAGTAACCATTCCTTCGTTAAGAGGTTGTGGCTTTTTATTTTTTTGGGCCCATACATTTACTTTAAAAAATGCAGTTGACAGGCAAATAAGAAAACAAATTTTTGAAAACATATTGCAATAAATTTATGCGAATGATATTTATTGCAAAGTAAGATTTTAATACCTGAAATTGATCACTTACTCTTTAAATTATAAAAGTGGATTGAGTAATCCTAACAACTATTTAATTTTAGCTTAATGCGCAAACAAAAAAGGATTGTAAAACTAAGGATAGCCTTACAATCCAATAATATTAAGCGATTCAAAATTGTTGAAAAACAGAAACAGTTTCTTTATTGAATCACGGCATTTATTTTTGCCCACATTTCATTGTCAAACCCGGATACCGCAAAAGTAGGATTTGCAGGATCGGATGCATCGCCCATTCTTATAACCACCATATTTTTACTGGGAATTACATACGCACGCTGGTCACTTGCACCCATAGCTGCAAACATGTCGGCGGGTGCATTGGGCACCAGTGGGCCCGGAAAAACAATTTGGGCACCGGGAATCATAAAATTACTTTTGCCATTGAGCCACCATAAATAGCCGTAAGATGGATTAATACTTTGAGAACTGTTTGTACTTTCTGTAAAATAAGCTTCATTTATTACCTGCTCATTTTTCCATTTTCCTTTATTAAGCGCAAGCAGGCCATAGCGGGCCATACTACGAGTATTGCTATAATATATTTTAAAAATAACTCCATAATTCCATAAGCCATCCATACCAATTTTACTTTTTAAATTTGTGCTAAAAAAGTTGTCATAAGTTTGGTTGCTTGCTGCGGCTACAACATCCATCAAAAGTTGAAATACATTGCTGTACGACCAACGGGTACCTGCATCTGCTACATAAGTAAGATTGGCCGGTATAACCAGGTTGCTGGTATCATTTAGCCCTGAGGTCATGCTCAGCAAGTTTTTTATGGTAATTAAATTTTCCTTATCCTGTGGTTCGCTTGACCATCCGGCACCTAAATAAGTAGAAACTTTATCATTTATATTTAAATATCCTTTTTGCTGTGCAATACCCACGGCAGCAGATACCAAAGATTTACCTGCGCTGTTCCACTCCCAGGGCGCAGTAGAGTTGTGGCCATTAAAATATTCTTCCATTACAATACGGCCATTTACTAAAATCATAAACGATTTTGTATGCTTTGCGTTCAGGTAATCTTTTAGAGGCTGTACGGCGCCTTGGTTCCAACCCAAAGTAGCCATTGAGGCTCTTTCCCAGGAGGTATCGGTATTAGAAGGAAAGTACATGGAATTATCCGGGGTAGGTTGTACATCGTTTTGTTTACTGCATGAAAAACAAACAGCAACAAACATTAAATAAATGAAATATTTCATAAGCTGCATATAATATTTGTTTTTAGACTGTATTGTTTACTAAAAGATTAATGAGCATTAATTTTTTTTAAAATTAAGCATATAGATAAATACAGGTTAGTATTTAACGAAAAATTCTATGTGGTAGTATTTTTGTACAAAAACTGTTCAATCATTTACATTTTGCTGTACTTATTCCTGTATTCAATAGGGGTAAGCCCGGTTATTTTTTTAAACAAATCCCTAAAGGCTTTGGTATCGGTATAGCCTACTTCGTACATAATATCGTTTACGTTTTTACGGTTGTTTTCAAACTGGCGTTTGGCTGCTTCGATTTTTATGCGCTGGATATATTCTAAAACAGAATGATGGGTAGCATCTTTAAAACGGCGTTCAAATGTACGGCGGCCAAGGGTAGTTACTGTTGCCAGCACATTAGTAGTTATTTTTTCGTGAATATTATTTTCGATATACTCCTGGGCTTTTAATATTTCTTTATCGCTATGATGTTTTTGCCCGGTAAACATAGCAAAGGCTGATTGGCTGCTCCGGTCTATATCTATGGCAAAATATTTTGAGGCAAGCACTGCGGTTTCCCTGTCGGTAAATTTTTCTAAAAGATACAAAAGCAGGTTCCATAAAGAATTGGCGCCACCGCTGCTGTACACGCTGCCCTGCTCTGTAATTATAGAACCATCTACTATTTCTACCTTGGGATAGGTTTCTTTAAACTCGCCGCAATAGGCCCAGTGCGTGGAGCATTTTTTACCATCTACCAATCCGGTAGCGCCCAGCAAAAATGCGCCTATACAAAGGCTGGCTACCTCCGCTCCTTTTTTATGCATTTGTTGCAGCCAGGGAATGGCTTTGGCATTGCGGCTTACCGCCGTTTTCATATTACCATACAATGCCGGTATAAATATTAAATCGGTTTTTTTTATTTCATCAATCAGTTTGTCAACCTTTATGCTGTATTCCCCATCATTGGCTTTTATACTTTTGTGCAAACCCACATATTCCACTTCAAACTTTGGTTTTTTGCCAGCCGCAGCTAAAAAATCGTTAGCGGTTTTAAACAACCGGTATGCCGGTGAAATGGCTTCTATTACTGCATGTTGCGGAACGTAAACGGAAATACGCATAAAATTATTTGGCCTGTAAAGGTAATCCTATTTGTCATAAATCCCCCTTAAAACTGTCATATCTGACATCTTATTATTTCCAAAATACATAGCATCTTTGTATAGCAAAACATTTCTTAACGCTAAATTCTAAAAAATGTCAACAAATACAATTCAACTTCACCGGGTATTAACAGCGCCGCCCGAAAAATTATTTAAAGCATTTACCGATGCTGATGCTTATGCATCCTGGCTTCCACCTTATGGTTATGTAGCCAAAATATTTGAAATGGATGTAAAAGTGGGCGGAAAATACCACATGTCTTTTACCAATTTCGGTACGGGTAATGGCCATTCATTTGGCGGCGAGTTTTTAGAAATTAAATCCAATGAATTAATAAAATACAGCGACCGGTTTGACGACCCCAAACTGCCTGGTGAAATGACAACCACCATTCAATTTAAAAAAGTATCCTGCGGTACAGAGTTGACTATTACACAAGAAGGAGTGCCCTCTGTAATACCCCAAGAAATGTGTTACCTGGGATGGCAGGAGTCGCTGGATAAATTAAAAAAATTGGTGGAACCTATAATTCCTGATGGCGTATAAACCAAAAATTCAAAATTATTAGTTTTAAATTCTAAATTCTATAACAATGTCAAAGCAAGTATTTATCAATCTCCCGGTAAAAGATTTACAAAAATCTATGGCTTTTTACGAAGCCATGGGCTTTACCAATAACCCACAATTTACTGATGAAACAGCAGCCTGCATGGTATGGAGCGACAATATTTTTGTTATGCTGCTTACGCATGAAAAGTTCAAACATTTTATTGGCAAAAGCATAATTGATGGGGAAAAAACAGTTGGCGTAATAAATGCACTTTCGGTAGAAAACACTACTGAAGTAAATGCTTTTATGAAAAGAGCAATAGCAGCCGGCGGCAATGAATATGCCGAGGCAAAAGACTTTGGATTTATGCTGCAACGCAGTGTGGAAGATTTGGATGGCAATAACTGGGAAGTGTTTTATATGGATATGAGTAAATTCCCAAAACAATAACTGCACATTCACCATTAATCATTATTAAAATGGCAACACAAAAATTTATGCCCTGTTTATGGGTAGAAAAAGACGCAAAAAAAGTAGCGAATTATTATTTATCTATTTTTAAAACCGGTAAACTAAAATCGTACAAGGCTTACAAAAACGTTAATGGCCCCAATACTTTTTTTGATATGGCTGTAATGAACTTACAGGGCATGGATTTTCAGATACTTGCCGCAGGCCCAATGTTCAAATTCACTGAGGCTGTATCATTTGTTATAACCTGTAAAAACCAGAAAGAAGTGGATTATTACTGGAAAGCCCTCAGCAATAAAGGCGGTAGCGAAGGACCCTGTGGCTGGTGCAAGGATAAATACGGGCTTTCCTGGCAGGTAGTGCCAGCGCAGTATTTTAAACTGGAAAATCACAAAAACAAAGCAAAGCAGGAATATGCATTCAAAGCAGTAATGAAGATGAAAAAAATAATTATTGCAGATTTAGAAGAAAAAAAATAACCGCTTGCATCCTTTCATTTATGAAAACAATCCATTCCTATCTCACATTCAATGGCAATTGCAGGGAAGCCATGACATTTTACCAAAAATGCCTTGGCGGGGAACTAAGTTTTCAAACAATTGGCGAATCAGCGCTATCCGGAAAAATGCCTGCGAAAATGAAAAAATGTATCCTCCATTCCGAGTTGCGAAATGGTAAGATTGTATTGTTTGGTTCCGATATAGTTTCGGGAAAAAAGTTATTGAAGGGAAATGCAGTATCTCTTGCGCTTATTTGTAAGAGCGAAAAAGACATAAGGAGATATTACACTAATCTTTCCCGTGACGGTGAGGAAACATTTTCTTTGCAAGAAAATTTTTTAAGTACAATTTGTGGAGAACTAACGGATAAATTTGGGAACAATTGGATATTATATTTACAACATAAATAAACTCAAAAATGAAAAAGAATAAAATTATTTTTTGGATTGCAACCAGCATCATCTTTTTATGGGAAGGGTTGATGCCGCTGGGCACGCTATTATTTGCGCCTGAATATGCAACTGCAGGCACAAAACCCCTGGGCTACCCGGATTATTTTGCCTATGCCTTAATTATTTGCAAACTACTTGGCGCTACCGCAATTATGCTCCCAAAATTACCGGCAACATTAAAAGAGTGGGCTTATGCAGGCCTGGCCTTTAATTTAATTTTTGCCACTTACAGCCATATCCTGGTGGATAAAAATATCGGATTTATACTGATGCCTATTATTGTAGGGGCAATACTTGCGGTATCGTATTGTTATAAAAATAAAATAAACTCCCTTCGCTAACATTGGTTTAAAAAAGATTGGCGAAAACTAAATAATGTTTGGTTACCAGCCAATTTCTTTTTTCATCAGTGTTTCTTCAAATCCAATGGAAAAATAATAGCAAGTAACCTCTTTTATTTTTAGCCATCCGTGCCTTAAATAGTATGCAAGGGCTTGTGGAGATGCGTATAATTGCAACTCATTAATACCCTGGCTTTGGGCAAATTTTTCAATAAATTCCAATAGCAATTTGCCTATTCCCCTTTTTTGAAATTGCAGGCTGGTATAAAACCCCACTACCTGGTTTTTATCCAAAGCTATGCAACCCACAATTTCATTATCTAAAGTTGCACAAAAAATATTTTGGGTTGCAACTTTAGCCTGCATCTCGGTAGCGGAATAAAATTTTACAAATGCATCCATTTGTTCATCATTGTAGTAAGGCAATAAAAGCACTGCTGCATTTTCACAAATTAACTTACTGAGGGCGCCTGCATCATTTTTAGATGACCGCCTTATTATATATTCTTGCATCATAGTTACTGCATTGTAATAAAATTTACTGGCGTATACCTGGTATTTTTTGGGCCTTGATATCCCTTTTTTGCCAGGCCCTATTTTAAAACTTAAATGGGCTTTGTTTTAAAAAATTATTTCCCTTTTAATTTCCTTGCTACTTCCTGCTTTCGCAGGCGGGATACCGGTAAAAGGGTTTTATCTTTCAGCAACACGGAACCATCATTATTAAAACCATCAATAAAAGAACGGTTTACCAGGTGCGATTTATGGATACGTATAAAAGTAGATTTTATCAAAATATCTTCATACTCCTTTAGAGTTTTAGCGCTAACATATCGCCTGTTCTGAGTTAAAAAAAAATTGCTGTAATTACTATCCCCTTCCAGGCGTATGATTTCTGAATGTGAAAAAAACACAGTGCCGGATATTGTTGGAATGGCCAATTTATAATCTGCTTCGTTCTTCTTTTCCAGGTTTGCCATTAAATTGTTAAGCAAACCCTCCGTTTGCAACTGCTGGTTTCTTTTTTGAAGAAAGCGGCTTACCGCTGCTTTTAACTCTTCGGCATTTATGGGTTTTAAAATATAATCCAATGCACTGAAGCGGATGGCCCTAATGGCGTATTCATTAAAAGCTGTGGTGAAAATAATTTCGAACCCAATATTTTTTACTTCACCTAAAAACTCAAAACCATTTTTTTCGGGCATTACAATATCCAGGAAAACTAATTGGGGTTGAAACTGATTTATGAGAGAATGGGCCTCACTCAATTTTGTGGCAATACGCAGGTCGGTAATTTCGGGCACATGCCTTTCTATCATCAGTTGTAATACGTTGGCAGCTGAAGCTTCATCGTCTATAATAAGCGCTTTAATCACCCCCTGAAATTAATAAAAAACTTCCAATAAATTTAAATATTGGTTGTTGCTACAGGTATAGTGAGTGTTACTGTGGTACCCATTGCCTGTCCGTTGGCATCGAAATTATCTTCAAAATGAAAAAAGTCAAATGCAGGTTTCCCGGTAATGAGTTGCAATCTTTCTTCAACTAATTTTAACCCTTTAGAAATATGGGGCAGCAATTTTTCCTGTCGTAATTTTAATTCATTTGCCTTTTGCCTGCCAATTCCGTTATCGGTAATTATTATATTAAGGGTATCAAACTCCGGCAAATAAATTTCTATTTTGAGAGATTTATCCCCCATTTTAGGGGCCAGCCCATGTTTTAGTGCGTTTTCTACAAATGGTTGTATGAGCATACCGGGAATATTTATGGCATCTACTTCCAAATCAGTTTCCTTTTGAATGAAATAGCTAAACTCTTTGCCAAGCCTTAGTTTCTCAATTTCAAGATAAAGTTCCAGCTGCAGCAATTCTTCTTCGAGGGTTAAAAAACTTTGTTGCGATGAATGAAGCACATTTCTCAAAAGAGTGGAAAATTTTGAAATATAAAGGTTTGCATTTTCTATATCATTGGTTAAGGTAAACTGTTGAATGCTGTTCATTGCATTAAAAAGAAAATGTGGGTTCATTTGTGCCCTCAGGGCAGTTAGCTGGGAGGTAGCCAGGTCTTTACTCAATTTCAGCACTTCTATTTCCTTTTTCCGGGTTTGTTCCTGTGCTTCAATTCTATCAATTTTATCGGCAAGCATAGAGGCAATAGTGATAAGGATTTGTAAATGCCGTTCGGTGTAAAAATTTTTTTCAGAATGTTCTGCATTTATGGCCCCGATAGCTTCGTTGTTTAATATAATTGGCACGCACAATTCACTTAACCGGATTATTTCATCAGCGGTAAAATATCTTTTATCTGTTGAAGTGTCGTTGGCCAGGATATACTGTTTACTTTCAACTGCAGCTCCCACAATCCCTTTGCCACGGGGAACATGGTAAATATTTTTTTCTAATTTTTCCTGCATAGATCCCTTTTTGCCATACCCTGCTTTTTGCTCCAACACGGTTTTATCTTCATTCCACAGATAAATCATACAATCTTCAAAACCCAATTTACCTATCAGGTTTTTTGATACTTCCCACAGCAGGTCTTCGATAGAGTTATGTGATGAAATGGCTGTTGCAAAAAAACCAACTATTCTCTCTACCTCCAACTGGTACTGGTAACTGCTTGTTTTTAAAGTAAGAATTTCTATTTCCTTTTTTTGAGCAAATTGTTCTGCTTCAATTCTTGTAATCCTGTTGGCCAGTAAAGAAGCAATAGTTGTTAGCACCTGCAGGTGTTTTTCTGTATAAAAATTTTTTTTGGAATTTTCGCAGTCAATAATGCCCAGTACATCCTCTGCAATGCTGATGGGTACGGATATTTCAGATAATCGGTTATCATCATCAACTATATATCTTTTATCAAGGGAGGTATCATTTACAATTTCTGCTTTATTACTTAGGGCCACTGAGCCAACTATACCTTTTCCAAATGGGATTTTTATGGGGTTGGTAATTTTATTTTCTTCAGTTGTTTTTGGCCCCCAGGCTGCTTTCTGCACCAATAATTTCTGATCTTTATCTATAAGATATATCACACAATCTTCAAACCCCAGCTTTGAAATACAGTTTTTAGCTACATCCCATAATAAATCATCTACAGTGGTTTTATTGCTGATGGAAGTTGCAAAATAATTTATTACCTGTTCTGTTTCCAGTTTTACCTGGTAGCTGGCTGCCTTTATTTTCTGCAGCTCTGTTTTTTCAGCCTCACTTTTTTTAATAAAACCAATCCTCCTTCTTATAAAAAAAGTAGTGGATGCAGCAATGGTTATAAAAAGAAATAATAGAAACCACCATGTTTTATAAAAAGGTGGATTTATTACAAATGAATAAGGGGCTTTCAGGGCATACCAGTCTTTGCCATTGAGCGAGGCCGCCGCATGAAAGCTATAACTGCCCGGTTGCAATGAGTTGAAACGTACCGATGAAGAATTCCCTAGGCTTACCCAATCTCCTACTAATTTGTACCTGTACTGTATTTTTTCTGGATTATATAACCAGGGGCTTACAAAATCAAATACAATGTTATTTTGACTATGCGGCAGATTTCGTAGAGAATGTCTAAGTAGGAAAGAAGAATCATCCTGGTTGATGGTAACATTTAAAAGCTGTACCTGCAATGAATCGTTTTGAACCGGAATTTTTTCGGGCACAAAATAATTGATACCGCCCAGGCTGCCGAAGTAAACCGTACCATCACTGCCCCGGTAATTGTTGCTTAGGCTTACATAAAAATCCTGGATATTATTACTCTGGTCAAATTTTTCTGAATTGTTTTTTTCAGGTATGTACCGGTACATACCTTCATCATGGCACATCCATATATGCCCCAGCGAGTCTTTAAATAAATTGGAGAAGTGCTGGTTTTTAAGCTCCGGGAAAATGGGCTTTATACCCAATTTTTTTTGTGGCTGCAATTTTATTTCATACAAGCTTTTCGCAGCCACCCAAAATGTACTGTCATCTTTTTGCACAATGGCATTAAACCATTTACCCAGCACTTTATCATTTAACAAATACAAGGGCTTATACTCTTTGTCCACAACTATAATGGCAGCCGAACCCAATATCCATATCCGGCCTTGTTCATCTTCAAAAGCTTTGCGGCCCACTCCGGTAAACTCCGGTATTATTATTGGCCGTATATAAAAGGTTTCCTTATCCAGCAGCCACAGGTTGTTACTGAGTATTAAAAAATTTCCATTGCGTAGCTGTAGCATGTTCCGGTTAAACTCACCATGGAATTTTTTTTGTAAACTATCTTTTTCAAATTTTGGGCGGCTAAAGGTTTGCGCTACGGGGTCAAAAAGCCAAAAGCCTTTTTCGCTTTGGCCAATAATGATTTTATTATTGCTGAAGCCAATAGATTTTACCGATGCGTAATTCAAATAGTTATTGGCAGTATAATTTGGCAACCATGTGGTTACAAACCCGTTTGTTTTATCCCAATTACAAAAACCATTAGCGGTGCTAAACCAAATATTTCCTTTACTATCTTCTGTTAAATTTCGAATATCATTATCCCATTGGCTGTTGCTGGTACCACCGCCGCTACGCAACAGCCCCATATTTGCAGTAGCAGGGTTCACAAAAAAAAGGCCCGCTTCATTGTTGAACCATACAGTACCATTTTTTTCTTTAAAAAAATTATTACGGGTCAGTAATGGCTTGCCGGTAAGCAACCGTCCGTTATTAAAAAAATTAATTTTTTTGAACTTAGTGGTATTGGTATTGTAAGTATAAAAGCCTTTATCGTTCACCATTACAAAAAATTCACCCGGTCGGTTTTCAAAGGCGGCAGTAATAAAAAAATTGTTACCGGTAACCGGTTCATTAAACTGTGCTTTGCTGAATGGCGCTATTTTTTTCGTTTTGAAAGAGGCAAGTACTGTACTGCCAATGCCCTGCCGCACCCAAACATTGTTGGCATCAAGTGGCATTAAAAAGCTGGGCTGCTGTACATGCACTGAATCTTGTGCTTTAGTTGCAGTGTTGTACCTAAGGATAGTTGTGTTACTAAGCCGGAAAAAAATATAGTCGCCGTAGGATTGTAAAAATGGAAAGTTGCCGCCCATTTTAAATGAGAGAGCTCCAATTGTTTCCATTTTATCTGTAGCACTGTTCCATCGCAAAATACCTTCGGTGCTAAGCAGGTATAATTTTTTTTTGGGGCCAGCAAGCAGTCTCAGGTATTTATTTAGTTTACTACTATAGTTGGCCAATTTTTCAAAGCCTGTAAAATCATTTTTATACCTGTAAATATTTTGCCGGGTAAGTAGCCAAATGGTTCCTTTATCATCCTGCTCTATACCAATGCAGGCATCATCAAAAGAAAACGACAAAATACTTTTACCATCAAAACGCTGAACTTTTGTGGGTGAAAGCAACCATAAAAACCCTTTTTCATCCCTCATCATTTCATCTACCTGGCTGGGTTGCATAAGCCCGCTTTTAACCGGTAGCTTTTGCACATGATAATCGGGTAATTGGCCTAATAACTGGCCAGAAAAAGTTAAGCAGCAAATGTATAGTAGTGCAAGGGTTTTCAATATACTAATATAAGATTTTTTTTTCCTCAAATTGTTTTCCAATTCAGGTTGCCCAATATAAATTCATTATTAAAGAGCTAATGTGAAGTATTATCCTGGAGCATTTTTTTAACCGTTGCCATTAACTCGTATAATTGTTTTTGCTGGGTTTCTACTAATGTTTGCTGAAGCTTCATATTTATTTCAAATTCTTTGAGACGGGCAAGAAGGTTTGCATTTTCTTTCTCCAACGCTTCAATCTTCTGCGTTCTTTTTTCCAATGCCTGTATGGCAATAAAACTTACGCCGGCAAAATCGGCGGAGTTAATAGTGGTATCATTGCCAATGGTTCCATATTCATCTTTTCCAAAAGCAGCATAAAAATCCTGCGCCATGGGGCCGTAGTGGCGGAATGTTTTTGGGTCTTGTGTTTTGTAATTCCAACTTGTGAGGTGGAAGCTGCTTATCTTTTTCAAAAAATCTTCTCCGTTTATTGCTGCAAAATTTTCTTTGGTATGTACATCGCTACTGGTACTCCAGGCATTGGCTCCTGCTGCTAATAAACAATTGCTGGTATAATCACTACTGGTGTAAAAGCGGTAACCTCCGGCAAATCTTGCACGAAAATTATTGGGGCTAAGGGAAGTCATAACAACCGGTGTAGAAGCATCTCCAATAACAAAAGAACCTTCTTTAAAATTTGTGGAAACATAGGCTCCGAGAGCAGTAGAATAATCTCCACTTGCTGTTGTATTAATTCCTATAGCTGTGGAAGCATAGCCGCTAGCTGTTGTAGCAACACCAATTGCTGTAGAAGAACCTCCGCTGGCAGTTGAAACTATTCCCATTGCGGTGGAATAATCTCCACTGGATATTGTTCGAAACCCGCTTGCAAATGAGACAGACCCGCTTGCTAAACTGCTATCACCGCTTGCAGTGGCTGCATATCCTGTAGCATCTGTATATTTTCCCATGGCGGTTGAATTTTCTCCACTGGCATTTGTTTGTCTTCCCAATGCTATGGAATAATTTCCGTAACCAACTGTATTATATCCAAATGCTGTTGAATAATCACCCCTTGCAAATGATAACCTTCCCATTGCTGTTGAATAATTCCCGATGGCATTTGTACCAAACCCACTCGCAAATGAAACTGCCCCACTGGCTAAGCTGCTATCGCCCATTGCAGTAGCGGCATATCCTGTAGCATCTGTATATTTTCCCATAGCCGTTGAATTATGGCCACTAGCTATTGTAAAACTTCCCATTGCTGTTGAGGAACTTCCGCTGGCGGTTGTAATATTCCCCATAGCAGTTGATGAACTGCCCTCGGCAGATGTACTTGTTCCTAAAGCCGTTGAAGCAAAACCGCTGGCATTTGTATTATATCCCATAGCTGTTGAATAAGTTCCGCCGGTAGTTGTTTGAAATCCCATGGCTGTAGAGATTGCTCCGCTGGCAGTTGTATTAAACCCGGTAGCAAAAGAATATACTCCAATATTATCCTTATCCCAATTGATTCCACTGATATATCCGGCACGAAAAGCAGCTTTGTCTGCATACCACATCATTCTTCTTCCGCCACCTTGTAAAGGAGGATTGCCGGGTGTTGGCGGAATGCCGCCACTTGCGCTAAATACCACACTGCTGTCTGCTACATGCAGACGGGCAGCAGGGGCAGTAGTGCCAATACCAACATTTTGTGCAGTAAGGGCAGTTGTGAAAATGATGCCTGCTATGGTTGTTATTATTTTTTTCATCGCAAAAAAATTTATCCATTAATAGAACTGCTATTCTTTTTCGTTTTGTTTTTTTAGTTCATTCATTTCTTTTCTCAGCAGCAACAAAATTTCTTTTAGTTCTTTGTTTTCCTTTTTTAAATCACTTATATTTTGTTGTTGTCCAGAACTTCTTTTTTCCAATGCCTGTATGGCAATAAAACTTACGCCGGCAAAATCGGCGGAGTTAATGGTAGTATCGTTGCCGATGGTTCCATATTTATCTTTTCCAAAAGCGGCATAAAAATCCTGTGCCATGGGGCCGTAGTGGCGTTGCTTTAATGGGTTTTGCGAAATGTAATTCCAGCTTCCGAGTTTCATAGTAGCAATCTTTTCTAAAAAATTTTCTCCATCCGATTGCTGAAATTTTTCTTTTAGCCTAACATCACTAGCGGTAACCCAGGCATTACCCCCGGCTGCTAACAGGCAGCTCTCTGCATTGATAGCTGCTGCACTGGTAAACAAACGATAACCCCCTGCAAACCTTGCCCGGAAATTATTAATATTAGCCGAATTCAATACTGTTGTGGTGGAGTTATCACCAATTATAAAACTCCCATCATGATTATTCGTGGAGACATAGCTTCCCATTGCAGTTGAATAATTTCCACTGGCAGTTGTGAGAAATCCGCTTGCAAATGAAACTGCCCCGCTTGCCAAACTATTGTCACCAGTGGCAGTAGCTGCATGTCCTGTGGCATCGGTAGATTTTCCGGTAGCCAATGAATATGTGCCACTGGCATTGGTCAAATGCCCCATAGCCATTGAAAAATCACCACTGGCATCTGTACTTTGTCCAGTAGCTGTTGCTGAGCTGCCGCTGGCTATTGTTTGATATCCCATTGCTGTTGAATTTATCCCAATGGCGGTTGTAACTGACCCCATAGCAGTTGAAAAAGCACCGCTGGCTATTGTATTTTGCCCCATTGTTATTGAATTAAATCCACTGGCGATTGTTCCACTTCCAAGAGCTATGGATGAATTTGAGCTGGCAGTATTATTAAATCCTAATGCAACCGAATGAGTACCCCTGGCTGAATTATTCAGTTCTCCGCTTCGTAATGCCCCGCTTTTTGCGTCAAAGAAAAAAGTATTGCCTGCAACTCCGGAAACATCGGGAAGCGTAAAACTATTATTATACAACCTGCGAAACAATAATGAAAAGCCTGCACCGGTATTGAAATCAGTATTGCTTTTAAAGTTGATATAGAGTGAGGAAGAATTAAATATCCACTTACCAGTTGTATTGTATCCGTTTCCCACTGCAATCAGTATGGTGCCGGTTGATGATTCTTTTATGATTAATGAATCACCCGTATTTAAGTCCATTGTTTCAATTATCACTTCAAAACCTATATTGGATGAGGAGAGAATGTTTGCCTTACTGTCTAAATCAATACCATAGTTTCCGGCAGAGCCTCCAGGGTCGTACAGCCTTCCGGTGGAGTCGGTATTAAGAAATGTGATAGTGCCAAGACCTGGTAAAGTTTTGGTTTGCGCTGCCGTGGGTGCCGTGGTAGTTGCCGTAGTTGGAGAAGTAACCAATATACTCCCTTGCACCTGTAGTTTGTTAAGTGGTTCGGTTGTACCAATGCCTATATTTTGGGCACTTAGGGTTACTGCTGTAGCCAGTAAAAAAAAGAAGAAGCAAATCTTTTTCATAATAAATTTTTTATAAATTTTTATTTTGAATGGCCTTTACTTTTTCTAATCCCTTTTGCAGTTGCTGCAACAATGCCTGCACTGCTTCTAATTTTTCTGTCTGTTTGCTATTTTCCTTTTCAAGTTTCTGGATGTATTGCTGTTGTTCAGCCGTTCTTTTTTCCAAAGCCTGTATGGCAATAAAACTCACCCCGGCAAAATCGGCGGAGTTAATTGTGGTATCATTGCCTATCGTTCCATATTCATCTTTTCCAAAAGCGGCATAAAAATCCTGCGCCATGGGGCCGTAGTGGCGAAAGGTTTTTGGGTCTTGTGTTTTGTAGTTCCAGCTTGTGAGATTGAAGCGGCTTATCTTTTGTAAAAAATCTTCGCCGTTTACTGCTGCAAAATTTTCTTTTGTGTATACGCTGCTGCCGGTTGTCCAGGCATTATCACCTGCAAATAAAGTGCAGCCGGTAGATAAATCAGCGCTGGTAAATAGCTTGTACCCCCCGGCAAATCTTGCCCGAAAATTATTAATATTGGCCGAATTCAATACTGTTGTGGTGGAATTATCACCGATTATAAAACTGCCATTCTGATTATTGGTTGAAACATGATTGCCAATGGCGGTAGAGTAATTACCGCTGGCGGTTGTAACCCAGCCAATAGCAGTTGATGTTTCGCCACCAGAGGTTGAAGAACGGCCCATTGCGATGGAATTCTCTCCTGTGGCAGAAGTATTATCTCCCATTGCGATTGAATTACTTCCACTGGTGCTTACATTAAATCCCATTGCGATGGAATTACTTCCAGTGGCAGATATGTTATTCCCCATTGCGATGGAATTTTGCCCATGGGCGCCTACACTCAAGCCCCTTGCAAATGAATAATTTCCGTTGGCGGTTGCAAAACTTCCGCTTGCAAACGAATGTAGTCCACTGGCACTTACATTATTTCCCATTGCGGTTGAATAATATCCCTGTGTACTGTTATTAAAACGGCCGAATCTGACTGCTCCTGTTTTTGCATTAAATGAAAAAGTATTGCCGGCAAACCCCGAAATATCAGGAAGTGATGAACTATTATCGAACAACCGGCGAAACAGCAATGAAAATCCTGCGCCTGTATTGGCATCTGCATTGCTTTTAAAAATCAGATACAGTTCACCACTATTAAACACCCATTTACCCGTGCTGTTGTACCCGTTACCCACGGCAAGCAAAGTAGTGCCGGTAGATGATTCTTTGATGATTAATGAATCACCTGTTGCCAGATTCATTGTTTCAGCAGTAACCTCTATTCCAAGATTGAACCCTACCGATATATTTGCAAAAGCCTGCAGGTTGGGCAAATAATTACCAACAGGCCCGCCGGGGTCGAATATTCTTCCGGTGGAATCACTTACTGGAAAAGCAACGGTGCTTGCATTTATCATTGTTTTGGATTGTGCTGCTGTTGGCGCTGTGGCAGTGGCTATGCTTGGAGCATTAACCACCAGGTTGCCCTGCACCTGCAGTTTGTTAAAAGGGTCGGTGGTGCCAATGCCTACATTTTGTGCCATCATCATTTTATGTATGGCAATAAAAAGAATGATAAATAAAAATATTTTTTTCATACCTGCTGTTTTATTTTTTTATTATTTTGATAGTTTCAATATTGGCGGCATCGGCAGCAAGAAAATAATTTCCTTTCGCAAGTGTTTGCATGTTCCAGTTTAAATAGTTACTTCCCTTTTGCAGGTTCATTTTTTTTGAATCAATTTTTTTTCCTTCTGTATTGAACAGGTTGAATAAAATCGTTTCTTTTTTTTCTGCATGTATGTGTAATTGTAAAATATCTGCAACCGGGTTGGGGAATATTTTTACAGAAAATAGTTCTGCATTGTTGCTGATAACAATAACAGGCGAGTAAGTAAAGCGGCCATCAATATCTACCATTTTGAGCCGGTAATAATTAGTACCGGTTACAGGTTGGTTATGTGTGTAGCTGTAATGTAGTGTTTGTGAACTGTTGCCTGCGGCGGACTGCATGCTAATTTTTTCAAAACGGCTGCCGTCAATACTCCATTCAATTTCAAAGTCTTTTGTATTTATTTCCTGTGCAGTTTGCCATTGCAACTGCACTTCATTTGTATTAATTGTATTTCCTGTAAAACTTATTAGTGTTAATGGCAATGCGCCAACAATGGTTTGTGTGCCTGCAATATCTGTTTGATTATTGGTAATGGTTGGGGAAGTGCTATAACCAAAACTTACCGGGTTGGTAAGCCCGTTAATCTTAACCGTATTGCCGCTGGTTGCTGCCGCAGCCACATCAGCCAGCACAATAAAATATCCTGAACTGCCCGCTACAAGCGCCTGGTTACCCGTATTAAAAAGGGCATTGTAGGCATGGGGTGCAGCAAAGTTGGCGCTAACCTTTACAGCTTTTACGGTAGCCCCCGAAAGAGTGGGAGCAGTAGGATTAAAATATACATGCAGCAGCAGCAGGTCGTTATCATCATGTGTACCTGTAAGGGTAAATTGCATGCTGTTAACGGTAACCGCCTGGGCAGCTACATCCATTTTAGCGATATACAACACATTGCTATTGCTGCCTTGCGTAATATTAGCAGCAGCAACAGGGGAAGTTGTAAGCGTAACCCCTGCAGCCAGTATGGTTTGTGTGCCTGCAATATCCGTTTGATTATTGGTAATGGTTGGGGAAGTGCTATAACCAAAACTTACCGGGTTGGTAAGCCCGTTAATCTTAACCGTATTGCCGCTGGTTGCTGCCGCAGCCACATCAGCCAGCACAATAAAATAGCCGGAGCTGCCGGCTGCAAGCCCCTGACTACCCAAATTAAAAATGGCATTGTAGGCATGAGGTGCAGCAAAGTTGGCGCTAACATTTACAGCCTTTTGAGTAGCTCCCGAAAGAGTTGGCGCCGTTGGATTAAAATACACATGCAATACAACAAGGTCATTATCATCATGGGTGCCGGTGAGGGTAAATTGCATGCTGTTAATGGTAACCGGCAAAGAAGCTACATCCATTTTAACGATATACAAAACATTGTTGGTACTGCCTTGTGTAATATTAGCCGCAGCAAGGGCTGAAGTAGTAAGCGTAACCACAGCAGCCAGTATGGTTTGTGTGCCTGCAATATCTGTTTGGTTATTGGTAATGATTGGGGAAGTGCTATAACCAAAAATTACGGGGTTGGCAAGGCCATTTACTTTAACGGTATTGCCAGAGGTTGCTGCCGCAGCCACATCAGCCAGCACAATAAAATAGCCGGAGCTGCCGGCTGCAAGCCCCTGACTACCCAAATTAAAAATTGCATTGTAGGCATGAGGTGCAGCAAAGTTGGCGCTAACATTTACAGCCTTTTGAGTAGCTCCCGAAAGAGTTGGCGCCGTTGGATTAAAATACACATGCAATACAACAAGGTCATTATCATCATGGGTGCCGGTGAGGGTAAATTGCATGCTGTTAATGGTAACCGGCAAAGAAGCTACATCCATTTTAACGATGTAAACAATATTATTGGTGGAACCTTGAGCAATATCAGCAGCAGCAACAGGGGAACTAGTAAGCGTAACAACCTGTGCAAAATTTATTACTGGAATGAAGAAAATAATTGCCAGTATTAATAAATATTTTTTCATAACCAGGTTTTAATTTTTAAAAAATCCGCCCTGCCCGAACAGGAAGGGTAATATCATTTCTTATTGAGCCGACCTGCATTGCCAATGCGTAGCCGATTGTGGGCTTGTATGCTGTGTTAATGTTACCTGGGTTGGAGAATAGTTAGAGCCCGGTGGGGAAGTAGAAATATAATAACCGGGTTTATCTACACTTTCTATAGTCACTGTTCTTACACCATTTACTTTGGGCATTTCATGAATAAAAAATTTATAGCCATCGCCACCGGGGTCTTCTGTTTCGCTGCCACCAAGTGTATTACCCAGATGCACTTCCTGCCCGTTGCTGCTATTGCCGGCAAACAGCCAGCGTTTACGCTGCCGCTCAAACTGAATGGTGTAACATTTTTCATTGGTAAATTCAGTTAGTGATTCGGCCACATTAAATTCGCAGTATCTGTCAAGAGTTAGTTGAGCAAGGGAATACGTTTTAAGTATTTCGCTACGCTTCATATTGTTCCCTGCCAGCTCCAGGTGTACATATTTATCAGCCGAAGCATCAGCGGTAAAGATCCACTGGTGTGGGTAAGGCTCTTCTAATGGAGGATTTGTACTGCTTTTTTCGCAGGATAAAAAGAAAAGGATGATTGCATAGAGGAGTGTTGTTGTTTTCATTATAATAAGTTTTGTTGCTGCAAAATATTACTGTCAAATAACAATATTATCCCTGGTTTATTTACCTGCCATTCTGAATGATTAAATGACTTTACAGCCACAGCATTTGCGTGGAATGAACCTCAAATACCCACAAAAGGGGGACAAAATAAATTAAACTTATTTTTAAAAACTGCTCGATGGAAAAATGAGCTGGGTAGCGATTTTTGATATTTTTCTCAACGTAAATTGAAATACTAAAACAAAAAGCCAAAAGCACATTTTCATGTGCTTTTGTTGTTAAAATCTTCACTGGCAGATTGGGATTGTACCGCTGGTGATTGGCTTGTCCTGTGAGGTCCTGGTTTTTCCTTTTTAGCTTTTTTGGGTTTAAACTTGAGGTAAAATGCCAATAACAAAAGGGAAAAAACTATTGCCGCAACTATCCAAGCCTCCTTTCTAAGGTACCATAGTTCTTCATCAGCAAAATTATCTTGCTGTGCAAAAATTTTTGATGCACAATAAAAAATACCAAAACAAATTATGAAAGTTTTTTTAATTAACAAATTTTAATAAAGTTAGTGATCATTAAATATTGTAAAAATTAACTTCAAATATAACATTCTGCAAATTCACTTGCTTTACACTTATCCACACTTTGAACAGCAGTTTCAGCAACCGGTTCATTTAATACAATTAAAGAAACTGCCCTTTTCTTCCACCAGTTATCGTTTAATAATTGCCTGATGTTTATCTTTCCAAAAACCCGGTGAACGCCAGTATCGCTGTTGATTTTCTTTATACTTTCAAATGTATTAATTTTTAGCTTATACAGTTTATCGGCACTTACACATACATTAATATTGTAATTGTTATTTATTATCGGGTTTGCCTTTTGTAATTTTCTGTAAGTATAATGGTATTGCCTATGCAATGAAGCCACATCGCTCAAAACTGCTGATGCAGTTGGATATGCCCCGGCGCCATTACCTTTAAAAATTTGCCTGCCTGCAAAGCCGCTTTCAATTTCCAATGCATTCAATTCATTATTTACATGGTACAACTCGTCATCCTGCATAACCAAATGCGGAAGCACAAAAGCTGCAATAGTACCATCACCGATTTTTTGTGCTCTTGCAACCAATTTTATTTTACAATGCTTAGAACAAGCATACTCAGCATCATGCCGTGAAATATTGGTAATGCCGAAATACAAAAATTCACCGGCCAATGCAGTACATCCAAAAGCATGGGCAAGCAGTATGGAAAGTTTATTGGCAGCATCGTGCCCTTCTATATCCAGTGCAGGGTTGGCTTCTGCAAAGCCTAATTTTTGGGCAGCAGCTAATGCATCATTAAAAAGTAACCCTTTATCTACCATTTGAGATAGTATATAATTGGTGCTGCCATTAATAATTCCTCTTATTGATTTCACCTCATCATATCCAAAATAATCTTCCAGGCACCGAATAATGGGAATGCTGGCACAACAAGCTCCTTCATAAAGCAACGAAACATTATACTGTTTTTGCAAATTCAATAATTCTTCAAAATTATCAGCTATCATTTTTTTATTGGCGCTTACTACTGCTTTGCCATTTTGTAATGCTCTTTTAACGAAAGTAAATGCTGCCTTAGGGTCATCAATTAATTCTACAACGGTATTGATTTCTTCATCCTGTAAAATATCATCTTCGTTTATAGTAAATGGTAATTTACCGGCGCCACGGGCCTTACCCGGTATTTTGATACCTATCTTTTTTATTTTCGCCTGAATATTTTGAGTGTGAATAAGCGCTTCATAAAACCCTTTGCCTACTACACCAAAACCAAACAAGCCAATAGTAATTTTAGATTGATCTGACATAAATTATGTTTCTACTGATTAATAAAATACTTTCAAACAGGCTCTCCGGTCAAAATATGCTGCAAGTGATTTATTTTATGAAAAGCATTCGTTAAATCGGAAATTAAATCAGCAGCTTCTTCCAGCCCCACACTAAGCCTGATCAGGCTGTCTGCAACACCTGCCGCCCTTCTTTTTTCCGCAGGTATACTTTTATGCGTCATTGTTGCAGGATGACAAAGAAGGCTCTTTACACCGCCAAGGCTTTCGGCAAGTTGAAAAAGTTTGGTGTTGGTAACAAAGGCTGTTGCTGCTTCTTCGGTATCCTGTTTTAATGAAAAAGAAACTACACCACCAAAACCTGTAGATTGTTTTAACGCAATATCATGATTGTGATGGGTGGGTAAGCCAGGGTAATAAACATCTGCTACAAAAGGATGTGTTGCTAAAAATTCGGCAACCAACTGTGCATTTTTGCTATGCTGCTGCACCCTCAGGCAGAGTGTTTCAATTCCCCTTATCACCAGCCAACTATCGAATGGAGACAAAACAGCGCCACTTGCATTTTGGATAAATTTTATTTTTTCGCCAAGCTCTTTTTCTTTGGTAATAACAAGGCCTGCAATTAAATCGCTATGCCCTCCAAGATATTTTGTTGCACTATGCACTACAATATCAGCTCCCAGCGCAAGAGGTTGCTGTAAAGCGGGCGAAGCAAAAGTGTTATCCACGCAAAGCCAGCAGCCCTGTGCCTTTGCAATTTTGGCGATGGCTTGTATATCGCTGATTTTTAAAGTGGGGTTTGTAGGCGTTTCAATCCAAATAAGTTTTGTTGCTTTGGTTACGGCATTAAAAATATTTTCTACCTGTGTAGTATCAACATATTTCACTTGAATGCCAAACTTTTCATACACATGCGTAAATAAGCGGAACGCACCCCCGTAAATGTCATCTACGGCAATTATTTCGTCACCTGCTTTTAGCAATTTTAATACGGCGTCTATTGCTGCCAGGCCGCTGCCAAAGGCAATTCCGGTACTGCCTTTCTCTAAAGTTGCAATAATGTTTTCCAGCGTTGCCCTTGTAGGGTTATTGGTACGGGAATAATCAAAACCTTTGTTAATGCCCGGGGCTTGTTGTACAAAAGTGCTGGTTTGATAAATGGGTACGCTAATGGAACCAGTAAGTTCGCATACAGGGATGCTGTGGATGAGTTGTGTTGCTGTGCTCATGATAAGATGTTTAATTTTTATTTAAAAATTTTAAATAATCTTATCCTGAAAATTGAGGAATAAATACCGGGGTTTTTCTAAAATAAAAAAGCTCACCCGATATGCCAGATGAGCTTTTATAAATTGTTTTTACTTTTTAGCTTAATGTCTGACTTATCTGTCCCAATAATACTGTTGGGATGGATTTGGCACCTTTTTCCGAAATAAACGGAACAGGTTGCCAAGGCTTCAACGGGCCATTACCCTCTGCCTTTCTTGATAAGATTATTTAAAGAACTGCTGCAAAGTTAAACGCATAGTTTTTAAATTTCCAAATTTTTTATTTTATTTCTTTCTAAAAAGGAAAAATAGAAAACCAATTATGCTTTTTTTTTTTTGATTTATGATTTCCTGAAAACCCATTTCATCATCTCCTTCCAGCTTGGTTTTTTACCATACATTAAAATGCCAATACGGTAAATTTTTGCAGTTAACCAGGTAAGTAAAATAAAAGTGCCAATTAATAATACTGCCGATAAAAGCAGTTGCCAAAGTGGGATATCGTAAGTAATTCTTCCCATCATTACCACGGGAGATGTTAAGGGAAACAAGCTGCCGAATAAAGCCAGGTTACTATCGGGGTTTTGTACGGCATTGGTCATAATTACAAAGCCTAAAATAATGGGCATTAATATAGGAAACACCAGTTGCTGTGCTTCCTGCTGGTCTTCGCTCACTACGCTACCTACTGCGGCAAATAAAGATGCATAAGTAAGGTATCCACCCAAAAAGTAAAATAAAAACCAACCAATTATTTTTGCCATGGGCAATGTAGATAAACCATTGGTAATTTCTTTCATTACGCCTATTGACGATGAAGAATCATTTGCGGCTGTAGCAGCAGCTCCGGCCTGGTTTAAAATGTCGGGCATAAGCAGTGGGATGATTCCCTGAAGTATTACAAATAATACTATCCAAATGGCAAACTGTGTGAGGCCCACAGCGCCAATGCCAATAATTTTTCCCATCATTAATTCAAATGGTTTTACCGAACTTATCACCACTTCCGAAATACGGTTTGTTTTTTCTTCGGTAACACCCCTCATTACCTGTGTACCGTAAATAATCATCATTAAATAAATAAGTATGCCGCATAAATAAGATACGGCATAAGAAATACCTGCCACGGTTTTCTTTCCGCCTTCTTTGGTATCTATAGTACTTTGAATGGATACATCGGCCGATAATTTTTTAAAATCTTCCGGCTTTATACCCAATGCCGCCAGGCGCTTATCTTCCACGGCATTATTTACCATATCGTTTATTTCAACTGTTTTGGTAAGGCTAATACTGCTTTGGCTGTGTAACACAATACCTTCAGGTTTATCAATATTAATTTTAGGGATATATAAAAAACCTAAATAACCTTTGCTTTTGTACTTACCCACAAAAGAAGTTTCATTTTCATTTTTCACCAGTTCGAAACCTTTTTCCTTTACGTTTGTAAAAGAAGAGTCATGAAACAATCCTGCTTCATCAATAATGGCCAGCTTGCCGGAGGCTGATGAATCGCCACCCTTTATTGCCACAAAAATAATTACTGCATAAAAGGCCATAATTAATATTGGAACCAGTATCGTAGTAATAAGAAATGATTTTTTCTTTACCCTTGTAAAGTATTCCCGGCCTACAATTAAACCTATCTTGCTCATAAAAATTAATAAGAGATTACGAAATATTTTGAAATTGCCTTGCTGTTGCGGTGCCTTCTACCAGCTTAATAAAAATATCGTTTAAGGTAGGCAGCACTTCGTTAAATGAGTTGATGGCCACAGTTTGATTAATGAAGTATTGCAACACATCATTGGGCCTGGTGCCCTGCGAAAGTTTTATGCGTAACCTTCCGTTGCTGAGGTTTACTACTTCAAAGATGCCCGTCATGGTATGTTCCGGCAAAATATTGCCTTTCAATTCATAAATATTATCCTTAAATTCATTCTTTACATTTTGCACCGTTCCATCCAGTATTTTTTTCCCTTTATTCATCAGCACAATATGCCTGCATATTTCTTCTACCTGCTCCATACGGTGTGTACTAAAAATAATGGTGCACCCGTTTTCAGCAAGCTTAAAAATTTCTTCCTTTATTAAATTGGCATTTACCGGATCGAGCCCGCTAAAGGGTTCATCTAAAATAATTAAACTGGGGTTATGCATTACAGTGGTTACAAATTGCAGCTTCTGGCTCATGCCCTTACTCAGGTCTTCCACCTTTTTGTTCCACCAGCTTTGCATCTCAAATTTAGTGAACCAATCTTTTGCTTTTTGTGTGGCTTCAGTGGCTTTCAACCCTTTTAACTGTGCCAGGTAAACGGCTTGTTCCCCAATTTTCATCTTCTTATACAAGCCCCTTTCTTCGGGCATATAGCCAATGTTTTGTGCATCGTTTAGTGGATCAAATTTTTTTCCATCGAATAATATCTGCCCGCTGTCAGGATAAAATATCCCAGTAATCATACGCAGCAAAGTGGTTTTACCTGCACCGTTGGGGCCCAATAATCCAAAGATGCTCCCCTTTTGAATGGAAAAACTCATATCATCAACGGCCTTTTGAGTGGCAAAATATTTTTTCAGGTTTTGCAACTCCAATAAATTAGTCATTGTAAAAAAAATTTATGTACAAATATAATAGCATAAGCAGTTAACATTTTCTAATAAATAGCTAAGCGGCAATAGCAAATAATGAAATAAACAAAAAACTATTATTAATTCACATAAAAACCGTAACTTTGCGCCCGATTGTAAAATTTCCAAGTATTTGCATGACGTGCAAAGATGCTGTACAGAGCCGGTGTTACTAACACTACCGGTATTTTTTCCGCAGCCGGTGCATAACATGTATGTATGAAATTTTTCTGCTAATACATGTTTTCACGGGCATACTTCTGCCTTAAATTATTTTATTGTTATGAATTCATTTGAATCATTAGGGCTTAATGAGCAAATCATCAAGTCCATTACCGAACTCGGTTTTACAAGCCCAACGCCTATACAGGAAAAAGCCATACCCGTTTTATTAAGCGGCACAAAAGATTTTGTAGGGCTTGCCCAAACAGGCACCGGAAAAACAGCAGCATTTGGTTTACCGCTTTTGCAGTTAATTAATATAAGCGATAAATTTCCGCAAGCCTTAATTGTATGCCCTACAAGGGAACTTTGTTTGCAAATAACCAACGACCTTTCTACCTACAGCAAACATATAAGGGGCGTTTATACAGAAGCGGTTTACGGCGGTGCATCTATCACCATGCAAGTAAGAAACCTTAAAAAAGGAGTTCAAATTGTTGTGGCAACCCCAGGCCGGCTCATTGACCTTATTGAACGAAAAGCCATTGACCTGGGAAAAGTAAAATATGTAGTGCTGGATGAAGCCGACGAAATGCTGAACATGGGCTTTAGAGACGATATAGATTTTGTTTTAAAAAATACCGTAATAAGAGAAAGTACCTGGTTGTTTAGCGCAACTATGCCGCCGGAAGTACGTGCTATTTCTAAAAATTACATGACCTCACCCAAAGAAATTACCGTGGGCAAGGCAAACAGCGGCAACGTAAATATAGACCATCAATATTTTATTACCCAGGCGCATCACCGTTATGAAACATTAAAACGGCTTATAGATTTTAACCCGGGAATGTACGGCATCATTTTTACCCGTACCAAGGCAGATGCACAGGAAATTGCCGAAAAACTGGCCAAAAGCGGGTACGATATTGAAGCCCTGCATGGCGATCTTACACAGCAGCAAAGAGATAAAGTAATGGGCAGGTTCCGCAGCAAATCTCTACAATTGCTTATTGCGACAGATGTGGCGGCCAGGGGAATTGATGTAGATGGCATAACCCATGTAATTAATTATGAATTGCCAGACGATTTAGAAGTGTACACACACCGTAGCGGAAGAACGGCAAGGGCCGGCAAAAGCGGCATCTGTGTTTCCATTTGCCATAGCCGTGAGCAGTACAAAATAAAATCGCTGGAAAGGCTTATCAATAAACAATTTCACAGGCTGGATATCCCATCAGGCAAAGAAGTTTGCCGTAAACAATTTTTCCATTTTATGGATACCCTCAGCAATGCAGATATTTCCAACGGCGATTACGAAACTTTTTTGCCCGACTTAATCAAGAAATTTGAAAATGTAAGCAAGGAAGAAGTATTGCAAAGAGTGGCAGCCCTTGAATTCAACCATTTTTTAAAATACTATGAAAACGCCGACGACCTGAATGCAAGGGATTCAGGCAGGGGTTCGCAGCCAGAAGCCCGCATGCAAGGTGGCCGCAGGGAAAGGGGAAGTTTTAACAGAAGGGATAATGGATATACAAGGTTATTTATAAACCTGGGCACCAAAGATGGTTTTTATAAAGCCAGCTTTTTACAATTTATTTTAGATGAAAGCAACCTAAAAAAAGATGTACTGGGTAAAATAGATCTAAGGGAAATGAATACCTGGGTAGAAGTAGATAATGCCAATGCTGGCAAAATGATAAAATCGCTTGACGGCAAACGCCATAACAACCGTACCATACGCATGAATGAAGCAGATGGCGGATTTAAAAAACCCAGCGACGAAGCAAGAGCGGGCAGAAATGAAAAAAGAAGGTTTTAATTTATAGATTCCCTTTTTTCATAAACAACTTTGCAAAAATCCCTTTCACCGAAATAATATTGAGCGGAAACTCAAGGAACACATGCAACAAGCTTAAAAAAAATAATGCCAGCAGCCCGGTGCGGTAGTCATAATAATATAAGCCTACAGAAAGCGCCCAAAGCACTATAATAACAACCCATTTTTTGGCCTGTATATTTTTGCCCCAGCCAATGATAGAAGTTTTGGAAAACCAATTGAGGTAATGATACGTATAGGCAAATGCAAGAAACACCTGTAATTTAATACCCGCAACAGAAACCAAATTAAACTTTCCATTGGTTTCCTGTAACTGTAAAATACCTGCAATACTGTTTTTTACCCGGTTAAAATTATTGTACATAAAAGTAGATTTCACATGATTGCTTATCAAATATTTTTCTGCATCTAAAGGCAACAGTATAATAACAAAAGGGCTCAATACCAGCAAAACAATGCCCAGCCAGGCGTAAGCGCTTTTCTCGTTCATGGCGCCATAAACCATAAACAGCAATGTAAACAAATACACATGCACAACTGTAGGAATAAACATGGCTACAACCATTGCATAAACAGGCAGGAATTTTATAACTAAAAAACTAAAAATAGCCGCCGAAATAAAAAACAGCGATACCTGTTGCCATTTTTTAAAATAAATAAGCCCAATAGAAAAGATGAGGGAAACGAAAACAATGTAAACATTTACCGTTTGCGAATAATGTGCAACCTTGCTGCCAGCGAAAGTTTGCCTTAACGCTGCCAAAAATGGCAAACGCAATACAAAAGGCAATGCAACCAGTGCCGCCAATACCATCAATACAATTACATATTTTTTTTTACGTACAAAATAATTTCTTTCATTAAGCCAGTTTATTTCGGTAAGGTAATGAAGCGGGCCCAATACAGCATAAGAAAACAGAAAAAGTTCAAAAGGTATTTTATACGCAAGCAATAGGGAAAGTATAATTAAACCAGCATTGAGTAAGTTTATGCTTTTAGTGTTCATAAAAAAAATACAACTTTTGCATAAAGATAGCTATATAGAATAGCTATTGTACCACATTATGCTGCGTACTTATTATATTTTCGGCCTTCATAAATGTAACTAATTCACATCTTACTCTCAATATTTTTCCACCATACCCATACTATATATGCTCAATAAAAAAAACCTGCCCGTTTTAAACGTAGCAGGTCTTTCTAAACGGGCCGTATTTAAAAGAAGGTAGAAATTACCAGTTTAAGGGCACAAATAAAAGGTTAGCAACGGCCGTTTAGCAGTTCAAGTGTATATAAGATGAAATATTTGCAGCAATAGTTTTGAACTGTTAGATAAAAAAAAGTTAAACAAAATGCTTCCTTTATTAACATCGTTCTGCGATATTGTTTAAACAAACGCAAAAAAAACCCTGCTTTATTTTAGCAGGGCATATCATTTAACTGAATTTTACTAATTAGCTTTCTATGCTTTGCTTGCCTTTTTGCTTGGCTATTACTTCTTCTGCAATATTATTTGGAGCAGGATGGTAATGGCTGAACTCCATTGTAGAAGTAGCACGGCCAGATGACAATGAACGCAACTGTGTTACATATCCAAACATTTCGCTCAGGGGAACTTTAGCTTTAATAACCTGCAGGTTATTGCGGCTGTCCATACCTTCCAGCATTCCACGGCGGCGGTTAAGGTCGCCAGTTACATCACCCATGTATTGGTCCGGTGTAAGCACTTCTACTTTCATAATAGGTTCCAGTAATACAGGTTTTGCTTTGCGGCCGGCTTCACGAAAACCGGATTTGGCGCACAATTCAAAACTCATAGCGTCAGAATCCACATCATGGTAGCTACCATCATACACCCGTATTTTCATACTTTCCATGGGATAAGCAGCCAACACACCCGTAGTCATTGAGGTTTCAAAACCTTTATTAATTGCCGGTACAAACTCTTTTGGAATTGATCCACCAAAAAGGTCGTTTACAAATTGGAAATGTTTGCCTTCGTTTTCTTTAAGCCATTCTGCATCTGCAGGGCCAATTTCAAAAATAATGTCGGCAAATTTACCCCGGCCACCGGTTTGTTTCTTCAATATTTCCCTGTGTTCAATTGCTTTGGTAAAGGCTTCTTTATATGCCACCTGCGGTGCGCCCTGGTTTACTTCTACTTTAAACTCTCTCTTCATACGGTCAAGTATAATTTCCAGGTGAAGTTCACCCATTCCACGCAAAATGGTTTGGCCTGTATCTTCATCGGTATTTACACGAAGTGTAGGATCTTCTTCCACAAGTTTGGCAATGGCCATACCCATTTTATCCACGTCTGCCTGTGTTTTTGGTTCAATTGCAATCGCAATAACCGGCTCAGGAATAAACATGTTTTCCAAAGTAATTGGATGGTCTTCATCGCATAAAGTATCACCGGTTTTAATTTCTTTAAAACCAACTGCTGCACCAATATCACCTGCTTCAATAAAATCTACAGGGTTTTGCTTATTGGCAAACATTTTCATAATGCGGCTGATGCGTTCCTTCTTACCGCTTCTTACGTTCAACACATAAGAACCAGCATCTAAGTGGCCGCTATAACACCTAAAAAACGCCAAACGGCCCACAAACGGATCGGTCATAATTTTAAAAGCCAAAGCGGCAAAGGGTTCTTTTGCATCGGGCTTACGCAATAATTCTGCACCAGTATCCGGGTCGGTTCCTTTCACCGCTTCAATATCTACAGGGCTGGGCAGGTATCGGCATACGGCATCAAGTGCTGTTTGCACACCTTTGTTTTTAAAAGATGAACCACACATCATGGGTACAATGCTCAAATCAATAGTTGCTTTGCGTATTGCCGCATGTATTTCATCTTCAGAAATCGTATCGGGGTTATCAAAAAACTTCTCCATTAAATGGTCGTCATATTCAGCAACGGCTTCTACTAATTCTGCACGCAATTGTTTTGCTTCTTCCAGCAAATCGGCGGGTATCTCAATTTCATCAAAAGTCATTCCTTCGGTTTCGGCATGCCATATAATCCCTTTCATTTTAATAAGGTCAACCACACCTTTAAAGTTGTCTTCTGCGCCTATAGGAATTTGTAAAGGAACCGCTTTAGAGCCCAGCATTTCTCTTACTTGCTTTACCACATTTAAAAAATCGGCACCGGCACGGTCCATTTTATTTACAAAGCCAATACGGGGTACATGGTAACGGTTGGCCTGGCGCCATACGGTTTCCGATTGTGGTTCTACCCCATCAACTGCCGAAAATAAAGCAATCAATCCATCAAGCACACGCATGGATCGTTCTACCTCTACGGTAAAATCCACGTGGCCCGGTGTATCAATAATATTAAAAGCGTATTCTTTGGTACCTGGGGTTGCCTTACCTTTTTCGGTAGGGAAATTCCATTTGCAACTTACGGCTGCCGAAGTAATCGTAATCCCTCTTTCTTTTTCCTGCTCCATCCAGTCGGTAGTAGCAGCGCCATCGTGTACTTCACCAATTTTGTGGATCATACCAGTGTAACGCAGGATACGCTCTGTAGTAGTGGTTTTACCGGCATCAATATGAGCGGCAATACCAAAGTTTCTCTGAAATTTTAAATCAGCCATTTTTATTTAATTAAGAATTATGAATTATAAATTTTAAATGTTTTGAGCCCGGCTTTTGCAATGCTATTAAGCTTCATTGGCGTCGCACTCTTGTACTGTAAATCTTTATTGAAAACCCCTTTAAATATAAATTCACCCCAAATAAATTGGAGCAAAACGGGGCAATATGGTTTGTTTAAGCTCTCATGAAAAGCTAAATTGTGCGGCTCCATTTACTTTACCGTAGCATTTAGCGGCGCAAAGGTATGATTTTTTTTATTTTTATTAAAGGTTTTTTAATCAAATAGAAGTTAACTGATTTATTGCATTTTTTTATTCTTAATTATTAATAATCAATCATTTAATTAAAAATATCATTTTTAAAACCCACACCACAGCAATAAAATTTACTAAATTTTATTGCTCACTTTAGTTTATAATAAAAAAATGCAGCCCCTGTGGGCCGCAAGTTTAAATAATTGATTTGCTGTAAATTATTTTGCCTTATTTTTCTTGCAATTCAAATGTATTTGAAAGCCAACCAAAAAGCCTATTGTTCCCAGTGCATCCGAATCTCCTTTATATTTAAGTGAATTATAATACAATGCAAGTTCTAATGCTGTATGTTCATTTAAAAAAAATGCCGGGCCAGCCGCCAACATCCAGCTGGTAAATTTTTCTGTAGAGCCATAAGTGCCGGTAGTTTTATAAGACCCAAATCCAAAACTGCCTTCGCCAAAGAGCATTGCTCTTTGAGCAAGTTTTAAAAAATAATACCTCAAAAATGGCCCTATACTTAAATCGGTTGTAGATCCATCGCTACCCTTAACCTTATAGTTTGAAAGATCAAAGGAAATACCGCCAGCAAGGTTATTAATAAAAAAATAGCCGGCGTTTGGCGAAAAATTAATAGAGGTAGCTTTTCCTTCTCCTTGCTTAGATGAACTGAAACCAGCGCTACCTCCTAAAAGCCAGTTTCCCTTATCCGTTTGGGCAATTACAGTAATGGTAAAGTACATAATCAACAATACCAGTACAAAGATTTTCTTTTTCATTTGTTTCGGTTTTGATTAAGAATAAATTTAATAATACAAATATTAATATTGTAATTTATATATAAAAATTTATATTTTGCACACTTGTTAATAAATGCCATAAAAAAAGCGCCCCAAAAGGGGCGCTCAATTAAATTACTCATATTAAAATTAGAAAGAATAAGCTAAACGCAGGCCTACCATGCTGCCATTTACGCTATTTTTACTCCATCCTGTGTATTTTACCAATGCGCTTATATTAGAGCTAATTTGGTAGCCAACGCCTGGAGAATATGTAAATGCAGATCCACCACCGCTAGCAGTGCTAAACATCAAGCCAAGTTGACCAGCTGCAAATACTTTTTCGGTAAAATTATACTTAATACCTGCCATTACAGGTACAAATCCATCAGATCCGCTACCGTTTTTACCAGAAAAGTTAAGGTAACCTGCATTTAAAGTTGCCGCAAGATTATCATCTAAAGAGTATTCACCTTGAAGGCTACCTCCAAATACGGCACTGTAATAATCACCGTAGTCTCCCATAGGAAGTCCGGCCTCTGCACCAATACTCACTCTAAATGGTTTTTTTGAGTCGTTTTGAGCAGTTGCGGCAAAAGTAACGCCAAGGAGTGCAGTAATAACAAAAAGTTTTTTCATTTTAAATTTGTTTGGTTATTAATAAGTTTTAATATAGTGCAAGATATACAATTACTAAAATTTGCTGCATAAACTACTTATACACAGCTGTTAATATTAATGTAATCTTACAATTTACCAGCATAAACGATATTTTTGCTTTTTTATTATTTTAGCGTTTAACCAATTTATTTTTATTGCTATGGAACAAGCCACTTTGGGTATAGGCACCCGTTTACAACACACCTTACATGGCCCGGGTGTAATTATCGTTGTTAAATATGCAACCTATTTAATTGCATTTATCAATACCGGCATTAAAGAAATTGATAAAGCAGATACCCAATTGGATGAAATTATACCTGAAAATGTTACTGCTGAAGTGGAAACTGTTTCGGAAACCGAAAAATCGCTTTTAAAAATTTTAAGGATGTGGGGCGGCTTTACAGAAACTGTTCCCTTAGGTGAAAAGTGGCAGGGAGGAAAATTTATTTTGCAACCTGCAGACAATACACTTAAACCCAAAGAAATTCCCATTGAAGATTTTTTTCACAAAATAGTAATGTTGCGGGACAGGCTAAGGGTGCTGGAACAAAACATCAACAGCAGCAAAAACCTTAGCGATGAAGAAAAAGTAAATTTACAGCAGTACATTACCCGCTGCTACGGCAGCCTTACCACTTTTAATGTATTGTTTAAAAATAAAGAACAGTGGTTTGTAGGCGATAAAGGTGCCAAAGAATAATTACTTCAACTTTTTTATCCCTTTAGTTTCTACTTTTGTTGCCGGGTAAATGCTTATGGCATACCCACCACCTTCTGCACTCCATTGCTTTAATTTTGATTTTGCATTTACCACATACTTTTTTATTTCATAAGCCTGAGGATTGGTTTTATAATTGGCATTGGGTGCATCGCAGTACACTGTGGCAATATAAATTTTATCCTTATCTAAAAAATCAAAATTTATGGTAGAAACTCTACCTCCGGGTACACCCGTAACATTGCCTACAAACCAATTACCGGTATTTTTTGCCTGGCGTGCAGCAGTAATATAATTGCCGGGTTCGGCTTCCAGGTAAACGGATTTGCTCCAATCCACCGCTACATCTTTTATAAATTGAAAAGCATCTTTAAACCGGTTATAATTTTCGGGCAGGTCGGCAGCCATTTGCAGCGGGCTATACATGGTTACATATAAAGCCAGTTGATTGGCCAATGTAGTATTGGCATGTGAGTGGTTGCCGGGGTTTAATTTACTTATGTTCATTTCAAAAATGCCCGGTGTATAATCCATAGGCCCGCCTTTTAACCGGGTAAAGGGAAGAATAGTAACATGGTTGGGCTTACTGCCGCCAAATGCCTGAAACTCCGTACCCCTTGCCGATTCATTGCCAATCATATTGGGCCAGGTACGGTAAATACCTGTGGGCCTTACTGCTTCATGTGCATTTATCATTATGCCAAATTTTGCTGCCGTTTCAATTACATATTGATAATGATTAATGGCCCATTGGCCATAATGATGTTCGCCTCTTGGAAGTAAATCGCCAACATATCCTGTTTTTACCGCATCGTAATTAAAGGCTTTCATAAATTTAAAAGCGGTATCTAAATGCCGTTCGTAATTTCTTATGGAGCCGGATGTTTCATGGTGCATGATCATTTTAATGCCTTTGCTTTTTGCATAATCTCTTATTTCGGCTACATCAAAATCGGGGTAAGGTGTTACAAAATCAAAAACATAGTCTTTCGATTTGCCAAACCAGTCTTCCCAGCCTACATTCCACCCTTCTACCAATACGGCATCAAACCCATTTGCTGCTGCATAATCAATCATTTCTTTTACATGCTTTGTGGTAGCGCCATGCTTGCCATTTGGCGCCAGCTTAGCATAATTGGTAACCCCAAGTTGAATAGAGGGCATTTGCTTTTCTGTTGCATGGTTTAAAAAATCGGTACCATCGGTATAAGCCCATGTGCTTTTACCGGTAATCATCTCCCACCATACACCCATATATTTTACGGGTTTTATCCACGATACATCCTTTATTTTACTGGGTTCATTTAAATTTTCGGTGATTTTAGAAGCCAGTATTACCCGTGCATCATCACTTACGGTAATAGTGCGCCAGGGCGTAACACAAGGTGTTTGCAAATAACATTTATTGCCAATTGCATCGGGTGTGAGCCACGATTTAAACACAAAATTTTTATCATCCAGGTTCAGGTTCATGCAGGAGTAATTTATCAAAGCTGCTTCATGCAGGTTAATATAAATTCCCTCTGCCGTTTTCATTTGCAAAGAGGTTTGTACACCTGTAGGCGAAAACAGTGTTTGAGATGCATTTTCAGAAATTGCAGTAGACATTAATGCCCTTACTTGTGAAAGTTTTGAGGTAGTATAATCATATTCCTGTGTATCATAATCTCCGGGGATCCAATATGCGGTATGGTCGCCGGCCATGGCAAATTTTGTATGCTCGTCTGTTACTATAAAATGGTTCAGATTAGGTTGTTCCGGAAACTCGTACCTAAACCCTACGCCATCATCAAAAACTTTGAAAACAATATTTAAGTATAATGGTTTATTAGAGCTTTTATTTTGAACCAGGCTGATTGTAGTGGCGTTGTAATGCTCTTTTATTTCGTTTTCTTCGCCCCACACAGGCTTCCAGCTTCCGTTATAGCTAAATGGCTCACTCTTTACTAAAGAAAAATTTTGCTGCATGTCAAGGTTATCTTTGGCATGGATGCCCAATTTATAATCAAAGCCCAAAGTGGAAGGCAGTACAATTTTTTTATTTTTATACATCACGCTATAAACCGGCTCGCCACTATTGCTCAACCAAAACTCCGCCTTAATATTATTGTCAGGAGAGTTAATAATAATCGGTTGTTGCGCCTTTGCATTTATAAAAAAAGCAAGGATAAAAATTGAAATGGAAACCTTTTTAAAATTCATTGGTCAAAAAATTTTTTGTACAGTAAACTTACATTAAAAAAAATTGTTTTGAACAAGATAAAAAATAAAGCACCGGGCATAAAAAAACCTGCTTAAAGCAGGCGTAAATATTATGAGAAAAATTAAATTAAATACGAAAATGTGCAAACGCTTTATTGGCTTCTGCCATGCGGTGCGTATCTTCTTTCTTTTTAAATGATGCGCCTTCGCCTTTGCTGGCTGCTACAATTTCATTGGCCAGTTTATCTGCCATGCTGCGGCCGTTTCTTTCCCTGCTATAGCGTACCATCCATTTAATGCTCAAAGAAATTTTTCTATCGGCACGTACTTCAGAAGGTATTTGAAACGTAGCGCCACCAATCCTACGGCTCCTTACTTCTACGGCCGGTGTAATATTACTCAGGGCTTTTTTCCAAACTTCGTAACCATCTTCACCGCTAATTTTAGCTACTTTTTCCATGGCGTTATAAAATATATCATAAGCGCCACTTTTCTTTCCTTCCCACATAAGGTTGTTTACAAAACGGGTAACCAGTTTATCGTTAAACTTTGGGTCTGGAGCTAAGGGTAATTTTTTGGCTTGTGCTTTACGCATCGTTGTTATTTTTTATCTGAGTACTTAGTACTAATGCTTTTTTAAATTATTTTTTTGCTTTTTTGGTTCCGTATTTACTACGGCTTTGTTTACGGTCTTTCACACCTGCTGTATCCAGGCTACCCCTTACAATATGGTAACGTACACCGGGTAAATCTTTTACCCTGCCGCCACGTATCAATACAATGCTATGCTCCTGCAGGTTATGCCCTTCCCCGGGGATATAAGCAATAACTTCTATCTTATTGGTTAAACGAACTTTCGCCACTTTACGCAGGGCAGAGTTTGGTTTTTTAGGAGTAGTTGTGTACACCCTTGTACATACACCACGGCGTTGCGGGCAACTGTCGAGCGCCCTTGATTTGCTCTTTGCCCTGATAATTTCACGGCCTTTTCTTACTAATTGTTGAATAGTTGGCATTAAATAAACTTTTTTCTCCGTTTTTTTTCGGGAGGCAAAGGTAAGGGAAGAAATTAACCCGGCAAAACTTATAGGCAATAATTTGAAGAATTCTGCCGCAAAAAAGCCTCAGAAAGTACAAAATCAGGAAAAAAAAATACAAACGACTATATTAAGGCATTTTTTTATACATTTTTTCCATTGATGCACCTGCTTTATAAACACTTAAACTTTGTACATCCAGCCATGCACATCTTCGGCAAGCCCATAACGAATGTCGTTTAAGCGTTTTGCCAGTTTAGGCGCTGTTTGCCATTGATCTACGTCAAATTTCATTACATAATCTTTATAACGCAGTTCTTTAATAAGGGAAATGGTAGCTGCTGTTCCCGTACCAAAAGCTTCGTATAAAAGGCCTGCTTTGTGGGCATCTATAATATCGTCTATTGAAAGTTCTTTTTCTTCTACCTTAAAGCCCATTTCATTTAATTCCTGCATGGCGCTTTCCCTGGTAATGCCTGCCAAAATGGTTCCCTTACTTAAATCCGGGGTAATTGCCGAATTTCCTATAATAAAAAATACATTCATTGTTCCACATTCCTGCACATACTTATGTTCAAATGCATCGGTCCACAAAACCTGGTCGTAGCCTTTTTTCTTTGCCTGTGCCGTTGCATACATTGCGGCGCCATAGTTGCCGGCAGCTTTTGCATAGCCAACACCACCGGGCACAGCACGTACAAAATGTTCTTCTACATAAATACGCATGGGAGTATTGTAATATGGGCCTGTTGGGCTCAATAGTATCATAAACTTGTAAGTATCGCTTGGGCGCACCCCTATCATTTCATCGGTGCTGAACATAAAGGGCCTTATGTACAAGGAATGGTCTTCCCTGTCGGGTATCCAGCTTTTATCTATACTTACCAGTTGGCGCATACCTTCCATAAAAATGTCTTCTGTAATTTTTGGCATTTGCATCCTTTCTGCGGAAATATTAAAGCGGTTAAAATTATCCTGCGGTCTGAAAATATAGGCATTGCCATTGGGATGGTTATAGGCTTTTATTCCTTCAAAAATGGCCTGGCCATAATGCAGAGCAGATATGGAAGGTTCAAGCATTAATGGCTGGTATGGTTTTATTTCCACATTTTTCCATTCGCCGTCTTCATAGTCGGCTTCCAGCATGTGATCGGTAAAATATTTTCCAAAGGCAATATTCTCCAGGTTAATGTCTTTTAACTTAGAGTTTTGGGCTTTTGTAATTTTAATTCCGGCAGCAGCAATCATAATCGTTAATTTTACGCAAAGAAACGAAAAATACCTGCATAAAACTAATGAAAATGGGGTTAAATGATATTCAATTAAATGCAACTTTAATACAAAATCTTTATACCAAAGTGCTTGTAGATACAGAAATTTCTGAACCCAATAATAATTCTGCAAAAACCGTACAGCGCCACTATTTGGGAAACAACCAATCTCATATTTGCATTATTGTAAATGAGAAAAAATCGCCATTGATAAATGACGAAGACCTTGGGTTTTTAACGAATATTTTATCGGCATGTAATCTTTCACTGGCCGATATTGTTTTACTTAATTCATGCAGTAACCCAAAGCCACTTTATGCCGGTATTTGCAAAGAGTTTTCACCAAAAATAATAATCCTTTTTGGTGTATCTCCAACTGAAACAGGCATCCCTATGGAGTTTCCTCCATTCAAATTACAAAACTACAATGAACAATTTTTTTTAATATCCCCGTTATTATCCACCTTAAAAAACAATAAAGAAGAAAAGGGTAAATTATGGGTTTGCCTGCAAAGCCTTTTTAAACAATAACCTTATGCTCACCCTCATATTTGCTACCAATAACCAAAACAAAATAAAAGAAATTAGCTCCATACTGGGCAATGCATTTACCCTACTTTCTTTAAAAGATGCAGGCATTGAAATTGATATCCCCGAACCCTGGGATACACTGGAGGATAACGCCAAAGAAAAGTCGGGAACTATAGTAAAGCTTACCCAACAAAATTGTTTTAGTGAAGATACAGGCCTTGAAGTTGAAGGGTTGAATGGCGAACCTGGCGTAAAAAGTGCCCGGTACGCAGGCGATAGCGCCAATGCCGAAAAAAATATTGATAAATTACTGCAACATTTAAAAGATAGCCACAACCGTAATGCCCGGTTCAGGACCGTAATTTCTTTAGAAATGCAGGGAAAAAATTTTTTATTTGAAGGAATTTGCAAAGGAAAAATTACCCATGCAAAAACCGGCAATAACGGCTTTGGCTACGACCCTGTTTTTGTACCCGATGGCGCCTCAAAAACATTTGCTGCAATGGATATTGATGAAAAAAACAGGTACAGCCACCGTAAAAAAGCATTGGAAAAACTTATTGTGTTTTTAAAAGAAAATTATGGCAAGGCTTAATCTTACGCTCCCCGAAAAAATTTTGGCAACCATAAAAATACCGGTTCGTATCAACGATATTAATTACGGCAACCACCTTGGTAACCATAGCCTGGTGAGTATACTACATGAGGCCCGGATGCAGTGGTTAAGCGGTGGCGGTTTCTCTGAATTGGATATTAAAGGTTCGGGGTTAATTATGACAGAACTTGCCGTTGAATACAAAGCAGAAAGTTTTTATGGCGACGTATTATCTATTGCCATTTCTGTTGCAGACATTAGCAGGGCAGCATTTGATTTATATTACCAGGTAAGCAACCAGCAGGGAAAATTAATTGCCCAAGCTAAAACAGGTATGCTAAGTTACCATTATGAAAAAAAGGCTATTGCCAGCCTAAGTGAAGATTTTAAAATATTTTTATTGCAATAATTTTTATCCACCCAAAAAACTTCTCAGTAAATCGCATTTGGAATTGCTGCGTAGTTTATTAATAGCAGCATCTTTTATTTGCCTTACCCTTTCCCTTGTTAGCGAATATCGGGCACCTATATCTTCCAGGCTCATTGGATGGTCTATGCCTATGCCAAAAAAAGAAACAATTACTTCTCTTTGCCGTTGGGTAAGGGCATTTAAGCTACGTTCAATTTCTGTTTTTAATGAGGCTTTTACAGCCAGTTCATCGTCGGTGCCCAGGTCGTTGGGGTTGCTGAGCATTTCTCCAAACGTATTGTCTTCGCCCTCTCCCAGGGGTTGGTCCATACTCACATGCTTGGCACCCACGCACATGGTATCGGTTACTTCGCCCACATCCATATCCAGGGCTTCTGCAACTTCCTGGGCAGTAGGTTCCCGTTCAAACTCCTGCTCCAGCCGGGCAAAGGTTTTGCTTATTCTGGAAGTAAGGCCTACTTTATTTAATGGTAAACGTACAATCCTGCTTTGCTCGGCAAGCGCTTGTAAAATACTTTGCCTTATCCACCATACGGCATAAGAAATAAATTTAAAGCCCTTGGTTTCATCAAACCGCTGTGCCGATTTAATCAAGCCCAGGTTCCCTTCATTAATAAGGTCGGGCAGTGTTAAACCCTGGTTTTGGTACTGCTTTGCCACCGATACCACAAAGCGCAAATTGGCTTTGGTAAGCCTGTCCAGCGCATGCTGGTCGCCTTTTTTAATTAAAGCGGCAAGCCTCACTTCTTCCTCGGGTGTTATTAGTTCTACTTTACCAATTTCCTGCAAATACTTTTCAAGGCTTTGGCTCTCCCTGTTGGTAATAGACTTGGAGATTTTTAATTGACGCATACTCATAGCAGATAATTTTTGGCCAAATTGGAATTTCAACTGTTTTTTGGCCTTATTGAGAGTTATAACGTAACATATCCGCTTTTATGATATATAACTGAAAATAATTTCACTGAGGGATTGGTCTTACAGGCCCCAATATTTAAATAATCTTAAAATAAGTTGACAAAAATTTTGCCACTTTCAATTATTTGGTATTATTGCATCTATCAAATCTGATATTTAATTATTTAGGATGAGTAAAAAAGTTCAATATACATTAGAGTATCCTGTACGCTGTTCCCCAACTATTCTTTATGAATTTTTAAGGTCGCCATCTGGCTTGCAAGAATGGTTTGCTGATGAAGTAAATGAAAGAGATGGTATTTTTACTTTTGAGTGGAACGGCACGGAGGATAAAGCAAAACTCCTGGACCAGGAACAAGACAAGTTTGTACGCTTTAAATGGGACCACATGGCCAAGGACGAATTTTTTGAACTCTCCATCAATCGCTCCGAAGTAACCAACCAAACTATTTTGGTAATAAAAGATTTTGCCGATAAAAAAGATATTAAAGACCAAAGCCAGCTTTGGGAATACCAGGTAAAAGAACTCTTTCACCGTATTGGCAACTAACCTGCATTTTTTAATAAACCTGCCATAGCCGTATAACCGGTATGCAACAATTGCGGCATATTATTCCAGTTTTTTAAATCGTATTTAAAAGCGAGTTTAATAAAATTATTTTTTGTAATTTCCGTAAGCTTTAATTGGCCGGTAATTTTTTTAAAATTATTGTCTTCAAAATGATGCTGCCACTCGTTTTCGTTGCTGCAATAAAATAAATCCCCGCAACCATTTATATTTTTTAACAGGGTATCCTGAAAGGCAGTTTTATATATGCCGCTGATATGAAGGTTGATACTAAAAAAATTTCCCCACCAAAAAAAAGTACGCAAAGCAAATATGTTGTTCTTTTCAAATATTGCCGGGTAATCGAGGATAAGATATGGAAGTTGAAGATAGTTTTCGCCTTTTGAAATTTTGGGCATTGTAGCTGTAAGTTCTTTAAACGCATCCCACTGCAATAAAAAATTAAACTGATTATTGATTTCCTGTACCTGGCCACGCAAAATAGCGGCGGCTTTTTCCATAATTAAATGTTTTGTAAAAATCCAGTTGGCATCCTGCACTTTAGCAAGTTCCGGTTCAGAAAGTATTAAATTTGCCGAAGGCTCCATTTTACAATTAATAGTAAAAGTAAAATTAAGCTTTAAGCAGCGATGATAAAAAAATTAGACATTCTTATCCTTAAATCTTTTTTAGGGCCGTTTATTGTTACTTTTTTTATAGCCTTATTTGTATTAATGATGCAGATATTGTGGAAGTACATTGACGACCTTGTAGGTAAAGGGCTGGATTTTATTACCATTATACAATTTATTTGGTATGCAAGCGCATCGCTTTTTGCTTTGGCGCTCCCCATAGCCATTCTTATTTCTTCTATAATGACCTTTGGCAACCTGGGCGAAAGTTTTGAATTGGTGGCCATTAAATCCTCCGGTATTTCTTTATTGCGTTTTATGCGCCCGCTAATGTTTTTGGCGGTAATTTTTTCTGTTATCTCATTCTTTTTTGCCAATAACGTAATACCATACGCCAACCTTAAATTTGTTACCCTCTACAACGATATTTATTACAAAAAGCCGGCATTTGATTTAAAGGAAGGCATGTTTTTTACCTATATACCCAACTATGCTATAAAAGTGGGCAAAAAAGATGCCGATGGAAAAACCATCCATAATATTTTAATTTATGAACAAGATGGAAGGTTGCAGGACAACTGCATTACGGCCGAGCATGGTGAAATGAAAATTTCTGCCGATGAAAATTTTTTGGAATTTAATTTAAAAAACGGCTGCCGTTACCAGGAGCAGGGAAATTATTACGATACCGCAACCGACTTCATAAGGATTAACTTTAAAGAATTTAAAAAACTTTTTGACCTGAGTGTATTAAAAAAACAAAATACCAGCGACAGCCTTTTTCGCAATAGCCATAAAATGCTTAGTGTAAGGCAACTGGGTAAATACATAGATTCCTCCAATAAACGGGAAGAAAATGCCCAGGCTTCCATTAAAAAAAATATTGCCTCATACTTACATTACAACCAACCGACAGACAGCATATGGAAAATTGCTGCAGCTATGCCTTCACATAAAATACCCGATTCTCTGGAGCCCGCCATTAACCTTTCTGCCGGCGTTATATTAGACAGGATAAAATCTACTGCCGAAACCGGTGTTGCAGATGTAAAACTTGCCCAATCCGATAATCGGTTCAGTAAAATAGAGTTGCATCGAAAATTTTCTTTTTCACTGGCCTGCATTATTTTATTTTTTATTGGTGCGCCGCTGGGTTCCATTATCCGCAAAGGTGGAATGGGCATGCCGCTTGTAGTGGCCATTTTCTTCTTCCTTATTTTTCACCTGCTCAATATGTTTGGCGAGAAATTTGTAAAAGAAGGTTTACTTGCCCCGGAAACCGGTATGTGGCTTTCTATAATTGTTTTAACGCCTGTGGGTGTTTTTCTTACCTATAAGGCCATGCACGACTCACAGTTGTTTAATAAAGAATTTTATTACCGCCTGTATAACCAACTAAAAAAATATGTTGCAAAAAATAAAAAAGAACCTATCACTATTTAAATTTTAATATAATGGAAACACAAATTAACAGCAGCAGAAGAAACTTTATTGCCAATACTGTAAAAGGCTCTATTGCGCTATCTGCAGGCATAGCAGGCATTTCTTCTCTTGCAGCATCCTGCAGCAGTTCAAAAAAAACAATTGCAAATGAATTTGCAACCGGTTTTAACCAAACGCCACTACCCTATAAATACGATGCATTGGAAAATATTATAGATGCACAAACCATGGAAATACATTATACCAAACATGCGGCAGGCTATGCAAAAAATTTAAATGAAGCAGTAAAGCAGGAAAATGTTGCCAATGGTACAAGCCTGGAAATCATCCTTTCAAAGGTTTCAAAATACTCAACAAAAATGCGTAATAATGCCGGCGGTCATTACAACCACGAACTCTTTTGGAAATGTATGCGCCCAAAAACTGCTGATAATAAACCTGCCGGAAATTTGCTGCAGGCCATTGAAACCGAGTTTGGAAGTTTTGCCAATTTTAAATCTAAATTTTCTGAAGCTAGTAAAACCCGCTTTGGCAGCGGCTGGGCATGGCTATATACAGATGCTTCAAAAAAACTCCATATTGGCAGCACGCCCAACCAGGACAATACTTTGATGGACGTAAGCGACATACACGGCTTTCCGCTAATGGGCATTGATGTATGGGAACATGCTTATTACCTCAAATACCAAAACAAGCGTTCGGATTATATTGATGGATGGTGGAACCTGGTAAACTGGGATTATGTGCAAAGCCGTTTTGAAAAAGCATGAGGAGTAAAATTTTTTTTGTAACCGTTTTTTCGGGAACCATTTTAATGGCGGTACTATTGCAGCTTACCGGCAAGCCCTTAATTACCCAAAGCACGCCTTTAGGCATATTAAATCTTGAGTTGGCTGCTACAACCCATGCAACACAGCAAATAGTAAATGTGTGGGAGCGCAATAACCTTATCCCTGTTGCAGAAATTCATACAGCAAGGGATTTTGTTTTTTTGCTATTTTATTCTTTATTGCTATTTACGTGTTGCAAGTGGTTGTCAAAAAAAATATACCATTCAATTTTTCTTCATAAAGCAGGAAAATGGCTCAGCGTTGCTGCATTATTTGCCGGGGCAATGGATGTATTAGAAAATTTTGGGATGTTCGTAAGCCTTACCGGCAGGGTTTCGGAGAAAATTACCCTGCTTACTTTTTATGCATCGGTAACTAAGTGGGCAATAGTGACGCTTTGCCTGGTTTATTTACTGTCGGGTTTATTGTACTATTTATTGCAAAAAAAAGTAAGGCTAAAATAGACTCAGCCTTTGCATACTAATATCCTTAAAAATTGTTTGGATAAAACTACACAAAGGCTGATAAATTGACTCTCAATCTTAGGTCAAATGTAACGGCATTAACGCTAAAGGTTGTTAAATTATTATAAAAATATTTTTTGAGGGCAGCATACTTGTTGACATTGCACTATTAAAAATGTGTATATTCGTTGCCCTCATATAACTTAAATTATCATATTATGCAAGCATGGCAGGATTACCAGCAAAAAAATAAAGATCGTTTTTTAAATGAACTTTTTGAATTGCTACGCATACCCAGCGTAAGCGCAAAAAGCGAACATAAAGCAGATATGCTGAAATGCGCCGAAACGGTGAAAAACAGTTTATTAAAATCTGGTTGCGATAAAGCCGAAGTAATGCCCACCGATGGTCACCCGGCAGTGTATGGTGAAAAAATTATTGACCCTTCAAAGCCTACAGTATTGGTTTATGGCCATTACGATGTGCAGCCTGTAGAGCCGCTTAACGAATGGAAAACCGGGCCTTTTGAACCTACAGTAATTGACGGAAAAATTTTTGCAAGGGGTTCTGCCGATGATAAAGGGCAATTTTATATGCATGTAAAAGCATTGGAAATACTTAACCAAACCAATTCACTATCTACCAACATAAAATTTTTAATTGAAGGCGAAGAAGAAGTAGGTTCACCCAACCTTGGAAAGTTTGTAGCCGCACATAAAGATTTATTAAAAGCCGATGTTATTTTAATTAGCGACAGCTCTTTGCTGAGTATGGAAAACCCATCTTTGGATACCGGCGTACGAGGGCTGAGCTACATTGAAGTGGAAGTAACCGCATCTGCCCGGGATTTACACAGCGGCACTTATGGTGGCGCCGTTGCCAACCCCATTGTAGTATTATCTAAAATGATTGCAAGCTGCCACGATGAAAACAACCATATTACCATTCCTGGTTTTTACGATGATGTACTTAACGTTCCGGATGAAGAAAGAAAACTCATAAACAAAGCCCCTTTTAACGAAAAAGAATATAAAGATGAAATAGGCATTAAAGCGCTTTGGGGCGAAAAAGGATTTACCACTTATGAACGAACCGGCATACGCCCAACACTGGAACTAAACGGCATTTGGGGCGGCTACACCGGCGAAGGAGCCAAAACCGTATTACCGGCAAAAGCTACAGCAAAAATTTCTGCAAGGCTGGTACCCAACCAAACCAGTGCAAAAATGACCAAACTTTTACTTGATCATTTCCGCAAAATTGCACCATCCTGCGTTAGTGTAAATGTATTTGAACACCATGGTGGCGAGGCGTACATGACGCCGATAAGCAGCAAAGGATACAAAGCGGCATCCAAAGCATTAGAAACCACTTTTGGTAAAACACCCATACCGGTACGAGGTGGAGGCAGCATACCCATTTGCTATACCCTGGAAAAAGAACTGGGTATTAAAATTATATTTATGGGCTTTGGCTTAGATAATGATGGCTTGCACAGCCCCAATGAAAAATACAATGTAGAAAATTTTTACAAAGGCATTGAAACCATACCTTATTTTCATAAGTTTTTTGCAGAAATGAGTTAATAGTTTTAAATTTTTTATAATAATTAAGGAGATTTTTTGTTCCCTTTATTATTTTAAGCATTTATTAAAATCAGCACAGGAAAAAAGCTATATGAAAACATAAAATACCTCTTTCGTGGTATTGCCTGGCAATGCCTTTTGCCCTTATATTTGTGTACATAAGTTTTTAACCTTAAACCTGCAGTTTTATGAAAAGTAAATTAATTCCCCCCCCCCCCGATTTTTTAGCCGTATTGGCAATTTTGTGCTTTCTTCAACTTAACTGCAAAAAAGAATATTTTTACAAGGCAAAGCCTAATGTAGCAAATAAATTCTTTGCCCTACCTTCAGGCACAAATACTTCTGTTGTAAGAGTGATGAATGAAATTAAAAAACGAAATGAACGCAAAGAATTTGTAACCAAATTTGCCACCCAAAACGGTTACCCCGTTTGGAATAAAGTATTAATGGGCACATCCCAAAAGCAATACGCCCATGCAAGCCTTGCAGGCAATAGCCTCGATGGCGTTACCGATACCACTATTTTAATACCCTTTGTAATGGAAGGCGAACTTTTGGTAAAAGGTTTTATAAGAGCAACGCTCAACGATAGCGTAAGCCTTAGCTATTCCCTTGCCAAAGATTATAAAGCTTACGAAGAAAAATTAGATAATTCAAAAACGGCATCATCGGCATTTGCCATGCTGAGTATGGTTTTAAATAAAATAGTTTTCAATGAAGAGTATTATAAAATAACCAACCCAAAATTATTTAGTGATGATACGGCACATGTATCTACACAAAAAATTAAAATAGAAAATATAAGCTTTACAATAATGGATAGTGCAGGGCTTAAATATATTTCACTTTGCAGCACATCCGCAATATATAAAACCTATTGTCCTGCGAATGGCAAATGCAGTGAAGATGGAACATCTTGTGATGTACCGCCATCGCCATGCCCTTCAGGAGAACTAATATGTTTTTGTACTCAGGGAAAATGCTATAATTACCTTAACAACAGCACAACATGCAGCACAATTGTAATACCAGATATTTCATTTGGCGGAGGATATGGAGACGGTGGCGACAGTAATGGCGGTGGGCCAATACCTTATGTATATCCCTGCGAAAGCACACAAAACAACCCAGCTCCTTTTACAGCAACTAATAATGTAGCCGACCCCGGAGATTGCCCCGAACCAACAGAAGGCGATGGGTGGATACCCTGGCAGGATGAGCCACCTTATGTATGTAATTATCAAATGACGCAAAACGAAAAGGATGTTTTTCTTCAATTAGATGAAGAAGACAATCAAGCAGATTTTATACACCAAAATTTAGACTGCCAGGGTACTAAGAGAACTGGTAATGTGTTTTTTCAAGGCACTAAAGAACATTGGATTATTCAGTTAGATTACGTTTCAAAAAATCCCCTCAATAGTGATGTGGAATATGCCATACCCTTTGCAAGCAGCACTAATCCTAATAATAGAGGTTATGCAGATATTGTAAATTTACAGGATAAAACGATTTTTGAAATAAAGCTTAATAATCAAAACGGTCAGACTTCAGGAGTATCTGAAGTAGCCAATTATGTAGAAAAGGCAAATATGCATTGTGCAAATCAATTCCCAACTAGTATTTCCTGGCATACAGGCACAAATTATTCCTCCGTTTTATTACCAACAAGTAATTCAAATAAATATCTAAAAGCCAATCTTTATGCTCCAGGTGTTATAGTTTATGATTATATTACCACAGATAATCCTGTTCCAGCACCACCCATTGTTGTACCCACTACAATAGTTGACAAATTCAAACACTTAATTGACAGGCTAAGGCAAAATTTTCAACAGGCAGATAAAATTATTGCTGAATTTTTCTATCAGCATCCCGAGTTAAAAAACTATATTAAAAGCACTGCTATAGGCGCTGGAATAGCTTTAATAGTAAGTACAATTTTAGAGGATGTGATTACTGCCGGAGCAGGAATTGCAGATGACTGGGTTTGCTTTGTTTTGGCATACAGGATAATACGATTTGCAGTTGCTCTTTAAATATTAGAAAATGTATAAGTTTATTTATTGCGAACATGAATGGGGGCCTAAAGCATTTCATCTTGAGGGTTTAATATTTAGTAAATATTTTTGTGAATTTTTTTCAGAAAATTTTACAAAAATATTTGTGAATACAACCGGTCTAAAGCCTAGTTCTAAAGTTACATTAGCAGGATATAAACAAAGAAATGAATTACCTATTTACCAACCGGGTTTAGTTTCCAAACTAAACCTGGTTATATGGATTATGCCAGAATTTAACGATAACGTCAGTTTTTGCTGGAAATCAAAAACAGGAAAAATTATAAAGCCTACTGATGAAGATTTTGATGAAGAAGACCTTGAGTGTTGGATAGAAGGCCTAAAACCCGACGAATACTGGAAACAGGTAGCCACCGAAAAAAAATCACATCCTTTTCAAATAGCTAACTTACCTTTTGAATTAAAAGTCTTTGGATTTGGTGTTGACACCGTATTACGCATTTATTTTACCGGCAACAAAGAAGAAATTGAGCAGGTAATATCAGAAACCATTGAGGCCTACAATGAGAAATCTGAAGCCTTAAACAGAAAAAATGGTGTTGTGCATAATTGCAGGATATTCTATGAAGAGCCTATTTTAACTGCAAGTGTTGATACCGGTTCTGCCGGAACAAGAATAATAAAACAAATATTAAAATCTTTTAAAAAACTAAAAGGGATAAAAAAAGTTGAAGTTGATTTATAGATATTGTAATAATATCTTCAATAGCTGCATTACAAAAAGCAGGTAGAACCATTGCATTTTTATTAAAGAACAGCAATGGGAAATGGGTTATTCAGGAAAAAATAAAGTTGGAAATTTGGTAAAAATTTGCATTAAATATATCCTCGGCTTGCTCTAACCTACAGTTCTGGCAAGTGCTATAAATTGCTCCCTTTATTGAGTAACCAACCACCAGAAACCATACACTAACTCCCCAAATTAAGCAGCATATCCGAAACCATTTCTTTTAAGCCGTATTCTGTTTTCCAGCCCCAATCGGCAGAAGCAACAGAATCGTCAATACTTTGTGGCCAGCTATTAGCAATATCCTGCCGGTAATCGGGCATATAACTTATGGAAAAATCAGGGATGTGTTTTTTAATTTCTGCGGCTATTTCTTTTGGTGAAAAACTCATACCAGAAATATTATAGGAAGTACGCACCGAAATTTTATCTGCCGGTGATTCCATCAGTTCAATGGTTGACCTTATGGCATCGGGCATATACATCATGGGCAAATAAGTATCTTCTTTTAAAAAACATTCGTACTTTTTTTCTTCCAGCGCTTCATGAAAAATTTCTACGGCATAATCTGTGGTGCCGCCGCCCGGCGCCGATTTATAACTGATGAGCCCGGGATAGCGAAGGCTGCGTACATCTACCCCAAAACGGCTATGAAAATAATTGCACCAAAACTCACCGGCATATTTGCTGATGCCATACACCGTTACCGGCTCAATAATAGTTTGCTGCGGGCAATTTGCCTTTGGCGATGTGGGCCCAAAAACCGCTATAGACGAAGGCCAATATACTTTATGCAGTTTTTCTTCACGGGCAATATCCAGCACATTCAGCAAGCCTTGCATATTGAGGTTCCAGGCAAGGCCGGGATTTTTTTCGCCAGTGGCCGATAAAATAGCTGCCAGTAAATAAATTTGGGTAATTCCCTGCCGCAGTACCTGCACATGCAACATTTCTTTATTCATTACATCCATACTCACATAAGGGCCGGTACCCTGCAGCAAGGGATTTTGTTCCCTAAGGTCTGATGCAATAACATTGGCATTACCATAAATTTTGCGCAAGGCCAGCGTTAACTCCACTCCTATTTGCCCACTTGCGCCAATAACCAGTATTTTTTCTTTAACCATATATTTATTTGTGGTACGAAAGTAGGAAAATGATGCTTCTGTTTATTCTAATAAGGCCAGGTTTAAGTAAAATATTTGCAAGGCAGTAAAAAATATAAATCCACTTAACTTTGCGGCATGGAAAATTACCCAGCCTCAGTATTTAAAAATCAACAATTCGATAAAAATAATTTTTTTCTCATAGCTGGCCCATGTGTAGTAGAAAGCGAAGACCTGGTAATGGAAGTTGCCGAAAAAACTTTGGGCATTTGCAAAAAACTGGGCATTCCTTATCTCTTTAAAGCCTCTTACAGAAAAGCCAACCGCACCAGCGCTGGCTCCTTTACAGGCATAGGCGATGAAAAAGCTTTGCAATTGATTAAAAAAGTTGCTGAAAAATTTAACCTCCCGGCAACTACTGATATTCATGCACACGAAGAAGCTTTTATTGCTGCAAACTATGTGGATGTATTGCAAATACCTGCATTTTTATGCAGGCAAACAGATTTATTAATAGCTGCCGCAAAAACGGGCAAAATTGTAAACGTAAAAAAAGGGCAGTTCCTGAGCGGCCCATCCATGAAATTTGCTGTAGAAAAAATTAAAAGCGCCGGCAATAATAATGTGTGGCTTACAGAAAGGGGCAATACTTTTGGCTACCAGGACCTGGTAGTGGATTACCGCAATATTAGCTGGATGAAGGAACTTAATGTACCGGTAATAATGGATTGTACACACTCTTTGCAACAACCCAACCAAACCAGCGGAATTACCGGCGGCAACCCTCAACTCATTGAAACTATTGCCAAAGCTGCCATTGCAACAGGTGCAGACGGGTTGTTTATTGAAACACATCCCAACCCATCAAAAGCAAAAAGCGATGGCGCCAATATGTTGCAACTTAATTTACTTGAACCTTTGCTGGAAAAACTGGTGAGGTTGAGGCAGGCAGTTGTATAGCTAAATTATGTTTACCTCTCTTTCGAGGATAACGCCAAATTTTTGCTGCACAGAGGCAATAATTTCATTACTAAGTTGCAAAATTTCTTCGCCTTTGGCAGTTCCGTAATTTACCAAAACAAGCGCCTGGTTTTTATGGCACCCTGCATCAGCACGGCGAAAGCCCTTCCAGCCGCATTGTTCAATAAGCCAGCCTGCAGCAAGCTTGGTTTTATTGCCGGGCAATGCAAAGCCAACAATTTCGGGAAAATTGTTTTTTAGTGTATTAAATTCTTCAATTTCAATTTCGGGGTTTTTAAAAAAACTTCCGGCATTGCCTATCTGGGCCGGGTCGGGGAGTTTGCTGCTGCGGATATTGATTACGGCATGTGCAATTGCAGTAATATTTAAATCCTGCACGCCCATGTTTGCTAATTCTTTTTCAATAGCGCCATAAGATATATTAAATACCGGTTTTTTAAAAAGCCGGTAAGTTACCGATGTAATAAGCAATTGGTTTTTGTATTTATTTTTAAAAATACTATCCCGGTAACCAAATGCACAATCTTTATTACTAAAATTTACTTTGGCTTTATCGCATTTATGAAATGTCTCAACCGTATGAACCACCTGCCTGATTTCTGCACCATAGGCGCCAATATTTTGAATAGGTGATGCACCAACACAACCGGGGATTAAGGCCAGGTTTTCTACCCCGGCATAATTATTTTTTATGCAATACAATACAAACTGATGCCAAACAACGCCTGCACCGGCTTTTATGTAAATACAGCCCTCATCCTCTTCTATTTTTTCAATGCCTGAAATTTCATTTTTAATAATAAGGCCATCATAATTTTTAGTAAAAAGAATATTGCTTCCGCCACCCAATACCAGCGTATCCTCTCCTTTTTCCTCTAAAATATGTTCGCATTCATTTACCCCGGAAATTTTTATGAAAGTTTTTGCCCTTACATCAATACCAAAACTATTATAGGGTTTTAGAGAAATATTATGTTGTATTTGGTTTTCCATAAATCATTACACTGGATCCACATCGGCAATTACCTGTACGCTTTTAAATTTTTTTTCGCTCAGCATTAAATTAATATGGTTGCTTATTGCTTTCTTAAATGCCAGGCTTTTCCCTGTTTCTTTTGGCAATTTAATAAGTATATCTTTTATAAATAAATTTCTTAAACGGGCAACAATTGGGGATGCTGGGCCAATAATATAAGGTTGAAAATCCTGCCGCAGCAAAAAAGCCAGTTTTTCGGCCGCCTCATTTACCAAATCGCTTTGTTTATGTTTTAGTATAAGTTTTACGATGCGGCTAAAAGGCGGATAGTTAAATTCTTTACGGGTTTCAATTTCCGACTCATAAAATTTTTCATAATTGTGCTGCTTCACCCATTCCAGCACGGGATGTTTTACATTTACTGCCTGCAACAGCACTTTGCCCTGTTCTTTTTTTCTGCCGGCACGGCCACTCACCTGTTCCATTAATTGAAAAGCCCTTTCATTTACCCTAAAATCGGCAAAGCTCAGCAAGCCATCGGCATCTAAAATACCTACCAGGCTCACATGGTCAAAATCCAGGCCTTTAACCACCATTTGTGTGCCTACTAAAATATCAATTTTCTTTTGTTCAAATAAATGAATGATGGTATCGTGTGCTGTTTTTCCCCTGATGCTGTCCACATCCATACGGCCAATGCGAAGGGCAGGGAATTTTTCCTGCAAAATTTCTTCAATTTTTTCTGTACCAAAATTTTTATCGAGCCAGTTATTGCTGCCACATGCAGGGCAGGCAATTAACTTAGGATAAGTACTGCTGCAATAATGGCAATGCAACTTATTGCTGAATTTATGAAAAGTAAGCGATACATCGCAATGGATGCAACGGGGAATATAGCCGCAATTGCCGCAAATAATGTACGGATCGAACCCACGCCTGTTTTGAAACAAAATAACCTGTTCGTTTTTTTCAATAGCGTTTTCAATTGCTTCTTCCAGTTGCGGGCTGATGATTACTTTGCCTTTTTGTACTACCTGCCTTGTATTGATAATAATTACCTGGGGCAGTTGAATGCCGCCATAACGTTCATTGAGTTTTACCAAACCGTATTTATCGTGTAGGGCATTGTAATAGCTTTCCACAGATGGCGTAGCGCTACCCAGCAACACCTTGGCTTTAAATAATGAGGCATAAAAAATGGCCGTATCCCTTGCATTATACCGTGGCGCAGGGTCTTGCTGTTTATAGGATGCATCCTGTTCTTCATCCACTATTATTAAACCCAATTGTTTAAAAGGCAAAAACAAAGCGCTTCTTGCGCCTAAAATAATTTTAACTTCGCCCGTTCTTACTTTATTCCAAAGTTCAATACGCTCCTGGTTATTAAACCTGGAGTGATAAATGGCAATATTGCCACCGAAATGCTTTTGCAGCCTTCGGATAATTTGAGCGGTAAGCGCTATTTCGGGCAGCAGGTACAATACCTGTAAATCTTTGGCAAAGGCGGCTTCTATAAGTGTAATATAAACCTGCGTTTTACCACTGCCGGTAACGCCATGCAATAGGCAAACATCTTTTTGAGTAAATATATTTTTAATACTATCCAGCGCTCCCTGCTGTGTTGCGCTTAAAGTAAAATCAATATTTACCTGCCTTGGCAATTGCTTAATGCGGTCCACACTTCTTTTTTCCACAATTAAGATTTGTTTATCCGCAAGGGCTTTAAGCTGGGCAGAAGTAGCGCCTGATTTTTTTAAAAGGGCAGGTTGAGTTACTTCGCCTTCTGATTTTTGAAGATGAATAAATGCCAGCAGCATTTCCATTTGCCTGGGTGCGCCCTTCCAGTCATTTAGCAGGCAGCTCAATTGCTCATCGTTATTATAAGCAGGATTAAGCAACACGTAGTTTTCTGTTTTTACTTTATAGCGTTCATTAAGCGTTTCCCAAATAAAACAGATATTTTTATCTATGAGTTTTTTAATTGAGGGATAAACATGGCTTACATCCAGTAATTGCTGCACTTCGGAAATATTCAATTGCTTTCTTATTAGCAAAGCTTCTGCCACCAGGAACTCATCATCGTCTAATGCCGAAAAGTCATCTCCGGCTACATCGTTATAAATTAAAATAGTTTCACTGCTTAGTTTAAAATTTGTGGGCAGGGCAGCTGACATTACTTCGCCTTCGCTGCACATATAATATTGGGCCATCCATTGCCAAAGGTTGAGTTGATGGCAATAAAGTAGAGGATCATCATCCAAAATACTTAAAATAGGTTTTGTGGCATAAGGAGGCTCTTCATCAACAATTTTTTTTATGATACCGGCATATTTTTTGTTTTTACCAAATACCACTTCAGCACGGCAACCGGGCAAAGCCTTAGCAACAAATTGTTTTGAAATGGCAAAAGTGTACACTTTGGGTAATGCAAGCGGCAATATAATTTCTGCCCAGCAAGCAGGCTTTTCAATGAAGGATAATATTTCCTGTTCTGCACTCAAGTTTTTATCCAACCGGCTTTATATTTAATTAATGCAGTTTCCATTTTTTCAAAGGCAAGGGTTTTAAGTTTTTGAACATCCTGTAAAGTGTACCCATTAACAGGTATGGGTTCAAGAAAAACGGTACGGCATTTTCCCGGGTTTAAAGTAAAAATACTTTGGTAATGCATACGGTCATAAGCATCTAAAAATAGAACTGGTTGAACTGGGGTTTGGGTTTCTATAGCCACTTCAAAAGCACCATTATAAAATTCTTTTAAAGGTTTATTGGTTACATTAAAAGTACCTTCAGGGGCAATAATTATTGAAATGCCCTTGCGTACAATTTGCTTTAACAGTTGTAAACTTTGATATCTGGCTTCAGGGCTGCTCCTGTTTACCATTACTACTGCATTTTTATAAATAAAACCAAAAATGGGCACCTGGGCCATTTCTGCCTTACCCAAAACTCTTACCGGTCTTTTTCTAAAAGCTTTTACTAAAATAGCTGCATCTAAATACGAGATATGGTTAAAAATAAATACTGCAGTATCAAGCTTTGGGGCTTCATAAATGTACTTATGCCCTATTCCCCAAAAGAAAAACGCAAGGTCGGCCCATAAGCCACAGATTTTATAAACCATGTTGCCGCCTTTAACCTTACCAAAAAAAGAGGCAAAAATTACAAAAGGAAAGAGTAGCAGCATAAACACTAAAAACACAATAATGCAGTAAATGCTAAAAAATTTTCTAAAAACACCCATAAAGCGAATATATATTATAATGGCATAAGGAAAGTTATAAGGTAAATTCAATTTCATATTATACTTATTATTACTTTAATATTTGCCAATACTTAAAATATAAGTGCATTCCTTCAAATCATAAGGCCCAATTGCTAAAAACTTCGTAAAAAAGCGCTTTTTGAGGGTAAAACCCTTACCTTTGCCTCCCGAAAAAATCGGAATAAAATTTTAAGTATATGTTAGCAATAGTAAAAATTGCGGGCCAGCAATTTAAAGTAAAAGCAGGTGATAGTTTATATGTACCTCATATTGAAGGCAAAACAGGTGACAATGTAGAATTTGCTGAAGTGTTATTAACCAGCGAAGGCGACAAATTAAAAAGCGGCAATAATATTAAAGCCGTAGTAAAGGCAGAAATTTTGAACGACCTGGTAAAGGGCGACAAAGTAATTGCATTCAAAATGAAAAGAAGAAAAGGCTTTCGTAAAAAACATGGCCACCGTACGCAGTATACGCATATAAAAGTAACGTCAATTGCTTAGTATTTGCTACTTCAAAAAAACAAATTTCTATTCTAACCAACTTATTGTTTAAAAAATATAACAAATGGCACACAAAAAAGGTGAAGGCTCGGTAAAAAACGGAAGAGATTCACAAAGCAAAAGATTAGGTGTAAAAATTTACGGTGGCCAGGCCGCAGTTGCAGGTAATATTATTTTACGCCAGCGTGGTACACAATATCACCCCGGAAAAAATGTAGGTATAGGAAGAGACTTTACCATATTTGCATTAATGGATGGAGTGGTAGAATTTAATAAATCAAGGCTCGATAGAACAGTGGTTTCTGTGAATGCCGTAGAAGCGGTATCATAAATTTTTTTAATTTTTTTTTGGTAGTTTGAAAATAGTTTATATTTTTAAGTATTATTTACTAACCAATTAAATTTTAAAAAAATGGCAACAAAGAAAAAAGCTGCAAAAAAAGCTGCTAAAAAAGCTGCTCCTAAGAAAGCTGCTAAAAAAGCCGCTCCTAAAAAAGCTGCTAAAAAAGCTGCTAAGAAAGCTGCTAAAAAGAAATAAGTTTAGCTTAGTTTCTTTTGCAAAAGATAATAGTTCCGGTTTATACCGGAACTTTTTTTTTCTCTTACTCATTCCTTACAACCCTTTACAGTAAAGGGTTTGCAACATTTAATATTTTCAGTATAAGCCACTTCTTTTTTTGTAAATTTGGTTTATGGATAACAATGGCATAGCCGGATATTTAACACTGCTTTCAAAACTCACCGACATTCATGGAGAGAATTCTTTTAAAGCAAAAACCTATTCTGCAGCAGCATTTGCCATTGAAAAACTTTCCTTTCAACTTAGCGAAATGCCTTTGGAAAAAATTTCCGGCATAAAAGGCATAGGTGCATCCACCGCCCAAAAGGTGATAGAATTGCTCCAAACAGGTAAAATAACGGCCCTGGAAGAAAAAATTTTTTCCACTCCTCCTGGGGTAATGGAAATGCTAAAAATCAAAGGTATCGGGCCAAAAAAAATCCACAACATTTGGAAAGAGATGGGTGTAGAATCCATTGGTGAATTATTGTATGCCTGCAAAGAAAACCGTTTAAAAAATTATAAAGGCTTTGGGGAAAAAACACAACAAAATGTAATTGACTTTATAGAGTTTTACCTCAAAAACAAAGACAGCCACCTTTATGCAACCGTGGAACCACTCATTGAACCCTTACAAGATTTTTTATTAAAAATTTTCCCTGCAAACAAATTATTATTAACCGGTAAATTTAAAAGGCAATTACCTGTTATTGAGGAAATAGAATTTGTAATTGATGCACCCATAGCTACCATTGAACAATCATTGGCGCCCAACGAAAAATTTAACTTGTTAAATATTGGGGATGGTTTCCTATTATACAATACTGCAGCAGGCGTAAATCTCAAAATATATACAGCCGAAACCGGCACTTTAATGGATACTTATTTAAAAACTTCATCGTCTGAAGCTTTTTACAATACCATAAAAGGAAAAACTACAGAAGCAGGTACCGAAGAAAAAATTTTTGAGCATACCGGCTTGCCTTTTGTACCTTCTTTTTTGAGGGAAAACCCCGGAATTTTAACTGAAAAAGGCATTGATATAACCCAAGTAATTCAACCAGGCGATATAAAAGGCATCATTCACTGCCACAGCAATTGGAGCGATGGCAGCCATACTATTGAACAAATGGCCATTGCCGCTAGGGATTTGGGATTGGAATACCTGGTAATAAGCGACCACAGCAAATCAGCATTTTATGCTCAAGGGCTTTTTGAAGAAAAAGTATTTGAACAACACAAATATGTAGAGGAACTCAACGGCCAACTAAAGCCTTTTAAAATTTTTAAAAGTATTGAAAGCGATATTTTGAACAACGGCAACCTGGATTATGATGAAAAAGTACTGGCAAGTTTTGATTTGGTAATAGCATCCATACACAGTAATTTAAAAATGCCGGAAGAAAAAGCAATGATGCGTTTATTAAAGGCCATAAAAAACCCATTTACTACAATACTGGGCCATTTAACCGGAAGGTTGCTCCTGAGCAGGGAAGGCTACCCGGTAAACCATAGCGCTATCATAGATGCCTGTGTAGAAAATAATGTAGCCATTGAACTTAATGCCAACCCTTACAGGCTGGATATAGACTGGCAAAAAATTGAAGAGGCCTTAAAAAAAGGGGCAATAATATCCATAAACCCCGATTCGCATGAAACCGGAACCCTGACCGATACAAAATACGGCGTGTTAGTTGCACAAAAAGCTGGGCTCACCCGTGCAAAAAATTTAAGCAGTTTTTCCCTTTTGGAATTTGAAGCCTATATTCAAAATCGAAAAAAACAAAAAGCTATCTGAGCCTAACTAACATTTTCATCTTTTAGTACAGGCAGTTTTACAAAAAATGTTGTGGACTCATTGGGTATCGTTTCAAAATAAATTTCACCGTTCATTTGCTCTACAATTTGTTTACACATAGCAAGGCCAAGCCCTGTACCAGAAGATTTAGTGGTAAACCTGGGTACAAATATCATGGGTTGTAGTTCGGCACTAATGCCTACGCCATTGTCTTTTAATTTTATCAACACGTATTGGTCAAATACTTCTTCTGTAATGCTTATTTCGGGAACACTTCCTTCGGGTACAGCTTGCAACCCGTTTTGGATAAGGTTACTAAAAAGCCGGTTTATCTGGGTTTTATCGGCCAATATTAATACAGGTACGGGTAAAATTTGCCAGGCAAAAATGGTTTGCGTATCGTTGGTATATAAATTTTTAACCGAACGCAGCGCTTCATTCAAATCCATTACCTCTTTATTGGAGTTTTCAATATTTGCAAACTGGCTGAATTCGTTGGCAATTGCAGAAAGGTGGTCGATTTGTTCAATAAGGGTATTTGCTACATTATCGCTAAGCGCTTTTACATTTGGCGCATTGGTATCAATAGATTTTTTTAAAAATTGTATGCTCAGCTTCATAGGTGTAAGCGGGTTTTTGATTTCATGTGCCACCTGCCTGGCCATTTCTTTCCATGCCCCTTCCCTTTCAGTTTTTGCAAGCGCTTTGGCGCTTTTATCCAGTTTATCTACCATTTTATTATATTCATCCACAAGGCTTCCAATTTCATCGTTTCTGTCCCATTGTATTCTTTCGTTTTGAGTACTCAGGTTTATGCGTTTCATTTTTTCCCCAATAAGTGAAAAAGAATGGGTAATGCGGTTGGTAATAAATAGCGCTACAATACCGGCAATTAAAAATATAAAAGCATTCAGGTTGATGATGGTTACCAAAAAATTAGATATTTCCTGTTTAAGGTTGCTTTGCGAAGTAAAGTAAGGAATATTTAAATAAGCACTTTCGTTACCGGCAGAATCAATTAATGGCACATAACTACTGAGGTATTTAAGGTTACCAATTTTTTCTTTTTGAAAATATTGCACTTCTTTTTCCTGGTGTAAATGAAAATAAGCCCTGGGGTCCATTTTGGTGCTTACTACTCCCTTTAAGTAAGGCAATGCAAGCGATGAAGCTTTAAGGTCGCCATTGAGATTGTAGAGGTTTACATCCACACCGTGTATATCTGCAATCTGGCGAATGGTGTTCTCAAAATTATTCAGGCTGTTCATGCGTAAGGTATCATGCAATAACCAATTTTGTGCCAATGATTTTTTAAGGTCTCTTTCCATAATTTTTATGGTACTGCTCAGCTTTTCCCGGTTATTGCTTTCGTAGCGGTTAATAAAAAAAAGAATGGTAGCTACGCCTATAATCACAAAAGAAAGGATACTAAAAAATATGATGGTGCCGTGTATCTGGCTGCGGATATTCATCCTTAAATTTTCTGTAACCTTCCTTATATAAAACCCTGAGTTGAATAGTATATTTAAAAAACGAAAAACAACAAATACCAGCAAAAAACCGCAAAAAAGATATGAAAACAAAGTTATAGATTCCAGGAAAAGCCGGTTTTCCTTTACAATAACCACATATTTATCTGCGCCGGCATTGTACCAAAGTTCGCTATGGTTTTTTTTATTTACCAGTAAAAAAAGGTGGTTGGCAAAATAGCGATCGGGAAGTTGCGATGCAAAAGGATAATCGTTGTGGCTGTTTACCAGCTTACCGGCACTGTAAATGGCAAAAGAATAAGCAGTGGTATTTTCTATGGAATTATAAATGCCTTTACCGAAAAGTTCGGGGGATATTTTTTCGTTACTCACCATTTTGGGCGTTACCAAAATAAATACGTAACCATCCAGTTTTCCTAAAGTATCAACAATGGCTTTTTTAGCAATATAGTTAAACCGGTCAAAAGCTACGTCGTAATAATAAAGCCCTTCAACTGCGGTAGGGTTTGCCTGAGTATTGAGGATGGTGTTGAGCTGGTTGTAACTGATTGCCGCTTCGTTATACACTGGGTTTTCTGCATCATCAAATACTAAAATTTTGGTGCCAAATTTATTGGTGTAGCCCGAAAAGTTGCTCCCAATAAGGCTATCCCTGAAAAAACTGCTCAGGGCGCTGTCCCTGAATTTATAAAAATTTGCCGCCAGGTAGGTTTCTTTAAAATCGGTAAGCATGCTATTCAATAAAATTTCGCTTGCCGGGTCGCTTTTTGCAGAAAGTATTTCGGCATAATGCTTCCGGTTTTGCAATTCTTTGCTTTTATTTTCCCGAATGATGATGGCCGAAATAGAAACGGAGAAAAAGAAAATCCAAAAAATCATCCGGGAAACAACCAGTTTATCAGTAATAAATGCAATGTTTACAGAGTTGACCAAATATAAAAATAACAAAACCCAAAGCAGCAGGTACAACTCGTATCCACCCGACAACGACCCTACTAATGCAGATAGATAAGATAATGCCATTAAGCAAACCACAAAAATAAAAAGGATAAACGAATTGGGAAAAAGGCTCTTGTACAGGTACATTAACGATTGGCTCAAAAAGAAAAACCCAATACCGATGCAACAGAGCACCATAAAACCTATAACGCTATACAGGTTCAGTGAAAAAAAATTGATAACATCAAATGATATTTGCGAATCGGATACCAGCGAACGGATAATATGGCTTGATATAAATGTTGCAGCCAGTAGGATAAAAGCTGCAAGAATTGTTAATAGCCATTTTACAAATAAACCCGGGCTTACCAGGGCACGGATATTTAGCTGCAAAAGAAACTTTCTAAAAAAAGAAATAAACCACAAGGCAAAAAGCACATTAATCAGGAGGTCGCCTAGTGAACGGAGTATGCCCGATGACCCGTAAACAGCAGGATCAAATAACTCAAACTGTCGTAAATTTAATGGTATGGGTAATAAATAACCTGCAATTCTAAATACCAGGAGGGCAACCAGCAACAATGCAGCCGCAAAAAAAATCCCCCTTTTATGCAAAAAGTATAAGCAAATAAGGTGAACCACAAAAAACACCAATACGCTTGCCATTAACCTTAGCCAAATGGAAGCATTATTATTCCTGAAATTTGGTTCTTTGTTTTTTTCAATTATAGAAAACAGTTTTTGGCCCGAAAGTGAATGTACCACTGCATTTTCTGTAATTACCGGTGAAACAATATAGGCGTTGTGGGCAATATTTTTTAAAACAAAATTATTTTGCAAATATTCATTAATTACAATATAGTTCCATTTTACAGGCACAAGGGCTACGAGTTGCAAATTAGAGGTTGTATGTTTTTGCCATGCATAATACCCGTTTTGCAGTTTGGCAAAGCCCAGGGTATCGGTAGCATTAAGGATAGAGGTATCCGGCAGTATGGTTTGTGTATTCCAAAAAAGCAATTTGCCTGCACGGTTATAAAAAAAAAGAAAATATTTTTTTTGCACCAGTTGGTCCAGTTTTTCTTCGGGCAGTATATTAAAGTAAACTTCTTTTTGTAACTGGGTATCGGAAGCCAATAGGCCAAAATCCTTTTGCACCGTTTGTATATGCTGAGACAGGTTTTTCGCAACTGCCTTTGAGCTGGAACTTGCTGCCCAATAATTATCAATAATAAATGAAATAGTGAGCAACCATGCTGCCGCCAGCAGGAGCCAGGTAATTTCTTTTCCCGGAAAACGGTTTGAAAACATTGTTGTTTGCAATTTCAAAAAATATTTCCACGTTATTTACTCGTGGTTTTTAATGTTGTTCCATAAATCATCCATTTCCTCCAGAGTCATATTATGTAACATGCGGCTTTGCTTTTTAGCTTCCTGTTCCATAAGGGTAAACCTGCGTATAAATTTTTTATTGGTACGTTCCAGTGCATTTTCAGGATCTACCTGCAAAAACCTTGCAAAATTAATAAGGGAAAACAGCAGGTCGCCCATTTCATCTTCAATTTTATCCTGTATGCCTGATTTTTCCGCTTCTTTCAACTCTTCCATTTCCTCTTTTACCTTATCCCAAACCTGTGCTTTATTGCTCCACTCAAAGCCTACTTGTTTTGATTTTTCCTGAAGGCGCAATGCCTTTATCATAGCCGGCAATGCATTGGGAACCCCATCCAATACAGAGTTTCGCCCTTCTCTTAATTTTATTTTTTCCCAGTTTTGTTTTACTTCATCGGCATCTTTAACTTTTACATCGGCGTATATATGAGGGTGCCTTACAATTAATTTTTGGCAAATACCATCAATTACTTCCTGTAAAGTAAATGCGTTTTGCTCCTGCCCTATTTTGGAATAAAAAACAATATGCAGCAACAAATCACCTAATTCCTCCTTTATCGCTTTGAGGTTATTATCGGTAATGGCATCGGCCAGCTCATAAGTTTCTTCAATGGTCATTTGCCGCAGGGTGTGAATGGTTTGCTTTTTATCCCATGGGCATTGCTCCCTTAACTCGTTCATTATTTTAATGAGTTTCAAAAAACTATCGGCTACAGATTCCATAGGCTATTTAAAGTTTAAAGAAAATAAAAATAGAGAAAACAACAAACAATATAATGGTAATAAACAGCAACCAGGTATTGAGTAAAAACATTTTTAACAAAGTTTTTCCCCGGCTCTGGCCATAAAATTTACGCATAGCTTTGTACTCATAAACAAATATTCCTATCCACAAACAAAATAGGATAAAATCAATCCAGCCCCAATTTGTTTTGTCTTTTAAATATCCTGAAAGCATGAGCAACAATATCATCATAAAGCAAAAAACATAAAAATAAATTGTAAAAATGCCATGATTTACATACGTAAATTTTTTATGCTTTTTATATATTAGTTGCAAAAAAAATGCAAATAATGGCAGTGAAACAAACAGCATTTGAGGAAAGCTGTGTACAAACTTATTTCCTATATCCTTTATTGGATTTATATTGTTTTCTTTATACTTTTTGTTCAGTGCAATTAATTTATACTTAACTTTTCTTTCTATCCAGCTATCTTTCACTTTGCCTGATTTTCTTAATGAATCATAATAGGTACGACTCCTGTATTGCTTATCCCTAAAAAGGGCCCCTAATTCTGTTGTATCAGCATATTCTTTAAATTGCTGCCTAGTCATAGGTTTGCCGTTATTCAAAAAAGCAGTAAAATTTTTAAATTGTACAGAATCCATTTTACTAATTTCATCAACAGATTTATCGTTAAAAGTTTTATCTTTTACTCTAATTATATCATTGCCATCATTTTTAAATTCTGTAGCAAATATTACCAGAAAAAAGAAAAAAGAACTGAATACATAAAGCCTCACTGGGTTTAAATAACTGTTCCTTCGCCCTATACGGTATTCTTCTGCTAAAAACCCCGGCTGCGTAAACAATATTTTAAGTGTAGTGAAAAACTTGCTGTCAAAATGGGTGATATCGTTAAAAAAATGGGTAATTAAATGCCATGCGGTTTCATGCGGTTCTATGTTTTCCTGGCCGCAAACGCTGCAATACCTTCCCGTAACTTCTGCATTACAGTTAAGGCAATTGGTTTCTTTTCTTTGCTTTAGATGGCTCAATTTTGTGCCTATTTTTGTTAAAAATAATAAAGTTTAGGGGCATATTTTCAATAATAGCAAAATAGAGCCGTTAACTTTGCACTGGCGTTTATAACTAAACAAATAAAAATGAAGAAGTACTTTTTGACGGGTATGGTAATTTTATTGGCTACGGTTACGGCATCCTCTCAGTATTACTATAAAGACATCCTCAATACTGCACAGCTATCGGCAACTTTACAAACTTATAAAAACAATAAAATAAGGAATATAGATATTAAAAGTTTTGAAAACGACGGAACCGAGAGCGAAGGCTTTATTTGCCGCAAAAAAATTTCAAAAGATTATAAAACCGTAAGTTTATTTACCAAGTATTCCCTATCGGAGCCTTCTCTATTTATATCAGAATTTAATACCAGCGGGATGTTGCTTTACACCAATGACAGTTCTAACATATCGGTTACATCAATCCACTATCAATACGATGATAATAAAAGGATAAAATCAATAATTTCCGTAATCCGTTCGCAGGACGATGATTTTGTAAACCAAATTGTGGAAGAACATTTATACAATTATACCGAAGGAAACAACCCTGTGCAAATGCTCAAAATAAAAAACCATAAGGATACTACAGTAATTTTATTTGCCAATGATGAGCACGGTAATTTAGCCATTGAAAAAGACACCAGGAGCGGAACCAAATATTATTATTATTACGATAGCAATAACAGGCTCACCGATGTGGTTCAGGAAAATGACTTTAAGCTAAAGCCAATGCCCGACTATTTTTTTGAATACGGCCATGATGGGAATATTTCAAAAATGACAGCTACTGAAGAAGGCAGCAACAATTATTACACCTGGAAGTATGTTTATGAAAACGGGTTACGTACAGTTGAAAGATGTTATTTAAAAGGAAGATCGCTTGTAGGAAGCGTAGAATATATTTATAAATAAGGATGGCTTAATTTACCAGCTACCACTTGCGCCACCGCCGCCAAAGCCGCCGCCTCCAAAGCCGCCAAAGCCGCCACTACTGCCGCCTCCACCACTCCAGCCACCACCACCACCGCTGCTTATCCAGCCGCCACCGGCTCCGGATGTAGGCCAGATAAACGGCCTTGCACCCCTGCGGCTCATAAAGGAACCGCCACCGCCGCTGTTTTTAGAAATAATAATAAATACAATTATTATAAAAATAAAAATTAATAACGCCGTACCAAGAGATACGCCTGAGTCACCACGTTCACGGGCAATATGGTATTTGCCTTGTGCAGCAAGCATCAATGCATTGGTGCCTTCATCTATGCCACGGTAATAATCATTTCCTTTAAAATTGGGTACAATCACCTGCTGAATTATCTGGCTTGCCATAGCATCGGGTATGGCGCCTTCCAATCCATAGCCAGTGGCAATATTCAACTTTCTGTCCTGTGTGGAAATGAGCAATACAATGCCATTATTAAACGCCTTGCCACCAACGCCCCATGCACGGCCTAGCTCCACATTAAAATCTGCAACATCTTTACCTTGTAATGATGGAACAATTACTACGGCAATTTGGTTGGAGGTGCTATCGTCGAAACGGTAGAGTTTTTTTTCCAGGGTTTGGCTTTGGTCCTGTGTAAGGATGCCGGCATAATCATGTACCAACTGCTTTGCGCCGGCGCCGGGTTTCAATAAATCATCTATATTGAAATTTTGCTGGCTAAAGCCAGGCAAGGCGATCATCAGTAAAAAATATAACAGCAGGGTTTTCTTCATCTATTGTTCTTCAAAAAAAATAATGGTTAATTACCAAATACAATATTGTCGGGCAGTTCGTTTTTGTCAACATCTTTCTCGAAAGGAAATTTTTCTTTAAGTGCCTGCCCTACATGTTCAATACACTCCACAATTCCCCCGGTTAAATCAATATGAGAAAAATCTTTTACCAAATGGTTAATCTCGGCTTCCCAGAATTCTTTTCCCAGTGCCTTGTAAATGCCTTCATCTCCAAAAAGCGCTATTTCTCTATGCCTGGTGGCCAAATACAAAATCACTGCATTGCGGTGTTCGGTTTGTTGCATTTTAAGGTTAAAGAAAATTTCTTTTGCTCTTTCAATAGGGTCAACGTAGGGATTTTTACTTTCTACATAAATGCGTATTTCGCCACTTGTTGCTTTTTCGGCATTGCGAATGGCATTTATAATATTTGCCTGCTCCTCATCGCTGAAGAATTTTTTTGTACCCCCAAAAAGAGAAAATATGCCCACGGTTAAAATTTTATTTCTACTGCTTTTTCTGCACCATCATCAGCAACAAATCCTTCTTTTGCCAAAAAACCCAAAATACCTGCCACCAATTTTGTAGGAAAGGTTTTAACCCTGCTATTATAATCCTGTATGGCTTCATTAAAGTCTTTTCTTGCAAATTTTATCCTTCTTTCTGTTCCTTCCAGTTGTGCCTGCAAATCTAAAAAGGCTTTTGCGCCTTTTAAATCGGGATATTTTTCAATAACCGCAACAAGGCGCATGGCTTCCTGCGCCAATTCGTTTTGTGCTGCAGTTACGTTTGAAACGTTTTCGGCAGTAACATTTGTAACCGTTAACGATTGTGCCTTTGCCCTGGCGGCTGCAATTTTTTGCAAAGTGGATTGTTCAAAATCTGCACCGCCTTTTACTACATTCACCAGGTTGGGTATAAGGTCGAGCCTGCGCTGGTAGGCATTTTGCACTTCGTTCCATTGCAAAGAAACTTTTTCCTGCTTTTTTACCAATGCATTATAAGTAGTAATAAGCCAAATAGCTGCTATTACAACAATTGCGCCGATAATAATACCGGAAAGCCGTTTATTCATCCTGCGTTCTTTAAATGGTTATTTAGAAAAATCTACTTCAGGTTTTTTTTCTGCACCGGCATCGGCAGCAAAACCTTCTTTTGCTTTAAAGCCAAACATACCACCCAAAATATTCATGGGGAAAGAACGCACTTTAGTATTGTAAACATTTATCTCCTCGTTAAAAATTTTACGGGAATTTTTAATATTGTTTTCAATGCCTTCCAGTTGATTTTGAAGTTGCGTAAAATTTGCTGTGGCTTTTAAATCGGGATAAGCTTCTACAGAAACCAATAATCGGCTCAGTGCAGATGATACGCCATTTTGCGCCTGCTGAAATTCTGCTAATTTTTCGGGTGTAAGGTTATCTGCATTTATATTTACGCTTGTTGCTTTTGCTCTTGCCTGTATTACATCGGTAAGCGTTTTTTGCTCAAAATTTGCAGCGCCTTTTACCGTATTTACCAGGTTGCCTACAAGGTCGTTCCTGTTTTGATATTCGGCCTGCACATTGTTCCAGGCTTTTTTTACACTTTCATCCTGCTTTACCAGGCCATTGTAGCCATTGCAGCCTACAAATACCAATACGGCCAAAATGCCTAAAATAACCAGGGTGCTTACACTTTTCATTTTTATAGTTTTAAGATTGATTAAAAAATTTAAATTAATTAAAGGTTTAAATATTGATCTTATGATACCGGATTATGGTTTAAGTAACCCAATATGCCTGTTAAGGTAATAAAAAAGTAGAATAAAGATTTAGAAAACCCTATTTGCCTCTTAAAAAATGCTTTCTTACTCTTTTATTGCCGCAATACCTGGCAAGGTTTTGCCTTCAAAATACTCCAGCATAGCGCCACCGCCAGTGCTTAAATAGCTCACTTTATCGGCCAGGTTAAACTTATTTACAGCGGCTACACTATCCCCACCGCCTACAAGGCTAAAGGCACCCGTTTGTGTAGCGCCTGCCACAGCAAGTGCTATAGCTTTTGTACCTGCCTGAAATTTTTCCATTTCAAAAACGCCCATTGGGCCATTCCATAAAATGGTTTTAGATTTATTGATGATTTCGCTAAAAATGCCGGTTGCTTTTGGGCCAATATCCAATCCCATCCAGCCATCGGGTATGGCATCGCTTGGCCTTATATCGGTATTTGATGCCGCATCAAATTTATCGGCAATTACCGAGTCTTCGGGCAGGTGAATAGCCACATTTTTAGCTTTAGCTTTTTCCAAAATTTCCAATGCTACCGGCATCCTCTCTGCTTCACATAATGAATTACCTATTTTCCCTCCCCTTGCTTTCATAAAAGTATAGGCCATACCACCGCCAATAATAATATCGGTTGCTTTTTCCAGCAGGTTTTCTATTATCAAAATTTTATCGGAAACTTTTGCACCGCCAATAATTGCCGTAAATGGCCGCTCCGTTTCATGCAAAACTTTCTCTGCACTTTTTACTTCGCCTTCCATAAGCAGGCCAAACATTTTTTTATTTGCAGGAAAAAATTGTGCAATTACTGCGGTAGATGCATGTGCACGGTGAGCCGTACCAAAAGCATCGTTTACATATACATCTCCCAGTTTACTGAGTTTTTCTGCAAATGCTTTATCGCCTTTTTCTTCTTCTTTATAAAAGCGGAGGTTCTCCAGCAATAAAACTTCTCCTGCTTTTAACATTGATGCTGTTAGCTCTGCCTGGGAGCCAATGCAATCATCTGCAAAAAAAACTTTGGTAGTACCACCCAATAGTTCATGCAAATGTGGCAAAAGATGTTTTAAAGAATATTTAATATTGGGCCCTTCTTTGGGGCGGCCAAGATGGCTCATTAAAATAACGCAACCGCCATCGCTCAATATTTTTTTAATGGTAGGTAAAGTAGCCCGCATACGGGTATCATCTGTAATATTGAATTTGTCATCCAACGGTACATTAAAATCCACACGTACCAATGCCTTATGACCGGCAAATGAAAACTGGGAAAATTTAGACATGCTTATCATTTAAAAAACGCAAGGCATAAGACTAAAAGTTTACAGCATTATCAATGCGAAACCTGCACTCGTTCTCCCTGCGTTTTGCTTAAAAAAAACCTACAATTACTTTGAAATTAAACCGGCAAAATATTTTACGGTTCTCACCAGTTGGCTTACATAACTCATTTCATTATCGTACCAGCTTACGGTTTTTACAATTTGCTTATCGCCTACGGTAATAACTTTGGTTTGTGTAGCATCAAACAAAGAGCCATAATGAATACCAATGATATCGCTGCTCACAATTTCATCTTCGTTATAGCCAAAACTTTCGTTGCTGGCAGCTTTCATTGCGCCATTTACTTCCTCAAGCGTAACTTTTTTTGCTAATACGGTAATAAGTTCGGTTGAAGAACCCGTAATAACCGGCACCCTTTGTGCGCCACCATCTAACTTGCCTTTTAATTCGGGCAATACCAGCCCAATTGCTTTTGCAGCGCCGGTACTGTTAGGCACAATATTACCTGCAGCTGCTCTGGCCCGGCGAAGGTCGCCTTTGGGATGTGGTGCATCGAGTGTATTCTGGTCGTTGGTATAAGCGTGTATGGTTGTCATGCTACCTACTTCAATTCCAAATTTATCATTCAGCACTTTAGCCATAGGTGCAAGGCAGTTGGTAGTGCAACTGGCACAGCTAATTACTGTTTCGCTGCCATCTAAAATATTGTGGTTTACATTAAATACTACGGTTTTAATATCGCCGGTACCCGGTGCAGAAATCACCACCCTTTTAGCGCCTGCTGTAATATGCGCTTCGGCTTTTGCTTTATCAGTAAAAAAGCCGGTACATTCAATCACCACATCTACATTATGGCTTCCCCAGGGTATTTGTGCCGGGTCTTTTTGTGCATATATTTTTATTTCATCGCCATTTACCACAATTGCATTTTCGGTATGTTTTATATCTTCATTAAACCTGCCTTGTGCACTGTCGTATTTCAACAAGTGGGCCAAAACCGCAGGGCTTGTAAGGTCGTTTATAGCAACAACATCTATGCCTTGCATATTATAAATCTGGCGGTACACCAGCCTGCCAATGCGGCCAAATCCATTAATAGCTACTTTTACTGTACTCATGATCGTATAATTTTATTATTAATTTTTGCGAGGCAAAGTTAGCAAGAATGAACGGGAATTTGAGGTAATTTTTTTTGAAACAGGCTGTATTGCATGGCCCAGCTTCACAGGCGTCGCACTCTTGTACATTCTGCAAAACCCGGCAATAAAAAAGCCCTCTTTTACAAAGTGGGCCTTCCTGAAACTTGTACCACGTACGGGATTCGAACCCGTGATTCCTCCGTGAAAGGGAGGCGTCTTAACCCCTTGACCAACGCGGCATTATTTTTAAAGGACGGCAAAGATACTATGATGAATTTAGCCCGCCAAATTTTTTAAAAACTTAGCATTATTCAAATTTCTTCCGTTTACTTTTCTTATTCCTTGCCAAATAATCTATAGCTATTCATTCTCAGAAAACGGCATCTTGAAGCGATTAGGTATATTTGCCCCTATATTAGCCCATGAAAACTTAAAAAAAAGCACACTTTAACTATGTTAAAATATACGAAAAATATTTTTCTTTTATTATTCAGTTTTTTTTTGGCACCGGTTGTATTTGCCAATGACAGCCTTGGTGTAAAATTAACTTCACATGCAGAAAGATTGAGCGGTAAAGAAGCCGTACTATACATTAAAGCATTTATTGAACCCGGGATAAAATTATTTAGTATTACACCTAAAAAAAGCGATGACGCAGCTTCATCCATACAAATGGACAGTAGCTTAAAACAATATTTAAATGGCAGCATTATTGAAAAGGGCAATATCCAAACAGAAAATGATAATATACTCGGCTACGAAGTAAACTACTATACTGACTCAATTGTATGGGAGCAAAAATTAAATATTGATACCCCGGACAGCATCCTTTTAAAAGCTTCTGTTTCTTTATTTGTAAAAAAAGGCGAAGAATATTTACCGGCTGATGAAACCATAAGGGCTTGGTTGCCTTCTGCTACTTTAAAAGAAAACACAAATAATACAGTAGCAGCAACTAATCATGTTGTCGGAAAATCGCTGTGGTGGATTTTTCTCACTGCATTTGGCGGCGGTTTGCTGGCTTTGCTTACCCCTTGTGTTTATTCCATGATACCTATTACGGTGAGTTTTTTCACCAAAAGAAGTAAAAGCGTTGCCGAAGGCAAAAAAAATGCTTTATTGTATGCTGCATCAATAGTATTTATATTTACATTACTTGGTTTTTTAATTACTGTAGTTTTCGGGCCTGCAGCTTTAAACCAGTTAGCCACAAACTGGATAGCCAATTTGCTATTTTTTGCCATCTTCCTTTTGTTTGGCATTTCTTTTTTAGGCGCTTTTGAAATAAACCTGCCATCATCCTGGTCCAACAAGGTAGACAGTAAAGCAGGCATGGGAAGTTTTGCCGGAATATTTTTTATGGCGTTAACGCTTGTATTGGTTTCATTTTCCTGCACGGGGCCAATCATTGGCAATTTGCTCGTATTGGCAGCACAGGGAAATTATTATGGGCCACTGATAGGCATGTTTGGCTTTTCGCTAGCATTGGCATTGCCCTTTGCGCTGTTTGCCTTTTTCCCATCTAAGCTAAGTGTTTTGGGCAAAGCCGGTGGATGGCTCAACAGCATTAAAGTAACCCTGGGCTTTTTGGAACTTGCCCTTGCCTTAAAGTTTTTATCCAATGCAGACCTTGCCATGGGCTGGCGTTTGCTGGACAGGGAAATTTACCTCTCCTTATGGATTGTTATTTTTCTATTGCTGGGTATTTATCTATTAGGAAAATTGAAATTTAAACATGATGATGATTTGCCGCAAAACGATTTTGGTCACCCGTATTTAAAAGTTATGCGATTGTTTTTTGCTATGGCTTCGCTAAGTTTTTCGGTATATATGGTGCCGGGTTTGTGGGGAGCGCCGCTTAATGGCATTGCAGCTTTTCTTCCACCCATGGGAACGCAGGCGTATATTACCGGGGCAGCATTACCTGCTCATTCCGAAAATACAAGTTCTACAACAAATGTATTTCCTGCACCAGTAAAATATTATGAGCGCATGCATATTTACGAACCGGAAGTGGTAAAAAAATACGGGTTGGTAACGTATTTTGATTTAAAAGAAGCACAGGATGTGGCCAATAAACTGCACAAACCTTTAATGCTGGATTTTACAGGAATAAATTGCGTAAACTGCCGTAAAATGGAAGCCGAAGTTTGGAGCGACTCTAAGGTGATGAAAATTTTAAAAGAAGATTTTGTTATTGCCTCGCTTTTTGTAGACGTGCATAACGTAAAAATTCCCGATAATGAGCAATACCGATCAGCAACCCAAAATAAGCAAATAGAAACACTGGGCGAATTGAATACCGATATACAGGTTTCTCAATTTGGCGCCAATGCACAACCTTTTTATTTCTTTTTAGACAATAAAGGCAATAGATTGATAAAGGAAGGATATGGATACGATCCCAACGTTGAAAAATTTATTGCACTTTTAGAAAAGGTAAAAGCAGACTATGGCCAGCGAATCCCTTGATGACAATTTTATTTTTCAATTTTTTTTTAAATACTAAATGCTGTTGCAATTATTTGCTCCTGCTCTTTTGCATGTATTTTATTAAAACCCGTTGCTGTAGCGGCGCTTGCCGGGCGGGCAATAATATGAAAGTTGATACTTTGAACATTTACCCTCAAATAAGCTGCGGCGCCCATATTTAACGGCTCTTCCTGCACCCAATACCAAATGGCTTTGTGGTATTTTTTATACAGCGCTTCCATTTGTTTGATGGGGAATGGAAAAAGTTGCTCTAACCGAATGATGGCTACATCGCTTTTGTTTTCTTTTTTCTTTCGCTCTGCCAGCTCAAAATAAATTTTACCACTGCAAAACAATACTTTAGTAATAGTTGCTGCATCGGGGTTGTTTACATCATCATATACTTCGTTAAATCCGCCAGATGTAAAATCTGTAATCGTGCTGTAGCTTCCGTGGTGGCGCAGGTTTGCCTTGGGCGAAAAATTAATTAATGGCTTGCGGAAAGGCCATGCCAACTGGCGGCGCAATGCATGAAAGAAATTTGCAGCAGTAGTAATATTGGTAACTACAATATTCATCTCTGCACCCTGTTGTAAAAAACGTTCCATTCTTGCACTGCTGTGTTCCGGGCCCTGGCCTTCATAGCCATGTGGCAACAATAAAACCAGGCCATTCATACGCTGCCATTTTGTTTCGGCAGAAAAAATAAACTGGTCAATAATGGTTTGTGAGCCGTTTGAAAAATCTCCAAACTGTGCTTCCCATATTACCAGTGCATTGGGGTTGGCCATGCTGTACCCATACTCAAAGCCCAATACGGCAAATTCACTCAACAGGGAGTTATAAATCCTGAAAGGGGATTGTTGTTCGGTAAAATGATTTAAGCGGTTATAAATTTCATTGGTTTCTTCATCCCTAAGGCAGGCATGCCTGTGGCTAAATGTGCCCCTGCGTACATCCTGGCCACTCATCCGCACATCTTTGCCTTCAACCAGCAGGCTGGAGTAAGCGAGTAATTCTCCGGTAGCCCAATCAATTTTTTTCTCATCGTTAAAAAGTTTCACCTTATCCTGCAAAAGTTTTTCTACTTTCCTTAATGGTTTAAAACTTCCTGGCCATTTCATTAACCCTTCAAAAAGTTTATTTAACTCATCTGTTTTTAATGCCGTTACCGGTGAGCTGTCAAAGTCGGCAAGAACAGCTTTGCGCAGGCTTTTCCACCACAGTTCAGGCTTTTGGTAAGTGTAAGGCAAAGGCTTTTGCTTAATTTCATCGAGCCTTTCCTGCAAATCACCCAAAAACTTTTTCTCCATTTCTTTGGCCAGGTCCTTTGCATCGGGCTCACCGTTTTGAATTAAATATTGGGTATAAACTTCCCGTGGGTTTAAATGCTTTTCTATAAGCGCATAAAGTTTGGGTTGGGTAAATTTGGGTTCATCGCCTTCGTTATGGCCATGGCGGCGGTAACAAAGCATATCAATAAAAATATCGCTGTTGAACTCCTTGCGGTATTGTGCAGCAATTTCTGCAACTTTCACCACGGCTTCTGCATCATCGCCGTTTACATGCAGTACAGGCGCCTGTATGGCAGATGCCAAAGAAGTACAATAATCACTTGTTCGTGCATCGTCAAAATCTGTTGTAAAGCCTATTTGATTATTAATTACAAAATGGATGGTTCCACCAGTATAATATCCCCTAAGGCCGCTCATTTGGGCAATTTCATAAACCACACCCTGCCCGGCCAGTGAGGCATCACCATGTATGAGTATGGGTAAAATTTTATTATAATTTTTATCGTAAAGAACGTCGGCCTTGCTTCTTGTAAAGCCCAGTACAACCGGGTTTACCGCCTCCAGGTGAGATGGGTTGGGCGCTAATTTCAAATGGAGTTTTTTCCCGGATGCACTTTCCAGTTCACTGCTAAAACCTAAGTGGTATTTTACATCTCCGCTGCCCATAGTTGTATCTGATGGTATGGTACCTTCAAATTCATTAAAGATGTTTTCATAGGTTTTTCCCATTATATTGGCCAATACATTTAACCGTCCACGGTGGGCCATGCCCAGTACAATTTCTTCCACCCCGTTTTCACATGCTGTATTAATTATTGCATCTAATGCCGGTATGGTAGTTTCGCCACCTTCTAAGCTAAATCGTTTTTGGCCGATGAATTTGGTATGCAGGAATTTTTCAAACATTACTGCTTCATTCAATTTTTCCAGGATGCGTTTACGTTGATCTAATGATGGCACTTCTTCAAAGCGTACTTCCATTGCCTGGGTAAGCCAGTTAATTTTCTTTTCGTTATTTAAAGAAGAAATTTCAATGCCTACATGCTGGGCATAAATTTTATTGAGCTTTTCTAATATTTTACCCAGCGATGCCTTGCCTAAGCTTATAAACTTACCTGCTTCAAATTCTGTATGTAAATCTGTATCAGATAATCCAAAAAATTCCAGGCTAAGGTTGGCATGCCGGTCTTTGCGCTCCCTGATGGGGTTTGTATCGGCAATAAGATGGCCTTTTTTACGGTAAGCTGAAATTAAACGGTAAACAGAAAATTCTTTATCGAGGTTGGATGTAGAAACAGCAGCAGGCGTAATTAAGCTGCCGTTTTTTGCAGGTGCAGCAATATTACTACTCACTGCAAAATCGAATCCTTCAAAAAATTTTCGCATATCGGTATCCACACTGTTGGGATCCTTTACAAAATCATTATACAAATTTTCAATATACGATGGATGGGAACTGGTAATATATTGGAAATCCTTCATGCCTTGAGTTTTAACCTATTTAATGCTGTTTGGGCTGCAAATATCGTTCATATAAAGCAGTATTCCATTACAAAAACCGTAATTCCTGCTTAACCAATCGTCAAAATGGCACTTTAATTTAAAAAAACATTAATTAATAGCCCTCTTTTTACTGAATTTCCCTATCTTTGCAGCCCTAAAATAAAGAACAGAATGGCAAATCATTCAGCAACCAAAAAAGACGTACGCCAGAGTACAAAACGCAACCTGCGCAACAGGTATTTCGGTAAAACAACCCGTAATGCTATTAAAGACATACGTTCCGTTACGGATAATAAAGTGGCATCTGAAAAACTTCCGATTGTATCGTCAATGATTGATAAGCTGGCAAAGCGTGGTACTATCCATAAAAATAAAGCGGCAAACCTTAAAAGCAAGCTGGCTAAAAAGGTAAACAGCTTAGCAAAAGCTAAATAATCCTTCTCATTTTTACTAAATCAAAGCCCGTCAATATGAAAATGTTGAAGGGCTTTGTTGTTGATAAGAGAAGGTAAACCATGTAGTAATATTTAGTAACTTCGCACACTTAATTTATTATGAAAAAGACTTTTTTAGCTAACTTATTAATGGCTTTTGCTATTGTGGCACAAGGCCAAATCCCCAACGGTTTTTATAATGCAGCCAGTGGCCTTAGTTGCCAAAATCTAAAAACGGTTTTAAAAAATATTACTAATACCGATGTTACACAACTTTCCTATACTCCCGGTGTTTGGAATGCATATCAATATACTGATATAAAACCAGGAACAGGAAATGTAATTTGGGATATTTATACCGATGATAACAATCCAAGCGTACCCGAAACTTATTCTTTTATTTATGGCAGTCAGTCAAATGGCGGCAACCAATGTGGAAATTATTCACAGGAAGGCGATTGTTATAACAGGGAGCATACTACACCTCAGTCATGGTTTGGCAGCGCTTCTCCAATGTACTCCGATGTTCAACTCTTATTACCTACTGATGGTTATGTAAACGGAAGAAAAAGTAATTACCCTTTTGGTAATGTAACGAGCTACACCTATAAATCCATAGATAATGAAAGCAAGCTGGGTACCGGCGCTTCGCTAAATTTTGGTTATAGCGGTACGGTTTTTATGCCTTTTGCTGCATTTAAAGGAGATGTGGCACGTATTGCTTTATATGTTGCAACAAGGTACGAAGACCAAATTATTGCAAACAACTGGTATCAAAACAGCAGTGCAAATGAGGCGTTGCTTAGCCCAACAGACGAAAGTAATGCAGCTATGAGGCGTTTGCAGATTTATGATGATTGGTTTTTACGCACCATGTTTCAATGGATGCAGGATGACCCGGTGAGCCAAAAAGAAATAGACCGCAACAATGCCGTTTATTATCAAAGCGGGCAGCATAACCGTAACCCTTTTGTAGACCACCCTGAATATGCTGCATTAATATGGCAATGTACCGGTTTACTTCCAGTAACCCTTATCGATTTTTCTGCGGCAAAGAATAATAATGATGTACTGCTGCAATGGACGGCCACGCAGGAAACCAATTTTAAAGTTTTTGAAATTGAGCGTAGTATTGATGGTATTCATTATTATAAAATAGGAGAAATAACGGGACAAAACCTTTCCAGGTATAATTTTACCGACAGGCAATTACCTGCTGCTTCGGTTGTATATTACCGGCTTAAAATGATAGATATTGACGGCAAATTTCATTACAGCGGTAATGCTATTGTGAGAATAAACAACAATATTAGCGATATTGTAATATACCCCAACCCCACATCACAAGGCATAAACATTAAACTTACCGAAAAGTTATTGGCCGGTAGCCAACTGATGGTTTTTGATGCATCTGGAAGAAAAGTAAAAGAACAGGCAGTAAGGGCAAATGAGGTAAATATCAATGTTGATGTAAAACAATTAACCCAGGGAAAATATTTTATACGCATAAATAATCCTTCACAGGTAATAAACGGTTCTTTTACCATCTACCGTTAAAAAATAAAATTATTGGCATTTTATAAAGTCCTCTACTTTTGTAGCGGACTTTTTTTATGCGTTATGAAAAAATCAACATTAATTTTACTTGTTTTAGTTTTAGGCATATATGCAAATGCCCAGCAAACAAGGTTTGAAAAATCAAATGGTAAAGAAACCGCAACCTATTTTGAAGCCGTTGAATGGTACAAAACCCTCGACGGCAAATTTTCGGAAATATCTGTAAAAGAAATGGGCCTTTCCGATGCCGGTTATCCATTGCACCTGGTAACCTTAAGTAAGGACAAATCTTTTGATCCTTTACAATGGAAAGAAAAAAATAAAGTGGTATTATTTATCTTAAACGGCATTCATCCCGGGGAGCCCGATGGTATTGATGCCAGCATGATGATGGCGAGGGATTTGCTGCAAAAAAAAGTTAACTGGCCAGGTAATATAGTAATTGCCATTGTACCGGTTTACAATATTGGCGGTGCCTTAAACCGCAGTGGAACCAGCAGGGTTAACCAAAATGGCCCGTCAGAATATGGCTTTAGGGGAAATGCACAAAACCTGGACTTAAACAGGGATTTTACAAAATGCGACAGCCGCAATGCCCGGTCTTTTGCTGCTATATTTCAATACCTGCAACCCGATGTTTTTTTAGATACGCATGTAAGCGATGGCGCCGACTATCAACATACCATTACTTTAATTACCACGCAATACAACAAACTCGGTGGCCAGCTTGGAGAGTGGCTGAAAAATGATTTTGAACCACAGGTGTACAGCGGTATGAAAGAAAAAAAATGGGACTTAATACCTTATGTAGATTTTGCAAATATCAATGCCAAAAAAGGGATTGTAATGTTTAACGAAACACCCAGGTATTCATCCGGCTATGCCGCTATGTTTAATACGCTGGCTTTTATTTCGGAAACACACATGCTTAAACCTTATGCCCAAAGGGTGCAATCTACTTACGACTTAATAAATGTGCTGATACAAAAAACCGCCTTAAATGCAGATACCCTTTTGGCAAAAAAGAAACTGGCCAATGCATTAACAATACAACAAAAAAACTTTGCTTTAAAATGGGTGATAGATACTGCAAAATATGATAACCTTATTTTTAAAGGCTATGAAAGCGACAGCGCTATAAGCGAAGCAACCGGATTAAAAAAAATGTTGTATAACCGCCAAAAACCTTTTACCAAAAACATCAACTATTTCAATACCTATAAGCCGGTTAATTTTATTACAAAACCTACCGCCTATATTATTGCGCAAGGCTGGTATGAAGTAATTGATTTGCTAAAAATAAACGGGGTGCACATGCAGCAATTACCCAATGACACTTCCCTACAGGTTACTGCTTACCATATAGATGATTACTCATCGTATAACTGGCCTTACGAAAAGCACCATAAAAATACCGGAGTAATAACTTCTAAAATGCTGCAAAAAATTAAATTTTTAAAAGGCGATTATCTCATTTATCTTAACCAGAAGGCAAACAGGTTTTTGGTAGAAATGCTGGAACCAACAGGAGAAGACAGTTATTTTAGCTGGAATTTTTTTGATGCCATTCTTCAGCAAAAAGAAGGCTATAGTGATTACCGCTGGGAAGAAATTGCAACTGAAATCCTCAGAAATGACACATTACTTCAAAAAAAACTATCTGAAAAGAAAAGCGCCGACCCAAAATTTGCCGCCAACGCCAGCGCCATCCTGGATTATATTTACAAACATTCGCCATATTACGAACCGGCGCACCTGCGTTACCCTGTTTACCGGCTTGAGTAAGAAGATCTAAAGATTTTCGGACGTTTAATTCGCTATTTCACTATCAGCTTAACATCTGCTTTAACTTCTTCGTTTATGCTCAGCCGTAAAAAATAAGCGCCTTGTGCCAAATGTTTTTTAATGCTTAGTTTTTTAATACAATTTTCTTCGGTAATAATAATTACATCACTCAAAATTAATTTGCCATCGGCTGCTTTAAGTTCTGCTTTATATTTTCCAACTGGCTGGTTTTGAAATTTAATAAAAATATTTCTTTCCACCACAGGATTGGGATAAACCGTAATGCTGCTGATCATTGCCTTTGGAAGCACTTTTACAATTTTACTGTAAATGGCCGACCCATCTGCATTATACGCCTTAATTCGGTAATAGTTGATGCCGGCAAGTGGCAATTCATCTTTTTGCAAATAAGTAGCTCTTGCTCCAGTATTTAATGGTTGTTGGTTGTAAATTGCATTAAACTGAAGGCCATCGCTGCTTCGCTCCACTTCGTATTTTGAAAGTATCATTTCATTTTCAGTAACCCAGTTTATTTCTATGCCATTGACATTATTCCAGTTTGCTGCTACATCAATAAATGTAAGCGGAACTACCGTTGCCTGTTTAAATACAATCATAAACCTGTCAGTTGCATAGGAGCCGGCAATATTTTCAATATTAAAATTAAACTGGCTGCCGGTTTCTAAATTAATGGGTAGTTGGGTTTGTAAAAACTTATCTACCATCCATGCACTTAAACCTGCTGAGTTCATATTTTCTACCTTTATGTTGAAGCGGTAATTCCTCACTTTCATATTAGCCATGTTAAGGTAAATTGTATCAGCCTCTATAATGCCCGCATGTCTTTCAAGCATTAGCTCATCTATTGCTTTTTTAATAGATAAATTTTCCCCGGTATTTTTAAATTTAATGGCATCTTCTCCATCCACATTATTACTGTAGTTTTCTCCAAAATCAACCATTACAGCATCGAGTATATATGGTTCTGCATTATCGTCAAATGTTTCCAGGAAGTTCATAAGTTTTGCCCCTTCACCCATTGTTCCCATCCTAAATACAGAACGGCTGCCATTGGTTTTAGAAGCTTCATTAAAGGATATGGACGAAGTGCCGGCAGCATTTGTTTTAAGATAGAAGGCTGCGCCGCTTTCAATATTATTATCTATGTTATTTGCAGGGCCATAACTTCCGGTTCCCGGAAAAACAGTATAGTTACCATTGCTTGGCCCGCTTGTTTGCAAAGTAAATAATTGAAATGCGCCCACTCCATTATTGCCTCCATTTACCGGGTTTGTAAGCTTAGGGTCCCACACATAATACATGGCAGATAAATTGGTTCGGCTAATATTCCGCATATCAATTGCTGAGGCATAGGGGTTGCCAGCTGCAACAAATTTATTAATGGCAAGTGCAGGAAAATTGATGGTTTGTAACCCGGTTTTCAACTGCCCACGGGTACGTAACCTTGTAGATGTTGGCGGTATTGCTGTACCCATTCCCACACTCCTGTCGCCTCTTATAAATTTCATATAACCGGTTGCAGTAGCAATTGCATCGCTGGTTTGTGCCACAGGGATATAGGTTTGGCTGGCATCGTTGCTCCAGTATTTCATATCGTGCCCGTTAAGTGTGGCAAAATCAAAACCAAGCGTTGTGGGATTAGCAAAATAAGAGCCAACCATTGTTCCAAAACCTGCAGGGCCGCCATTTATGCCGGGGTTTTGATTTTCCTGCCAGGCTTGCTTTATAGTTTGGGTTTGAATGGTAGGGATGCTTAAAAAGCGCCATTTGCGTGCCGAATAAATATAACGTTCTACATTAAACCTGCCAGCGCCGTAAGCAATAGATGCATTAGCGCCAATTGCTGAAACGCTTGCAGTGCCCGTTGCAACAGATTGTAAGGTAACATCAAAACTACTCAGGTTAAAAACCCCTCTTGTAAGTTTTAATTCTCCGGCAATGGTTATTGCTTTGGTTAATTGTGCAGTAGTGGCAGCAGTATTGGTATTTATTTCCAGTATGTTCATAGGTGGCACATTGCCAGGCCCGGGAAAACCTTGTGTTGCTGAACCTGTCATTGCCAGTGTACCATTATTTGTTAAAGTACCGGCATTATTTATATTACCATAAACCCTCAAACGGCCACCTGAATTAATGGTTACATTGGCAGCGTTTTGTATAATGATACTTCTTACAACAGGTGTAGCAGTAGTTATGATTGGGTAGTTAGCAACACCATTGGGAATGGTAACATCAGTAGTGTTGGTTGGTACACCCGGGCACCAGTTTGCAGTATTAAGCCAATTGTTATCTACACCCAGCCAGGTATTACTTGGGCTAATGGTTGCGGTAACCATTGTTCTTGTTCCTTCGCAAAAATTATTTGCAGTGATAATAAATTTTGGCCTTGTACTTGAATTAATAGAGTTGGTTGTAAGAGCACAAATAGTTGCAGACGTATAATTATCGTAATATTCGGTTCTGTATGCAGAATAACCGCTAACATTATCATAACGTACCGTTGTACTTGAAGTACCGCCGGTATTATTGTTTCCCCAGCAAAATTGAATTAGCAAATTAGATGTTCCATCCCATGAAAATCCTGTAGCAGCAAAATTATTAATACCTGCCACAGGCGTATAATTTATTGGCCCGTAAACCTGTGTTGTTCCAGCTTCCATAGCACCCGTAAGTGTGGTGGTAGCTGTATTTTTTAAACTTATGGCAAGGCCATTATAAGTATTGGCAGCAGTAACAACATCCAGCGCTAAAGTGGTAATTTGCCCTGCTGTTAACCCTGCAGCAATAAGCTCGCTTGCGGGTATTAAATATTGTATTTTTCTGGCGCCAAAATAATACCTGAATGGATTTACATTATTGGAATGGTCGGCGGTTAAAGCGCCTGCGCCAATTGTTTTGGTATTTACAGACCCATCTGCAGCAGCAACCCAGTAATTAGTAGTGCTGCTAATAATTGGCGTTGTATAACTTGCCCCGGAAAATAATAAAGTTCCACCAGAGGAAACATTATACCAGTTTAAAGCATTACCCGAACCAGTAGCGCTAAGCACAACTGTGCCTGAACCACAACGGCTACCTGGCGTTGTGGAAGTAAGGTTTGGGTTGTTGTAAGATACATTTACATTAGCGGAATTAATACAGCCCGAAGTGGTATTGGTTACGGTTATTGTATAATTAGTAGTGGCATTTACTGCTGTTGCAAGTGGATTACTTATGCTGGTATTATTTAAAAAAGTTGCGGGTGACCAACTGTAAGTATAATTAGATGTTGTGAAACTCCATCCTTCGGGAGTGGTAGCATTCCAGCCGGTATTATTATGGCCTGGAGGAGTTACTGCCAAAGTTCCTGTATTATTTTCTATACCCAGTGTTTTAGAATAATTATTGCCTAAATCATCGGTCATTACATGCACTTCAATATGGTTGTCGTTTTCATACAACCTTATTTGCCCGGTAACTGTACTTGCTGATAGACCTAAAAATCTTAAAGTAGTAAATGCAACTACCATTACCCTGTTTGGTGAAGCGCCGTTTACAAACCAACTCATATTTGCACCGGGATGGTCGTCAGGGTCAAGCACCAAATCATCCCATGCAAGCGCAATAATATTATTTGGGTCAGTAGCATCCGGCAAAGTTTGCGGGGTAAGGGAACTACCTGTAGAATTTTGTAGTTGAATAAAACCATTAGTGCACGCAAACAATTGTGTGATGCTTTGGCCATAATAATTAAATGTAAAAGGCAGAGGTATTGCCGGAGACACACCATCATCTGTATAACTATTGTAAATAACCGTTGGTGAGCCCGAAGGAGTTAACAAATTATGTGTAATTGGCGATACAGAATAACTACTGCCACCATCTGCAAGGGCATTTAATTGTGCATTTCCTGAGCCACAAATTGTAGCAGGAGTAGCTGATGAAGTAATTTGAACATTGGGCTTAATGTTCACATTGGCGGTAGCATTTACCGGGCAACCATTACTGGAATAATTATAGGAAACGGTATAATTACCAGAAGTGCTGGAAGATGGCGTAACTAAACCGGTAGTAGCATTGAGCGTAAGCCCCGAAGGTGTAGCGGTATAATTACCACCTGCTGGCCCGCTAAAAGTAACATTTGCCGGGGAATGATTAGGACAAAAATTTGGGCCTGAAGTATAATTAATAGATGCGGGCGAAACAACGGTTAATGTTATGGGCTTAGTTGAACCTGATCCAGTACCACATGCATTTACAGGAGTAACGGTTATAGTGCCATTGGTTGCATTTGATGCATACGTAAAAATATTGCTTGGTGAAGATGTAGTAGCAGAGAAAGTTGCGCCTGTACCCGAATAGGTCCAGGTGTAATAAGCTGCACCAGAAACAGCCGGAATTGTATAGGTTTGATTGGAATTTGGGCATACTGGGCTGCTGCCGCTTATTGCTCCTGCATTTCCCGGGCCAGTAACACATTGATACCAGGTAAAAGTTAAACCGGAAGAAGGCGCAAGTGTATTATTTAAAACAATGTGCTGGTTGTTTGCTGTTGCTGCAATATTGCCTGGCCAGCCTGTGGAGGATTGTCTTGCATTAAAATCGGCGCTGGTTGCGCCCCTGAGACCTACCTGTAAATTTAAATTGGTTGCAGAAGAAGAAGCACAATCACCAAACCTCACCTGGAGGCTGTTGCTAGTTTCATTCAAAATCATTTGAAAGCTAAAATTATCAGTATTTTCATATCCAATTCCAAACCTCCTTATTTGCGTCCATTGTATTACCAATTGCCTGTTGGGTGAGGTTCCAATGGTTTTAAAGTAAATACTTGACTTCGGAGATAAAGTTGCATTATTGGCATTTGCCGTTGCATTTGCACTCATCGTTATGGTTCCTGTTGAGGTATTAAAAGCTCTTACTACCGCTCCATTGGGAATATTTGCATGTTCTATACGGGTACCAATTCTTATATCATCAAACTCTGCCCCGGCAATATTTGTGATAATAGGGCTGCCGCTGGAAAGGTTACCCACAATATCTGTAAATATACGGTGGTGCAAATCACCATTAAAGCCTGAAAAACCATTATTATTGGCAGTACCATATAAATACACGCCGGTTTGGTCTCCTATGCTAACCCATGAGCCTCCAGCAAAATTACCGGTCATGGTTCCGGGATTAAAAGCTATCCAGGCATCGGTATCAATGCCTACAGGTGTGCCCGTTGGATGTAAAGTACCATTGTAAATAAACGGAAACGGCAAAGTTATTGCAGTTGCATTCTGCAAATCATCCCATGTAGAAACAAAAATATCTGCAGGTGTAGTGCCTGCATTTGCTACAATAGGTACATAGCTGTCGTTGGATTGTGCAAAAAGATAACTGGAAACCTGTGCATTGGCTGAATAAATGTTTAAAGCCAATAAAGTAATCACAATAAGGCGTAAATTTTTCCCCATACATGAAAGCGTTTAAAATATTGAACAACAAATTAATAATGCTTGTTTGCAGGGGAACGGAATAAACAATAATACAATTAAAATGGAAAATAGCAATCTAATTTTATCAAATTATTTTTTTACAAAAACACTACTAAAATGACGACAAAATTTGCAGAAAAGTTATCTTACCTGTGGTTTTCTTAAAAATTTAATTGCGCCAAATAAAAAAAGGGCAATCCTGCCCTTTATTATTCATGTAAAGTTAGGGACAGTTTTATTCAACAAAAATATTTTGTTGAGCTATTTGAGTTCCCGCTTCATCTAAAACAGTAACCGTATAATTTCCTGAAGCTATTTTATGGAGTGGCATCATTTTAATGGTATTACCGGTTACATTTAATACCTCGGCAACCAGCAATTGCCCGGTTGCATTTAATACCTGTACCCTGTATTTACCCTGTAGTACATTTTCAAAATGTAATTGCATTTCTTTATGCTTTACCGGGTTTGGATACACGGCTATAACGGGAAATTGGCCTTCGGCAACCACTTTTACAATGGGGCTATATTTCACCGAGCCATCTAAGTCAAATGCTTTAATACGATAGTAATTTACCGCAGCAAAAGGGCTTAAATCGGTTTTTGCATATTGCGATGCATTGTTTGCATCCGATGTGAGGATTCCTGTAAATATAATCCCATCCGGGCTTCTTTCTACTTCGTATTTTGTAATGTTTATTTCATTGGCTACTTTCCAGTTTACGGCAATTGTACGGTCTGCATTTCTTTTGGCATTAACTTGTATAAATGTTACCGGCAGGGTTACTGCCTGTTTAAAAATAATCATAAACCTGTTAGGTGAAGAAGCACCCTGGGCAGTTGTTACAGCAAAATTGTAAAGGGTTTCGCCATCCATTTCAATTGGCAATTGTACCTGGGTAAAATTATCTATTAACCATGGCTGTAAGCCGTTTTGCATATTTTGCATATCCAATACAAAACGATAATTGCGTGCCCTTGGCCTCACAAAATTGAGCTTTATAGTATCTTCCGCAATTACCGGTGCGTGTCTTTCAACACTAATGTTCCTTGAAGGCTTTTGAATAGCCAGGTTTTCTCCTGTATTGGAGATATTAGCGCCATCATCTGCATTTACATCGTTGCTGTATATGTCGCCAAATTCTACCATTACGCCATCCAGTTTGCTTACCACATTTCCTTCATCGGTTTCCAATATTACCTTTAATATTTTCCTGTCGTCGGTAAGGTTTCCATTACGGTTTACTTCACGGCTGCCTGTAGTTTTGGCATATTCCGTAAAGTTTACAGAACCATTTCCTGTACCGGCAGACTGTACATAAAATGCAGCGCCAGATTCCACCCTTGGATCGGTTAAACCAATATAGCTCCCACCTCCGGGTATTATGGTAAAGGAAGATCCGGTAACGGTTATTTTTTGAAAAGCACCCAGGCCATAAGAGCCTCCAAGCTTGGGATCCCACACATAATATACATCCGACACATTTACTTTACCAATTTGCCTTAAGTCTATAGCCGATGCATAAGGGTTGCCTACCGATACAAAATTGTTCATAGGCACACTTGAAAAACTAACCGACTGGTTTTTGGATTTAAGCGGGCCTTTTGTTCTTAAAACCGTAGTGGTACTTGTGGGAGCAGAAACTGTGGATGTACGGTCTCCCCTTATAAATATCATATATCCTTTACTATTGTTGATATTCGTAACATTGGTGGTCGGCTGAGGAATATATTGTTGTGTTGCTTCGTTCCAATACTTCATGCTGTGCCCGCCTGGAGAAAACGCATCAAAACCTAAAGTTGTAGGGTTGCTGAAATAACTGCTTATTTGTGTGCCAAATCCCGGTACCGGGTTTGAAGCTTCTGTGGCTGCAGCTTCCTGCCATGCATCTTTAACTGATTGTGTGGTATTGGTTGGTACCGCTAAAAATCTCCATTTTCTTCCTGATGGAATATACCTTTCCACGGTAACATCGCCCAATACCTGGTTGTTATCAAATATGCGCCCCATACTTGCTGTAACGGCTGCACTTGATTTTAAAGTAAGGTTACCATTTGTTTGCAGGGTTTTATTATTTACCAGGCCAATATCTACAAGGCTGGTAACATTAAGCATATTACCTGCACCAGCCGTGATGTTTACATTATTTTCAAATTTTAATGTTTTAATAGTATTGTTTAAAAACATACTGCCGCTAACAAGTTGAGTTGAAATACCATTGAGGTTAATACCGCCATGGGTTACATCAAAACTACCTGCATTGGTAATTGCACCAGCTATGGGCAGCATAGCATCATTTGAAATTACAACGGAAGCGCCAGTTTTAATATCTAAATTTACAATAAGGTTGGGTGTGCCGGAATTTAATACCGGGTAAAAATAACCTGTTGGTATTACCGGAATCACTACAGAAGGACATAATGAATTATTTGCTCCAGCGCCATCGCTCCAGTTTAAAGGATCGTTCCAATCGCTGCTGTATTTTCCTTCCCACATATTATGGATGCCCACTTTACCGCCAGTAGAAGATAATTCTGTACATACACCGCTTTGCACAACCGCCCTGAAAATGGTGGTTTGAGAAATACCGGAGAAACCTTGCGTATTGGTTGTATTGCTTATGGTATCCCAGGTTACACCATCATCGGTTGATGACTCCCATCTTTTTACCGAGCCTGTAATACCGGTAATGGTATAGCTTCCGCTACCTCCATTACAAATTACTTTATTGGCCAGGTTGCCTGCAACGGTTACAGGGTAAATTGTTATTTGCCCGTTTTCGGATTTTTGAACACAGGTACCTGTAGTGGTTACAGTAAAGTTAAAGCTCCCGGTTTGTAAAGCAATACCCGAAATGGTTAATGTTCCATTACTATAATTACCAGTAATACCTGTAGGCAGGCCGGATACATTGGCTGATATTGCACCACCACCTACTGCATAAGTTACAGGACTTAAAAAAGTATTATAACAAATTTCCTGGTTATTGCTACCGGAATTGAGTGAAAGCGTGGCATCGGGTTTCACATCTATTACTCCTACTGCAGAATCGGGGTTACAACTTCCCTGCGTTTTAATTTTATAATTATAAATTCCGGGTACTGTAGGGCTACCATTAATAGTAAGCGTAATACCGTTAAATGAAGTGGTTACACCGGGGGGTAAGCCCGTAATTAATGGTCCGGTTCCACCGGTACCTACCTGGTAAGAAATTTCATCAATTGGCGTGTTTACACATTTATTTTGAACATCGCTATTAACCACTTGCGGCCCTTTAATAAATGTGGATAATGTACCAAAAGAAATATCATCTAAACCAAAATCATTTCCTCCCAGTGCTGGATTTAAATTAATTATCCTGATAACTGCCGTTGTTGCCGAACCGGAGTTCCAGGTTGGGTTACTGTAAAACCTTATCCAGTTATTAATGTTTACCTGTCCGGCATTTGTAGGCTTAGGTGCAAGATTTAAATCAGCCACTACCCCAGTTTGAACCCCATTTACTTCAAAGCGAAGTTTTGCAGGCAAGGCAGGATTGAGGTTCATTCCCCAGGCGCTAAAATAATAATCGGTATTGGGTTTTACGGTAACGGTTTGTTCCCAAATTACAGCTGTTGAAGATCCCGGATATCCATTAATAATCATAAAATTGCCGGTTTGAGCATTGGTAGAATGTTCTTTACCCCAAAATAAATTATGGTAATCATGTGCATTTACATCAATTGCATAATACCCTTCGGGATATAAACTCGTAGGTGTTCCGGGAGGAGGTACATAAGTATAGTCGGTATAAAAACCGGTATTGCCTGCGGTAAAATCGCCATTCACTACTAATTCCTGTGCTACACTAAGTGAAGAAGTTGATTGGCAACCTTGAGGCGTGGTAACCGTTACAAAATAATCATCTGCTTCATCTACATCAATAAAACTAGTTGTTGCTCCGGTACTCCACAAAAAAGTACCCGAAGGTGATGCAGTAGCGCTAACTCTTACCTTGCCGGGTACAAGGCAATAATCTGCATTCATGCTAATTACAGGCTTGGGATTTACAGTAAGGTTAAAATTTGATGCACGTGTACAGCCATATCCATCTGTAGTTGTAGCCGTATAAATTTTATTGCCTGCTGTAGAAGGTTTCACATAAACTGTTGCAATTGCTGATCCGGTATAAGCAACCGTTGCTGCAGCATCTGTATATAAATCTGTTTGCGGACTCCAGGTTACTGGTGCAGGTGCAATAGTGTGATAATAAATGATAAGGTTCCAGTTGTTTAACGTACCACCCTGAAATAGCCTTGCGTCTCTTACGCTAAATGTCCAGTTGCCATTGGCTGTAGCATATAAACCATTAAATACTGCAACATTAGAATTGTTGCCTGTTGCTCCTACCCCTAAAGCAGCATCGGCAGAGTAAGTACTGGTAAATGGCGATGCACCGGCATTTACAGGATTTAAAGATTCGCTGCTTATAATTGTACTGGTAAAATTATCGCCATTTCCTCCTCTGCGGTTTACTAAATTTAAAACATTGTTGTTGGGTGCTTTAATATTAATAATGATATCACCATCTCTTGAATGAGTTATATTAAAACCAACGTGTACACTATCAATTATAGCTCCGGCAGGAATGCCTGATATTGCTATATTTGAAGTTCTTCCCCCTGCATTAAAATCAGGTATACCCTGGTTAATATTGCCCGATGATGCGGTTGCAGAGCCTGATGTGGTTACCGTGGTAGAACTTACAGGGAGTATTGAACCCTGGCACATCGTTTGGCTGGCCGGGTTAATTACCGGCACTGTAGGTAAAGGATGAATATACATTGTTTTAACAACAAATGCATTACCACATGGGCTGTTTCCAATTGCGGTTAAAGTAATAGAAACACTACCGGCAGATTGTTCTGCAGCTGTTGGTGAATAGGTTGCTGTAGTAAGTGATGTAGCATTGGACCATGTACCGGCGCCTCCACTCCACATTACAGAAGAATAATTACTTGCAGATGAACCGGCTGTTATATTTACATTTGATAAACCGGCACAAGCGTGTATATCAATTCCTGCTACCGCTGTTGCAGCTCCTGTTATAGAAACAGTTATTGTACTTTGTACCGATGCACATGGGCTATTGCCATTAATGATTAATGTAAGGATAATACCGCCTGAAGCTATGTCTGCAACACTTGGCGTATAAGTAGCTCCGTTTAATGAACTTGCATTGGTAATTGTACCTGCACTTCCATTACTTGTCCATAATACACTACTATAATTTAAAGCAGATGCGCTTGCACCAATTGTTACATTGCTGGCATCTGAGCAAATTTGCATATTACTTCCTGCGCTTGCAGATGGCGCCTGTATAATTGAAACGCTTGTGGTTGTTATAAAGCCTGCACAATTTCCTGCAGGTAATATCTCATAAGTTACCGTATAATTTCCGGGCGTGCTTGCAGATGGATCAATTTGACCTGTTGATGCATTGATAATTAAACCTGTAGTTGAAGAAAAGGTTCCGCCAGAAGTACCGGAAATAGTTACATTTTGTAAAGAGGCATTTGAACAGAAACTTCCGGATGAAGGATAAGAAATAGTAGTAGCAGGATTTACTGCCTGTGTTATGGTTACCTGCGTAGTTGTTGTATATAATGAACATCCTCCGGCAGGAGCAACACTATAAGTTACGGTATAAGTTCCAGCGGTACTGCTACCCGGAGTAATTAATCCACTTGAAGCGTTAATACCCAAACCAGCCGGGCTGCTGCTGTAAGAGCCGCCGCCAGTACCCGTTTGGTTTACAGAAACAGGAGTTGATGTTGTACAAAAAGGGCTTCCGGCATAAGCAATAGATGCATTAGGTTGGGCGGTTACTGTAACAGTTGCTGTTCCGGGTTGTACGTTTGAACATCCTGTATTATCAGATACCGATTCAAGGTTATAATTATAAATACCCGGTGTACCAGTTGGCACAAAATAGCTAACCGAACTTGACCATATTGATGTACTGATGGTTTGGCTGGCGCCTCCATCAATATTAAAAGTAAAAGTATAGGGCACAGTGCCACCGCTTCCGGTAAAGGTTACTACAATTCCACTTGCATTTTGACAAACTGCTGCCGTTCCTGAAATTGTTGCAGCCGGTAATGGATGCACAATAACATTTTTTATTGTAGGGTTTGCACTGCGGCAACCGGTGCCTGCATCTGCATAATTAATACTTACGCTTTGTGTGCCAATAGTGTTCCAGGTTATAGTAATGGTATTATCGGTAGCAGTACCGCCGCCGGTAACAATACCACCGGTAACCGTCCAATCATAATCAATTTTTCCTGCATCGGTTGTATATATATTATTAGTGCTGTTTAAACAAACAGGCGAAGGCCCGCTTAATGAAGGTGCTGGCGTACTTGGTGCATTGGTTATTGTTGCAGATGTAGTTGCAGTACAACCATTAGCATTGGTATAATTTACAAAGATGGTTCGTGTTCCGGTTAAATTCCAGGTTACGGTAACGTTATCATCGGTAGATGTTCCGCCTGCGGTAATTACACCGCCAACTATAGTCCATACATAATTTGCCTGCCCGCTTTCTGTGGTATAAACATTGTTTGTAGACCCCGGGCAAATTGGATTGGGTCCGTTAAGGGTAATAAGAGGCAATGCATTTACAGTAACTATTGTATTTACACTGCTTGAACAATTATTGGCATTGGTATATGTATAGTTAATGTTAACCATTCCAGCCGAAACTCCGGTTACTTCCCCATTTGCAGGATTTACAGTAGCAATTGTGGTATTTGAACTGCTCCATACACCACCTGCCTGTGCATTATCCAAATCTGTTATTGCATTTACGCAAACGTTCATTGTGCCAGTTATAGAAGAAAGGGTTGGCAAAGGGTTTACGTTAAAATTAACCGGGCCTAAGGAAGCGATACAGCCAGCCGAAGTAGTAACTACTACAGATACCTGGCCTCCGGTTGTAAGTGCAGGAGGCCATACATTTGACGGGCCATTGGATACTTCAATGGAGCCATAAAAAAACTGGTAATTACTATATCCTGAAGGTGCAGTAAAATTTATTCCATCACCGGAGCATATAATTCCATCATTTGCTGTAATGCCCGAATTTTCTGTGATGGTAATTACACCTGTGGGTAATGCATTTACGGTAAAATTATAAGTAACAATTGTTTCGCAACCATTTGTTGTAAAACTATAGCTAATAACCGTTGTACCTCCAGAAATACCCGAAACCAAACCCGAAGGATTAATTGTTGCCACTGTAGGATTACTGCTGCTCCAGTTTCCACCAGATGTTGCATTGGCCAATGTTACAGAGCTGCCTTCACAAACCTGTACCGGCCCTGTTATTGAGGCTACTACCGGATAATTATAAACTACAATAAGTACTGCATCAAAAATTGTTGTACAACCATTTACGCTGGTTACTTCCACTACTACCGAATGTGGGCCTGTTGTTAAAGCAGTAGTACTATAAATATTTGATGCGCCCGCTTGTTCTATATTGCCATCTACTTTAAATACAAAATTGTTATTTCCGCTTTGTGGTGCCGTAAAAGTAATATTTGATCCTATGCATATTGAGCCATCATTTGCAGTGCCCGAATTTTCTGAAAAAGCCAATGTTCCTGCAGGATAAGGATATACCGTAATGGTTTCAACTGCTGAAACTGCTGTACAACCATTTTTAGTTACTTCAACGGTAGCCTGGTCGCCATTGTTTAAAGTTGTGCTGCTATAAATATTTGATGTGCCAGATTGCATTGGCATTCCATTTACTTTAAATACAAATGTAGCGCCTGCATTTGCCGTTGCCTGAAAGGTTACATTGGCGCCAACGCAAATAGCATTGTCATTTATTATGCCTGAGCCTTCGGTAACATTCATCAAAGCAGATGGAATGGGATTTACGGTAACCGTAATACTGTTTGCAGTAATTACACAAGAGTTGCTGTTGGTTACTTCTACCGATACCACTACGCCATTGTTTAATGCCGTGGTATTAAAAGTATTTGATAAACCAGATTGTACGGTAATGCCATTTAGCTTAAATGCATAGTTCGTATAACCTGCAGTTGCAGTAAAGCTTACATTATCTCCCTGGCAAATAATATTATCGTCATATGCAATGCCAGATGTTTCCGTTGCTGTAAGCGAAGCAACAGGTAGTGCTACAATATTAACAGCCTTATTATTAACCAATGTACATCTGCCATTTATAACTTCATAATTTACTGTAACGGTTCCCGGGCTAATTCCATTTAATATACCCGAAGTATTTATTGAAGCCTGGCCTGTACCATTGGTTACCGACCATGTTCCCGTTGCATTGGAATTAGTAAATGCAGGGCTATTGCTCCCTACACAAACATTTGTGGCTCCACCCAAAATAGGCCCTATTAAAGGCAAAGCATCAATAGTATAAGATGCAGCGCTGCTCACTGCACCCAATGGCGTTTGCACTACCACTGTACCCGATAATGCAGTAGCGCTATTGGCAACAATTTGGGTGCTGGAATTGCTTACAATATTTACTGCCGTTCCACCAACGGTTACCAAAAATGCATTATCCAGGTTTGTACCGTTAATGGTGAAATCTGTATTTACACATACACTTGTTACCGGTGAGAAAGCTGTAATTGCAGGGCTGGATGAATGGTTCACAACTATACCCACAGTTGTTAACGGGTCTGTTGCCTGGGATTTTCGCACCCTCACCCAATCTACTGTTATGGAAGTATTGTTTGCTTCTGTAACCCTGAAATGTATATATCGTATGGTAGCTGCAACAGTAGTATTCCTATTCACAGCATCTAATGCGGTATAACCTGGCCAATTGTATGTAAAATAATTATAAGTGGAACCATCGGTAATTAACCAACGGGTTAAATAATCATTATTTTGGGTAAGCAAATTTGTTCCCGAAAAACCATTCCAAAAAACTTCTGAAACAGTATTTGCAGCTGCAGGATTTTTGAAATATCCATAATCAAATCCTGTAGGAGAAAAACCCATGTTTGCTGCAGCGGCATATATCCTGTTACGATGATAGGCAGATTCTCTGTGTTTGGTTTCTAAAAAAAACGATGTGGAAGCTGTAGTAAAAGGGCTTGTGTTGCTTATCCCGTTTGCACCGGCATTGCTGGTATTGCTCATGGTTACAGTACCTGTTCCTGCTGTGTTTTGCGTTACAGAACCATTAGTGGACGCCACTGTCCACCTGCCTGAAATATCTGTTTTAAAATCTTCAAAATAATCGAATGTATTATCCGCATTACTAACAGCCGTTGCTATAGCATTTCCATAATACATATAAATTGTTGTGGAAGGATTAGCAACTTTTACCCAAATAATGGATGTACCGGCATTACTAAAAGTTTCTATCCAGTATGCACAAGGAGTATAAGAAGCATCATAAAAACGAATATCATTGCCAGCACTATTCATATCAGTATATGGGTTTCCCATAATAGCCGTAGTAATGGTAACTTTTACCTGGTAATTTGCAACGGTTGTTGCCGGAGTTAAAGTGATTGGCCTGGATCTCGTCCAGGTTTGTGCAGAGGCACTATTAAGTAGCATGAATAATGCAGCAATAAAGTAAAAGCAAGCAATAAAAAATATATTTACTGGGCCACGGCCATTTTCTCTTTTGGAGTTGAAGGGTAATTTGCCCACAAATGCGTAAAACTTTTCCATGTTTCAATATTTCTTTTAAGTAAAAACTGCCGGCTTTAACAAAGTAACATGGATAATAAAATGCGTCTAAAAACTAAACGAATAGTTCAGATAAACTTTAAGTGTGCAGAATACTTAGGAAATATCAGATTTTGTGGAGAAGATGCATTGTTAGGGGAGTGCAAATCTCTTATTGTAGATTTTCAAGGATGATGAATTATTTCATACAGCGGATAGAACTGCAAAAATATAAAAAATGTTCACTTTTACAAATAAAAATTCTAAATATCTGATTTTGAGCTAAATACTTACGTTTGGGGAAAACAAGTCAATACTTTACTATATAAAAAACAATCAATTAAAAAGGCAACTGGATTTTATTCTATTGCCTGTTACTTAATTTTTCTTCAAAAACTGTTAAGGAAGAACTAATACAGAACCTCTTCTAAAAACAGTTCTGCCTAAATAATCAATACCCTGAGCAACCCATACATAAGTGCCGGTAGAAACATTTCCATCTTTAAGCCTGCCGTTCCATCCCCTGTGAAAATCAGATGTAGCAAATACCTGATGCCCCCAGCGGTTATAAATTTTAAAGTATTGGTTTATTTTCATACCTACAGGAATGGCTTTTAGTAAATCATTTAAACCATCACCATTGGGTGTAAATGCTGTAGGCACATAAATATCTGGCCCTTTGTACACTTTTACTTTTACTACGGCGCTGCCTTTACAGTTTTCACTGGTATAACCCGTAACATAATATACTACATCGTTGTACAATGTTGCTACCGGGCTTCCAATAGTTGCATCATTTAATCCGGTGGAAGGCTCCCAGCTGTACCTTATTACACCACTATTCCCTACTTCGTATGCAAATAACTGAACGGGCTGGCCCATTGCCGCTACCGTATCGTAACCTGCAAATAATTTTACTGCAGGTGTAACAGAAAGTTTAACTGTATCTTCAAACAAAGAAATACATCCGTTTACATCTATAACTTCGAGGTAATAGGATTTATTATCTATTGGATTTATAACATTGGGTGATGCGGCATGAATATCGTCAAGATAAGTTACCGGCCTCCAGTTAAATTGTGTTCCGCCACTTCCTGTGAGGCTTGTATTTCCTCCAAAGCAAATCGTTTTATCGGCCCCGGCATTGGGAATTGGCGCAGGGTTTACATTTACTATAATACTATCTGTAGAAATACAAACCCCTTTTGTACCTTTTACATAATATTTTGTGGTAACTACCGGGTTGGCAATGGGATTTTTTACATTAGTGCTGCTTAAGCCTCCTGATGGCCACCATAAATAACTGATAGCATTTGAAACCAGTGGTAAAGGGTTACTGCTGGTTCCTTCACAAATTACAGGCACGCCGGTAAAACTCATTGTTAAATCGTTTTTTAATGCTATTGTTCGTAGGTCTGTTACAATACAGCCATTGGCATCTTTTATAGTAATGGTATAATTTCCCTGTAATACATTGAAAATATTTGAAGCCTGGAACGGAGTACTTACCGTTCCGTTATTTATGGAATACGTATAAGGCGTTCTTCCACCACCTGCTTGAATCGTAATGGTAGCATCCGGATTTCCGGAACAGGAAGCAAAAGTGGTATCTATGGCATTTACTAATAAATCCGGGTAAGATTGTACCAGGTTTACAACAATACTATCCATACAACCCGATGCATCCTTTACACGTACTACATAATTGCCCTCAGAAAGGTTATTAAACAGTGGTGAACTTTGCCATGCGCCTGAATTTGCCTGAAACACAACAGGTGCTTGCCATCCGGTACTGGTGCGAACCAATATTTTTCCGGTAGTTCCATTATTACATAGAATATCGGTTTTTGATTGCAGCCATATTTGCTTCCATTTTATATTCAAAGAATCTTTGGCCACACAAGTGCCTACGGTAGCTGTGCAAAAATAATTTGCTATGGAATCGGTAAGTGTAGCTAAAGGATTTTGAATATTGGCATTACTTAAGTTAATATTGGGTGTCCAGTCATAGTTTGTATAACCACTGTTTGCCACTAATGGCAATACAGCATTACGGCAAATAAATGCCGTATCAGGGTTACGTCCGGGGCCAATGGTAAGGGTATCGTAATCCCTTATTTGTATAATAATGGTATTTTGTGGTGAGCCCGTACTTGCACAGGGCGGCAAATTACTTATTTCCAATAGCTCAATTCCTTCTTCTACATTATCTACAATGGGTATTAAATTTAATAACACACTATCCTGGTTTGCCGGAATTGTTACTGAAGGCGGCAAAGTTTGTACATCTACACCATTAATTGCAGTACCGTTATAGTATAAATTTACCACTTGTGGAAACGGGGTTATGCTTTGCCTTTTAATGGTGATTGTTCCAGGGCGGCAACCTTCTACCAGGTAATTAATTCCTGAAGTATCTAAATCGGTAACGGTTGTTAATGCCAAAATATTTGAACTTAAGCTTCCGGCTTCTAAAAATACTCCGCTATCCCAAACGCCATCGCCAACATCGGAAATAACTAATTTTAAATGATAGGTTTGGCAGGGTTGTACCACGGCTAAAGCCCTTAATACTGTAGTGTGGCCATCATGAGAAAAATATGCATTGCTTGGGTTATCAACATAATAAGTTGGGTTATTAGGGCAAAGCGCTGTGCCGGAAAAATCGGGTACATTATTTACATTAAATATTGAAACAGGCAATGAAGTACCTGGTACCAGAGCAATATTTTGTAAGGTAGGAAATCCAGGGCCCGAAATAAAAAATGCAAATGCGTCATTATAACCGCCGCCCGATAAATCGGGGCAGGCAAAAGCCGGTGTATATTCCTCCGAACTAAATACGTAATTAAATTTTATGGAATCACCCAATGGAACAAAGTCAAACTCCAAAATACAGGCATCATGCAAATCACCTACCGGTGAACTTATTGCTGTGGCAAGGTTGGCATCGCCTGCAAGGCTCCAGCCCGTAGAAGCTAATTGCCCTGCATCGTCATTTACCCCGGTATTGCCGCCTGTAGTTTTTGCCCGGCCATTAGTAAGTACAATACCTGTATCTATTCCCAATCCAGCATTGTTTTGCGCCCTGAAATAACCAGCCATTAAAGGGTTGCCGGTAAAAGTTACATTGCTAATAGTAATACCAGTGCCTACCAAACTTTGCGCTAAGGCATTGGCAGTAGTTTGTGGCGTAATGTTAAGCTGTGCAATTGATAAAACAGAAAAAAAACAGAAAAAAAACAGGAGTACAATTTTTTTGGGTAAAAATATTTGCATAGAGCAATTTTAGAGCATTAAAATTAACCTTTTATAATAGCAGCGCCAAAAAGAAATTAAAAAAAATGCCGGACAAACCGGCATTGCAAATTTTTTAGTTCCCTTGTAATTATTGATAAATAATTGAAAAATAACCTTCTGTTAATACAGCTTTTGGCGAATCTGAAAGTAGAGGTGTTGCTTTAAAATCAAAATTTCCCCTTATTCTTTTGGTTACTGTATTATGTTCCAAAATTTGGATATTGCCACTGTCTGCCAAAAGGCTCATTGTTTCGGAAGGATTATATAACGCAATGATAGTACTTGCTACATCTTCAAAAGTATAATTTCCTGTTGTTACAGAAGAAGGTAAGGTTAAACCTACTACCGGTGCAACAGTGCCTTGTAATGCAGTAATGGCAATTTGATCAAGTGGCGCCCCTGTTGCAATTCCTGTAAGAGAATTATAGGTAAATGGAGTGCCGTCAACTTTAACCCTAAATGTATCTGTAGCAGAGGGTAAAGGATTGGATGTGGTATATGGAATATTTGTGAAAATTCCATTAGAAATAATATGTTGTAGGGAATCGAACTGCCGGTATGCCCTAAAACTAAACGTGCCACTCATTACTTTATTTACTGTGTCAATTGAAATAATTTGTAAGGAACCGTAATTCCCGGGTAAATCCCATTGATTGGTAGTAAATACATTTGTATTTCCTGAAGCAGCATCGGTATAAACAGCTACATTGCTTGCACTTAAATTATGAAAGCCGTAGGTATGTACCCCGGAATCGGCAACCCTTAGAACAATTATATTACCATTAGAACTTTTTCCGGTAATGGCAATGGTACCAGCCTGCCGGGTTATTTCTTTTATGGTTGTAGCCTCCCAATTGGTACTGTCAATGGTAGCTGTAAAGTTGCCTAAGAAGCTTGAATTGCCAAAACTTAATTCTTTCTGACAGGCCAGAAAAACAAAACTCAGCAAAATGGCAATAAATGCCAGGTTTGATTTACGCATAAACAGGTTTTTTCAAATTTATTTTTTAAAAAAAATCTACACATTTAAAGTAGAAAGTATATTATTCATATTTCTTACGGCTTCTGCACTCTTGCTAAATAATGCCTGCTCTTCTTCATTAAGCTTGTAATCTACAATTTTTTCCCAACCATTTCGGCCAATAATTACCGGTACTCCAATACAAATATCTTTTTGGCCGTATTCCCCATCAAGGTAAACACAGCATGGCATCATTTTCTTTTCATCTCTTACAATAGCTTCTACAAGCGATGCTCCTGCGGCTCCTGGTGCATACCATGCCGAAGTGCCTAACAAGCCGGTAAGTGTTGCACCACCTACCATTGTATCTGCAGCAACTTTTTTCAAAGCTTCTTCACTTAAATAATGAGCAACTGGTGTGCCACAATAAGTAGCCAGCCTGGTTAAGGGAATCATGGTAGTATCTCCATGGCCACCTATTACTGTTGCCTGTAAATCATTTGGCGAACATCCTATTGCCTTACTTAAAAAATAACGGAACCTTGCACTATCTAAAATTCCTCCCATTCCAATAATCCTGTTTTTGGGAAGCCCACTGCTCATTATGGATAAATAAGCCATGGTATCCATTGGGTTGCTGATAACAATAATAATACAATCGGGAGAATATTTTAAAATGTTTTCAGTAACAGATTTTACAATTCCCGCATTAATACCAATCAGTTCTTCCCTCGTCATACCGGGTTTACGAGGAATGCCCGAAGTAATTACGGCAACCGTACTTCCGGCTGTTTTGCTGTAATCATTGGTGCTTCCAGTTATTTTGGTATCAAAGCCTTCAATTTGAGCAGTTTGCGATAAGTCCATGGCTTTACCTTCTGCAAAACCTTCCTTAATATCTACAATTACCAATTCGTCACAAATTTGTTTACGGGCAATATTATCGGCACAGGTTGCTCCTACTGCGCCTGCACCTACTACGGTTACTTTCATAATTTATCAGTTTTATCTTTTTATAAACTGCTTGCAAAGGTAAAGGATAGCACACGTTAAGTAGTAAGTTTATTAAAGAAATATCCTCAAAAGTCTTTTAATTTTTGAGTTAATGGCACTTATTTTCACCAGAATTCAATTTCGCAATTAAATAAGGGTTTGCTACTTTTGCAGCCTCAAAATAATAAAATTTTATGGCAACAACAGCAGATATCAGGAGTGGCCTGATTTTAAAAATTGACGGCAACCTATATTCCGTAATAGAATTTGGGCAAAATAAAACGGCACGTGCTGCAGCTAAAGTTTGGGCCAAATTAAAAGGAGTAGATAATAGCCGTACCATTGAACAAACTTGGAACAGCGGCGAAACTATTTATCCTGTAAGAGTGGAAAGAAAAGCTTTCCAATTTTTATATAAAGATGATTCGGGTTATAGCTTTATGGATAATGAAACTTTTGAACAAATTACTGTTGCCGAAGAAATGGTAGATGCACCCGCATTTTTAAAAGAAGGCCAGGAAGTTTCTGTACTCATTAACGGGGAAACAGAACTGCCAATGGGTGTGGAACTGCCCGATAAAATAGTATTAATGGTTACTTACAGTGAGCCTGGAATAAAAGGGGATACTGCAACCCGTACCCTCAAGCCTGCAACTTTAGAAACCGGGGCATCTATAAATGTACCTTTATTTGTAAATGAAGGCGAACTCATAAGAATTAACTCAAAAACCGGGGAATACGTAGAAAGGGTAAAGTAATTATTAATCAAGAACTCCTACAACCTTATATTAAAACCAGTATTTGCTGGTTTTCTTTTTTTTACTAAAAACAGCACTTTTTAATGATTTTTGCCCAGTTTTACCCAAAAAAAGGGCATTTTTAGTGAAAAACTCAAAAAATAAACTTCCTGGTTCAATATCATTTTCCTTACCTTAGCTTCCCGTTTCCCATTTCAATTAATAATATTAAATATTAAAAATGGACATTAAACAAATTCAGGAACTGGTAAAACTGGTAAATAAAACCAATATTGGTGAAATAACTATTGAGGAAGATGGTACCAAAATTACCATCAAACAAAAAAAAGACCCTAATCAAACCATTTATACAAATGCTGCAGCTGCTCCTGCAGTAAGCCAGGCAGTTCCTGCACCGGCTATTTCAAAAGACAAACCACCGGCTGCTGCCCAGGAACCCAAGCAAGACAATCTCATTACAATCAAAAGCCCAATGATTGGCACTTTTTACCGCCAGGCTGGCCCTGGTAAGCCTTTGTTTGCAAATGTAGGCGATGAGGTAACTCCCGGCAAAGTTGTTTGCATTATTGAAGCCATGAAGCTTTTTAATGAAATTGAAAGTGAAGTGAGTGGTAAAATTGTAAAAATATTAGTAGAAAATGCCAGCCCTGTAGAGTACGATCAACCCCTATTTCTTGTAGAACCTAATTAAAAACCCAAAATTCATTCCTAAAGTATCCATACTTTATTCAGGTTTTTCTCAGTTACTCATTTTTTTTGATTTTTAACTATTAACTTTTAACCAGTGTTTAAAAAAATATTAATCGCAAACCGGGGCGAAATTGCCCTTCGTATCCTTCGTACCTGCAAGGAAATGGGTATAAAAACCGTAGCGGTTTATTCCACAGCAGATAAAGACAGTTTACACGTAAAGTTTGCCGATGAAGCGGTTTGTATTGGCAAGCCAGCCAGTGCCGATAGTTATTTAAACATACCTAATATTATTGCAGCCGTTGAAATTACTAATGCCGACGCCATTCACCCCGGCTATGGTTTTTTGGCAGAAAATGCAAGGTTTGCAGAAATTTGCACCAAACATGGTATAAAGTTTATTGGCCCTACACCCGAAATGATTACGGCCATGGGCGATAAAGTAACCGCTAAGCAAACAATGATAAATGCCGGTGTTCCCGTTGTTCCTGGCGTAGAAGGCTTATTGGAAAGTGTGTACCAAGCCAAAAAAGAAGGAGTAAGAATTGGGTTTCCGATTATTTTAAAAGCTACTGCAGGCGGTGGCGGTAAAGGCATGAGGGTTGTATGGAAAGAAGAAGATATTGAAAAGGCATATGAGTCGGCAAAAATTGAAGCGGCGGCATCTTTTAAAAACGACGGCATCTACATGGAAAAATATGTAGAAGAACCCAGGCATATTGAAATACAGGTTGCCGGCGATCAATACGGTAATGTTTGTCATTTAAGTGAAAGAGATTGCAGCATACAGCGCAGGCATCAAAAACTTGTGGAAGAATCACCATCACCCTTTATGACAGATGAACTCAGGCATAAAATGGGAGAAGCTGCAATTAAAGCCGCTGCATCTATCAGCTATGAAGGCGTAGGCACCATTGAGTTCCTGGTAGATAAGCACCGTAATTTTTATTTTATGGAGATGAATACCCGTATCCAGGTAGAACACTGCGTTACAGAAGAAGTAATAAACTTTGACCTTATTAAAGAACAAATTAAAATTGCCGCCGGCGAAAAAGTAAGCGGTAACAATTACCTGCCTCAAATGCATGCTATTGAATGCCGCATAAATGCAGAAGATCCATATAATGATTTTAGACCAAGCCCTGGAAAAATTACCGTATTAAATACCCCAGGTGGCCACGGCGTAAGAGTAGATAGCCATGTGTATGCCGGCTATACTATTCCACCATACTACGATAGCATGATTGGAAAATTAATTGCTGTTGCCCGTACAAGAGAAGAAGCGCTGGATACCATGCAAAGGGCGCTTAGTGAATATGTAATTGAAGGAATTAAAACCACCATTCCCTTTCATTTACAATTGATGGAAAACGAAGATTTCCGCAATGGTAACTTCACTACCAAGTTTATGGAATCGTTTAAAATGCAATAAATACTTAACCCCAAAATTTAGTTTACACAATATTAATTGCCGCCCATTTGTCCGCCGCTTTGCTGGGTACGTTTATTTTCATCTTCTATGGCGCTTTTACGCTGGCGTGCAGCTTTTACCTGGCTGTTACCAAATCTGTAGCTAAAATTTAATTTCACCTGGGTTAATTCACCATGGCCGTTAAACGTACTGCTTACACCGGCAAAATCAGATTTCCCTCCCCATTTCATAGTTTTAAAAATATCACTCACTACAAGTTTTATGTTGCCGGTATTTTTTAAGATTGTTTTTTGAAGGCCTACATCCACCATACCCATGGCATCTGACTTTATGGTTCCCTGCCATACCGATGGTGAAATATATAAACCAGAAAGCTCTCCTGTCCATCCTTTACCAAATTTGAAACTATTTTGCATATAGTAGGTAAGGGCGAAAACTTTTAAATCAATGTTCCGGTCACCACCGCCAAAGTCGGCCTGGTAATGGGCATAGTTGGAGTTGAGGGTTGCAAAAAAACTGTATTTCTTATACTGGAAAGGATAACTGATATTCAAGGCAAAAATATCCTGTGTAGCCAAATTCTTTTTGGTTAAAAACCCTTTTGTTTTATCAGTTGTATCGGGTACACGGGCAAAAATATCTTTTACATGGCTATAGTTAAATGAAGTGGTAAGTTTATACTTATACACATTGGTCACCCCAAAACTATTGGTGTATTGCGGCCTCAGGTCGGTATTGCCTTTCATATAAGAATATTCGTTGAGCCTGAACTCAAATGGGTTTAAATCCTGGTAAGCTGGCCTGTCAATCCTCCTACTGTAAGAAAAAGTCCACTGCTTCATGGGGTTTTTATTAAAAGTTACAGCAGCGCTGGGAAAAAGCCCGGTATAGTTTCTTTTAAATGTGGTATCATATTTCTCCCAGCTATTGGTATCCCACCTGTATCCATTCGATGTTCCAGTAAGGTTGGTGTTTTCTGCCCTCAATCCAAGTTGAACCATAAAGCCTTTTTTATACTGCCTGGCATAGTTTACATAAAGTGCATTAATATTTTCTTTATAGTCAAATTTGTTGCTCTTGCCTGTGTCTAAAACATTTCCAGTCGTAAAAACATTATAACTTTTAAAGTTGTTATTGGTTTTCACAAAACTGGTTTTACCACCAATACCCAGTTTACCGCCTTTAAAATCCTGTTCATAATCTGATTTTAGGGTAGCTATGTCAATATTGGTTGGTGCAACCATATTATAAATGGCCCGGTTAGTTTCCACCGTTCCTGTACCATCGTAATAGAAATTGGGTTGGTATTGATCCGATTTAATATTGTAAAAACCGTAATCTGCATCTATGCTAAATTCTTTACCGCCAGCAGAAAACCGGTAATTCAAATTGGCATTCACATCATTCCGGGGCATTTTATTATCATTGGTAGCATTCATAACTTTTACCTGGGTGCCGCTTGATATTTCAGTAAAATACATAGGCCCCGAAGTAGTAAATTCCATATCGGAGAAATTGCCATTCACCACTGCACCAATGGTACTTTTTTTGTTTAAAAAATAATCGGCTCCCACTTTAAACCCATGGGTGTTATTTTTAAAATTCATTACATTGTTCTGCACAAATAAAGTATCCAGTTGCTCTTTTCTGCTGTTAATTTGCATCCTGCTCTTACCGTTATTATAATTGTAAGTGCCAAATACATTAATATTTTTATTGCGGTGGTTGAGACCTAAGCCAGCATTAAACTTTGGATAAAATCCCTGGTTGAACCCGGCATTAAAATTACCATTGGTGCCAAAGGTTTTATTCTTTTTTAATTTTATGTTGATAATTCCTGCATTACCTGCTGCATCATACTTGGCAGAAGGGTTGGTTATAATTTCAATTGATTCCATTTGAGAACTCTGCAAGCTCTTTAAATAATTGGTAAGGTCAGCGCCTGAAAGTGGTGATGGTTTCCCATCAATGTAAACGTTTACCCCATTTTTACCTGCAAGGCTTATGTTATCATCTTTATCAATCATTACTCCCGGTGATTTACGCAACAATTCCAATCCATCATTTCCGGTAGCATTTATTGTACCCTCCACATTCAAAATGGTTTTATCGGCTTTAACTTCTATAATAGGTTTTGCAGAAGATACGGTAACACCAGCAAGATTTGTTTCCTCTTTTTTAAGTACAATGGGCTTGAGCAATAAATCCGTAGATTGAAAATCAACAGGAACATAAAGAGTTTTATAACCAATATGGCTCGCTTTTAAAAGATAAATACCAGCCGCAATATTGATCAACTCAAAATTTCCATCCTTTTTAACAATGGCATATTTTAGAATAGTAGAATCGCTATTTTTTAATAGAGCAATTGTAGCAGAAGAAGCTGCTTCACTGGCATCCTTTTTAATACTTCCACTAATTTTTTGTGCATTGGCAACAAGTAAAGAAGTAACAAAGAATACAAAAAGGGCAGATTTTTTCATTATTATTTTTTGATAGGTCAAAATTACTTTGTGAAAATATTTAAATACTATTAAATATTTAAATGGAATTTATCCATGACAAATGGCTTTAACAAAAAAGGCCCCGGGTAAACCTGGAACCTTTTGTGGGAGTTGACGGGGTCGAACCGCCGACCCTCTGCTTGTAAGGCAGATGCTCTAAACCAACTGAGCTAAACTCCCAATATTCTTCTTTGTTGTTTTACCGCCAATCCTCCCGACTGTAAACGTCGGGATGCTCTAAACCAACTGAGCTAAACTCCCAATATTCTTCTTTGTTGTTTTACCGCCAATCCTCCCGACTATAAACGTCGGGATGCTCTAAACCAACTGAGCTAAACTCCCAATATTCTTCTTTGTTGTTTTACCGCCAATCCTCCCGACTGTAAACGTCGGGATGCTCTAAACCAACTGAGCATCGTAAAGCAACCAATATCTTTCTTTAAAGATATTACCTTTTTTCGGGTGGCAAAGATAAGGGTAAATTGCATTAGGAAAAATAATTTACAGAAAATAATAACCGTTTTATTTTCAGCCTGTTTTAAAAATAAAATTGTAGTTTTTAATACATTTCTGCCCTTTTTAAGCAGGCTTTATTATTTTTGGCAATCTTATATAAAATAAACAATAATAAGTCATTATTTCAGTTAATGAAAACAAAACTTTCTGGCCAAAAATGAAAATCAGAAATCCAAAAAGCAGGTTTCACCTTAACATAAGTAAGAGTTCTAAAGTGCTGGATGTAGGCGGCGGACATAACCCACATCCGAGGGCCAACGTTGTAGTGGATAAATATACCGATACCAATTATCACAGGAGCGGCGATATAAAAGTACTTAACAACCAAAAATTCATAAATGCCGATGGGGAAAAACTCCCTTTCCATGACAATGAATTTGACTATGTAATTTGTTGCCATGTATTGGAGCATGTTGAAAACCCCGTTCAGTTTTTAAGTGAAATATTCAGGGTAGGGAAAAAAGGCTACCTGGAAACTCCATCTTTATTAGGAGAAGTACTGGCGCCCAGAGAATCTCATAAATGGATTTTACATGAACACAATAACACTTTATACCTGGTAGATAAAAAAATGCTGGGTTTCGTATCCAATGGTTATTATCTGGGTGATTTGGTTCAGGAATATTTACCCAAAAATAGCATGGGTTTTAAAATTACCGAAAGAACACATCCCAATCTTATGACTATTCGTATTGAATGGGAAAATAATTTTCTCTACGAAATTGAACCCAGCGACCCATCCATAAGACAATATTTTTCCAACGGCTGGAAACCAGAATGGGCCAATGATTTTTTTCCAAAAAGAAGCATGGGCCAGGAGTTAAAAGAATCTGCCATTGCTTTTAAAGAAATATGCAAAAGCGTTTTTAAATCTAAAATGCAAAAAAAATAACATCAACGGCTTTGAGATTAAGTTGCTTTTTTCTGTGAAAATATTTATTTTTGTTGCTATAATAATCAGCCATTAACACTACACTTTCATATAGCACATTAGCCTATCCTTTAAAAGAAGAAGAAGATATAGGTTATTTAGATTGCTCATTTGAAGCACCAAGGTATACTCTTATCGTTTGGAATGATGATGTAAATACATTTGAATGGGTAATTGAAACTTTGATAGAAGTTTGCGACCATTCTTCAATACAGGCAGAGCAATGTTCCTTAATAATACACTATAAAGGCAAATGCGAAGTAAAAAAAGGTGATTTTGATTTTTTAGAACCGCTGAAAACCGCTATTCTCGACCGCCAAATAAGCGCCACAATTGAAAAAACCTACGCTTAAATATTCTTGCGTAAATTTATCCTATTCAATTTTTCTTTTTAATGCCCGATATTTCCATTATTACCATTGGCGATGAATTATTAATCGGCCAGGTTATAGACACCAATAGCGCCTGGATGGCACAACAACTCAATCTTTCAGGATTTAAAGTGGTAAGGCGTGTGGCAATTGCCGATGAAAAAAAGGCGATTATTACTGCGCTTAATGAAGAACAGGTACATGCTCATATTATTTTAATTACCGGCGGTCTTGGGCCAACATCTGATGATATTACAAAAACTACACTCTGCGAATATTTTAATGCAAAAATGAAGGTAAATGAAGCAGCATTGGAAAATGTAAATTATTTATTTGAAAAAGTATTTAAAAAACCGGTAACGCCTGTAAATAGATGCCAGGCAGAAGTGCCGGATTGTTGCCGGGTTTTACAAAATAAACTAGGCACTGCACCGGGAATGGTATTTGAAAAGAACAATACAATTTTCATCAGCATGCCCGGCGTTCCCCACGAAATGAAGGGTTTAATGCTTGATGAGGTGATCCCATTAATTAAAAAGCAATTTATAGCTGCTCAAATCATCCATAAAACACTGCTTACTGTAGGTATTGGGGAATCTGCCCTTGCAGAAAAAATAAAAAATTTTGAAGCATCGCTGCCGGCATATATTAAATTGGCCTACCTGCCAGCTTATGGCATGGTTCGGTTAAGGCTTTCCGCAGCTGCATCAGCAAATGATAAAATAGAATCCGTAATTAATGATGCATTTGAATGGCTCCAGCAATTAACTAAAGAATTTTTAGTAACAAATAAAGATCAGCCATTGCAGGAAGTTATTGCCGAAATTTTAATAACCCAAAATAAAACTTTGGCAACAGCCGAAAGTTGCACAGGCGGGTATATTGCACACTTACTTACGAGCATTCCCGGTGCGTCGAATTTTTTTAAAGGATCGGTAGTAGGTTACAGTAACCAGGCAAAAGAAAAAGTACTCAAAGTAAATAAAAATACAATAGTTCAGCATGGCGCAGTAAGCAAAAACACGGTGCAGGAAATGCTAACCGGGGTTTTAAATGTTATGGATGCTGATTATGCTATTGCTGTTTCAGGAATAATGGGCCCCGGTGGAGGAAGCGCTGATAAACCTGTGGGCACGGTATGGGTTGCTGCTGGTAATAATCAAAAATGTATTACCCAAAAATTCCATTTCCGGTTGGGCAGGCAACAAAATATTCATTTAACCGCATTAAATGCCTTAAACCTCCTCCGCAAATTCATAGTAGAAAACAACTAATGCCAATTATGCCGAAATTAGTACTTTTGTTCGTACAAAATAAATTTGCAGCTATATGAGTTCAGTAGATTTGGTTATGCCCAAGCTTGGCGAAAGTATTATGGAAGCAACCATTTTAAAATGGCACAAAAAACCGGGAGAGAGTGTGGCCATGGATGAAACAGTATTGGATATTGCTACTGACAAAGTGGATAGCGAAGTACCCAGTACCGCTGCTGGTACCATTGCAGAATTATTGTTTAAAGAAAATGATGTAGTGCCAATTGGTACAGTAATTGCTAGGATAACAGTAGGCAATGCACAGCCCACTACAGTTGCAGCCCCATCCACAGCGCCAGGGCCAGCAGTGCAATATGAAGAAGCAAATATCCTAAGCGATATTCCTTACCAGCCTACTACTCCGGTATCTTCAAATTCAAATAGTCCCAAATTTTATTCGCCGTTAGTTTTAAATATTGCTCAAAGTGAAGGTATCAGCATGGCACAACTGGAAACGATACCCGGCACAGGGCAAGAAGGCAGAGTGAGCAAAAAGGATATTTTAGCGTATGTAGCTTCTAATAAACAAACCAATACCCATAGTTCATTTACCAGAGTTGAACAACCGGTTATGACAACCAATACAGAAATACCCAGGAACCTAAAACCTGCTGAAACCAATCTTCCTGCAGTTTACCAGGGAAATGTAGAAATTATTGAAATGGACCGTATGCGTAAAATGATTGCTAAGCACATGGTGGATAGCAAGCATACCAGCGCACATGTTACCAGCTTTGCTGAATGTGATGTAACCAACCTTGTATTATGGCGTGGTAAAATAAAAAAAGAATTCGAAAAGCGGGAAAACGAAAAAATAACCTTTACTCCACTATTTATTGAAGCAGTAATTAAATGCCTTAAAAAATATCCCTGGCTTAATAGCTCTGTTGATGGCGATAAAATCATCATTAAAAAAGATATAAATATTGGAATGGCTACCGCTCTCCCCAATGGAAATTTAATTGTACCGGTTATTCGCAACGCCGATCAGTTAAACCTTGTTGGCATTACAAAACAGGTAAACTCGCTTGCCAATAATGCCCGAAACGGTAAATTAAAACCCGATGAAACTGCTGGAGGAACCTTTACTTTAACCAACGTAGGAAGTTTTGGGAGCATAATGGGTACTCCTATTATTAATCAACCCCAGGTAGCCATTATGGCTGTAGGCGCTATTAAAAAAAGGCCCGTTGTAATTGAAACCCCACAGGGAGATAGTATTGCTATCAGGCACATGATGTATATTTCCCTTAGCTATGATCACCGGATTATTGATGGCGCATTGGGCAGCACTTTCTTAAATGCAGTAAGTAAAGAATTAGAAAATTTTGACCCCAACCATTCTTTTTAAAAAAATATAAACGGCTTATTTATCAAGATAACTCTGGAAACTTAGTTGTTGCATTGCCTTACCTGCAAAAATTAAGCTACTATCTACATTACCTGTCTGCTCAATGATAAACTTGCCGGTATTATCAAAAACAATATATTTATTACTGTTGTTAATAAACCCAAATCCATTATTAAAACTAAAATAAGCCCATGGATTAATTGTGCTGTCGAGTAAGTTCTTGCTCCAGTCATATTTTTTATAATCCATTCCTAATTCATTAAGTAGGGTCGCCGCCAAATCTGTTTGAGAGCCTGTTTTATCAATTATCGAAGGTTTCAACCCACCCCCAATTAATAACATAGGAATTTTAAAGTCATCAATCTTTTTCCCGGTAGAGGGCATCCTGTGCCCATGGTCTGCAACAATTGCAACTATTGTATTTTTCCACCAAATTTGCTTTTTAAACTCATTGATCAGACTAAAAACAATAGAATCGGTATAATGCAAAGAATTTAAAAATTTGCTTCCGTCATCATCTCCAATTATAGTAACAGGTACCGGTGTTTCAAAAGGCTCATGGCTACTCAGTGTTAGCCACACATAAAAAAAAGGCTCTTTCTCCAATAATATATCCCTTAAGAACTTATCCCCAACAACTCCGTCATGTGCACCCCATTTTGAATTTTTATCTTCATTTCTAAAATTTGAAACAGTTACATACTTATCAAAATTTCCCCCGGTTAAATAGGCTTTCATATTGGCAAATTCAAGTTCGCCGCCATAATAAAAAGCGGTATTATATCCTTCCATTTTAAATTCTTTACTTAAAATTGGAAGTTTTGAAGCTTTTGAAGGAACCTTAACTATTGATGTAGTCGGCTGAGAGGGATATCCGCTTAACACAGCTACAATCCCTTTATCTGTTCTGTCCCCGCTTGCAAAAATGTCTGAAAAATAAATGCCTTCATTTTTCAACTGATTAAATCCTGGAGTAATTACCTTGCCATCCTTTTCAATATGTAATGCTTTTTCAGTAAAGCTCTCCCATACCAAAATAATAACATTTTTCTTAGGCATATTGAACTTTAAAGAAGAAACTGAAGATGAATGATATAAACTATCCACTATTTTATTTGCTCTCGCTGTCTCTAAATAAATATATGGATTAACGGTATTGTCAGTATGGTGGTTTAAGGTGTACATAAAATTCCAGGAAGCATTTATTGCAGAAATATTACTGAAATTATTATTACTGAAATAAACCCCACTTTGGTTTAAAGGAGCCAACTGTAACCCACCCCGAATGGGAATAATAGCAATGCCCATAATAAAAAGCAAACCCAATACATTTTGCCACTTAAATTGATTGAGAGGAATTAAATTGAAATTTCTAACGATAAACCGATTTATACCCCAAATTGAAATAACCCAACAAATAAAAAAAATTATAACCAATCGAAAAACAGGCAAATTACCAATTGAGGCATATGCTTCACTTGGATTATTTAAATATTTCAAAAAACCGGCATCAAGACGGTATCCCCATGCCTTGTAGCTGTATAAATCAATAAGCACCATTAAAATAATGAAAAATAAAATAAGAGCAGAATAAACAATAGGTAGCCTTTTAATTGAAAAGAATGGTATGAAAATACCTAACAGCAAAAAAATACAAATAGGTATACAGATATAGGCAGACATACTCATATCCATCCTCAAACCATATATGAGGCTCCTGGTTGTACTGGCTATTCCGGATGTTACAAACTCTCTGTAATTGAATAACAGAAAAATTATCCTACAAAGCTCAAAAAACAGAATATAAAACAGCCAATATTTTATAACAAAAAATAAACGGGAAAACATAAGTTAATTATGCAAGTTAACTAATCTGTACTTAAAAAATAATAGCATGTATTATGTATTGAACCAGGTATACAAAGTACCTATTCATACGCCATTTGCCAAAAAGAAAGCAGAGCTAAAAGCGGCACAAAACAAATTGGCAAAACATGAATTGGCGAAAAAGAAAGTTCTTGAAGAGAATAAAATGTAAAACTTCGTTCATTTGTGCAGGTAACAAAAAATATAGCTTTCTTACATGGCAGCTTGAGCAATGCGAAATCCTGATAGGCAACACCTCATCTGGATGCCCAACGCTCATTAACACACAAATAATAAAAAAGCCCCGACAAAAATGTCAGGGCTTAAATGAATATGGCAGCTACCTACTCTCCCACATTTTGGTGTAGTACCATCGGCCATGAGGGGCTTAACTTCTCTGTTCGGTATGGGAAGAGGTGAACACCCTCGGAAAAACCACCATAAAAAGATAATAGTACAAAGTATAGAGCAGTTAAACACAAGCTTAAATACATAAATCTAAAAATCTAAGTACTAAATAAGATCATATTGGGAAAAGTCATAAATGAGGGTAAGATATTTGTTGTATTTTTTCTGGTAAAAACCTAAAAAAATTAAAAAATAAAGCTAACGGGTAATTAGTACTACTCGGCTTTGATGTTACCACCTTTATACCTATAGCCTATCAACGTCGTAGTCTTCGACGACCCTTAAAAGTAAACTCATCTTGAGGAAGGTTTCACGCTTAGATGCTTTCAGCGTTTATCCTGCCTGTACATAGCTACTCTGCATTGCACCTGGCGGCACAACAGATACACCAGCGGTACATACGACCCGGTCCTCTCGTACTAAGGTCATGTCCTCTCAATTTACTAACGCCCATCACAGATAGGGACCGAACTGTCTTGCGACGTTCTGAACCCAGTTCACGTGCCACTTTAATCGGCGAACAGCCGAACCCTTGGGACCTTCTCCAGCCCCAGGATGTGACGAACCGACATCGAGGTGCCAAACCTCCCCGTCGATATGAGCTCTTGGGGGAGATCAGCCTGTTATCCCCAGAGTACCTTTTATCCTTTGAGCGATGGCCCTTCCATACAGAACCACCGGATCACTTTAGCCGACTTTCGTCCCTGCTCGACTTGTAAGTCTCACAGTCAAGCTCCCTTATACTAATACGCTCTATGTACGATTACCAACCGTACTGAGGGAACCTTTGCAAGCCTCCGTTACATTTTAGGAGGCGACCACCCCAGTCAAACTACCCACCATGCACTGTGCCCACCATTGGCGGGTTAGATTCTAAATGTTTAAAGGTTGGTATTTCAACGTTGACTCCACGATGCCTAGCGACACCGCTTCAAAGTCTCCCAACTATCCTACACATCAAAAATTCAAAATCAATGCAAAGTTGTAGTGAAGGTTCATGGGGTCTTTCCGTCCCGTGACGGGTAACCGGCATCTTCACCGATACTACAATTTCACCGGGCTCGTGGAGGAGACAGTGTGCAACTCATTAGACCATTCGTGCAGGTCGGAACTTACCCGACAAGGAATTTCGCTACCTTAGGACCGTTATAGTTACGGCCGCCGTTTACTGGGGCTTCAGTCAGGAGCTTTGTCTTGCGACGAACACCCTTCCTTAACCTTCCAGCACCGGGCAGGTATCAGGCTCTATACGTCATCTTTCGATTTTGCAGGGCCCTGTGTTTTTGCTAAACAGTTGGTTGCACCATTTTACTGAGACCTTCTACTTACGTAGAGGGTACGCTTTATCCCGAAGTTACAGCGTCAATTTGCCTAGTTCCTTCTCCACGGCTCACCCGAGCGCCTTAGAATATTCATCCCACCCACCTGTGTCGGTTTGCGGTACGGGCTGCTTTAAACATAACTTAGAAGTTTTTCTCGGAGGTTTGATTAGGATCACTATCAGCTCTGCCGAAGCTTTGCTGTACTATCAGGTTCGTCATTTCTTACGGATTTGCCTGTAAAAAATATAACTACTCCCTTTAACCTGGTATTCCGTCACCAGGCGGATCTTTCACTACCCCGTCACTCCATCGAATCTAAAGCAGGTGTTGGAATATTAACCAACTTGCCATCAGCTACCCCTTTCGGGTTTGCCTAAGGACCCGACTAACCCTGATCTGATTAACATTGATCAGGAAACCTTGGGTTTACGGCGAAAAGGTTTT